>NZ_JAVTIY010000005.1:0-351801 GCF_031843745.1 Microbacterium sp. WCS2018Hpa-9
GCGGTGCACCTCGTTCGGGCGGTTACAACCGCGATAGCGGTGCACCTCGTTCGGGCGGTTACAACCGCGATAGCGGTGCACCTCGTTCGGGTGGCTACAGCCGCGATGGTGGCGCCCCGCGCCGCGACAACGATGCCCCTCGTTCCGGTGGGTACAACCGGGATGGTGGCGCTCCGCGCCGCGACAACGACGCACCCCGCTCCGGTGGCTACAACCGCGACGGCGGTGCACCTCGCTCGGGCGGGTACAACCGCGACGGTGGACAGGACCGCGACTCTTCGCGTTCCTACCCGCAGCGCGGGGGAGCAGGCCGCGAACGTCCGGTTCAGGCAGACGGGGATCGTCCGCGCTTCAACGATCCGCACATCCCGGATGAGGTCACGGCCCGTGACCTGCACACCTCTGCCCGCAACGAATTGAAGACCCTCAGCAAGGAGAACGCCGAACTGGTCGCGCGTCACCTCGCCATGGCGTCTCAGCTCATCGACGAGGATCCGGCCCGTGCACACGAGCACGCCCTCGCGGCTTCCCGCCGTGCAGGCCGTATCGCGATCGTCCGCGAGACGCTCGGTATCACCGCATACGCCACTGAGGACTTCGCTCTGGCCCTTCGCGAGCTGCGCACGTACCGTCGCATCTCCGGCAAGGACGATCAGATCGCACTGATGGTCGACAGCGAGCGTGGCATCGGACGCCCCGACCGCGCCCTCGAAACCGGTCGCGCTGTGGACCGGGCTGCGCTCACCACGCCCGTTCGCGTCTCTCTGGCGATCGCGATGTCGGGTGCGCGCCTGGATCAGGGTGACCTCGAGCTCGCGCTCGGCGAACTCGAGATTCCTGAACTCGACCCCGACCGCGCGTTCGAATGGAGCCCTGCGCTGTTCGCTGCTCGTGCAGCGGTGCTCGAGGATCTCGGACGAACCGACGAAGCCGAGTTCTGGGCACATCGTGCAGAGGTCGCTGCCGAGGCACTCGGTGTCGACGAGGCCGGTGACGAGGAGATCATCATCGAAGACGGCCTCATCGAAGGCGACTTCAGTGACGACCAGGACGACACGCACGACTCTGAGTCTGATGCTGATGCGGATGCGGATGCGGATGCGGATGCGGATGCTGACGTTGACGCGGATGCTGACCACGACGACGATTCTGAGTCTGACGATGATGACATCGCTGGCTCGGATGACGACGCTGACGCCGCCGCTGATGACGTCGAGCCTGAGCCGTCCATCGACGACGAGGTCCGTGAGCTCCTCGGCGAAGACGACGCTGACTCCGACAGCGCAGGAGACGCCGCTGCCGATGACACGGCCGAGGCCTCCGCAGCATCCGATTCGTCGAAGGAGGCGTAGTGGGGCTGTTCTCCAAGAAGCCTGCGCTGCGCACCCCGCTTGAGGGCGTGGACGCCGTGCTGGCCGATCTGGATGGCGTCGTCTACGCGGGTCCTGGCGCTCTGCCGCATGCGGTGGAGAGCCTCAATGCCGCGGCGGCGACCGCTCGGCTCGGGTACATCACGAACAACGCATCTCGCACAGATGCGTCGGTCGCCGAGCACCTGAGCAGCCTGGGTCTCGACGTCGCGCCCGCTGACGTGATCACCAGCCCGCAGGCTGCGATGCGGCTGCTCGCCGGAATCGTGCCGCCGCCTGCGACGTTGCTGATCATCGGTGGAGCCGGGCTCGTCGACGAGGCGGAGAAGGCGGGCTACACCGTCACGCGCAGCGCCGAGGATGCTCCGGATGCCGTGGTGCAGGGCTTCGCCCCCGAGGTCGCGTGGACGGATCTCGCCGAGGCGGCGTTCGCGCTGAAGGTTCCCGAGGAGGAGGGTGGCATCCCCTGGATCGCCACCAACACCGACTGGACGATCCCGCGCGAGCGCGGCGTCGCACCTGGCAACGGGACGCTCGTGTCTGCCGTGCACACGGCGATCGGCCGGCTCGCGACCGTCGCAGGCAAGCCTGAGACGCCGATCTTCGAAGAGGCCACAGAGCGCTTCGGTGCGAAGAAGCCGCTGTTCATCGGCGACCGTCTCGACACGGACATCCTCGGAGCCGTCCGCGCGGGCATCGACTCGGCGCTGGTGCTCACCGGCATCGATCGACCCAAGCACGTGCTCGCTGCGCCTGAGGGATCGCGTCCGACGTACATCCTCAGCGATCTGCGCGAACTGCACCAGCCGTATCCCGAGGTCACGTCGAAAGACGGCATCCACTCGGTCAACGGCGCATCCGTGCGGGTCGTCGGAGCCGACGTCGAGATCGTCGCGGAGGGCGATTCGCAGATCGATCTGCTTCGGGCAGGCGCATCTGCGATCTGGGCATCCGGAACACCGGTGTTCGTGCTGCGTGTGCCCGAGCGTCTCTACGACGACCCGTTCCATCGGCCCTGACAGCCGCCTCGCGCCGCCGTGGCTCCACCGACGTGTCGCCCTCGCCGCGTACAGTGGAAGAGTGACCGACGAGACGACCAACGCACCGACCGACGGTCTGTGGAGTCGGCTGCACCTGATCGAGGGTCAGCCTCTCGCTGACCGCGCAGGCGCGTACTCCGGACTTCACGATGAGCTGTCGCGCCGCCTCGACAGCGGCGCGAAGCTCGACCAGCGCGACGCGCCGGGCACCCGATGACGCGACTCGACGCCGCCCTCGCCGCACGAGGACTCGCTCGTTCGCGCACGCATGCGGCCACGCTCATCGCGGACGGCCTCGTGAGCATCGACGGACGCCCCGTCGTGAAGGCCTCGACCCCGGTCGCGGATGCCGCAGAGATCACCGTCGCAGGCGCCGATCATTACGTCGGTCGTGGCGCGCACAAGCTGATCGCCGCTCTCGACGGATTCGGCATCTCTGCCGACGGCCGCCTCGCGCTCGACATGGGCGCCTCGACCGGGGGCTTCACCCAGGTGCTTCGTGAGCGCGGAGCGCGACGCGTCCTCGCCGTCGACGTGGGCCACGACCAGATGGCCGCCGCCGTGGCATCCGACGCCGGCGTCGTGGTCGTCGAGGGCTACAACGTCCGTCACATGACTCCCGAGAACCTGCAGGAGGTCACGGGTGAGTCGGCGGCTCCTGACCTCATCGTCGGCGACCTGTCCTTCATCTCCCTCGAGCACGTGCTGCCCGCTGTCGCCGGCGTTGCCGCTGCCGGGGCAGACATCGTCCTGCTCGTGAAGCCGCAGTTCGAGGTCGGGCGCACCGCGGTGCGCGGCGGACTCGTCACCGACCCGGCCACGCGCGCGGATGCGGTCGCGCGAACGGCCTGGAGCGCCTGGGACGCGGGCCTGGGCATGCTCGGCATCCTCACCTCGCCGATCCTCGGAACGCACGGCAACTCGGAGTATCTTCTGCACCTCGCGCCGGGGCGTGGCAGCGATCCGTCAGAATGGTCAGACCGCATCAACGCACTGGCAGGGAGACGATGAACGAGCGCAACATCCTGGTCGTCGCCCACGCCGGCCGGGAGGCCACCGTCGAGGCGGCCCGCAAGGTGGTCGACGAACTCCGCGAGGCTGGAGCGCGCCCTGTGCTCCCGCCCGATGAGAGCGGCGACCTGCGAGCAGTCGACCCGCACTTCGCCGATGTCGACATCCTCGGCGAGACGGTGCAGCAGGATGAGCTCGAACTCGCGATCGTGCTCGGAGGCGACGGCACGATCCTGCGCGCAGCCGAACTCGTGCGCGGCTGCTCGGCCCCCGTGCTCGGGATCAACATGGGTCACGTCGGGTTCCTCGCCGAGATCGACCGAGACGACATGGATGCCGCTGTGCGGCGCGTCATCGATCGCGACTACGAGGTCGAAGAGCGCCTGGCGCTGTCGGTGCGCGTCAAAGACGTAGACGGTGCTGTCGTATACGAGACCTTCGCGCTCAACGAGGCCACGGTCGAAAAGGCCAGCCGTGAGCGCATGATCGAGGTCGTGCTCGAGATCGACGGTCTGCCCCTGTCGAGCTTCGGCTGCGACGGCATGGTCGTGTCCACGCCGACCGGGTCGACGGCCTACAACTTCTCCGCTGGCGGGCCGGTCATCTGGCCCAGCGTCGAGGCCATCGCTGTCGTGCCGCTGTCGGCTCACGCGCTGTTCGCTAAGCCGCTCGTCGTCAGCCCCGACGCTGCCGTGGCCATCGAGATGCTCGAGGGCACCTCGGGTTCCGGCATCCTCTGGTGCGATGGTCGCCGATCGCACGACCTGCCGCCGGGCGCGCGTGTCGTGGTGCGCAGGTCTTCTCGTCCGGTGCGCCTCGCGCGCCTGCACCCCACCGAGTTCACCAACCGTCTCGTGCGCAAGTTCCAGTTGCCGGTCGCCGGGTGGCGCGGACAGGGGACGGCCTCGTGATCGAGGAGATGCGGATGCAGGGGCTCGGCGTGATCGCCGACGCCGTGCTGCCCCTTGGCGCGGGCTTCACCGCGATCACCGGCGAGACCGGTGCGGGCAAGACGATGGTCGTGACCGGCCTCGGGCTGCTGCTCGGGCAGCGCGCAGACTCCGGAGCCGTGAGAGCGGGTGCTGCTCAGGCATCCGTCGCGGGCGTGTGGGTCGTGCCCGAGACGGGCGACGTCGCCGACATCGTCTCGGATGCCGGCGGAGAGCTGGAGCCTGCGGGTTCCGGCGTCGCTGAGCTGTACGTCTCTCGCACACTGAGCGCCGAGGGCCGTAGCCGCGCGAGCGTCGGCGGTCGTGCGGCGCCGGCCGGCGTGCTCTCGGCGCTGGCCGAGGAACTCGTCGTCGTGCACGGCCAGTCCGAGCAGCTTCGCCTGCGCTCATCCGCCGCTCAGCGTGACGCACTCGACCGCTTCGGAGGCGCCCCGATCGCCACGGCGCTCGACGCCTACACATCGTCGTTCACGCGCTGGCGCGAGCTGGATGCCGAGATCGCCGACATCACCGAGAACCGCGACCGCAGAGCCGAAGAGGCATCGCGCCTCCGCGAGGCGCTGGCACTCATCGAGGCCGCCGCTCCCGAACCGGGGGAGGACGTCGAGCTGTCGGCACGGGCCGAACGCCTGGCGAACGCCGAAGAGCTGCGCCTGGCCGCCACTCTCGCACACAGCGCGCTCTCGAGCGACGAGGGCGAGCCGGATGCATCCGCTCTGATCGCTGAAGCCCGTCGAGTGCTCGAGCGCGTCTCCGACACTGCTCTCACAGAGATCTCGGCCGCTCTCGCCGACATCGGGTACCGCATCGCCGACGTCGCGGGCCAGCTCTCGGCATACCTCGCCGATCTCGATGAGACAGGACCGCACGAGCTGGCGGCCGTCGAAGAGCGTCGGGCTGCGCTCGGCACGCTCATCCGCGCGCACGGTTCGCTGGATGAGGCTCTGCAGCTCTGGCAGACCGGCTCCGCGCGCCTCGCCGAACTCGACGACGACGGCGAGCGGCTCGATCGCCTCGAAGCCGAACGTGATGCCGCCCGCGCAGATCTCGATGCACATGCCGACGCCCTGACGGCGGAGCGCACCAAGGCCGCCGCGCGTCTCGGCGTCGCCGTGAGCGAGGAGCTGCATGCCCTCGCGATGCCCGACGCGACCCTCGAGGTCGCGGTCACACCGGGCACGGAGACCGCTCACGGTCGCGACGATGTCGCGATCCTGCTCGCGCCCCACCCCGGAGCCGAACCCCGTTCCGTCGGCAAGGGCGCGTCGGGCGGTGAGCTCTCGCGCGTGATGCTCGCGATCGAGGTCGTGATCGCCGGAACCGACCCCGTGCCGACCTTCGTGTTCGACGAGGTCGACGCCGGCATCGGTGGCGCCGCGGCGATCGAGGTCGGCCGACGACTCGCCCGACTCGCCGAGAAGTCGCAGGTGATCGCAGTCACTCATCTGGCTCAGGTCGCCGCCTTCGCCACCAACCATCTCTCGGTCGTGAAATCCAACGACGGAGCAGTCACCGCGTCGAGTGTCCGACGTCTCGAGGGCCAGGAGCGCGAGGCCGAGATGGCTCGACTGCTGTCCGGATTGACGGATTCGGATGCCGCGATCACCCATGCCCGAGAACTTCTCGCTCTCGGGTCCTCCGTCGACTGATAGGATCGAAGCCCGTGATGAACTCTTCTTCTGCGGGGCCCAAGAACGACACGACCAAGCACATCTTTGTGACGGGTGGTGTCGTTTCGTCTTTGGGTAAAGGGCTCACTGCCGCAAGCCTCGGCAACCTCCTCACCGCTCGCGGTCTGCGCGTCGTCATGCAGAAGCTCGACCCGTATCTGAACGTCGACCCGGGCACGATGAACCCCTTCCAGCACGGCGAGGTCTTCGTCACGGACGACGGTGCCGAGACCGACCTCGACATCGGACACTACGAGCGCTTCCTCGACATCAACCTGTCCGAGGCCGCCAACGTCACGACGGGCCAGATCTACTCGCAGGTGATCGCCCGCGAGCGCCGGGGCGAGTACCTCGGCGACACCGTGCAGGTCATCCCGCACATCACCGACGAGATCAAGCGCCGCATGCGTCTGCAGGCGACAGAGGACCCGCGTCCTGATGTGATCATCACCGAGGTCGGCGGCACGGTCGGCGACATCGAGTCGCAGCCGTTCCTCGAGTCCGCTCGGCAGCTGCGTCACGAGCTCGGCCGCGACAGCGTCTTCTTCGTGCACGTGTCACTCGTCCCGTTCATGGGCGCTTCCGGCGAGCAGAAGACCAAGCCGACGCAGCACTCCGTCGCCGCCCTCCGCCAGGTCGGCATCCAGCCCGACGCGCTCGTGCTCCGCAGCGACCGTCCCGTCAGCGAGAGCAACCGCAACAAGATCGCTCTCATGTGCGACGTCGACGCCGAGGGCGTCATCAACACGGTCGACCTGCCGAGCATCTACGACATCCCATCGACGCTCAACGACCAGGGCCTCGACTCGTACATCGTGCGCCGCCTCGGTCTCGATGAGAAGGCCGCCGACGAGGTCGACTGGACGCGCTGGAGCAAGGTGCTGCACGCCGTGCACAACCCCAAGCACGAGGTCACGATCGGTCTGGTCGGCAAGTACATCGACCTGCCCGACGCCTACCTGTCGGTGACCGAGGCCCTCAAGGCCGGCGGCTTCGCGCAGGAGACCAAGGTCAACATCCGCTGGATCCCGTCGGACCGCTGCGAGACCCCTGAGGGTGCGAAGGAGCAGCTCGGCGAGCTCGACGGCATCTGCGTTCCCGGTGGATTCGGCATCCGCGGCATCGAGGGCAAGCTGGGCGCTCTGAAGTTCGCGCGCGAGCAGGGCATCCCGACCCTCGGACTCTGCCTCGGCCTGCAGTGCATGGTCATCGAGTACGCCCGCGACGTGGCCGGCATCGCCGAGGCATCCTCGAGCGAGTTCGACCCGCAGACCTCCGAGCCCGTCATCGCCACGATGGCCGAGCAGGTCGAGATCCTCGACGGCGGTGACCTCGGCGGCACCATGCGTCTGGGCCTCTACCAGGCAGCACTCGCCGAGGGTTCCCTGGCGCGCGAGCTGTACGGCGCACCCGAGGCTTCGGAGCGTCACCGTCACCGCTACGAGGTCAACAACGCCTACCGTGCGCGTCTCTCGGAGGCCGGTCTCGTGTTCTCGGGCCTGAACCCCGAGCTCGATCTGGTCGAATACGTCGAGCTGCCGCGTGATGTGCACCCGTACTACATCGCGACGCAGGCGCACCCCGAGCTCCGCTCGCGTCCGACCGCCCCGCACCCGCTGTTCCGCGGCCTGGTCGGAGCCGCGATCGAGCGTCACCGCTCGAGCGAGCTGTTCGACGTCGAAGCCGATGACTGAGTTCGACGAACTGCGCGACGAGCCCTTCGAGCCAGAGGTCCTCCGCAGCGATCTCGCGTACGAGGGCGCCGTCTGGAACGTGCGCGACGATCGGGTGCGGTACGGCGACGGAGAGATCCGGCGCCAGTACGTCGCGCACACGGGCGCCGTCGCGATCCTCGCGCTGGATGACGAGGAGCGGGTGCTGCTGATCCAGCAGTACCGGCATCCGATCCGCCACCGCGACTGGGAGCTGCCGGCCGGTCTGCTCGACGTGGCAGGTGAGGAGCCGCTCGAGGCTGCTCGACGCGAGCTCGCCGAAGAGGCCGACCTCGTCGCAGCGCACTGGGAGCCGCTCGTCTCGTCATGGACGACCCCCGGCGGAAACGACGAGCTCATCCACGTCTTCCTCGCGACCGGCGTCTCGGCGGCGCAGAACGCGCACGCGCGCGAGGACGAAGAGGCCGACATCCGCGTCGAGTGGGTTCCGCTCGACGCCGCGATCACGGCGGTTCTCGACGGGCGGATGCGCAACGGCATCCTCGGCATCGGCGTGCTCGCAGCCGCCCAGAGGCTGCGCGACCGGAGCTGAGCATGCAGCTCGACCGTGCGTTGGACACGTATCTGCGCCACGTCACGATCGAGCGCGGTCTCAGCGAGCACACGATCGCGGCCTATCGGCGCGATCTCGGTTCCTATCTCGGGTGGCTGGATGCCGAGGGGATCACCGACACGGCCGAGATCAGTGCCGCCGTCGTCGGCCGGTTCATCGCCGATCGATCGGGTGCCGATCCCGCCCCTGCTGCGACCAGTCTCGCGCGACTGCAGTCGTCCGTGCGTGGGTGGCACCGCTTCCTGGCGCGCGAGGGCATCGAACAGGATGATCCGAGCGGCCGTCTTCGTCCGCCCAAGGCGCCTCGTCGCCTGCCCAAGGCGCTGACGATCGACCAGGTCGAGCGCCTGCTCGGCGCGCCCAGCGCCGAAGATCCGCTAGGGATCCGCGACCGGGCTCTGCTCGAGCTGCTCTATGCCACCGGCGCTCGGGTGTCGGAGGCGGTCGGACTCGACGTCGACGACCTCGCACACGGCGATATGCTGCGCCTTCGGGGCAAGGGGTCGAAGGAGCGCATAGTGCCCATCGGCTCGTTCGCCCGTGACGCGGTGGATGCGTATCTCACTCGCGTCCGCCCAGGACTCGCGGCGAAGGGGAGGGCATCGGCCCGGCTCTTCCTCGGGGCTCGCGGTGCCCCGCTGTCGCGGCAGAGCGCATGGCTCGTCATCCGCTCGGCGGCGGAGCACGCGCACATCACCGCCGAGGTGTCGCCGCACACGCTGCGGCACTCGTTCGCGACACACCTGCTGCAGGGCGGCGCCGACGTGCGCGTCGTGCAGGAGCTGCTCGGGCACGCCTCGGTCGCGACGACGCAGATCTACACGCACGTGTCGGTCGACACCCTGCGGGACATCTACGCCACTTCGCACCCGCGCGCTCGCTGAGATCGCGGCACACGCGGCGAAATCGCGGGATCGCCGGGGCTGAGGCGGTGAACCCGCCAGGCGATCGGTAGACTCGACCGAGCACGAAAGAGCAGGAGAATCGGTGGCTGAGAACGCGGCGAAGTCCAGGGCGAAGACGTCGAAGAACGACGACACCCCCATGGGACCCACCGGGCGTCCCTATCACGGCTTCGCGACCCCTGAACCGCTCGCCTCGCACGGGCCCGCACGCATCATCGCGCTGTGCAACCAGAAGGGCGGCGTCGGCAAGACGACGACCGCGATCAACCTCGCAGCTGCCCTCGCAGAATACGGCCGCAAGGTCCTGGCCGTCGACTTCGACCCGCAGGGCGCGCTGTCCGCCGGCCTCGGCATCCAGACGCACGACGTGCCGACCGTGTACGACCTGCTGCTCGACACCAAGCGCGACGCGCATGACGCGATCGTCCCCTCCGGGGTCGACGGCCTCGACGTGATGCCCGCGAACATCGACCTGTCAGCTGCCGAGGTGCACCTCGTGAACGAGGTCGCCCGCGAGACGATCCTCGCCCGCGTTCTCCGCCAGGTGGCGGGGGAGTACGACGTCATCCTGATCGACTGCCAGCCCTCGCTCGGTCTGCTCACGGTGAACGCGTTGACCGCGGCTCATGGCGTCATCATCCCGCTCGAGTGCGAGTTTTTCGCGCTTCGCGGT
The DNA here is from genome assembly GCF_031843745.1 of Microbacterium sp. WCS2018Hpa-9. Lineage (NCBI taxonomy): Bacteria > Bacillati > Actinomycetota > Actinomycetes > Micrococcales > Microbacteriaceae > Microbacterium > Microbacterium sp. WCS2018Hpa-9. Next base: position 9,906 of record NZ_JAVTIY010000005.1, read on the forward strand.
GTGGCTCTCCTGATCGAGACCATCGACAAGGTGCGAGACCGGCTGAACCCGTCGATCACGATGGACGGCCTTCTCGCCACCATGTACGACCCGCGCACGCTGCACTCGCGTGAGGTTCTCGAGCGTGTGGTCGAGGCCTTCGGCGACGATGTCCTGGAGACCGTGATCGGTCGGACGGTCAAGTTCCCCGACGCATCGGTCTCCGGTGTGCCGATCACCGAGTTCGCTCCGGAGCACGCTGCCGCGCAGGCATACCTGCGATTGGCGCGGGAGCTGGTCACCCGTGGCGCTGTCGCCTGAGCTCGAGCCGACAGACACACCGGCTCAGTCCGTCTCACCAGCAGAGTCCGTCTCACCCGAGGCCGTATCGGATCTCGATTCCGAGGTCTCCGAAGAGGCTCCCGTCTCGGATGTCGGATTCCGTGTCTCCCTGTCGAACTTCGACGGTCCGTTCGATCTGCTGCTGAACCTCATCTCGAAGCACGAGATGGACATCACCGAGGTGTCGTTGAGCGCGGTCACGAACGAGTTCATCGCGTATCTCAAAGAGCTCGACGACGACGAGGAGCTCGACCAGGCCTCGGAGTTCCTGGTGGTCGCGGCGACGCTGCTCGACATGAAGGTGGCGGGGCTCCTGCCGCAGGGCGAGCTGGTGGATGCCGAGGCCGTCGCCCTCCTCGAGGCCAGAGACCTTCTCTTCGCGCGCCTCCTGCAGTACCGCGCCTTCAAGGAGGTGTCCGCCTGGTTCGCCCGGTGCCTGCAGCGAGAGGATCGGCGTCACGTGCGCGCGGCCAGGCTCGACGAGAAGCACCGGCGGAAGACGCCCGAGCTCGTCTGGTCGCTCAGTGTCGACGATTTCGCCGCACTCGCGCTCCTGGCCTTCGCACCGAAGGAGATACCGCACGTCGGTCTCGATCACCTGCACGCGCCGCTCGTCAGCATCCGCGAGCAGGCAGCGATCGTCGTCACGCTGCTTCGCGCCGCGGAGACGGTGAGCTTTCGCGAGCTGGTCGCTGGTGTGAGCGAGCCGGGGATCGTCGTCGCGCGATTCATCTCCGTGTTGGAGCTCTACCGCCACGCCGCCCTCTCTTTCGAACAACTGGAACCACTCGGCGAGCTGACGCTGCGCTGGGCCGCCGACTCCTGGTCGGACGAGACACTCGCATCGCTGGGAGCCGACTATGACCGATGACGTGACCGACGCTGCGACCGGTGCAGTGACCGACGGCGCCGTGCGCGAGTCCCCGCTGTCCGAGCGCATCGAGGCGATCCTGCTGATCATCGACGAGCCGATCGGCCTCGTCGCCCTCGCCGCCGCGGTCGGCTCGCCGGTGGCAGCGGTGCGGCAGACGATCGAGACACTGGTCGACGACTACGACGGCAAGGGCCAGGGCCCGCGTCGCGGCTTCGAGCTGCGCGAGGTCGGCGGCGGATGGCGCCTCTACGTCCGCGAGGATCACGACGATGTCGTCGCGGAGTTCGTCGGGGGACAGGCGCCGGCGCGACTCTCGCAGGCGGCGCTCGAGACGCTCGCCGTGATCGCATACAAGCAGCCGGTCACACGCAGCCAGGTGGCGTCGATCCGTGCGGTGAACGTCGACTCGGTCGTGCGCACGCTGCTCGCTCGAGGTCTCATCACCGAGCTGTTCGCAGACTCCGAGACCGGTGCGATCAACTACGGCACCACCGACGCGCTCCTGCAGCACCTGGGCATCAACTCGCTCGACGATCTGCCCCCGATATCTCCGCTGCTCGACGACGGCGCAGACGGTTTCGACGAAGGGACCATCCGATGACCTCGGTTGATCCGATTCGTCCGATGACGTCTGGTCGCCCGGACGCGATGCACAGATTCAGTTTCAACGAAGGGACCATCCGATGAGCGGCTTCGAGACACCAGAGGGCATCCGCCTGCAGAAGGTGCTGTCGGCGGCGGGCGTGGCCTCACGACGCGTGATCGAGCAGTACATCGTCGAGGGACGCATCCGGGTGAACGGGCAGACCGTCACCGAGCTCGGCCGCCGCGTCGACCCGGAGACCGACCTCATCGACGTGGACGGCACTGCGGTTCAGCTCGACGTGACGAAGCGGTATGTGATGCTCAACAAGCCGACCGGAGTGGTCAGCAGCCTTCGCGACGAGAACGGCCGGCCCGATCTGCGTGTCTTCACCGACGACTACGAGGAGCGCCTGTACAACGTCGGGCGACTCGACGCCGAGACCAGCGGCCTGCTCGTCCTGACGAACGACGGCAACCTCGCACACGTGCTCGCTCACCCGTCGTTCGGTGTCACCAAGGTGTACATCGCGAAGGTCGAGGGTGAGGTGTCCGCGCAGACGATCTCGAAGCTCACCAAGGGCATCGATCTGGACGACGGCCCGATCGCGGCAGACAAGGCGCGGCTGCTCGACACCTCGCGCGGGTCGAGTCTCGTCGAGCTGACACTGCACTCGGGACGCAATCGGATCGTCAGACGGATGCTGGCAGCCGTCGGCCACCCGGTGACCGAACTCGTGCGCCGCCAGTTCGGTCCGCTGCACCTGGGAACCCTCCCGGTTGGGAAGACCCGCGAACTGACTAAAATCGAACTCGGCGCACTGTTGACTCTGTCGCGCCGTGATTCCGGTGTCGCCGAGGCGCCAGGCGAGCAACAGGAGAACGAGTGACCGATACGACGAGTGCGCCCACGGGGGCTCGGAGTTCTGTCGCGCCGCGAATCGCGGCCAGGCTCTCCGGCACCGTACGCGTGGTCGGCGCCGGTCTGCTCGGTGCGAGCATCGGCCACGCGCTTCGCGCCAAGGGCGTCGATGTGGTGCTCGCCGACACCTCGCCGGCTCAGCTGCGCCTCGCGATCGACTACGGAGCCGGTCGCTCGGCTGCCGACGATGACTCGCCGGTGCTGGTCGTGGTCGCCGTGCCGCCGGACGTCACTGCGGACGTCATCGAGTCTGAGTTGGCTCGTTTCCCGCACGCCGTCGTCACAGACGTGGCGAGCGTCAAGCTCGAGCCTCTCCACAGTCTGCAGAGCCGCGGAGTCGATCTGACCCGCTACATCGGTTCGCACCCGCTCGCCGGTCGAGAGCGCGGCGGAGCGATCTCCGCTCGCGCAGACCTGTTCATCGGACGCCCGTGGGTCGTGTGCCGTGATGCCGACACCAAGGCAGCGGATCTCGCGCTCGTCGAGGCGCTGGCTCTCGACGTCGGAGCGATGCCACTCGAGATGACCCCCGAGGAGCACGACCGCTCGGTCGCGCTCACCTCCCACGTTCCGCAGGTCATCGCCAGTCTTCTTGCCGGGCGGCTAGCCGAGGCGGATGAGGGCGCGCTGCGCCTCTCCGGCCAGGGCGTGCGCGACACGACGCGCATCGCCGCGTCGGCCCCTGAGCTCTGGGTGCAGATCCTCGGAGCGAACGCCGCGCCGGTGGTCGAGATCCTCGACGCTCTGGCATCCGACCTCCGGGAGGTGTCCGACGCGCTGCGCGCGCCCGAAGCTCCCGGCGCTCGGCGCGTGGTCGCCGAGACGATCCGACAGGGAAACGACGGCGTCGAGCGGCTCCCGGGAAAGCACGGACAGAACCAGCGGTTCGAGTCGCTCATCGTGATGATCGATGACACCGCCGGCCAGCTCGGCCGGCTGTTCGGCGAGCTCGGAGAACTCGGCGTCAACGTCGAGGACCTGCGTCTCGAGCATTCGCCGGGCGCGCAGTTCGGCCTCGCCGAGATCAGCGTCGACCCTGCGGCATTGCACGGGGCGATCACCGGACTCCAGGAACGCGGCTGGCGGATTGCAGGTACGACCAATGACTGACTTCATCGCGATCGATGGGCCCGCCGGCTCCGGCAAGTCCAGTGTCTCCAAGGCGGTCGCCCGCACTCTGGGCTTCGGCTACCTCGACACGGGGTCGGCGTATCGCGCCCTCGCCTGGCATGTGCTCGATCGAGGGGCCGACACCGCGGATGCTGCTGCGGTGCTCGACGCCGTCACCGACTTCCCCGTGCGCCTCGGCCTCGACCCCGACGATCGCACGGTCCGGGTCGGTGACGTCGACGTCACGGACGCGATCCGCGACCCCTCCGTCTCGAGCGCCGTCAGCGGCGTCGCTCGCGTCCCCGAGGTGCGCGAGCAGGTCAATCGTCTGTTCCGCACCCTCGTCGCCGACGCGCCCTACCCGGCGGTCGTCGTCGAGGGGCGCGACATCACCACCGTGGTGGCGCCTGACGCCCCGGTGCGCATTCTTCTCACGGCTGCGCCCGAGGTGCGCGCCGCACGACGCGCCGGCGAACTCGCCGGCGAGAACGCCGAGACCGTCGCGGCCGCGCTGCACAAGCGCGACGCTTCAGACAGCGCCGTCGTCGACTTCCTGAACGCCGCAGAAGGCGTCGAGGTCGTCGATTCGACGGAGCTCGATTTCACACAGACCATCGACGCCGTCCTCGCGGTGATCGAACGAACCCGAGGAGTACACCATGGCTGACGACGAATACGAAGGCGGCCCCGACCAGCTCGCCGAGAAGATGGCGCAGCTCGACGAGCAGCTCGCCGAAGCGCGTGCCGAGACGTTGCGCGCGGGTCTCGCCGACTACGACCTCGACGACGAGGATGCCGCGCTGCTCGCCGGCATCACGATGGGCGAGGACGGCATCCAGTTCTTCCCCGCCCTGCCGGTCGTCGCGATCGTCGGTCGCCCGAACGTCGGCAAGTCGGCGCTCGTGAACCGCATCCTCGGACGCCGTGAGGCCGTCGTCGAGGACACCCCCGGCGTGACCCGCGACCGCGTGACGTACAAGGCCGAGTGGGCCGACCGTCGCTTCTCGCTCGTCGACACCGGAGGCTGGGAGCCCGACGCACGCGGCATCGACCGCTCGGTCGCCGCGCAGGCGGAGGTCGCGATCGACCTCGCCGACGTCGTGCTGTTCGTCGTCGACGCGATGGTCGGCGCCACGTCGACCGACGAGCACGTCGTGAAGATGCTGCGCAAGAGCGGCAAGCCCGTCTTCCTCGTCGCGAACAAGATCGACGACGCCCGTCAGGAGCCCGAAGCGGCAGCACTCTGGAACCTCGGTCTCGGCGAGCCACACCCGGTCTCGGCCATCCACGGCCGTGGCGTCGCAGACCTGCTCGACGCGCTGCTGAAGACGCTTCCCGATGTCTCGGCCGTCGCGAAGGCCGAGATCGGCGGACCGCGTCGCGTCGCCATTCTCGGTCGCCCGAACGTCGGCAAGTCGTCGCTGCTCAACAAGGCCGCCGGCGAAGAGCGTGTGGTCGTCAATGACCTCGCCGGAACCACCCGCGACCCGGTCGATGAGATCGTCGAGCTCGGCGGCAAGCTGTGGCGTCTGGTCGACACCGCCGGCATCCGTCGCCGAGTGCACATGGCGCAGGGCGCCGACTTCTACGCCTCGCTGCGTACGTCGGCTGCGCTTGAGAAGGCCGAGGTCGGTGTCGTCGTGCTCGACGTGTCGGAGTCGATCAGCGAGCAGGATGTTCGCATCATCGACCTGGTGCTCGAGTCGGGTCGTTCGCTCGTGCTCGCGTTCAACAAGTGGGACCGTCTGAACGACGACGATCTCGAGAACGCTGATCGTCGCCGCTACCTCGAGCGCGAGATCGAGAAGGACCTGGCGCACGTCGCCTGGGCCCCGCGCGTGAACATCTCGGCGAAGACCGGCCGTCACCTCGACAAGCTGGTGCCCGCGCTCGAGACCGCCCTCACGAACTGGGACCGTCGCATTCCGACCGGCAAGTTCAACGCGTTCCTCGCCGAGCTGGTCGCGGAGCACCCGCACCCGCTGCGTGGAGGAAAGCAGCCGCGCATCCTGTTCGGCACGCAGGCGTCGACTCGTCCGCCCACGTTCGTGCTGTTCACGACCGGGTTCCTCGACCCCGGTTACCGTCGATTCATCCAGCGTCGCCTGCGCGAGCTCTACGAGTTCGACGGAACGCCCATCGTCATCAACATGCGGGTGCGCGAGAAGCGTCAGCGCTGATCCGTCGCCGGGTCGCACGCGTGGACTGCTGTTCCCGCGTGTGACTCGGATGCGTGCCGATGCCCGGATGCTGTGACAGGCTGAAGGGGTGACTGTCGTACCTCCTGCCCCAGGTGAACCCCGCCGCCCCGACGGGCCCCGGAACCCGGGTGACGCCTGGGTGGTCGCCCCGTCGGGAGAGAAGTACTGGGGGCGTTACGGTGCCGCCGGTCTGCTCGCATTCGACCCCGAGCGCGGAATCCTGCTGCAGCACCGAGTCTCGTGGAGCCACTTCGGCGGCACATGGGGACTGCCCGGTGGCGCGATGCACCAGGGCGAGAGTGCGATCGTGGGTGCTGTGCGTGAGGCGCAGGAGGAGGCGGGGGTGCCCGATGGCTCCGTGCGACCGCGGTTCACCAGTGTGCTCGACCTCGACGTGTGGTCATACACGACCGTCATCGCCGATGTGGTGCGCCCGTTCGAACCCGTGATCAGTGACCCTGAGAGCGTGGCGCTCGAGTGGGTGCCGGTCGAGGAGGTCGACTCGCGACCTCTGCACCCCGGTTTCGGCAGCGCATGGCCGGCTCTTCGCGCCCTGCTCGAGGTTCGTCCGTCGTTCGTCGTCGATGCCGCGAACGTGGTCGGCTCAGTACCCGACGGGTGGTGGAAGGATCGCGCGGGGGCGGCAGCTCGACTGTCTGGTCGGTTGAACGGGCTTGCCGTTCCTGCGTCAGATCTCGGGATCGACGGGACGCTCTGGTTCCCGGAGGTCGCGCTTGTCGTCGAAGGGCAGGCGCGCGGGATCTCCGCACCGTCGCTGTCGCCGTCACCGTCTGCTGGTGCTGGTGCTGGTGCTGGTGCTGGTGCCGGTGGTGCTGCTGGTGCTGGTGCTGGTGCTGGTGGTGGTGCAGGTTCAGAGGCCCCTGAAATGCTCCCTGCAGGAGGGGTGTCGGTAGTGCGCGCTGAGGCAGCTGGCGACGACGCGATCGTCGCGGAGGTCGAACGTCGATCGCGCGCGGGACAGTATGTCGTCGCCGTCACGAGCGACCGCGAGCTGCAGAACCGCGTCGTCGCGGCGGGCGCCGCGCGTGTGCTCTCCGCTGGCTGGCTGTTGGGCGTGCTGCCGCAGCAGGCTTGACGGCTCCAGCTGTGATGGCTCCAACCGAGACGGCAGCAGCCGAGCGAAGCGCTGCGATCAGACGAACATGACCCGTCGACGAGGTGGGTCGACGTAATCTCTGCCGAGCGGACTGGTCCAGGTGATGCTCCCATCAGGAGTCTGACGGGCCGTCCACCGATGCCGCTCATCGATGTCGGGGTGTTTGAGCGAATGATGCGTCGTGCAGAAGTGGCTGAGGTTGTCGATGCGTGTTCGTCCACCGCGAGCGTGGTCATGGTTGTGGTCGATCTCGCAGCGGTGCACCGGCATCCGGCATCCAGGGAATCTGCAGTGCTGATCTCGCGCTCGAAGGAAGCGGCGCATCTGCTCTGTGGGGGAGTAGGAGTCGGTCTCTGTCACCAGGCCCGTCGCGTCGAGGAACAGGCGTGACCATCCGGTGCAGCGCCCCGCAAGCCCGCGGGCGACATCGGGATCGAGTGGTCCGTGTCCGTCGAGTTCGGAGGGGCGATCATCATCTCCGGCGAGGGTGCTCGCAGCGACCGTGACCTGAATGCGGGCCGAGACGTTCTCGAGTCCTGTGCCGTTCGCTTCGCTCGGATCAGAGGAGAGCAGCAGATCGGACAGCAGATCGGCGCGGATCTGATCGAACGTGCGGGTATCGCCGGAAAGGTGCTCGACGTCGGGACTCGCCGGATCGGTCATCGGGTCGATCAGGCCGGCGAGCGGATCGGTGACGAAGGTACCGTCGGCGGCGATCACTCCGGCCTCGAAGTAGGCGTCGTACCGAGGGTCTTCGGGGGAGAGATCGGAGAGGTAGAGCGAGTTCTCGGAGTCGTCGAGTGGATCGAGAATAGGCTCCCGCTCGTCACGCGTGCGGGCGATGTGTCGCGCCATCTGCGTGAGTCGATCGGAGATCGCCACGGCGACCCATTCGGGGAGGACCGCCGTGAGCGCAGCCAGGCCGTCACCGACCGACCTGACGGTGACGCAGCGCTCGGTCGCCGCGCGCCGCTGGGTCTCGACGACGGTCTGGCCCACGAGACGGGCCGCGACCTTGCGAGCGTGGGGCTTCGTGCGCGACGCGGTGTCCTGCTCAGCGACCACGAGCACTGCGGCCTCGTAGAGACCCATCGTCGCGGCTTCCACGCGTCCGTCGCGTATGGCGTCGTCGACGATCTCGCTGGCTCGCACGATCTCACGGACATGGTGCGCGGTGATCGAGCCAGCCGCAAAGGAGGCAAACACGGCAGGTAGGGCCCGTGACAGAGTGCGTGCATCGGTGAAGGCGTATTCGATGGATCCCTTCGGGATGTGCCCTGCCGCGGAGTACTCCGCGATCATCGATCGATAGATCGCATCACGGTGGTGGGGGCTCTCGGAGACGTCAGCGTCGTGCACGCTGATGCGCGCTACGAGGAGCGCGTACGACTGGGCTTCGAGCGCAGCGATCTGGCGCCGCGTGGCGACCCACTCGTCGAGCAGGCGGCGGCGCTCCTCCAGATCGAGGTCGAGATCGGTGCGCTGAGCCATGCCCTCAGTTTAGAAGATATGTTCGACTCTGCCCAGTGTCAGCCGTGGAATATGCCGTCATCCTCATATCCTCGGCCCCGCAGCTTGTCGATGTCTCGTCGCTCGCGCTTGGTGGGTCGCCCCGCGCCCCGATCGCGCAGCCCGAGAGCAGCCTGAGGCTCGCGCTCGGGTGTGCGATCCTCGTAGGCGAGGGCAGCGACTGGCGCACCGACACGCTTGACGAGCAGCTGGCGAACGATCAGAATCCGATCGAAACCGGCGATCCGCACACGCAGCTCGTCGCCGATGTGCACGTGCTGAGCGGCCTTCACCTTATCGCCGTTCAGGCGCACATGCCCTGCACGGCATGAGGTCGTCGCAGCCGAGCGCGTCTTGTAGACGCGGATCGCCCAGAGCCAGCTGTCGACCCGTGCAGTATCGGCCATCAGGCACCTCGGTTTCTCAGTGCGATCAGGGCGCCGGCGATGATCAGGCCCTGTCCGATCGTGTAGGTGGCCATGATGGCAGGGCTGCTCCAGGCGGGGAGCGAGTCGGGGAGGAAGAGACGGAGGGCCAGCAGAGTGTCGCTCGCGAGGAAGAAGGCGCCGCCGATCGCGACGAGCGGATGGCACCGAGTCGAGAATGCCGCTGTGGCACCGAGGACGAGTCCGTAGATGGCGACCGCGATCAGCAGCCCACCGGCATGGGGCCCAACGAAAGCCACCATCGCCACCCACCATCCGGCGTATACGAGCGCCCACCACGGCATCCGACGCTGCGTGAGGTGACGGATGAAGAGGCTGATGTATGCCAGATGCGCGATGCCGAAGAACACCAACATCAGCGGTACTTCCGGCGCGGCGGGGAAGAGCGCGCCCGCGCTGTCGCCGAGCCATGAGAACGCGAGGGCCACGAGAATCAATGCCTGCGCGGCGCGCTCCCGGATCCGGCGCAACGACACCAGCACCGGCAGAGCGAGCAGGGGCATGAGCAGCAGCTTGGTAGGGCCGGCGGCGGGACTCTCAAGGCCCAGCAGTGCCACGTGGGTCACCGAGACCGCGATGTAGGGCAGGAATGCCCACAGAAGCGGATCAGGCTGGCGGCGGCGCTGCATCTCCCCATCGTAGGGCGGGATGGAACGGTGCCTGACGTGCTCAGGACTCGACGGTGACCTGGGTGATCTGACCGTCGGTGCCGAGGTGGACGGCAGGCCAGTACCCCTCGGGGAAGTGCTGGGAGCAGGTGTCGATGAAGTGCAGCACGACGGTGCCGTCGGCTGAAGCCTCGAGCGTCTCGAGGCTGAGGTCGGATGCCGCGTCGTCGAGCTCGTGCTGCTCGGGGGTGACGTTGCTGAAGGCGGCCACGACGGCATCCGTAGCCAAGCGTCGCAGCACGCCGAGGGCGGCGATCGTCTCGTGCACGTGGGGGAGCAGAGCGGCCGCCTCATCGACGGTGGTCCCTTCGAGCATGAGATCGAGGGGTGCGCCATTGACGACCGTGCCACCGGCGTACCAGTCGTGGGTCAGCACGGTTCCATCAGTCAGCTCCGTCGTCGCGCGCGTGAGGGTGCCCAGTTCGGGGTCTTCGATGGTCGGGTTCTCGTCGCTCATGTCGCCTACGCTAGCGGTCGCTCACGGTCTGAGAGCCGAGCCGCGAGACTCGAGTTCTTCGCGCAGGAGGCGGATGGCTTTCGGGCCCACCCCGTGAATCGCGAGGAGCGCGCTCTCGGACACTCCGTCGAACTGGTCGAGACGGGTGAGCCCCTGCAGCGCCAGCTCTCTGCGCGCGACCTTGCCCATGGATGCGGGCAGCTCTGTCGCTTCGGTCACGCGGAGAGCTCCAATGCCACGAGAGCTCGTCCCGGCTTCATCTCGGCTCTCTCTTCGAAGCCTGCAGCCAGGAATGTGGTGAGCATGCCGTGAAACAGGTCGTTCGTGCGCTTCTTCTCGCCGCGGGTGTCGACGGGATAGCCCTCGATGAGTCGGGCTCCCGAGCTTCGCGCGAAGTCGCCCGCGGCGCGCAGCAGTTCGAGGTTGAGGCCGGAGCCTCTATGTTCGCGACGGACCACGAAGCACGTGACTGCCCACACCGAGTCATCGTCGAAGGGCTCGGCGGATGCTGCGGCGATCATGCGCGTGCGCGGCACCCGCTGCTGCTTCGTACGCGGCCCGATCCGGATCCATCCGGCGGCGTCGCCATCGACATAGGCGATCAGACCGGGCGGAGGACCCGCGTCGATCTCATCGCGCAACATCTCGGTGCGCTGCGGCGTGTTCGTCTCGTTCCACTCCTTGTTGCTCAGCATCGGCCAGATGCACTGGCAGCTGGCACCATCGCCGCCGCCCGTAAGTGCGTGCTGCACGTCGTCCCACCGGGCGGTCGTGGCCAACTCTGTCGTGATCGTCGCCATGCAGGTGACCGTACGCTGTGCCTCCGACACCACGCAACGCCCGGCGCTCACCCGGTTCGCGAAGGGCGGGAGAGTGGGGCTAAGATAGGGGAGTTGCCTGCGCGAGAGTGCAGAACAACGGGCTGTGGCGCAGCTTGGTAGCGCACTTGACTGGGGGTCAAGGGGTCGCAGGTTCAAATCCTGTCAGCCCGACCACAAGGGCTGTTGGCAATACTGATTGCAGAACAGCGAGAAAAAAGGGAAGGGCACCTGCTTCGAGCAGGTGCCCTTCCCTTTTTCGTGTCTTCGGAGTCCGACGCGCTCTGCCGTATTCAACAGCCTTCTGCGGTACCTGCCTCCCGGTGAGGTTTCATCTGCCTCGGGATGACCGCGCCATCTGCGTTCCCTCGGCTCAGCGAAGCGCGTTCTCGACGGTGGTTTCGGTCAGATTGGCGAGCAGCTGAAGGCGCTCGTGGGTGGCAGATCCGGGTTGTGCGGAGAAGACGATCATCTGGAGCCCGCGATCTGAGGCGAGGTCCATGGCCTGGAAGGTGAGCTCGAGATCGCCGACGATCGGGTGGTGGACGGTCTTGAGTCCGGTGCGGTGTTCGCGGACGTCGTGCGCTCCCCACAGCTTCCGGAAGAGGTCGCTACGTGTGGACAGCTCGCCGATGAGATCGCTGAGTTGCCGGTCGTATGGCGACCGACCTGCTTCCGCGCGGAGCATGGCGACGATCTGGCGGGTCTGTGCCTCCCAGCCGGGATAGAAGGTCTGGGCGCGCGCATCGAGGAAGATGAAGCGTGCAGCGTTCGCGGGCGGGCTGGCATGGTCGAGCATCTCGGAGAAGACGGCCCGGCCCAGGGCGTTTGTGGCGATAGCGTCGAGTCGGCCGTTCTGCACGTATACGGGGACGGTGGACATCGCGTCTATTGTCTGACGCATTCCGAAGGTGAGCTGTGTCTTGCGCACAGGGCGCTGCCGCTGCTGCGGATGGGCGCCGGCGTTGGCCGCCCGGATCAGATCGAGCAGATGCGCGTGTTCCGCCTCATCCAGCTGGAGGGCTCGACTGACCCCGTCGATGACCGATTCCGATACCCCCGCGGCGTTCCCGCGCTCGAGGCGCTTGTAGTACTCCGAGCTCATCCCGGCGACGAGGGCGACCTCTTCGCGACGCAGCCCGGGGACGCGGCGACGACCGCCGAAGTCCGGCAAGCCCACTTGCTCCGGGGTGAGTTTCGCGCGCCTCGTGGTGAGGAAGTCGCTGATGGCGTCGTGAGTGTCCATGACATCGAAACTACGCCGGTGTCGACCATCTTGGGGGTCCCTGCTGGGGCACCCATACGTAGGGCCACGCTAACTCCGGCGGAGGAGCGTTGACTCTAGATATCCGTCGCCGAGACCTCGACAGGCAACTCTCGAATTCGGCAGCTCTCCACGAAAGGGACGCACTCCTCATGGCACACAACAACCTCACCGGAACCGTCGCCATCATCACCGGAGCCAGCAGCGGCATCGGCGAAGCCACGGCGAAGGAACTCGCCGGACTTGGCGCCACCGTCGCTGTCGTCGCACGCCGCCAGGAGCGACTTCTCGCCCTCGTCGCCGAGATCGAAGCGGCAGGCGGATCGGCACTGGCCGTCACCGCCGACATCACCGACCGCGCTGCAGCAGAGAGCGCCGTGCAGACGGTCATCGACCGCCTCGGGCGCCTCGACATCCTCGTCAACAACGCCGGCCTCATGCTGCTGGGGAGCGTCGTCGAGCAGGACATCGAGGAATGGGAGCGGATGATCGCCGTGAACCAGAACGGCCTGCTCTTCATGACGAAGGCGGCGCTCCCGCACCTGCTGAGTGCAGCGGAAGACGGCCCGCGCGGAGTCGCGGACATCGTCAACATCTCCTCCATCGCGGGCCGACAGGCGTGGGCGAACTTCGCCGCCTACAACATGACGAAGTTCGGTGTGAACGGCTTCACCGAGGCACTCCGCCAGGAGATCACCAAGGAGCACGTGCGAGTCGGCGTGCTCGAGCCCGGCGCCGTCGACACCGAACTGGTCTCGCACAACAACGACACCATCAAGAACGACCTCGCCGTCTCAGACGCCGAGAACATCCCCGAGAAGCTGCAGCCGGAAGACATCGCCGAGAGCATCGCCTACATGGTGACCCGCCACCGCCGCTCCTCCATCGCCGAGCTGTGGGCAATGCCCACCTCTCAGGCCTGACACGCACCCGACAGAAGGACATGACATGAAGAACGCACACCTCGGAGCCCTCGAAGTCTCCCGCATCGGCCTCGGCGCCATGACCATGGCCGGCACCTACACGACCGGCGGCGGCCTCGACAATGACGAGTCCGTCCGCACCATCCACCGGGCCCTCGACCTGGGCGTCACCCACATCGACACCGCCGAGATCTACGGCCCCTATCTCAGTGAGGAGATCGTCGGACAGGCCCTCAGAGGGCGCCGCGATCAGGTGAAGATCGCCACCAAGTTCGGCCTCGTCTCGCACTCCGGCGGCGGCCCCGGCGTGATCGACAGTGCGCCCGAGAACGTCAGGGCTGCTGTGGAGGGTTCGCTGCGACGCTTGGGCACTGACCACATCGACCTCTACTACCAGCACAGGGTCGACCCGAACACACCTATCGAAGACACCGCGGGCGCCGTCGCCGACCTGATCGCCGAGGGCAAGGTGCTGCACTTCGGGCTCTCCGAAGCCTCAGCGCAGACGATCCGCCGCGCACACGCCGTGCAGCCGGTGTCGGCGCTGCAGACCGAGTACTCGCTGTGGACCCGTGACGTCGAGTCGGAGATCCTGCCGCTGCTGCGCGAGCTCGGCATCGGCTTCGTTCCCTACTCGCCGCTCGGTCACGGGCTGCTCACAGGCCAGATCCGTTCTGCGGCCGACATCCCTGATGACGACTGGCGCAAGACCAACCCGCGTTTCGTCGGCGAGAACTTCACCCGCAACCTCCGTCTCGTCGACGAGGTGCGTGCGATCGGCGCCGAGATCGGTGCGACCCCCGCGCAGACGGCGCTGGCGTGGATCCTCACCCGCGGAGATGACATCGCCCCCATCCCGGGCACGCGCCGCGTGGCACGAGTGGAGGAGAACACCGCGGCGGATGCTGTCGTGCTCACCGCCGACCAGGCCGACCGGCTGACCGCACTCGAGCCCGCTGCCGGCGAACGGCACGACGAAGCCAACATGCTCTCCATCGACAGGTGACCAGTCTTCTCACCATCTGATCAGCGCAAGAGAACGGAAGAGAACGCAGAGGTGCCCAGTCGGCGGCCGTACGCATCTCGCGGCGCTGAAGGTCATCCCGGCCGGGACTACCCACCCGGTCGAGTTGGGCGAGATCACCTCAGACCTCAGCGTGTTCGAAGGGCCCCCTGACGACAGGGGCCGGAGACCGCTCTGGATAGGCTGTCGATACTGCGTCCAGGTGAGGGAGCGTTATGGCCGATCTGTCTGAATCATCGAAGTCGGGGGAGAAGCTCATCGCAGTGGTGGGCCCAGGGGCGATCGGCACCACGATTGCTGCGGCGCTGCATGAGGTGGGACGTACTCCGATGCTCTGCGGTCGCTCCGCACGCGAACATCTGGAGCTGCGGCACGGTGACGACCTCGTCACCGTGCCGGGTCCTGTGCTGACCGATCCATGGCAGATCGAAAAGGGCGTCGACCTCGTCTTCCTCGCCGTGAAGGCGACGCAGGTCGATGCGGCGGCGCCGTGGCTCAGCGCGCTGTGTCGCCCCGACACCGTGGTGTGCGTCCTGCAGAACGGCGTCGAGCAGGAGACGGCGGTCGCACCGCACGTCCCGGATTCCCCTGTGGTGCCGGCGGTCGTCTGGTTCCCCGCACAGCCACAACCCGACGGCTCCGTGTGGCTGCGGGGCGACGCCCGCCTGACCCTGCCCGACGTCGGCCCCGCCCAGGTGGTGCAGGAGGTGCTGCGCGCGAGTCATTGCACCGTCGAGCTGGCGACCGACTTCACGACTGTCGCGTGGCGCAAGCTGCTGCAGAACGCGGTGGCAGGGCTCATGGTCCTCGCGGGGCGGCGGGCGGGAATGTTCGCCCGTGAGGACATCGCCGGACTTGCTCTGGACTATGCACGGGAGTGTCTGGCGGTCGCCCGTGCGGAGGGGGCCGATCTGGGCGACGAAGTGCCGCTCGAGATCATAGGCGCGTTCCAGGGCTTCCCCGCGGACATGGGAACGTCGATCCTCACGGATCGCGAAGCCCGTCGACCTCTCGAATGGGACATTCGCAACGGTGTCATCGTGCGACTCGGTCGGAAGCACGGCATTCCCACACCTGTCAGCGATGTCGTCGTGCCCCTGCTCGCAGCTGCAAGCGACGGCCCCGGGTAGACGACGCTGCCGGACTGGCGCGTCAGATCAGGTCGCCCGTTCCCAGTCGCAAGACGGGCGCGAAGTCGGGGTCGACGATCGCCGGCCGTCGCCGGCTGAACGCGGAGTTGTCGTGCTCCGTGCGGCCGACGGTCAGCAGTTCGGCGCGCACCACTCCGCACGTCTGCGCGTCAACCCCCTCCTCGAACCCGGGGCCGCGCGCATACCGTCGGCTCATCGACAGAGGAGATGCAATGAGCGATCTGCAGAACACGCACGGAACCACTGACGGCCACGAAGAGGCTGACACCGCCTCGGGTGGTGCACCCGATGATTCGACGTCCAAGAGCACGGACGAGATCCTCGAAGACGAGACCACCGACGAAGACGGCGCGCCGCTCGAGAACCCGTCGGGCGGCTGAATCGGCCACGCCCTGAAGAGCGAAGACCCCCACCCGGCGTTGAGCCGGTGGGGGTCTTCTTCGCTGGCAGCGGGTCTCTCGACTTAGGCGGTGCGCACCGTCAGCATCCGCCATCCTTCTGGCACCTTCGCCTCGAGCGAGGTCATGTCGTCGGCCTCGATCTCCTGCACGCCGTCGACCCGTGTGAACGTGCCGGTCGCCTCCATCTTGGCCACGCCCTTCAGCATCCGCACCGGCGCCGAGGCCAGCTCGAAACCGGGCTGGCGGTGCTGTTCGAGCTCGACGATCACCTCGGCGAGTGTCGTTCCGATGACGTCTGCAGTGCTGGTCTCGACGGGACGGATCAGAGCGATGAGCATGAGGCCAGCCTATGGCGCGGCGGTCGCCGGGCCGGGGTACCGCTCCGTAGGGGTATCAACTGAACGTCGTCGCAAGCGGAGGAAGGTGAGGGATCGTTATCGGCGCCGTCGACCGGCTCGGCGGGTTGTGGAACCGCTGCAGATCGCTGAGCACTTCTTCGGCCGACATGTACGAGCTCGCCAAGGGAAGATTGCGCAACCAGAGAACGTCGACCTCGACGGCATCAACCTGGTAGATGCAGGCGACGGTCTGACGTGCGTCGTGCGGCTCGTACTTGTGGTCGACGATCAGCCACTCGGTCTCAGTCACCCTGCGGAGCTCGAACCTCGGATCGGGCATCGCGGACATCTCAACACTCCAATCAGTCGTATTCGCCATCGGCTGACAGAGGGAGCGCTCCGCCACCGGGCGATGACATCACCGCCTGATCGGCGGGCGCCCTCTACCCGCCAGAGTTCACCAGAATTATACGAACAGACCGGTATATCGCTCAAGAGGGCCGTCGACGGATGCCGCGGGGGCGACGTCTCACGCTTCGTACGCGGTGCGCCCGCCGATCACCGTGCGCAGAACGCGGGCTGTGAGCAGCGACCGGCTGCCCTCCGAGAACGGATCGACGTCGAGCACGGCGAAGTCCGCCGCCTGGCCCACTGCTATGCGGCCACGCCACGCCCCGTCTCCGATCGACACCGCGGCGTCACGCGTCGCATGGGCGATCGCGCGTTCGAGAGGTAGGGCGAACTGCGGATGCACCGCAGGCACATCCGGGTCCAGAGCCGACGCCCGTGTCGTGGCCACGTACATGTTCGCGAGCGCCGCGTGCGGCGCGGTGGGAGCGTCCGTCGAGAAGGCGAGCAGTGCACCTGCGTCTTCGTACTCCGGCCAGGCGAATGCGCGCTCCGCGCGATCATCGCCGAGCTGAGCCGCCCAGTTGGCGAAGATCGCGGGGTCGGCGTGCACCGGCTGCATCGACGCCGTCACGCCCAGGCGCGCCATCCGCTCGGCCGTGCCGGGAGCCGCGTACTCGAGATGCTCGATCCGATGGCGACGCGGACGATCGCCGTTGACGGTGACCGCGTGCTCGATGGCATCCAGGGCGAGCGTGCTCGCCGCATCGCCGATCGCATGCAGCGCAACCTGCAGCCCCGCGGCATCCGCAGCCGCGACGACCGGGAACAGGCGATCGGCCGGCCAGATCGGCGCCGCGCTGGTGCCATCCGCATACGGTGCACGCATCGCTGCGGTGCACGCGTCGATCGTGCCGTCGAGAACGAGCTTGATGCCGATCACCCGAACAGCGCTCGAGGCAGCCTCGGCCCGCTCTGCCGCCTCGGCGACCTGAGTCAGGTTCAGCGTGTCATCGCCGGCGTTCGCGACGAACCAGTGCGCGGCTATCCGCAACGGCAGTTCGCCTCGCCTTTCCGCCCGCTCGAGCGCCGCGAGCGCGAGCCCGTCGAACGCCATGTCGACGGCGCCGGTGACACCCGCCGCGAGATACGACTCGATGACGCGCTGCACCGCCGCATCCCGCTGCTCATCGGTGGTCGTGGCATCCCTGTGCGCCCACGCATGCTGCTGCGCGGCCGTCTCGTAGAGCATCCCGGTCGGCTCGCCGTCGGCATCCTTCTCGATCCGGCCACCGATCGGGTCAGGTGTCTCGCGGGTGATCCCCAACTCCTCGAGCGCCGCCGAGTTGACCCAGCAGGAGTGATAATCGTTGGCATCGAGATAGACGGGGACATCCGCGACGACGGCGTCGATCATCGCCGCCGTCGGCGATCCACCCGGGATCGCGTCGAAGAGCCATCCGCGCCCGCGCACCGCGCCGGTGGAGGTCTCGCGTGCCTGTCGAACCCTGCGCTGGATCTCGTCGAGCGAGCCGGCATCGGTGAGCCCGATCTGGCCGAGCGCCTCGCCCATCATCAGCAGATGGGTGTGCGCGTCGGTGAACCCGGGAAACACGACTCTTCCCCCGAGGTCGACGACGGCATCCGTCGGCGGTGCGTCGGCCTCGGCGCCGACGAAGGCGAACTCTGTGCCGTCGACGACTACCGCCTCGGCCCAGGCGGTTTCGTCGGCGGTGAAGAAGCGGGCGTTGCGATAGAGCGTGCGGGTCATCAGAGCGTCTCCTCGGTGGTGGCTGCGCGCTCGAGGCGTGTCGAGAGCAGGGCGATGGCGCTCGCCGGCACGGCGAGCACGAAGCTCGCGATGCCCAGTGCGACGGCGAACCCCTGGAACCCGAGCGCGCCGACGAGGGCAGCGCCGATCACGGGGGTGAGCGCCGAGCCGACGAGGTAGACCGCGAGCAGGGGCCCAGACCAGCGGCCGTCGGCATCGAGTGCCGCCGAGGTCGACACGAAGTACATGAAGGCGATCGCATACACGGTGTTCCAGGCGATGAACACGACGATGAACGCGGCCGGATCAGAGGTGAACCCCTCGACGATCTTCAGCAGTCCTCCTGCCACCAGCAGCACTGCGAGCGGCACTGCTCGACCCAGCCGGGATCCGACGATCATGAGCAGCACAGACCCGATGAGGCCGCCCGCCGTCGCACCGCTGAGCGCGAGGCCCAGTCCCTCGGGCGTCAGACCGGTCTGCTCGGCGCCCATGATACCGGCCATGGCCCAGAGCGAATCCTCGCTCGCCGCCCACAGCGCGAACACGACGAGGAGGCTGAATCCGGCGATCGTGACGGTTCGCGAGCGTGCGGGAGAGAGGCGCACCGTGCCAGTCGGTGGCACTTCGATCGGCATCGCCTCGGCGACGGCAGCCCCCGCCTGGGGATCGACGACCGGAGCCGCAGGCAACCACGCTGAGACGACCAGTCCGACGATGCTGAACAGCGCGAGTGCGCCGAAGACATCGATCGGCGCGAGCCCGACGAGGGGGATCACCGCCAGCACTATCGTGATCACGCCACGGTTCGCGAGACCGTTGAACCCCGCGACCCTGTCGGGGTTCCGGAAGGCGGCGAGTGCGGCTCCCGAGGCAGCAACGGCACCGCCGGCTCCCGCCCCGCCGACCAGCAGCGCGGGAACGATGAGCGCCGGAAACAGTGCTGCGAGGGCGAATCCGACCGCAGCGATGGCGAGTCCGGTTCGGGCCACGGCTCGCCGGTGGCTGCCGGCGCAGAGCGGGGCGATCGCGAGTCCGGTGATCGCGGTGAGCAGCAGGGTCGCGGTGACGAGCCAGCTCGCGGCGAGCACGTCGATGCTGAGGCCGGTCTGAGCAGCGGTGATCATGTAGGGCGACAGGTTGACGCCGAGATAGCCCGCGATTCCGATCGCGAAGGTGGCGGTGGCGGTCGGCAGCCGGAGCGGAACCCGGGTGCTGAGGTCGATGGCGGTCATGGTTCTCCCACTGAGAGGGCACGGCGATGTGCGCGAAGGTTCTGCCGGTGCGCATCGGGTGGGGCGCGAATTCATAAACGAATGGTGTTCGTCAACGAATGGTGTTCACTATTATGCACAGGAGGGATGCCGGAGGGAAGAGATTTCCTCGACGGCCCCGCGAACAGAAAGTGAGCGTGCGATGCCCAGGCCCTCGAGCCCATTGCTTTCGCCCGACATCATCGGGGCGGCCGGCCTCGAGCTGTCGAGGGCCGGGGAGCCGTTCGGGGTGAACGCGATCGCCCGCAGGCTCGGAGTCAGGCCGTCTTCGCTGTACAACCACGTGGACGGCATGGACGGCATCATCGAGCTGATGCGAGGCCGACTGGTCGAGGACTACCGGGTCAGGCCGGGTGAGAGCAGCTGGGACGACTTCCTGGTCGACCTTCTGAGGCAGCAGCGCCAGATGTACGCCGATCACCCGCAGCTCGTTCCGCTCCTCATCGGGAAGACGATCACTCATCCGGCGGTCATCACCGCATACGACGACCTGGCGACCGTCCTCGTCGACGGCGGCTTTCCCGAAGACGAGGTGCTCACGGTGATCGCGATCATCGACGCCTTCGCGATCGGCTTCGGTCTCGACCTGGCATCACCGGACGAGGTCTGGGAGCCGGGGGAGGGAACCCGTACGCTCGGTCGCGTGCTCGAGGGGGCAGAGCGAGGAACGGCGCGAGCGGATCGGACGTTCGAACTCGGAGTCGGGCTGCTTGTCGACTCGCTGCGGGCCCGCCTCAGCCGGTGAGGCTGGGATTGGTTGCCCTCTCGAGTCATCCAACCCCATTTGGATCACTCGAGAGGGCTCACCGTCCGTCCCGGACGGTAGGGGAGGCGGCGAAAGATTTTCGCTGCTCTCTCGGCTGGTAATCCCCAGATGTTCAGCCGGTAGCCCCCGCTACTCCCAGCAGAATATCGCTTAATCGCTCTGTCCGCCATTTGGGGGACAAAGAAATCTACGAATGTTTCTTCCAAGACTGGGGCTTGCTGCGAGAACGTCCACTCATAGAGTGGGTTCATGGACAGAAAGCTCGTGCTGAACGCGCAACTCGCCATCGCCCACGGGCACCGAGTCGAGGTGACGGAGCGCATCGACGAGCTGACCGGGGAGTCCCTGATCCTGTCTGTCAGAGACCTCGATACCGGGATCCGCTATCGCCGCGTCGAGGAGCCCCGGGGCGAGGTCCTCCGGTGGCTGGGTCGTGTCATCGACTGCACGGTGACGATCGGCGGCCACTCGTCGCAGACGACGCTCACCGTCGACGCCGAGGGGAACGGATCGGGAGCGACGAGTGCCAGAGCAGCCCTGCACGGTGCGGATGCAGCCGTCGACGCCGCGAAGGCCGAAGCGGACCGCTGGGGCGGTGGCGACCGCGTGCCTGAGCCGGAGCCCGAACGCTTCTGGTGAACCGCTCAGCGGAAGTCCCTCGATCGATGCGTCACTCCGGTGCGGAGGTCTTCGAACGCGTCAGCGAGGACGTTCACGACCCCCTCGGCTGAGCGCTCGAGAATGCCGCGGATGATCAGAGCAGGAGAATCCCGCGCCACCCGGTGGTAACGACCCCACACACCCGTCGAGCAGATGACGTTGACGAGGCCGTTCTCGTCTTCGAGATTGAGGAACGTGACACCCGCTGCGGTCGCAGGTCTCTGACGGTGGGTCACGAGGCCCGCGACCTCGATGCGCCTGCCCGTCTCGTGGCTCTGGAGATCGGTGGAGGTGAGCACACCCCGCTCGCGCAGGAGTCCGCGGAAGTGTGCCATCGGATGGTCGTCGGTCGAGACGCCGGTCGCCCAGAGATCCGCGGAGAGCTGTTCGTAGCTGGACTGATCGCTGAACAGCGGTGGCTGCACGGAGATCGTCGTGCCGGGAAGGTACCGCGAACGATCCTCAGCGGCTGCCCCTGACAGCCAGATCGCCTCTCTGCGCTGCAGCCCTAGGCACTCGAACGCGCCGGCGGTCGCCAGGGACTCCAGCTGCGCAGCGGTGGCATCGGTGCGCCTCACCAGATCGTTCAGATCGCGGAAAGGGCCGGCGGCCTCGCGCTCGGTGACGATTCTCTCTGCCAGAGGTGTGCCGATGCCGCGCACACCGCTGAGCCCCATGCGCACCGCATATGCGCCATCCCGTCGGTGCGCCGCCGACTCGTCTGGCGTGGACCGGTCGAAGCGCGGCACTCGAGGCTGCACCGGATCGCCACAGGCGTCCAGCCCCGTCGGCATCCGCCGCGGTGCACCCTCGAGGGGTTCGAGGGTCTCGGTGACACCTGAGGCGTGCAGATCGGGTCGGCGCACCTCCACGCCATGCCGTCGCGCATCTGCGGTGAGCGTCGAGGCGGAGTAGAAGCCCATCGGCTGCGACCGGAGCAGCCCGGCGAGGAACGCCGCCGGATAGTGCAGCTTGAGCCAGGAGCTCGCATAGACGAGAAGTGCGAAGGACAACGAGTGCGACTCCGCGAATCCGAAGTTCGAGAACGCCTGGATCTGCGCGTAGATGCGATCCGACTGCTCGGCGGAGAGCCCGCGCCTGGTCATCCCTGTGTAGAGCTTGTCGCGCACCTTCTCGATCTTCTCGAGTCCGCGTTTGGATCCCATGGCGCGTCTGAGCAGATCGGCCTCGTCGGCAGTGCAGTCGCCGATGGCCGTCGCCATCTGGATCAGCTGTTCCTGGAAGATCGGGATGCCCAGCGTCCGCTCGAGGATCGGCTTGAGGTCATCATGCGGATACGGGATATCGAGCACGACAGGCTCTTCTCCACGAGCGGCTCTGGCGCGGTTCTCTTCGTCGAGCGCATCCTTCGCCATCTTGCGGCGGACGAAGGGATGCACGGCTCCGCCCTGGATGGGCCCGGGGCGGATGAGCGCGATCTGGATGGCGAGGTCGTAGAACGCGCGTGGCTGCAGGCGGGGAAGCAGGCCGATCTGTGCGCGGGATTCGACCTGGAACACCCCGATCGAATCAGCGCGGCAGAGCATGTCGTAGACGGCCGGCTCTTCTTTCGGAAGAGTCTCGAGCGTCCACCGCTCACCCGTGGCGTCGTCGATGAGATCGAAGCAGTGCTGGAGCGCTGCCAGCATGCCCAGCCCGAGGAGGTCGAACTTCACCAGCCCCATCCAGGCCGCGTCGTCTTTGTCCCACTGGATCACGGTGCGGTTCTCCATGCGCGCATGCTCGACGGGGACGACCTCGCCGACGGGTCGTGCCGTGAGCACCATGCCACCCGAGTGGATGCCGAGGTGCCGGGGAGCCTTCAGAAGCTCACCTGCGTAGTCGAGCACGTTCGCGGGGATGTCGTGCTCGTCGGCCACCTCGAGTCCGGTGCTCCACCCGTCGACCTGCCTGGACCAGGCGTCCTGCTGCCCCGGGGAGAAGCCGAGAGCCCTCGCCATGTCGCGCACGGCATTCTTCGGACGGTACTGGATGACGTTCGCCACCTGCGCCGCACGCTCTCTTCCGTACTCGCGGTACACCCACTGGATGATCTCCTCCCGACGGTCGGAGTCGAAGTCCACATCGATGTCGGGTTCTTCCTGACGGGTCGTCGCAAGGAACCGCTCGAAGGGCAGTCGGTAGAGGATCGGGTCGACGGCGGTGATGCCGAGCAGATAGCAGACGGCGCTCGCCGCGGCAGAGCCACGCCCCTGACACAGGATGCCGCGACGGCGTGCCTCTGTGACGATGCCGTGCACGATGAGGAAGTAGCCGGGGAAGTCCTTCTCCTCGATCACGTCGAGCTCGCGCCCGATCCTGCGGCGGCCGTCGTCATCGAGGTTCGGATACTTCGTCGGCGCGGCCTCCCACACCAGATGGCGCAGCCAGCTCATGGGGGTATGACCGTCGGGGACCTCCTGCTTCGGCAGGGCCGGTCGTGCTCGACGGAGGGAGAAGGCCGACGCTGCGGCGAGTTCGAGCCCATAGGAGATCGCGCCGGGGTGGCGCCGGAAGCGTGCGGACATCTCCGCACCGCTGCGCAGATGTGCTCCTCCGTGGGTCGGAAGCCAGCCGTCGAGCTCGTCCATGCTGCGCACAGCACGCACTGCGGCGACCGCTTCGGCGAGTGATGCACGTTCGGGGGCGGCGTAGTGCACGTTGTTCGTCGCCACCACCGGCAAACGCATCCGCCTGGCGAGATCGGCGAGAGCGTCGTTGCGACGTGTGTCCTGGGGGTCGCCGTGGTCGAAGAGCTCGACGGCGACGTGATCCTGGCCGAACAGATCGACCAGGCGGCGCAGCGGTGTCTGCGCGTCTCCGGCTTCGAGACCACGCCGGACGCCGCCCTTGCGGCAGCCGGTGAGGATCGTCCAGTGCCCGTCGGCGGAGGCTGCCAGCTCATCGAGGTCGTACACGGGGCGACCCTTCTCGCCCCCGCGCAGGTGGGCAGCCGTCATGGCGCCGGAGAGACGGTGATAGCCCTCCAGGCCGTCGGCGAGCACCAGCAGATGGTCGCCGACGGGATCGGGGGCGCCCCGCTGCGGTGCGTCGAGACCGAGCGAGAGCTCTGCGCCATATACGGTCTGGACGCTCACGTCCATCAGCTCTGCGACCTCGGCGAAGCGGGCCGCCCCGTAGAAACCGTCGTGGTCGGTGAGCGCCAGCGCGGTGAGCCCCAGACGCTCGGCCTCGGCGAGCAGGTCTTCCGGCGAGGAGGCGCCGTCGAGGAAGGAGTACGACGAATGCGCGTGCAGCTCGGCATAGGGAACCGCATCCTCAGGTCGGTTCACCGATGTCGGAGGGTTGCGCTTGCGCTTGGTGCTGACGGGACCGGGATCCGGTCGGCTGCCTGGCGGCATGCCTCCGGTCGGGTAGGGAGATTCCTCGCCGCTGAGAGTGCGCTCCAGTTCGTTCCAGGACAGGGGAGGGTTGTGCCAGCCCATCAGCGGTACCTCCCCTCGGCCCACCAGCGGTCTCCGGTGCAGAAGACGAGCCAGGCGCGATCATGATCGTCGATGATCTGCAGGCGGTGCCCCCTCTTGCCACCGGAGGCTTCCCACCGGCGTTCATGGACGGGCCAGGGGCCAGCCCAGGCCTGGACGTCGTCGCCGTCGATGCGAGCGGGCGCCGCCGACAACGACCCCCGGTCATCGACGAGGACGGTCTCGCCGTCAGGAGCGAGCACTCCGATAGGCCGAGGTGGTCGGAACACCTCGGCGGGAAGGGGATCGGGAAGGCTTCCCGGCCAGGGGTGCCCTGGGTCTCTGGGGGCGACGGCGCGTTCACCCCACGGAGTGAGCACCTGTCGATCGGCGAGCCAGCGCCCGCCGGAAAGAGCGGCGGTGACGACACCCTCGTGCCCGAGCATGGTCTGCACGCGGGAGATGGCATGGTGCAGGCGCTCATCCGTGCCCGACCCGAAGAGTCCGGGCTGGTGGTGGGCGGCATCATCGACCGCCACGGGGACGATCCGCACCAGGGCGATCCCGCCGAACGCGCGAGCCTCATCGATCGGCTCCTTCGCGGACTCCGCCCCCAGCGCCTCGAGCTGCCAGCGCACCCGGTCGACGAGGTCGGCGGCATCGAAGCAGGTCGGGTGCAGCCAGGGGCGGGAGAACACCTTGCCGTCGTCGTCGATCAGGTCGATGCGGACCTCTGTGCAGACCACCGAGGCTTCGCCGAGAGCGAGCATGACCGCATCGGCCGTCTGCCGCACTGCGAAGGCCACCTGATCGGCTCCCGCGAGTGGCGGTTCGAACTCGACGGAGCGCACGAGTTCGGGGTCAGGCGGTCGTGCCACCACGGCGCGGGAATCGGCGCCGGCAGCGAGGGAGTGCAGGCGGGCACCGCGCTCGCCGAAGCGATCGCGCACCTCGATCTCGTCGAGGGCGGCGAAGTCGCCGAGCGTGCGCACGCCGAGCCGGATGAGCAGACCGGTGAGCTGTTCGTCTCGCAGCACCCCCACGGGGAGCGGGGCGAGGAAGTCCTTCGCGAGACCTGCAGGCACGACGGTGCACGGGGGGCTTCCTCTCGCGGCGAGCTCTGCCGTGAAGGGGCCGTCGGCGATACCCACCCGCACCTCGGGGAAGCCTGCCTCGGTGAGGACGTCGATGAGGGCCCGACCTGCCTCAGCCTCGCCGTCGTGGTAGCGAGAGATGCCCCGTGCCCGCACTGCCGCGAGTCCTGGACGCAGCAGGGCGGCGCCGGGGGCGTGCTTCTCGATGAGCTGCAGCACCGGAAGGAACGCTCTCTCGTCGCGGGCGGCGTCGTGCGGCAGCACACGCAGCGACGAGATGTGCCCCTGAGCGACGCGGCGTCGCTGGCCGGCACGCACGCCGTGCTCCCTCGCCGATGCGGTGCAAGCGACGACGGTGTTCGCATGCACCAGAGCTGTCGGCGGGTGAGGCGGTGGCCCGCCCAGGGCGGCGCGCAACGGCCAATCGGGAAACCACAGGACGAGGACCCGCAGCGGAGCAGCGGTCATCCTGCCACCGCCAGACGCGGGTACTCGAGCGGAGCGGCCTCGGCACCGCGCAGGCCGGGCAGAGCTGTCATCTCAGCCAAGGTCTCGACGGCGATGTGCTCGGCGGGCAGCTCTTCGACCGCGCCGTGGGCGCCGGGAAGGCGTACGCGCACGCTCGACGACAGCGGACTGTGCCGCGTTCGGGCCGACACCGTCGCCGTGGAACCTTCGATCAGCCCCCATCCCTCGCCGACGCCGAGCCAGTGCTGGTCGTGCAGCCGGATGGACCCCTCGCTCTGCGGCCAGGCGCCGGACGCTGTCGACTCGGTGACGAGCAGGGTGCTCCCGCGGTCTCGCAGACGTGCGCTCAGTCGTGACACGTCGGCATCGCGTGCTCTGCCTCCCGGCTGCACGGCGATCAGCGGAACCACCTCGGCGAGCGCAGAGGTCACGGCGAGCCAGCGGTCTCCGGGCTCGGGGACGAGGATCAGTCGAGGCAGCTCGATTCCGAACGCCGCTGCGGCTTCGACGCCCAGCGTGGGCATGCCCACGACCGCACACCAGAGGCCCTTGCGCGACGCCGCAGCGAGCAACGCGAGGACGAGGCTGGGCGAGGGGGAGACGGTGTATGTCGTCCCCGTCTGCAGCCCTTCTTCAGGGAGCAGGGAGGCGAAGGCCGGTTCGAGGGGGAGCAGCGGGTGCTCACTGCGTCTGCGCTGCATTCGGCTGATCTCGCGGCGCAGCCGAAGAACCTCTCCGGCGCGGGAGTCGCCAGCCGGAGAGAGCGCGGTCACCGCATCGAGCCCGATCCCCATGAATCCATCCTCGAAGATATGTACTAATAAAGCAACTGGAGTAGATGACGATAGTTCGAACCTCCGACATCGGGACGGAAGGTTATCCACACGGCGTTCTCGTCGGCATCCGCCTTTCTCCTAGCCTTCCGGCATGGATCTCCGCACCGTGGCCGTCGTGACCGTCCATCTGATGCTCTTCGTGATCGCCTGCAGACTCGTCGCCATCGACATTCGCACCCATCGACTGCCGAACCGGATCGTGCTCCCCACCCTCGCGGCACTCGTCGTCCTCGGAGTTGCCGACGCCATCGCCTCCGGTGAGAGCACGGCGATGATCAGGGCCGTATTCGGCATGTTGATCCTCGGCGGCTTCTATGCGGCGCTCCGTCTGCTCAGCCGCGAGGGAATGGGCGGAGGAGACGTCAAGCTCGCCGCCGTCATCGGCCTGATCCTCGGTTGGCACAGCTGGCAGGCGCTCGCCGTGGGAGCAGCATCCGCCTTCCTCCTCGGCGCTCTGTTCTCCGTATCGCTGATGATGCTCCGCAGGGCGGACGGCTCGACGCGCATCGCCTTCGGGCCGTGGATGATCATCGGCGCGCTCCTCGGCATCCTCATGGAGTGAGGTGTCTTGCAGCGCGTCGGCGATAGGGTGAGCACATGGCACTTGCACGGCTTCACGGCGGCCCGCTCGACGGGCAGATCATTCCACTCGGCGATGCGGACGACAAGCTCATCGTCCCTTACAGCGAGACCCAGGTGGTGTACAACCGGCGCGGTGACGAGCAGAACACCGGCGACGCCGACGGTCCCACCGAGATCGACTACTGGTTCGACGAATCCCTCGAGGACATCAGCCCGTCGGATGACTGAGCACCACAACGCTCCGAAGTCCGGGCTCGAACCCTCCAGGGTCATCGAGGTCGAGCGCAAGTACGACGTCGACGACGCCACTCTCCTTCCTGAATGGGTGTGGATTCCCGGAGTGGATGCCGTGTCGTCCGGAGAGGTGCGCGAACTCGACGCACGCTACTTCGACACTGCAGATGCCGGACTCTCCCGCTCAGGGGTGGCTCTTCGTCGGCGCACCGGCGGCCCTGATGCCGGTTGGCATATCAAGGGACCGCGCGAGGGCGACGGCCGCCTCGAGATCGGCTGGCCGCTGGGTGACGACGACGGGATCCCGGATGCGGTGACCGCGACCATCTCGCGATGGGCGACGGGCCCGTTGACGCCCCTCGCTCGGATCGAGAACACCCGAACGGCATATCTGCTGACCGGAGCCACCGGAGTCGTCGCCGAGTTCGTCGATGATCGCGTTCGCGCGACAGACCTCCGACACGACGTGCAGCGTGAATGGCGCGAGTGGGAGTTCGAGCTCGGGCCCGCGGCACCCGCCGACGCGGCAGGGCGAGCAGCCCTGTTCGAGGCCGTGGAGACGGTGATCTTCGCCGTCGGGGGTCGCGATTCGTCATCCGGCTCCAAGCTCGCCCGCGCTCTGGGTTTCTGACCCACGCCGCAAGCCCCTTCCGTGCGGACGCGGGCGCATGCTTGAGTGACAGACATGACCCGCTCCGCCGTACTCCGCTCGCTGCGGACGATCGTTCCCGACACCGTCATCGAGCAGCACGAGGTGCGCGACATCTTCGCCTCGCAGCCCGACGTCGGTCGCCTCGCGCAGCGGATCATCGGAGCGTCCTTCAACGGATCGGGCATCGACACCCGTCACACCGTCATCGCAGAGCTCTCGCCCACGGCGACCACCCACGAGCCGGTCTTCTTCGATCGAGAGTCGGGTCTTCTGCACTCTCCGGGCACCGGGGCACGCAATGACCTCTACATACGCGAGGCGTCCCGTCTCTTCGTCGAGGTGGCGCGCAGCGCCCTGGACGCAGACCCCGACATCGTCGCCGCGGACATCACGCACGTCATCACCGCGTCGTGCACGGGCTTCCACGCACCGGGCCCCGAGTACGAGATCGTGAGGGGGCTGGGCCTCTCCGACAGCGTGCAGCGCTATCACCTCGGGTTCATGGGCTGCTACGCCTCGATGCCTGCGCTTCGTGCCGCGAGTCAGTTCTGCGCGGCCGACCCCGCGGCGGTGGTGCTCGTGGTCAGCGTCGAGCTGTGCACCGTGCACCTTCGCTCGTCGGAGGACCCGGATCTCATCGTGGCCAACTCTCTCTTCGCGGATGGGGCGGCCGCCGGCATCGTCACAGCGCGCGATCTCCCGACTCCGGTGCCTGCCGTGCGTCTCGACGGATTCCACACGGCGATCGCGGCCGAGGGTGAGAAGGACATGGCCTGGACCATCGGCGACCACGGCTTCGAGATGATCCTGTCGACGAAGGTGCCGCAGATCATCGGCGAGACCATCAACGGCGCCATCCGTCCGCTCTACGCCCGCGAGGGCGAGCTCGAGGCCGCGTTCGACGAGGGACGAGTGGGGGAGCGCGTGGAGCACTGGGCGATCCACCCCGGTGGACGCAGCATCCTCGACCGTGTGCAGGAACGACTGCACCTGAGCGACGCGCAGCTGCACCCGGCGCGAGAGACGCTGCGCGAGAACGGCAACATGTCGAGCGCGACGGTGCTCTTCGTCATCAAACGGATCCTCGATGACGGCGCGAGCGAGGGGTCGCGGGTCGCGGCGATGGCCTTCGGGCCGGGACTGACCGCCGAGAGCGCCTTGATGACGGTCACCACCGGCGTCTCGTGAGACACGACCTCTCGACGCGCGCCACCGAGGCGCGCGAGCTCATGGACGATCCGGCTGCCGACATCGGGATGCTCGAGCACACCTACAGACGCTTCCGTCTGGTGAACGCGCTCGTCTCGCGACCAGGGCTGCTGTATCGCCGGGAGATCCGACCGCGTGCCCGTCGTGGTCCCATCCGGATCCTGGACATCGGCGCGGGCGGCGGAGACGTATGCAGGATGATCGCGGCGCGGTTGAGGCGAGCAGGGCTGGATGCCGAGATCACGGCGCTCGACGCCGACGAGCGGGCGATCCGCTGGGCGGGGGATCACGACGACGGAGCCGGCATTCGATATCGCTGCGCCTTCGCCGCAGACCTCGTGGCGGCGGGGGAGAAATACGACGTGGTCTTCTCGAATCACGTGCTGCATCACCTCACCACGGCAGAGCTCGACGGTCTGCTGCGCGACTCCGAAGCGCTCGTCGGCGTCGGCGGCGTCGTGGTGCACCGGGACATCGCCCGCACCCGATTCGCCTATGCGCTGTATGACGCCGCGACGTGGGTCTTCTCGGGCACGCTGTTCCGCGGCTCGTTCATCCGGGAGGACGGCCTCATCAGCATCCGTCGCTCGTACACGCCGACAGAACTCGCCTCCCTCGTGCCGTCCGGATGGACTGTGCGCTTCGGTCTTCCCTCGCGGCTGGAGCTGCGCTGGGACAAGAAGGCCCGACACGCGTGAGCGTGCCGGGCCTTCGATCTGATCCTCGGATCAGAAGTTGATCATGTGACCTGCGAGGCCGTGGAAGCCCTCCTGCAGCGCCTCCGACAGCGTCGGGTGGGTGTGCACGTTGCGAGCCAGCTCGAGAGCCGTGAGGTCCCACTTCTGGGCCAGCGTCAGCTCGGGCAGAAGCTCGGACACGTCCGGACCGATCATGTGGGCGCCGATGAGCTCGAGGTGCTCGGCGTCGGCGATCAGCTTGACGAATCCGAGGGGCTCGCCGAGGCCGTGCGCCTTGCCGTTGGCCATGAACGGGAAGGTCGCGACCTTGATCTCGCGCCCCTCGTCCTTCGCCTGCTGCTCGGTCAGACCGAACGAGGCGACCTGTGGCGAGCAGAACGTCGCACGAGGCATCATGCGGTAGTCGCCGAGCGTCTGGGTCTCTGCTCCGCCGATGGTCTCGGCGGCGACGACGCCCTGAGCCTCGGCCACGTGGGCGAGCTGCAGCTTGGCGGTCACATCGCCGATGGCGTAGATGCCCTCGACGTTGGTGCGCATGTGGTCGTCGATGTCGATCGCGCCGCGCTCGGTGAGCTTGACGCCCGTGGCCTCGAGCCCGAAGCCCTCGATGTTGGGGGCGAAGCCGACCGACATGAGCACCTTGTCGGCCTCGATCGAGCTCTGCTGGCCGTCCTTGCCGGTGTACGACACGGTGACGGACGAGCCGTTGTCGACGACGGACTCGACCTTGGTGGAGGTGAGGATGTCGACGCCGTAGTTCTTGTACTGCTTGGCGATCTCCTTCGACACATCCGCATCCTCATTGGGAAGCGCGCGATCGAGGAACTCGATGATCGTGACCTTGACGCCGTAGTTGGTCATCACATACGCGAATTCCATGCCGATGGCTCCGGCTCCGACGATGACGATTGACTTCGGGAGCTCGCGGCTGAGGATCTGCTCCTCGTAGGTCACGACGTTGTCGCTGAGCTGGACGCCCGGAAGCAGACGAACCTTCGAGCCGGTCGCGATGATCGCGTTGTCGAAGGTGACCTCTTCGGTCGAGCCGTCGGCCTTGGCGACGGAGATCGCCTTCGGGCCGGTGAAGGTGCCGCGACCGTCGTACTCGGTCACCTTGTTCTTCTTCATCAGGAAGTGGATGCCCTTGACGCGGCCGTCGGCGACGACGCGGCTGCGGTCGAACGCCTTGCCGTAGTCGATCGTGAACTCACCCGAGATGCCGAAGAAGTCGGCCTTGTGGTTGAGCGTGTGCGCGAGCTCCGCGTTCTTCAGGAGAGCCTTGGAGGGGATGCAGCCCACGTTGAGGCAGACACCACCCCAGTACTTCTCTTCGATGATGGCGGTGGACAGACCGAGCTGCGCGCTGCGAACCGCAGCGACGTATCCGCCAGGACCTGCACCGAGGATGACGACATCGTAATGTGGCATGCCTTAAGCCTATCGCTCCGAGGGAAGGTCGGAATCGGTGGAAGCCGGGTCGCGGCGCCCGCGGACCACGAGCCAGACGACGATGCCGAGGATCACGAGCACACCGACGATCGCGAGCACCCAGATCAGCGTCGACGAGGCGGATGAGTCGCCGCTCTCGGGGGCGGGAGTGGCGTCGGTGCCGGGGCCTGCTGTCGCGACCGGAGCGGGAGCAGCCGTGGCCGAGGGGGTGGGCTCCGCGGTGGGCTCCGCGGTCGGGGCGGGCTCGGAGCTGTTCGCAACCGTGAAGTCGAACTCTCCCGAGGTCGGGTGGCCGTCACTCGAGACGACCTTCCAGATCACGTGATAGGCACCAGCGGCGGCCTCCGTGGCGAGCTGCTGCGTCACGATCGCCCCCTCGACGGTCGCAGCGCCCTCGATGACCGAATTGCCGGACGGGTCGGTCACGACCACCTCGGTCGCGCCGGTCTCGTCGATGAGCTTCGCGCTGAACGTGAGCGTCAACTCTGCCGGGAGTGTGTCGACCGTGCTGTCGGCCTCGGGCGACGACGCGAGCAGACTGTCGTGCGCTGAGGCGGAGAGAGGCGCGAACAGCACGAGGAACGCGGTCAGAAGGGCGGCGGCGAGTGCGACCGGAGCTGCAGGAAGGCGACGAGCTGTGGTTTTCACATCCCCAGCCTATGAAGTGTCGGTATGCGATGCCTGAGTGTGAAGCGAGCTCCCGCGAGCGGCGTCGGATCAGTTAGTCTGGAGGACTAGGAGGGCATAGTGACAGACAGCCAGAATCGATCGGGCGGAGACGCCGCGATCCACCGTCCCGGCGAGCAGAGGCACGACGTGACGCAGACGTTCGGGCACGATTCGGACCTCTCCTTCGTGCCTTTCGGCGTGGAGCTCACCGATGTGGAGCAGGGCGCCATCGCAGCGCTTCCCTCCGGTTCCGCACTGCTTCTCGTGCGCTCCGGCGCTCTCGCGGGGGCCCGCTACCTGCTCGACACCGACGTGACGACCGTGGGCCGCCACCCCGAAGCCGACATCTTCTTCGACGACGTGACCGTCTCGCGCCGACATGCAGAGGTGACTCGCAACGGCTCGACGTTCGAGATCATCGACCAGCGCTCACTCAACGGCACGTACGTCAACGGCGAGCGCGTCGACCGCAGCGCGCTGGTCGACGGCACCGAGCTTCGCGTCGGCAAGTTCCGGTTGAACTTCTTCGCCTCTCCCGTCGATCGCGTCGCGGCGATCGACTGATGGCGGCTTCTCCCGCCCGCGAACGCTCGGCGTCCGCGGGCCTTCTGAGCATCGGTCAGGTGCTTGCTCGGCTCACGCCGGAGTTTCCCGAGCTCACTTCCAGCAAGCTCCGCTTTCTCGAAGTGCAGGGGATCGTCAGCCCATCGCGCACCGAATCGGGCTATCGCAAGTTCTCGCAGGCAGACATCGAGCGACTTCGCCTCGGTCTCACGCTGCAGCGCGACCACTACCTCCCTCTCAGCATCATCCGAGAGCAGCTCGACGATGCCGAGGCGAACGGCGACTCTGCCGCCCTCGCGCCGCCGCCGTCGATCACGCCGACGCCTCGTCGATACCGCCGCGGTGAGCTGCTGTCGGCGGCCGGGGCCGGCCCGCAGCTTCTCAACGATGCGATCAGCACCGGTGTCATCGTCGCTCAGGAGAGTTACCCCGAGTCGACCGTCACCCTGCTGCGCGGTCTGGTCGCGCTCGACCGTCATGGCATCGAACCGCGCCACCTGCGGTCGCTGAGGCAGGGTGCCGAGCGCGAGGTCGCGCTGATCGAGTCCGCCATGTCGTCGCTGCTCCGTCGCACAGACGCCGCCTCGCGTGCGAAGGCGAGCGACATGGCTCCCAACCTCGCCGCGAAGATCGACGAAGTGCGCTCGCTCTTCGTCAAGGACGCACTCACCAGGTTGCTTTCGTAACGAACTGATTGCGACACACCTTCGGTGTGCCACGGATGTCATTGCCGGTGCCGGAGGGCTGCTCTAGCGTGGAGGTAACAGCTCCAGGGAGGATTTCAAATGAATGCGGACGAGCGTGCAGGCGACCCGCGGTTCGTGCCAGAACTCCTCTTCACCGACGGCCTGCCGGCCATGGACGACGAGGTCGGCTACCGCGGTGCGGTGGCAGCGCGTGCAGCGGGCATCACCTACCGTCAGCTGGATTACTGGGCACGCACCGAGCTCGTGGAGCCCACGGTGCGAGGCGCCAGCGGGTCGGGGTCGCAGCGTCTCTACGGCTTCCGCGACATCCTCGTGCTCAAGCTCGTGAAGAGCCTGCTCGACACCGGCATCTCTCTGCAGCAGATCCGCACGGCGGTCGAAGAACTCCGCCGCGCGGGCATCCGCGATCTCGCAGGAACGACCCTGATGAGCGACGGCGCGTCGGTCTACCTGTGCACCTCGAACGACGAGGTCATCGACCTGGTCAGCCGCGGCCAGGGCGTGTTCGGCATCGCCGTGGGCAAGGTGCTGCGCGAGGTCGAGTCGACCCTCGTCGAGTTCGACGCGACGTCACCCGACCCTGTCGACGAGCTGTCGGCACGCCGCACCAAACGTTCCGCCTGACCGACTGCGACCTGAGTCGCCCCACACGAAGAAACGGCCACCCTCGAGAGAGGATGGCCGTTCTGCTGTCTGCGGTGGGTCAGGCCTGCGGGCCGGAATCCGCGA
Organism: Microbacterium sp. WCS2018Hpa-9; assembly: GCF_031843745.1. Classification (NCBI taxonomy): domain Bacteria; kingdom Bacillati; phylum Actinomycetota; class Actinomycetes; order Micrococcales; family Microbacteriaceae; genus Microbacterium; species Microbacterium sp. WCS2018Hpa-9. Next base: position 44,167 of record NZ_JAVTIY010000005.1, read on the forward strand.
CCTGGATGCGCCCGGTGCGGATGATCCGATCGAGGAGCTGGTCGAAGTCAGAAGCGAGTTCCTGAGCCGAGTCGCCGGGCCAGATGTGCAGCGGCTTGGCCGCACCCTGGGCCTGCTGCAGCGACGTGCGCTCCGGAAGCTGAGGGGAGAGCACGAGGGGGCCGAACATGTCGCGCAGTTCCTTGATGCGGAACTGGTGCTCGATCGACTGGGGGCGCACGCGGTTGACGACGATGCCCAGCGGCTGCAGACGGGGGGAAAGACCGCGACGGATCTCCTCGATCGCGCGCAGCGCGCGGTCGGCTGCGGCGACGGAGAACAGGCCAGGCTCGGTGACGACCATCACGCGGTCACTCGCCGCCCACGCGGTGCGGGTGAGGGCATTCAGCGAGGGAGCGCAGTCGACGAGGACGAGGTCGTAGTCGGCTTCGACGGATGCCAGCGCCTCTTCGAGCTTCCACACGTCGCGCACGCTCGGGTGCGGACCGTCGAAGTTGATCGCGGACGGGCTGCCGATCAGCACGTCGATGGTTCCGGGGTGCACCTTCGCCCAGCCGCTGGAGGTGATCGCCTGACGGACGACCTTCTCCTTCGGGTTGGCCAGGACATCGGCGATGTTGAGCCGACCGGCCACCTGGATATCCATTCCGGTGGACACATCGGACTGAGGGTCGAGGTCGACGACGAGCGTTCGGACACCACGGGCGAAGGCCGCTGAGGCCAGGCCGAGGGTCACGGTCGTCTTGCCGACGCCTCCCTTGAGAGAGCTGACGCTGAGTACGTGCACGAACACCACGTTACCTTCCCCTAGGCTGGGTGCACACTCAGCCCCGCCCCATGCGCGCCGATTAGAAGTGCGCATCGAGCTTCCAGAGGTGTGCATGTTCCAGAAGATCCTTGTGGCGAACCGCGGCGAGATCGCGATCCGTGCCTTCCGTGCGGCATTCGAAGTCGGGGCGAGAACAGTCGCCGTCTTCCCGCATGAGGACCGCGGCTCCGTCCACCGGCTCAAGGCCGATGAGGCATACGAGATCGGCGAGCGGGGTCATCCGGTCCGCGCATACCTGAACGTGGACGAGATCATCCGCGTCGCGAAGGATGCGGGAGCAGACGCGATCTACCCCGGCTACGGGTTCCTGTCGGAGAATCCCGAGCTGGCCGAGAAGGCTGCGGCGAACGGCATCGTCTTCATCGGGCCGCCCTCGAAGGTGCTCGAGATGGCGGGCAACAAGGTCGAGGCCAAACGCCACGCGATCGAGGCCGGGGTTCCCGTGCTCCGTTCGACCGAGGCATCCGATGACGTCGACGCGCTCGTGGCCCAGGCTGAGGACATCGGCTTCCCGCTGTTCGCCAAGGCCGTCGCCGGCGGTGGCGGCCGTGGCATGCGCCGGGTCGAGTCGGCGGCGGAGCTCGCGCCGGCACTCGCAGAGGCGATGCGCGAAGCGGAGAGCGCGTTCGGCGACCCGCGGATGTTCCTGGAGCAGGCGGTGCTGCGTCCTCGGCACATCGAGGTGCAGATCCTCGCGGACAAGACCGGCGAGACCGTCCACCTCTTCGAACGCGACTGCTCGGTGCAGCGCCGTCATCAGAAGGTCGTCGAGATCGCACCGGCCCCGAATCTCGACGACGGCATCCGCACCGCGCTGCACGGGTACGCGGTCGCGTTCGCGCGATCGATCGGATACGAGAACGCGGGAACGGTCGAGTTCCTGCTCGAGACCGCGGGGGAGCGCACCGGCGAGGTCGTCTTCATCGAGATGAACCCGCGCATCCAGGTCGAGCACACCGTCACCGAAGAGGTGACCGACGTCGATCTCGTGCAGAGCCAGATGCGCATCGCCGCCGGCCAGACCCTTGCCGAGCTCGGACTGGAACAGCACAACCTGCAGGTGCGCGGGGCGGCGCTGCAGTGCCGCATCACCACGGAGGACCCGACTCAGGGGTTCCGGCCAGACACGGGCAAGATCACCACCTACCGCTCGCCGGGCGGTGCGGGCATCCGCCTCGACGGCGGAACCGTGCACCAGGGCGCGCAGATCAGTCCGCACTTCGACTCGATGCTCGCCAAGCTGACCTGCCGTGGGCGCGACTACCCGGCGGCGGTGGCGCGCGCCCGGCGGGCGCTGGCTGAGTTCCGCATCCGTGGCGTCTCGACCAACATCCCTTTCCTGCAGGCGCTGCTGGAGGATGACGCGTTCATCGCCGGTGATGTGAGCACGTCGTTCATCGACGAGCGCCCGGATCTTCTCCGTGGCCGCGAGTCGAAGGACCGCGGCACCCGGATCCTGAACTGGCTGGTCGACGTCACGGTCAACAAGCCCCACGGGGCACACCCGGGTTCCCTCGATCCGGCTGCCAAGCTCCCAGCTGTCGACCTCGCCTCGACCCCGGTCGCCGGGTCACGACAGCGCCTGCTGGAGCTGGGCCCGGAAGGCTTCGCCAAGCACCTGCGCGCGCAGAGCGCTCTTGCGATCACCGACACGACCTTCCGCGATGCCCACCAGTCTCTGCTCGCGACGCGCGTGCGCACGAAGGATCTCGTGTCAGCCGCACCGCACATCGCCCGGCTGACACCGGAGCTGCTCTCGGTCGAGGCCTGGGGAGGGGCGACCTATGATGTCGCGCTGCGCTTCCTCGGGGAAGACCCGTGGGAGCGTCTCGACAAGCTGCGGGCGGCGCTTCCGAACGTCGCGATCCAGATGCTTCTGCGCGGACGCAACACGGTGGGCTACACGCCCTACCCGACGGCCGTGACCGAGGCGTTCGTGCGGGAGGCGGCGGCGAGCGGGGTCGACATCTTCCGGATCTTCGATGCGCTCAACGACGTCGAGCAGATGCGGCCGGCGATCGAGGCAGTTCGCAGCACGGGCACCGCGGTCGCTGAGGTGGCACTCTGCTACACCGGTGACCTGCTGAACCCGGCCGAGGATCTCTACACGCTCGAGTACTACCTGAACCTCGCAGACCAGATCGTCGCCGCGGGGGCGCACATCATCGCGATCAAGGACATGGCAGGGCTTCTGCGCCCGGCAGCGGCGGCGAAGCTCGTCGCCGCACTGCGCGAGCGCTTCGATCTGCCGGTGCACCTGCACACGCACGACACCCCGGGCGGCCAGCTCGCCACGCTGCTCGCTGCGAGCGCCGCAGGAGTGGATGCGGTCGACGCGGCATCCGCTCCGCTCTCCGGCACGACCAGCCAGCCGTCTCTCTCATCCCTCGTCGCCGCACTCGCGCACACGGATCGTGACAGCGGCATCTCTCTCGACAGCGTCTCGGACCTCGAGCCGTACTGGGAGGCGGTCCGTCGGATGTACGCGCCGTTCGAGTCCGGACTTCCCGGCCCCACCGGGCGGGTATACCACCACGAGATCCCCGGCGGGCAGCTCTCGAACCTCCGTCAGCAGGCGAAGGCGCTCGGCCTCGCAGACGACTTCGAGCTGATCGAGGACATGTACGCTGCGGCCGATCGAATTCTCGGACGCGTTCCGAAGGTGACGCCGTCGTCCAAGGTGGTCGGCGATCTCGCTCTGCACTTGGCCGCGGTGAAGGCCGATCCTGCTGATTTCGAGGCGAATCCCGAGAAGTACGACGTGCCCGACTCGGTCGTCGGCTTCATGGCGGGCGAACTCGGCGACCTCCCTGGTGGATGGCCCGAGCCTTTCCGCACCAAGGTGCTGACGGGGCGTTCGGTGCGCATCGGCATGACCGAGATCTCCGCCGACGACGAGGCAGCGTTGGCGGGCGACAGCGCGACCCGACGTGCGCGGCTCAATACGCTGCTGTTCCCCGCGCCCATGCGCGAGTTCACCGAGAGGCGAGAACTGTTCGGTGATCTCTCGGTGCTCGACACCGCCGACTACCTCTACGGTCTCGTGCAGGGCCAGGAGCACGTGGTCGAGATCGATCGCGGCGTCCAGCTGTACGTGGGTCTCGAAGCCATCGGAGACGCGGATGACAAGGGCATGCGCACCGTCATGACGACCCTCAACGGTCAGCTGCGGCCGGTGTTCGTGCGCGACAGATCAGTGGCGGTCGACGTGCACGAGATCGAGAAGGCCGACACGTCGGTGCCCGGTCAGGTGGCCGCGCCGTTCTCGGGTGTCGTGACCCTGAAGGCAGAGGTCGGTGACTCGGTGCGCGCGGGCGAGGCGGTCGCATCCATCGAGGCGATGAAGATGGAGGCGGCCATCACCGCGCCCGTCGACGGCGTCGTGGAGCGGCTCGCGATCGGCGCGACGCAGCAGGTCGAGGCCGGAGATCTTTTGGTCGTCATCCGCCCAGCGCACTAATCTTGTGCGGGCGAGGCCGCGTTCGACCCGACGCACCCGAGGCCCGCACAAGCTTGGAGTGACACAGTGACCCCGAAGAACGTGGCAGAGAACCCGGACGATGAGTCCAGAGGGGTGCTCGACGACGCTACGTCGCTGGACACCTCGGCCATCGGCATACTCGGCAATACGGCGCAGGTGAGCGTCGTGCTCCCGAAGGACGATGACGACGACCTGGAGGACGATGGCGTCGTCGAGGGCGAGGTCGTCGCCGACCTGATCATCGGCGAGCCGGTCGCGGCGGCGAAAGCGGCTGCAGAGATCTCACCCGCACCACTCGGCGCGGCCCCGATGATCATCGAACTGCCGCCGGAGCCTGCTTCGGATGAGGATCGGGCCGAGGCGATCGAGCCTGAGCCTGAGGCTGAGGCTGAGGCTGAGGCTGAGGCTGAGGCTGAGGCTGAGGCTGAGGCCGAGGCCGAGCCTGAGGCTGAGGCCGAGCCTGAGCCGGAGCCCGAACTCGAGCCCGAGCCCGAGCCTGAGCCGGAGCCCGAACTCGAGTCGGAACCTGAGCTCGAGCCGGAGACGGAGCTCGAAGCCGAGCCTGAGCCGGAGCCGGAGCCGGAGCCGGAGCCGGAGCCCGAGCCCGAGGTTGAGGTTGTTCCGGAGCCCGAGCCGGAGCCCGAGCCCGAGCCCGAGCAAGAAGCACTTTCCGAGCCCGACCTCGTGCCCGAGCCCGAGCCCGTGCCTGAGCCCGCTCGCACTCGTGAACGCGCTCCGCGGACTGCGCCCCTGACAGCCGTCGGCACCGCCCCTTCCGCTGCATCGGATGCTGCGCCTGCTGACGCCGTCGCCGCGGAGGCTGCCGCAGCGGCGGCGTTCATCGCCAGGGCGAAAGCCGACAACGACGCCGTGCCCAGTTCACGGAGATCGTCGGCAGCAGCATCACTCGCCAAGAAGGAGACTTCGGTCATGAACGTTGAGAAGCCCCAGCGGGCTGCGACACCGACGACCCGATCGGGCCGCGCCGACGTGCAGCTCTCCGCGAAGCGCCTGGATGATCTCGGCGAATCTTCCCGCGAGAGCGCCGACCTGCTCACCGCAGACCGTCTGCTCGATCCGCACCGCATGACCAAACCAGAGCCCGAGGGCGCCTGGAGCCACTTCCTCTATGCGATCTCCGGCCGTCGGATCAACATCGGAGACGGACGGCGCGCGCGCGAGCGCAAGGCGCTGAGCGCCAGGATCGCCGCGCCGATCGTCGGCGGTGCCCGGTTCGTTCCGGTGCTGTCCCGCAAGGGCGGAGTCGGCAAGACGACGATCACCGCTCTGCTGGGCATGGCCCTCGCGGACGCCCGTGACGATCGCGTGATCGCGGTCGACGCCAACCCCGATCGCGGCACCCTCGCCGAGCGTGTGGTCCGCCCGAACCACAACAAGTCCGTTCGCGACCTCGTTCGGATCCACGACGAGGTCAGGGGATATCACGACATCTCCGCGATCGTCGCGCGAGACGCCACGCGTCTGGACGTGCTCGCCTCGGATTCCGACCCGCGGATCGCAGAGGCGTTCAGTGACAGCGACTACCGGGACGTGGCCGGCGTCGCCGCGCACTACTACTCGCTCGTGCTCACAGACACCGGCACGGGCATCGTGCACTCGGTGATGTCGGCCACACTCGATCTCGCCGATCAGATCGTGATCGTCTCAGGGCTGAGTGTCGACGAAGCACGGCTGGCGTCGGAGACGCTGACCTGGCTCGAGAGCAACGGATACGCCGAGCAGGCGCGCGAGGCCGTCGTGGTGCTCAACCAGTCGACTCCCGGTGCCCCGCTCGTGCGTCTCAATGAACTCGAGACGCACTTCCGCACGCGGGCCAAGCATGTGGTGCGGATGCCGTACGACGCGCAGATCGCGGGGGGCGGGACCATCGTCTTCGCCAACCTGCAGCCGGAGACCCGGGTGGCGGCGCGCGAGCTCGCTGCGCTGCTCGTCGAGGGTCTGCGAGCGAAGGTCGACTGATGGCGGTGCGTGAGATCCGGGTCTTCGGAGACCCCGTGCTTCGTACCGTCTGTGCGCCGATCGATGCTGTCGACGACGGTGTCCGCGCGCTCGTCGCCGACCTGATCGACACTGTCGAGGTGCCGGGGCGCGCCGGCGTCGCTGCCCCGCAGATCGGTGTCGCGCTCCGCGCCTTCAGCTACAACATCGACGGCGACATCGGTTATGTGCTCAATCCTGTCCTGACCGAGGTCCGTGGCGAGCCCGTGCCGACGGGGGAGGGCTGCCTGTCCGTCCCCGGGCTCTGGCATGACGCCCTGCGGCACCCCTGGGCCAGAGTCGAGGGCATCGACCTCGATGGTGAGCCGGTGGTGCTGGAGGGAAGCGGCCTGATGGCTCAGGCGCTTCAGCACGAGACCGATCACCTCGACGGCAAGCTCTACCTCACGAGACTCGATGCCGAGACGCGCAAGCGTGCGATGCGAGAGGTCAGAGAGAGCGCCTGGTTCTGAACTCCAGATGGATACGAGAAAGGCCCCGCCGAAGCGGGACCTTTCTCGTATCCGGCGGGTTTCAGCCGCCGAGGGCGACGTTCGTCGTGGTGACGGGCTCGTCGTAGATGGCGGCGATCTCATCGGCGAAGTCGCTCATGATCACGTTGCGCTTGATCGACATCTTGGGCGTGAGATGACCCGACGCCTCGGTCCACTCGCTGTCGAGCACCGTGAACTTGCGGATGGACTCGGCGCGGGACACCCGGGCGTTGGCTGCATCCACCGCCTTCTGGATCTCGGCTCGGACCGCGTCGTTCTTCGCGGCCTCGGCGAGCGACATCTCCTTGGGGAGTCCGGCATTGGCGAGCCAGGTCGGCAGCATCTCGGGGTCGAGGGTGATGAGGGCCGAGATGAACGGACGCTGGTCTCCGACGACCACGACCTGTCCGATGATCGGGTTCGCGCGGATCGGGTCCTCGAGGGCGGCGGGTGCGACGTTCTTGCCGCCGGCCGTCACGATGATCTCCTTCTTGCGACCGGTGATGGTGAGGAACCCCTCGGAGTCGAAGCTGCCGATGTCACCCGTGCGGAACCAGCCGCCCTCGCTGAACGCGTCGGCGGTGGCCGCGGGGTTGTTCCAGTACTCCTTGAACACGTTGACGCCTCGCACCTCGATCTCGCCGTCATCAGCGAGCCGCACACCCACTCCGGGGAGGGCCGGGCCGACGGTGCCGATCTTCGACTTGTCTGCGAGGTTCACGGTCGCGGGAGCGGTCGTCTCGGTGAGGCCGTAGCCCTCGAGGATCACCACGCCGAGGCTGTGGAAGAAGTGGCCGAGTCGCGCACCGAGGGGAGCCGAACCCGACACGGCGTAGACGACGTTGCCGCCCATCGCTTCGCGCAGCTTGCTGTACACCAGCTTGTTGAACAGCGCGAACTTGAGACGGGTCCCGAACGGGACGCTCTTTCCCTCTTCGAGCAGCTTCGAGTGCTGGATCGCGACGTCGGCCGCAGCGCGGAAGATCTTGCCCTTGCCGCCGGCTTCGGCCTTCTGCTCCGCCGAGTTGTAGACCTTCTCGAACACCCGCGGTACCGCGAGGAGGAACGTCGGCTTGAATGAGCCGAGCGCCGGGAGCAGCTGTCGCGTGTCGGGCTGGTGCCCGGTGCGGACGCCGGCGTGGATGTTCAGGATCGAGATGAATCGGGCGAAGACATGCGCGGTGGTGATGAACAGGAGCGTCGATGCGCCGGGCGTCTGCACGACCGCGTCCAGCGCCGTGGCGGAGTTGCGGCACAGCTCGACGAAGTTGCTGTGCGTGAGCACGCAGCCCTTCGGGCGACCGGTGGAGCCGGAGGTGTAGATGAGGGTGGCGATGTCGGAGCCGACAGCAATGCTGCGCAGGCGCTCGATCTCGGAATCGGGCACCGATGCGCCCTGAGCGGTCAGCGAGTCGATCGCGCCGAGGTGCAGCTGCCAGACCTCGCGGAGCAGCGGGAGGTCGCCGCGCACCTCATCGAGGCGCGCGAAATGCTCGGGTGACTCGAGCACGAGCGCGATGGCGCCGGAGTCCTCGAGGATCCACTGGATCTGGGACGGAGAGCTCGTCTCGTAGATCGGCACCATCACGGCGCCCGCATAGAACAGAGCGAAGTCGACGAGGGTCCAGTCATAGGTGGTGCGGGCGAGGAAGCCCACCTTCTCACCCGGCTGGATGCCGGCGGCGACGAAGCCCTTGGCCAGTGCGATCACGGCCGTCTCGAAATCGGCTGCGGTGATGTCGCGCCAGCCCTCGCCTTCGGGCACGGAGAACAGGGGGCGATCCGGCGTCGCCTTGACGCGCTTCGCCAGGAGGTCTGAGATGTTCCCCTCGGGATCGGCGGGGACGACGGCGGGGACTTCAAACTGGACCACGGCAGCTCCTTCGGTACCGGTCGGGCACTGGTTGCACACGAGTCTAGAGCATGAGACTCGGTCGCATGTTTGCTGGGACTCAGTCGCCAATCGCACGTCGTCGGTACATGGCGCTGGCGGATGCCGATCGCGGCGCTAGACTTCACCTCGATGTTCTACTGGCTGATGAAGTACGTGGCGATCGGCCCTGTGGTCAAAGCGATATTCCGACCATGGGTGGTCGGGCGCGCGAACATTCCGGCCAACGGCGCCGCGATCCTCGCCAGCAACCACCTGTCGTTCGCCGACTCGATCTTCCTTCCGCTGATGATCGACCGCCCGATGTCCTTCCTCGCCAAGAGCGACTACTTCACCGGACGCGGCCTCAAGGGCTGGGCCACCAAGTTCTTCATGAAGGCCACAGGGCAGATCCCGATCGACCGTTCAGGCGGCAAGGCCTCGGAGGCGTCTCTCAACACGGGCCTGCAGGTGCTCGGCCGCGGAGACCTGCTCGGCATCTACCCCGAGGGCACGCGAAGCCCTGACGGACGGCTCTACCGCGGCCGCACCGGGATCGCACGGATGGCCATGGAGGCGAAGGTTCCCGTGGTTCCCGTGATCATGGTCGACACCGATACGGCGATGCCGATCGGGCAGCGTCTGCCGCGCGTGGTGAGGGTCGGGATCGTCATCGGCGAACCCCTCGACTTCTCCCGGTACGCGGGTATGGAGAACGACCGCTACATCCTCCGATCCGTCACAGACGAGATCATGGTCGCCCTCCAGCGCCTGGGGGAGCAGCAGTACGACGACGTGTACGCGTCGAGCGTGAAGGACAGGCTTCCGGCCCGCGTCACACAGCGCTCCTGAGGCATCCCGACTTCGCCGCGAGCACTAGGCTGGACATCATGCTCCAGCACCACATCGACGCGCTTGATGCGTGGCGCTCGCTCCCGATCAAGCAGCAGCCTCAGTGGCTCGACGCCGAGCGTGTATCCGAGGTATCCGCGCAGATCTCGACGCTGCCGCCCCTGGTGTTCGCCGGCGAGGTCGACAACCTCCGCGATCGTCTCGCGCGCGCAGCATCCGGCAAGGCGTTCCTGCTTCAGGGCGGCGACTGCGCAGAGACCTTCGCGGGCGCCACCGCCGATCAGATCCGCAACCGCATCAAGACGGTCCTGCAGATGGCGGTCGTGCTGACCTATGGCGCTTCGATGCCCATCGTCAAGATGGGTCGCATGGCCGGCCAGTTCGCCAAGCCGCGTTCGAGCGACACCGAGACCCGCGGCGACGTGACGCTTCCGGCATACCGGGGCGACATCGTCAACGGCTACGACTTCACCGAGGCCTCCCGTCGAGCCGATCCGGGTCGTCTGCTGCAGGGTTACCACACCGCTGCGTCGACTCTGAACCTGATCCGTGCCTTCACACAGGGTGGGTTCGCCGACCTGCGCGAGGTGCACTCGTGGAACAAGGGCTTCGCGCAGAACCCGGCCAACCAGCGCTACGAGCGCATGGCAGCCGAGATCGACCGGGCCATCAAGTTCATGGAGGCGGCCGGCGCCGACTTCGACGAGCTCACCCGCGTCGAGTTCTTCACGGGCCACGAAGGCCTGCTGATGGACTACGAGCGTCCGATGACCCGCATCGACTCCCGCACGGACACGCCGTTCAACACCTCGGCGCACTTCCTGTGGATCGGTGAGCGCACGCGCGAACTCGACGGCGCGCACGTCGACTACTTCTCGAAGATCCGCAACCCCATCGGCGTCAAGCTCGGTCCGACCACGACGCCCGAGACCGCTCTCGCGCTGATCGACAAGCTCGACCCGAACCGCGAGCCCGGTCGTCTGACCTTCATCACGCGCATGGGTGCGGGCAAGATCCGCGACGCCCTGCCGCCGCTGCTCGAGGCCGTCCGTGATTCGGGCGCCCAGCCGCTGTGGGTCACCGACCCGATGCACGGCAACGGAATCACGACGCCCACCGGCTACAAGACGCGTCGCTTCGACGACGTGGTCGACGAGGTGCGTGGCTTCTTCGAGGCGCACCGCGCGGTGGGGACGTTCCCCGGCGGCATCCATGTCGAGCTCACCGGCGACGACGTCACCGAGTGCCTCGGAGGCTCCGAGCACATCGATGAGGCCGCACTGGCGACCCGCTACGAGAGCCTCTGCGACCCTCGCCTCAACCACATGCAGTCACTCGAACTGGCCTTCCTCGTGGCGGAAGAGCTCGAGAAGCGCTGACCGATTCACCTCACAGAAAGACGGCCCTCTCCGCACGCGGAGAGGGCCGTCTTTCTGTCAGCAGCAGAGGGCGCGCACGGCGGAGTGGACGAGCGGGGCGAGGACGAGCTCCGCCCTAGAACGCGCTGCTTCGAATCTGAAGGGTGATCTCCGTGCCCTTCGCGCGCTGAGATCCTGCCCCGGGATCTGACCCGGTGACCTCGGTGAAGTCGTTGGGGAACGCGTTCCAGATGCCGTTCCAGGTCGGTTCGAAGCCCGCATCGCGGATGGTCTGGGCAGCCTCATCGCGGCTCATTCCCTCGACACTCGGCACCGGGAACAGCTCGGGTCCCTTCGAGACGATCAGCTGGACGGTGTCGCCCGGGCGTCGGTTGCCCTCTTCGGCACGGTCGGTGACCCCGATGACGATGTCCTTCGCGACAGAATCGCTGAAGACGAACTGCGAATCGGAGTTGACCTCGACGCCCTTGTCGCGGAGTGTGTTCGTCGCCTGGTCCACGCTCATCCCCGCGACGTCCGGGAAGGCGCCGGCCGAGACGTAGAGTTCGACGGTGTCGTCCTCGAGCAGCTCGCAGCCCTCAGCGCACGCATAGGCCTCGCCGCCGGCGCGGGGCGTCACGAAGGCGTTGATCACGCGTCCGGCCTCGGCATCGGAGAAGAGGAGCAGGGGAGTCTCGGTGACGTTGACCTTGATGTCCGCGAGGTAGTCGCGGGCCTCCTGCTCGGTCTTGCCGTTGAGGGTCTCCACTGTGTGCGGCGCGGGCCCGGAGGAGACGAAGACCGTGATCTCGGTGCCCTTGTCGAGTCGTTCGCCCTCATCGGGATCCGTCCGGATCGTCTCGCCGCTGGCGATGTCGATGGAGCTCTCCTCGCCGCGCACCGGCACGAACCCCTCGGCGGTCAACGCCGAAGCGGCATCGTCGTACGACAGGCCGGCGACTCCGGGGACGGCGACGAGGGACCCGGGGCCGGATCCGAACCACCACCCGACGCCGCCGGCCACGGTCGCGAGAAGCAGCACCAGCGTCAGCAGGAACGCTCCACGTGCACGGCGTCGCGACGACCGGCGCCGCAGGAGTGTGGCGTTGTCGACGGCGGCCTGCGCCGGGGCGGTGGGGTCGGAGATGACCATCGTGCTCGGCATGACCTTGGTGAGGTCTGCGGAGTCGGCCTGCGAGCGCTGCGATGCTGTGGCAGCGGCGACGGCGGGAGCGATGCCCAGACCGCGCTCGATCTCGCGCAGACGCTCGAGCATCTGACCGGCGTCGTCAGGTCGCTCGTCCGGTGACTTCTCGGTCGCCCAGAGCACGAGCTCATCGAGCTGTTCGGGCACGCCGGGGTTGCGAACGCTGGGCCGCGGCACGGACTCGGTGGCGTGCTGGAACGCGATCTGCATGGGCTGCTCGCCCTTGTAGGGCTGTTCGCCCACGAGCATCTCGTAGAGCATGATGCCGAGCGCGTAGATGTCGCTTCTGGCGTCGGCCGTGCCGCGGGTGACGAGCTCGGGTGCGAGGTAGGCGATGGTGCCGAGCAGCTGCTGGCCGGTGGCCGTGTTCGCGGTCGTGGCTCGGGCGAGACCGAAGTCGCCGATCTTGATGCGGCCGTCTTCGGCCAGCAGCACGTTCTCGGGCTTCACATCACGGTGCACGATTCCGGCGCGATGCGCTGCCGAGAGTCCGGCGAGGACCGCGTCCATGATCGTGATGGTCTGCGGGATCGTGAGCCGCTTCTGCTCGCGCAGCAGCTCGCGCAGCGTGATGCCAGGCAGGTACTCCATCACCAGGTAGGCGAGCTCGCCGTCTTGGCCCTGGTCGAACACGTTCACGACGTGCGGATCGGCCAGCCGCGCCGCTGCGCGCGCCTCTTGGATGAACCTGCTCTGGAAGGCGGAGTCGTCGCTCAGGTGCGCATGCATGACCTTCAGGGCGATGCGTCGCTCGAGTCGAAGATCGGTGGCGACATAGACGGTCGCCATGCCGCCGCGCGCGATTCGGGCCCGCACACGGTATCGACCGTCGACAAGCCGCCCGATGAGGGGGTCGGCCTGCTGATTGGTCGTCACGTCAAGATTCTATGGAGAACTGCCTGAAAGCCCGGGGAGCGGCTCGCCCCTTGCACCTGCGGGTTTGCCCGGAAGGCGCTCAGCCGTGGATGCCGAGCCACTGATATGCCTGGGTCTCCCACTGGCCGTATCGCTCGGGATAGGCCGAGATCTGCACTGTCTGCGCGGCATCCGTGAATCGCAGGCTCTCCCAGCCGGGGATGTCGAGAAGGCCGCGCGAGGCCTGTCCGTTCGGATCTGCGGCACCGCCGTAGAAGACCCGGGTGCTGCGGTCGGCGTCGATCGCCTGCTCGGGGGTGCCCCAGCCCATGCTGGGGCGCTGCTGGAAGAGGCCGACCGAGTCGCGGTCGCCAGACGAGAGATTGCGCATGCTGGATTCGACCATCGCGGTGGCGAGGGCGATTGCGATGCCGCGGTCGGGTACGCCGAGATCGCGCCCGACGCGGATGATGATCGAGGCATTGCCGGCCTGCTCGGCGTCGAGGGTCGCGAACAGCTGAGCCGGTGGCGTGGTGGCGACCGCGGCCGGCGCCGGAGCGGTCACCGGCGCTGCGGCGACGGTCAGAGTCTGACCGGGGTAGATGATCGCCCCCGAAGCCAAGCCGTTCAGCGCGTAGAGCTGCGCGACGGTCGTGCCGTACTTCTTCGCGATCGCGAACAGGGTGTCGCCTGCCGCCACGGCGTGCGTCTGGCCGCCGGTCGCCACGGGAGCGGGCGCGGTCGGGGTGACTGCGGCCGCCGCGGGCGGGGGAGCGGAAGAGCCGGTCAGTGCGAGCTGCTGGCCGGGGTAGATGACGGATGCCCGGGTGAGGCCGTTCGCGGAGAGCACGGCGTCGACGCTCGTGCCGTGCCGCTGCGCGATGCTGAACACGGTGTCGCCCGTGGCGACGGTGTAGGTGGCAGCCGGGTTCGTCTGGACCGGCGCTGTGGGGGCCGTGGGGGTGGTGGCTCCCGCCGTCAGCGACAGGGTCTGCCCCGGATAGATGACCGAGCGCCAGCCGAGTCCGTTCCAGGTGAGCACGTCGACTGTCCGCAGCCCGAAGCGGTTCGCGATCGATGAGATCGTGTCGCCTGGCTGCACGGTGTACGAGGCGGGCGGCGCCTCGGCAGGCGCGATGCGCGTCGGTGTCGACTGGAGCCGTTCGATCGGCGAAGTGACGGCGTCCGCGGAAGCGGGGGTGGCGGCGATCGCCGCCGACAGTGTGCCCAGCACGGCGGCGGGTACCCCGAGCTGGATATAGCGCGTTCGTCGCGCGACAGCATGCGTTGTCAAGGTGGTCTCCCTTGTTCGACGTCCGCCCACGCTGACACGTATGTAAACGGAAGTCAACAGAAGTGGCTGGTGATGCTGGTGATGTTGGTGTGATGTCAGGCTGCGGTCATGCACGAAATGCGGTCGGCTCCCAGAGGTGAGATAGTTGCAACGTGTCTGTGTCGTCTGAAAGCAATCCCTCCGAAACCCCGCAGTCCGAGGTCTCGTCCGCGGACGCCGTGAGCGCCCCCGGCGTTACCGCCACCGAGTGGCTGACCATGCCCGATCTCGTCGACGTCCTCGACGAGACGCTGGGCCGCGTGCGTCGGCTGATCGACGAGCACTACCTCATCGGATCGCGTCGCTCCGGCGTGTTCGCCGTTCCGTCGGTGTTCATCGTCGACGACCAGCCGCTGTCCTCGCTGCGTGGCACCATCATCGTCCTGCAGGATGCGGGCTTCTCCGACGACGAGGTCATCGACTGGCTTCTCACCTCTGACGAGGAGCTGGGTCGCTCGCCGATCGACGCGCTTCTCGCCGGGCACAAGAGCGCCGTCCGCAGGGTCGCCAGAACCCTCGCCTGAACCGAGCGGTCGCGACCGCTCATACCCGGACTCCGCGATCTCAGGCCGACCGCACCGTGGCCGCGCGTGCGAGATCGCGCAGGTCTCCGACAGCTGCATTGTCGAGGCGTGTTCCGGAGAGCGCTCGATCGGCTTCCCGCGCGTACTCGTCGATCATCCGCTCCACACGCTCGAGAGCGCCGGAGGCCGTGATGGTCGCCTGCAGGAACGCGACCTGCTCGGCAGTGAGCTCGGGATCGCCGAGCATCTCATCGAACAGGTTGCGGGCGGACGTGTCGAGAGTCTGCCTCGTGAGCGCGACGAGCACCGTGCGCTTGCCCTCACGCAGGTCGTCGCCCGCCGGCTTGCCGGTGACCGCGGCATCGCCGTAGACGCCGAGCAGGTCATCGCGAAGCTGGAACGCCATCCCGACCGGATGACCGAACCGGCGCAGGGCCAGGAGCTGGTCGTCGTCGGCATCTGCGATCGCCGCGCCCAGCACCAACGGCTGCTCGATGCTGTACCGCGCGGACTTGAACGAGACCACCCTCAGGGCACGCTCGACGTGAGAGTCGGTGGCGTGGACGCTCCATGCGGATTCCTCGGCGATGTCGAGGAACTGACCGACGGTGACGTCCCGGCGCATGCGGCCGTACTCGCGGCGCACCGCCGAGGCATGGGGGAGCGGTTCGATCGCGTCCTCGAGGAGGTCGTCGCTCCAGGCCACCAGCAGGTCGCCGAGGAGGATCGCCGACGAGCGACCGAACGCCGCCGGGTCGCCCCGCCAACCGGCGCCGACGTGGGCGCTCTCGAGTGCGCGGTGAGCGGCCGGCCGGCCGCGCCGAGTGTCGGAGTTGTCGATCAGGTCGTCGTGCACCAGCGCCGCGGACTGGAAGATCTCCAGAGCTGCGCAGACATCCCAGAGCGCCGTGGTCTCCTCGGCGTCGCGGTCGCGGAAGCGTGCGACGGACTGCCAGCCCGCGTGGCAGAAGCGGGCGCGCAGTCGCTTGCCGCCCACGAGGGTGTCGGCGGCCGAATCGATCAGGCCCCCGGCGTCGGGTCCGTAGTCGGTGGACTCTCCTCGCATCCGGTCGAGGAACAGCCGCAGGCGTGCGGCGACAGCGTCGGAGACGAAGGAGGGGGTCGGCACGACTCCCAGCATACGTAAAGCCAACGGAAGCCCTTACTGCTAGCCCGCAGCGGCATACCGCGCGTAGAATGGACGAACGAATACCCGAGGGGGACGAAATGCCACTCTCCGAACAGGAGCAGCGTCTGCTCGATGAGATGGAACGCCATCTCCTCCACAACGACGCCGATGTCGTCAGTGCGCCGTCAGGCGATCGAGCACTCAGCTACCGCAACCTCGTCTACGGAGCTCTTCTGCTCCTTGCCGGGGTGGGTGGACTGATCGTCGGAGTCGTGCTCGGAGACGTCTGGGGCGTCGTGGTCGGCGTCATCGGATTCGCCGCCATGCTCGGAGGCGTCATGATCGCGGTGACCCCCGTTCGCAAGCCGCTCTCTGCAGTCCCTCGTGAGCGCGCACCCAAGCAGCGCAGTTCTTCGGCATCCTTCATGGACCGCATGAACGATCGATGGGACCGCCGCCAAGACGGCAACTGACACCACCACTTCCTCGAAGGCCCGGATGCTCTGAGCATCCGGGCCTTCGTCGTGTTCGGACGCTGAAATGCCGAGTGGCCTCGCGCTGACACCGGCTCGCTGATCCCGCGCCGGCCCTCCACTGGCGCTCCACCTCCCTCCACTCCCTGAAGCCGCGTGATCACGCGGTTTTTCGGCGCGCTTCGAAACTCGGGAGCGGCTTCACCCGCGATTGCCCATAGGTTTGTGGAGGAAAGTGGAGTAAAGTGGGGCGTACCTCGAGTTGGCCGGACGGAGAGGGGGTGATGGCTGATGTTGCTGGGAACGCATTCTCCGAAGTTGGACGACAAGGGACGGGTCATCCTTCCCGCGAAGTTCCGCGAAGACCTCGGTGGCGGCATCGTCGTCACCAGAGGGCAGGAACGCTGCCTCTACGTCTTCAGCACGGCCGAGTTCGAGGCGATGCACGAACGGATCCGTCAGGCGCCGCTCGCGAACAAGCAGGCTCGTGACTTCATGCGCCTGTTCCTCTCCGGTGCGAGTGCGGAGATGCCAGACAGCCAGAACCGCATCACCATCCCCGTGCACCTTCGTCAGTACGCGGGGCTGCAGAAGGAACTCATCGTCACCGGAGTCGGCGCCCACGCCGAGATCTGGGATGCCGAGAGCTGGAACAGCTACCTCGCAGCCGGCGAGGAGACCTACTCCGATCTCGAGCAGGAGGTGATTCCGGGACTCTTCTGACCACGGCTGTGATGCCCCGCCGCTCCTGCCCCGACACACTTCCCCGGTGCCGGGTCGTGAAGCGGAGGGGGATCAGGGCCCTGGTCACCGACATACAGAGGTCACCCGAGAAAGATCATGAACCTCCGCGACATCCACACCCCAGTTCTGCTCGACCGCTGCGTCGAGCTGCTCGCTCCCGCCCTTCACGCCGACGGAGCGGTGCTCGTCGATGCCACGCTCGGCATGGGCGGTCACTCCGAGGCGCTGCTCGAGCGGTTCCCCCACATCCGTCTGGTGGGACTCGACCGAGACACCGACGCCCTGCGCATCGCGGGGGAGCGGCTCGCCCGCTTCAAGGACCGCATCACACTCGTGCACACCGTCTACGACGAGATCGGGCTGCACGCCCAGGGCGCAGCCGGCATCCTCTTCGATCTCGGTGTCTCGTCTCTGCAGCTCGACGAGGCAGAGCGCGGCTTCGCGTACTCGAAAGATGCTCCGCTCGACATGCGCATGGATCAGACGAAGGGCGTCACGGCTGCCGAGGTCATCGCGACCTACAACGAGGGCAACCTGCGTCGTATCTTCGAGCGCTACGGCGAGGAGAAGCTCGCCGGTCGCTACGCGCGATTCATCATCGCCGCGCGCGAGAAGAAGCCGATCACACGTTCGGGTGAGCTCGTCGAGATCCTCCAGGCGGCCACGCCCGCGGCGGCTCAGCGTGCCGGGCATCCGGCCAAGCGCGTCTTCCAGGCCCTGCGCATCGAGGTGAACGCCGAGCTCAACGTGCTGGCGGACGCGATCCCGGCTGCCATGGATGCCCTCGCCGTCGGCGGGCGCATCGTGGTCATGTCGTACCAGTCTCTCGAGGATCGACTCGTGAAGCAGGCCTTCGCCGCGGGCGCCGCCTCCACCGCACCGAGGGGCCTGCCCGTCGAGCTGCCCGAGCACGCGCCCCGATTCCGCATCGTCACCAAGGGAGCAGAGCTCGCCGACGACGAGGAGCGGGCTCGCAACCCCCGCGCCATTCCGGTCAGACTGCGCGCCGCAGAGAAAGTGCGGGAGAGCTCATGAGCCTGAACGTCGCAGCACCGAAGCCCAGCGCGCTGCCCAGCGCGCCCGAGCGCGCTCCTCGCCGACGTCTCGAGCCGGTGACCGGCACCCCGGTCCGCCGCAAGCCGAAGCTCGCCTACGCGATCGCAGCACTGGCCGGTGCCATGGCCATCGGAGCCGTGCAGATCGGACTCTCGCTGGCGATCACGCAGGACTCCTTCGTGCTCGCCGGCCTGTCTGCGCAGCAGCATGAGCTCGACCTGCACGCCAACGCCCTGCAGGAGGATCTCACCGGGATGAGCTCGCCTCAGTCCCTCGCCACCAGCGCGGCATCTCTCGGGATGGTCGTGGCAGGGGCCCCGTCCTACCTTCGACTGAGCGACGGCGCGGTGTTCGGCCAGGGAACCGGCGCGACCGGCTCGTCGACGATCGACCCGAACGGCGCGGGCGCGGTGAGCAACTCCCTGCTGAACGATGTGCCGGTCAACCCCTCGACGGCAGACGATGCCGTTCCTGAGGGGACGGCGGGTCAGGCCATGCAAGAGCTGCCGCCCGCCATCACCGACGGGCTTCCGAGCCCCACCACCCGCTAGTCCGCCCACCACCGAGCCTGACGGAGAGAGTCCATGACGACACGAGCAACCCGCACGCCGCGGCGACGCACGGTCGTCGCGCTCGCGGTGATCCTGGCGATCCTGGCGGCATTCGTGGTGCGTCTCGTCGACATCCAGGTGGTCAAGGCAGACGAGCACGTCGCCCAGTCGCTCGAGTTCATCGCGCACCGCACCTCCATTCCGGGCGAGCGCGGATCAGTGGTCGACAGCGAGGGATCGGTGCTCGCCGAGAGCGTCATGGTCTACGACGCGCAGCTCAGCCCCCAGGTCATCCGGCTGCTGGAGGAAGACGAGAAGAACCCTCCCGCACTGCCGTGGGCTCAGGCGTCGACCCGCATCGCCGAGATCATGGGCCTGGACGCAGACGAATTGCGGGCCGAGGTCGCAGCTGCGCTCGCGGAGAACCCCGATTCGCAGTATCTCCCGCTGGTCAAGGGCCTGAGCACCGAGAAGTACATCGAGCTCCGCGCCCTCAAGCTGTCGTCGTACCTCGTGATGAAGCCGCGCGAGGTCAGGGTCTACCCGAACGGGGCTGTCGCAGGAAACCTCCTCGGGTATCTCGACGGCACGGGCACCGCTCAGGCCGGCGTCGAGAAGATGGACGAGAAGTGCCTCGCGCCCACCGACGGCGAGGAGTCGTACCGGACCGGCAAGAACAACGTCGTCATCCCCGGCAGCGAGAGCAGAGTGGATGCGGTCGACGGCGGCACCGTGCAGCTGACCATCAACAGCGACCTGCAGTGGTACATGCAGCAGATGATCGCCGAAGAAGCGCAGACCCAGGGTGCCAAGGGCGGCACCGTCACCGTGGTCGAGGTCGGCACCGGAAAGATCCGCGCGGCGGCCGAATGGCCGACCATGGACCCCAACGATCTCGACGCCTCCGCCCCCGAGACATGGGTGAGCAAGCTCTTCTCGTATCCGTTCGAGCCGGGATCCACCTTCAAGCCGGTGACCGCGGCAGCCGTCATGGAGAACGCCGGCGTGACCATGACCAGCCCCACCGTGGCGGCCTCATCGCATGAGAAGTTCGACAACGGCGCGGTCATCAACGACGCGTTCGTGCACCCGACCTTCAACTACACGCTCGCCGGGGCGCTCATCGACTCGTCGAACGTCGCACTGTCGAAGTTCGGCACCATGGTGAGCCCCGACGTGCGTTACGACTACCTGCAGCGCTTCGGCGTCGGCGAGAGCACCATCGGATTCCCCGACGAGACCTCCGGGCTGGTGCACCCCACGAGCGATTGGGACAATCAGTCGCTGTACACGACCACGTTCGGTCAGTACTTCACCGTCACGGCTCCTCAGCTCGCCGGCGCGTATCAGGCGATCGCGAACAGCGGCGAGAAGATCGGCCTCTCGCTGATCGAGTCGTGCACGACGCCTGACGGCACGGTGGTCACACCCGAGGCACCCGAGTCGGAGCAGATCATCAAGCCCGAGACCGCAGCCGACCTGACGCGGATGCTCGAGAACGTCGCCGTCCAGGGCGGCAACGCCGATCGCATCCAGGTGCCCGGCTACCGCGTGACGAGCAAGACCGGTACCGCGCAGATCCCCGACGGCAAGGGCGGCTACAAGTCCGGCGTCTACTACACGAGCATGGTGGGCTTCGCTCCGGTCGACGATCCGCAGTACGTCGTGGTGGTGACTCTCGATGAGCCGACTAGAGTTACATCGTCTGCTGCTACCGCCTCGGCCTTCCAGAAGGCGATGACCCAGACCATGAAGACCTACCGCGTGATGCCGTCCTCCAGCCCGATGGACGCACTGCTTCCCAAGTTCGAATAGACGGCGCCCTGCCGCGCCTGGAGACGTCATGATCGCCCTGTCGCTTGCCGAGATCGCCGCCGTCGTCGGGGGTGATCTCCGCCTCGCCGGTTCTTCGACCGCCGACACCGTCGTCGACGGTGTGGTCGACACAGACTCGCGCAACATGGCGCCCGGATCCGTCTTCGTCGCGAAGCCGGGAGCCGAGACCGACGGACATCGATTCGTCGGATCGGCGCTGGCGGCCGGTGCCGCGCTCGCGATCGTCGAGCACGTCGTCGATGACGAGATCACGCAGATCGTCGTTCCCGACGTCATCGTCGCCCTCGCCGACCTCGCACGGGAGGTCGTCGCGCGCGTGCGCGCAGCCGGTGACCTCAAGATCGTCGGGATCACCGGGTCGAACGGCAAGACGACGACGAAGAACTTCCTCGCCCGCATCCTCGCCGACGAGGGCGAGACCGTCGCGCCCATCAACTCGTACAACAACGAGGTCGGCGCGCCGGTCACCATGCTGCGCGTCACCTACGACACGCGCTTCCTCGTCAGCGAATTCGGTGCGGATGCCCCAGGGAGCATCGCCCGCCTCGCAGGACTCGTCGAGCCCGACGTCGCGGTGGTGCTGATGGTCGGAATGGCCCACGCGGGCGGTTTCGGCGGCATCGAGGCGACGGCCAAGGCGAAGTCCGAGCTCGTGGCCGCGGCGAAGCCTTCAGGCACAGCTGTGCTCAACCTCGACGACTCCCGCGTGGCCGCCATGGGCGAGCTCGCGCAGTCGCGGGGGATGCAGGTCGTCAGCTTCGGGCAGAGCGCCGCGGCAGACGTGCAGGCCCACGATCTCGAGGTCACCGCGTCAGGCACCTCGTGCATCATCGAAGCGGCGGGGGAGAGCCTGCCCCTTCGTCTGCAGGTTCTCGGCGCGCACCACATCGGCAACGCGCTGGCGGCCATCGCCGCCGCGGGCGTCCTCGGGGTCTCGGCGACCGACGCCATCGCGCGTCTCGAGACGGTCGAGATCGCGGAGCGCTGGCGCATGCAGCCGATGGGCAGCGACCGGGTGCGCATCATCAACGATGCCTACAACGCCAGCCCCGACTCCATGTCGGCGGCGCTGCGCACTCTCGCCCAGATCACCGGCCCCGGAGAGCGGACGGTCGCGGTGCTCGGCGCCATGAGCGAGCTCGGTGAGACCGCCGGCGAGGAGCACGACCGGATCGGGCTCCTGGCCGTGCGGCTGAACATCCAGCGGATCGTCGTCGTGGGCCCCGAGGCCCGCAGGCTCTACATCTCGGCCATCGGCGAAGGATCCTGGGACAGCGAGGCCATCTTCTTCCCCGACCAGGACGCAGCGTTCGACTACCTGCGCACCGAACTCCGAGACGGCGACCGCGTGCTCGTGAAGTCCTCCAATTCCGTGGGCCTCCGGCACCTCGGCGATCGTCTGGGAGAATTGTTCTCGTGAGATCTCTCATCATGGCGGCTGCCATCTCGCTCGCCTTCACGCTCTTTCTGACTCCCGTCTTCCTCCGGCTCTTCCGGAAGTGGGGCTGGGGCCAGGTCATCCGCACGCCCGAGGCGATCGAGAATCCGAACCACGAGGCGAAGCGCGGAACACCCACCATGGGTGGCGTGATCTTCATCGTCGGCACCATGGTCGGCTACTTCACCGGCACGTACGTCGGCGGGGGCACCCCTGCGCTGTCCGCGCTTCTCGTCATCTGGCTGATGGTGGGCTTCGGGGCCGTCGGCTTCATCGACGACTACATGAAGGTACGCAGCCAGCGCAGCCTCGGGCTCTCGGGTTGGCGCAAGATCATCGGTCAGCTCGTCGTGATGATCCCGTTCGGCATCGTCGCCCTGAACTTCCCGAACGCGTTCGATCAGACCCCGGCATCCGGTTCGATCTCGCTCTTCCGCGACATCCCCTGGTTGAACCTCTTCGCCTTCACGGCGATCCTCGGGTGGGCGCTGTACCTGCTCTGGATCTCCGTCATCGGCGTCGCGACGTCGAACAGCGTCAACCTCACTGACGGTCTCGACGGTCTCGCTGCAGGCGCCGGGGTCATCGTCGTCGGTGCCTACAGCCTGATCGCCTTCTGGCAGTTCAAGCAGTCGTGCGTCGGTGAAGGAGTCGAGACGGCGGCGCTGGGCGGTTGCTACGAGGTCCGCGATCCGTTCAGCCTGGCGATCATCGCCGCGTCGTTCGCCGCGAGCCTGATCGGCTTCCTCTGGTGGAACGCTCCCAAGGCGAAGGTCTTCATGGGCGATGTCGGCTCCATGGCGATCGGAGGCGTCATCACCGCGATGGCGATCCTCACCCGCACCGAGCTGCTGCTTCTCGTGATCGCAGGTGTCTTCGTCCTCGCCTCCGGGTCTGTGATCCTGCAGCGCGCCTACTTCAAGATCACCCGCGGCAAGCGACTGTTCCTGATGAGCCCGTTCCACCACCATCT
Source organism: Microbacterium sp. WCS2018Hpa-9 (assembly GCF_031843745.1). NCBI lineage: Bacteria > Bacillati > Actinomycetota > Actinomycetes > Micrococcales > Microbacteriaceae > Microbacterium > Microbacterium sp. WCS2018Hpa-9. Next base: position 67,168 of record NZ_JAVTIY010000005.1, read on the forward strand.
CGAGATGCGCGGGTGGTCCGAGGTGACGATCGTGGTGCGCATGTGGATCATCGCGGGTCTCCTCGCGATCTCGGCGGTCGGTCTGTTCTACGTGGAGTGGCTGACGCGTGTCGACTGAGACGAGGCTCGCGACTCTCACGAGCTGGAACTCCGACTGGTCTGACCTGCGCGTCGCCGTGCTCGGGCTCTCGATGACCGGGTTCTCGGTGGCCGACACGCTCACCGAACTCGGCGCGGACGTGCTCGTGGTGGCCGAATCGGCGGAAGAGGAGTACGCCAAGCTCCTGCCGGTGATCGGTGCCCGACTCGAGCTCGGTCCTCTCGATCAGGTTCCCGAGGCACTGACGGAATTCGCGCCGGAGGTCGTCATCGCGTCTCCCGGGTTCGCTCCGTCGCACCCCGTGATCCGCTGGGCGCAGGAATCCGGCATCGCGCTCTGGGGCGACGTCGAGCTCGCCTGGCGCGTGCGTGACAAGGTGCCGCGCCCGGATGGCACTCCGGCCGACTGGGTTCTCATCACGGGCACCAACGGCAAGACCACGACGACCCAGCTGACCGCCTCGCTGCTGGTCGAAGGGGGGCTGCGCGCAGCGCCCTGCGGCAACATCGGCGTGCCGGTGCTCGATGCGGTGCGCGACCCGGCTGGCTTCGATGCGCTCGTCGTCGAGCTGTCGAGTCACCAGCTCTGGTATCTCGGGCTGTCCCAGGCCGAAGGCGAGCTGTATCCGCATGCCTCGGTGTGCCTGAACCTCGCGGACGACCACCTGGTGTGGCACGGGAGCGCGCAGGCGTACCGCGACGCGAAAGCTCTCGTGTACCGCAACACCCGCGTCGCCTGCGTCTACAACAAGGCCGACGAGGCGACCAGGATCATGGTCGAGGAGGCCGAGGTCGTCGAGGGGGCGCGTGCGATCGGTTTCGATCTCGGCATCCCCGGTCCGAGCGACATCGGCGTCGTGGAGGGGCTGCTCGTCGATCGCGCGTTCCTGGACGACCGGGCGGGCAGCGCCCTCGAGCTCACGACTGTCGCTGACCTCCGGGAAGCCGGTCTCGCCGCGCCGCACATCGTGCAGAACATCCTGGCGGCGAGTGCGCTCGCACGTTCGCTGGGAGTCGAGCCCGAGGCCATCCACTCGGCACTGCAGTCTTTCCGGCTCGACGAGCACCGGATCCAGATCATCGCCCGACACGCCGGCATCACCTGGGTGGACGACTCCAAGGCGACGAACCCTCATGCGGCCGCGTCGTCGCTCCGCGCCTACCCCGGTGCGGTCTGGGTCGTCGGCGGCGACCTCAAGGGCGTCGACATCGCCGATCTGGTCGCGACGGCCGGCGCGACCGCCCGTGCGGCCGTGGTCATCGGAGTGGAGCGCGCAGCCGTCGTCACGGCATTCGAGCGACACGCGCCGCAGGTTCCGGTGTTCGAGGTGGATGCTGGCGAGACTGGTCAGGTCATGAATCGCGTGGTGGAGATCGCCGCGGGGATCGTCGAAGACGAGGGCACAGTTCTGCTGGCCCCCGCAGCGGCCTCCTTCGATCAGTTCTCCAGCTATGCGGATCGAGGACACCGCTTCGCCGAAGCGGTGCAGGACTGGATAGACCGGGGGAGCGCCGATGACGCAGGTCGAACGCCCCCACCGCTCTGACCAGAGCAGCACCGGCTCAGGAGGCCTCGCCGCCAGGGTGTCGCTCGGGCGTCGTTTCACTCCCGTCTCGACCGAGTTCCTGATGATCGCATCGGCCGCGCTGATGCTGACCATCTTCGGTCTCGTGATGGTGCTCTCGGCGACCAGCGCGACCGCGGTGTCCAACGGGGAGAACCCGATGGACGGCGCTCTGCGTCAAGGGATCTTCGCTGTGCTCGGCGTGCCGCTGATGTTCCTCATCTCACGACTTCCGATCGCTTTCCTCAAGCGCATGGCGTGGCCTGCGCTCTTCGGCGCCATCGCGCTGCAGCTCCTCGTGTTCACGCCTCTCGGCATCGAGGACGGCGGAAACCGCAACTGGATCATGATCGCGGGGTTCACCCTGCAGCCGTCCGAGTTCCTCAAGCTCGCCCTTGCGCTGTGGATCGGCTACGTCCTGCTGCGCAAGCAGACCATGCTCGGCACCTGGCACCAGGTCTTCATCCCGGTGGTGCCCGTCGGAGCGCTGGCGATCGGCACGGTCATCGCGGGCAAAGACCTCGGCACCGCGATGGTGCTGGTCATCATCCTGCTCGGCTGCCTCTTCTTCTCGGGAGTGAAGCTCCGGCTGTTCATCCTCCCGGTGCTGCTCGGGGTCGTCGCCGTCATCGCCCTGGCCGTCACCAGCCCTGACCGCATGCGGCGCATCACCGCGACATGCTCCGACATGTCGGCCTACACGGGCGACTGCTACCAGTCGATCCACGGGATCTGGGGCATGGCCTCCGGTGGCATCTTCGGAGTGGGCCTCGGCAACTCGCAGGAGAAGTACGGCTGGCTGCCCGCCGCCGGCAACGACTTCATCTTCGCCATCGTCGGTGAGGAGCTCGGCCTGATCGGCTGCATCGTCGTGCTGGCGCTTTTCACGCTCTTCACCGTCGGTGCCTTCCACATCATCCGCAAGACCGCAGACCCGTTCATCCGCGTCGCGGCCGGTGGCATCACCGTGTGGATCACCGGTCAGGCCGTCTTCAACATCGGCGTCGTGATCGGGCTGTTCCCCGTCATGGGTGTTCCGCTGCCCTTCATGTCGCAGGGCGGCACGGCGCTGCTGGCTGTTCTCATCGCATGCGGAGTGCTGCTGTCGTTCGCGCGTACCATCCCCGTCGCCGAGGCACGTTCGGCTGGACGGGCCGCTTCAGCAGGGCGGGGTAAGGTCACACGGTGACCACGTACCTTCTCGCCGGCGGTGGAACCGCCGGTCACGTCAACCCCCTGCTCGCCGTCGCCGATGCGCTGCGCGCCCGCGACGCGGATGCGACCGTTCTGGTGCTGGGAACGGCCGAGGGGCTCGAGTCCCGTCTGGTACCGGCCAGGGGCTATGAGCTGCTCGTCGTCGACAAGGTCCCGTTCCCTCGGCGGCCTGACAAGCAGGCCGCGATGTTCCCGGCCAGGTTCCGCCGGGCGATCGCTCAGGTGCGCTCGCACATCAGCACGCACGGAGTCGACGTGGTCGTCGGATTCGGCGGCTATGCCTCCGCTCCCGCCTATGTGGCGGCGCGTCGCGAGGGCGTGCCCTTCGTCGTGCACGAGGCCAACGCGAAGCCGGGCCTCGCGAACGTTCTCGGTGCTCGTCGGGCCGCTGCGACGGGAGTCGCCTTCGCAGGAACACCTCTGCGAGGCGGCGAGGTGGTGGGCATGCCGCTGCGACGAGAGGTCATCGAGCTCGACCGTGCAGCCCTGCGCGACGAAGCCGCCGCGAGCTTCGGGCTCGACCCCGCGCGTCCCGTCCTTCTCGTCTTCGGCGGCTCGCTCGGCGCTCAACGGCTGAACGAGGCCATCGCCGACTCGTGGGGCGACATCCTCGCCGCCGGATGGCAGCTGCTGCATGTCACGGGCGAGCGGAGCGATCTCGCAGACCCGGAGGTGCCCGGTTACGCGATGCGGCGCTATGTCGACCGGATGGATCTCGCGTTCGCCCTCGCCGACCTCATCGTCTCGCGATCCGGTGCAGCAACCGTGAGCGAGATCAGCGCGCTGGGAATCCCGGCGTTGTACGTGCCGTATTCGGTGGGCAACGGCGAGCAGCGGCTGAACGCGGCATCCGCCGTGGCCGCCGGGGCTGCGCGCCTTCTCGACGACGCGACGTTCGACGGCGACGCGGTGCGCCGCCTGGTGATCCCGGTCATGGAGGATCAGCAGCAGCTCGCAGCCATGCAGGCTGCCGCGGGACAGGTCGGCACCCGCAGCGGCACGGAGAACCTCATCGCCCTGGTGGATCGCGCGCTCAGCGCCTCCTGACATCGCCGTAGACACGGCTCCGCGACGCCGCAACGTCATCACCGAAAAGTAGACTGAACCCGACATGATCAGACCTGACCTCTCCCTCCCGATCCCCGAGTCGATCTCCTCCGCGCACTTCATCGGCATCGGCGGATCCGGCATGAGCGGGCTCGCCAAGATGTTTCTCGATGCGGGCATTCGCGTGTCCGGCAGCGACCGAGCCGACAGCGACAACCTGCGCGCACTCGAGGCGGCCGGTGCCGTCGTGCATGTCGGCCATGACGCGGCCCACCTCGGCGACGCAGACACCGTGGTGCACACCGGGGCGATCTGGCCTGAGAACCCTGAGTTCGTCACAGGCAAGGAGCGTGGGCTGCACGTCATTCACCGCTCGCAGGCGCTGCACTGGCTGATCGGCTCGCGGCGACTCGTCTCGGTCGCCGGCGCCCATGGCAAGACGACGTCGACCGGCATGATCGTGACCGCGCTGCAGCAGCTCGGCGCCGACCCGAACTTCGTCAACGGCGGCGTGATCGAACAGCTCGGTGTCTCGAGCGCTACGGGGTCGGGCGAGCTCTTCGTGATCGAGGCCGACGAGTCCGACGGCACCTTCCTGCTCTACGACACGGCCGTCGCTCTCATCACGAACGTCGACCCGGATCACCTCGACCACTACGGCTCGGACGAGGCGTTCCACGATGCGTTCGTGCGGTTCGCCGACGCGGCAACGGAGGCCGTGGTCATCTCGAGCGATGATCCGGGCGCGCTGCGCGTGGGAGCAGACCTCTCGCATCCGAACGTCATCACCTTCGGGCAGGCCGAGGGCGCGGATGTCAGGGTGACCGACATCGTGACGGCCGGGCCGGTCTCCGCCACCGTGAGCAGGGGGTCCGAGAGCGTGCGCCTGCAGCTCGCTGTGCCCGGCGTGCACAATGCGATCAACGCGGCAGGCGCCATCACGGTGCTCCTCTCTGTGGGCTTCGGTCTGGCCGAGTCTGCGCGCGCCGTCGAGGGTTTCGCCGGCACGGTCCGTCGTCTCGAACAGCACGGCGTCGAGCGCGGTGTCACGGTCTATGACGACTACTCCCACCACCCGACAGAAGTGCGTGCGGCACTCGAGGCGATGCGTTCGATCGCCGGCTCGGGCAGGATCATCGCGATCCAGCAGCCGCACACCTACTCGCGCACGCAGCACATGTTCCGTGAGTTCGCAGACGTGCTCGAGACGTACGCCGACCATACGGTCGTGCTCGACGTCTACGGTGCTCGAGAAGACCCGGTTCCCGGTGTCACCGGCGAACTGGTGAGCGGCGCGTTCCGCGACCCCTCGCACGTGCACTTCGTCGCCGACTGGCAGCAGGCGGCCGATTACACGGCGTCCGTAGCCCGCGACGGCGACTTCGTCGTCACCCTCGGCTGCGGCAACGTGTACCAGATCATTCCGCAGGTGCTCGAGTCACTGCGGACCACCGAGGTCTAGCAGATGCGTCGTCCGCCTCCGCTTCCCACGCCTCCCGCGGGTCTCGCGGAGGGCGCGCCCCGGCGACGGGTGCAGTCGGGAACCAGGGGGCGTGCGCGAGACGTCGAGCATGATGAGCCCGCAGGTGGTCGAGTCGCACCGCTGAGGCCGGCATCCGAGGTCGGTGCGGAGACGGCTGAGGATGCCGCGGTGCGGCCGACGTCCACGCGCGACGTGTGGCGGGCGGCACGAGCGCGGCGCAAAGCGCTGCGGGCGGAGATCAGGCGGTTCACCCAGCGGTCGCGTCGGCGCCGCATCATCTGGTTGAGTGCGATCGGCGCGGTGGTGCTCCTGATCGGAGGGACGACCGCAGCCGCATACAGTCCGCTGTTCGCCGTCGAGAAGGTCACGGTGCTGGGCGCGACGACGCTGGACGCCGCCGCAGTCGAGGCGGCACTCGCGGAGCAGGTCGGCACACCGCTGGCTCTGGTCGACTCGAGCGAGGTGAAGGCCGCTCTGCTCGCATTCCCGCTGATCGAGACCTACGCGCTCGAGGCGAAGCCGCCCCACGACCTCACGGTGCGGATCGTCGAACGCACGCCGGTCGGCGTCATCCGCTCGGACGCGGGTTACACGCTCGTCGACGCGGCGGGCGTCGCTCTCGCCACGACCTCCGACCAGCCGGCAGGTCAGCCTCTGCTCGAGATCGACGGGGGCACCGACTCCGTGGCCTTCGAGAGCGCGGGTCTCGTGGTGCGCTCGGTTCCCGCCGAACTGCGCGCTCTGCTCACCGGCGTGAGCGCGACGACGGCCGACGACGTGACGCTGACGTTGAGCAGCGGGCTGACGGTCGTCTGGGGCAGCTCCGAGGACTCTCCGATGAAGAGCGAAGTGCTCACGAAGACACTGCTCAGCAACCCCGAGGCGTCGACGATCGACGTCACATCGCCGCATGCGGTGGTCGTCGGCTGAGGTTTCGACGGCAAACGGGCGACACGCCCGTGTCGCTGCGCGTGCACGGGGGCGTGACGCTTACCTTCGAACAAGAGAAACCAATACCGGGAAATACTTTACACCTCTAGTTGAGGTTTAAGGTTCAACCCGGCGGAATCTCTCCTAAGACAGGTTCGACTATTCGGAGGCCGGCCATGAGCCAGAACCAGAACTACCTCGCCGTGATCAAGGTCGTCGGCGTCGGCGGTGGCGGCGTCAACGCCGTCAACCGCATGATCGATCTCGGTCTCCGCGGAGTCGAGTTCATCGCCGTCAACACCGACGCTCAGGCGCTGCTGATGAGCGACGCCGACGTCAAGCTCGATGTGGGCCGCGAGCTCACTCGCGGGCTCGGCGCGGGCGCCGACCCCGAGGTGGGCCGCCGTGCCGCCGAGGACCACGCCGAAGAGATCGAGCAGGCGCTCACGGGCGCCGACATGGTCTTCGTGACCGCAGGTGAGGGAGGCGGAACCGGCACCGGTGGAGCCCCCGTCGTCGCACGCATCGCGAAGTCGATCGGCGCGCTGACCATCGGCGTCGTCACCAAGCCGTTCTCCTTCGAGGGCCGTCGTCGTCAGAGCCAGGCCGAAGCCGGCGTGGTGAAGCTCAAGGAAGAGGTCGACACCCTCATCGTGGTGCCGAACGACCGCCTCCTCGAGATCAGCGATCGCGGAATCTCGATGATCGAGGCATTCGCCACCGCAGACCAGGTGCTCCTCGCGGGTGTCCAGGGCATCACCGACCTCATCACGACCCCTGGCCTCATCAACCTCGACTTCGCGGACGTGAAGTCGGTCATGCAGGGTGCGGGTTCCGCGCTCATGGGAATCGGATCCGCCCGCGGCGCCGACCGTGCGATCAAGGCCGCCGAGCTGGCTGTCGAGTCGCCCCTGCTCGAGGCCAGCATCGAAGGCGCTCATGGAGTCCTGCTCTCGATCCAGGGTGGCTCGAACCTCGGTATCTTCGAGATCCACGATGCAGCCGACCTCGTCAAGGAGGCTGCGCACCCCGAGGCGAACATCATCTTCGGTACGGTCATCGACGACACGCTCGGCGATGAGGTGCGCGTCACCGTGATCGCTGCCGGCTTCGACAGCGGCGAGCCCTCGCTGCGTCTGGACCCGATGGTCGTCTCTCGCCCGGCCGCGGCCAGCACGCTGCCCGAGGTGGCGCTCTCGAAGGACGAAGAGAGCAAGCCCGCAGCCGAGACGCCCGCACCTGAGAAGGCGCAGCAGCGCGTCGCAGCGACGAGCATCGAGCCGGCTTTCGCGGATGACGACATCGACATCCCCGAATTCCTGAAGTGACTCCGGCGCAGGGCCAGACCGAGTCCGGTCTGGCGGCGCGGCTGTCGGCGATCGATGAACGGATCGCCGATGCCGCGCGCCTGGCCGGCAGGGATCCGGGCGAGATCACCCGAATCGTCGTGACGAAGTTCCACCCGTCGTCGCTCGTCCGCGAACTGCATTCGCTCGGCGTGCGCGAAGTGGGGGAGAACCGTCAGCAGGAGCTCTCGTCGAAGGCAGGCGAGCTGGACGACCTCGATCTTCGCTGGCACTTCATCGGTCAGGCGCAGACCAACAAGGCGTCCGCGATCCGCCGCAGCGCGGATGCCGTGCACTCGGTCGACCGCGACCGGCTGGCTGACGCCCTGCACAGGGCCGCAGAGGACGACGACATCCTCGATGTCCTCGTCCAGGTGAATCTCACCGACGATGCGGGCCGGGGCGGAGTCGAGCCCGACGATGCCCGGTCGCTGGCCGAGCACATCCTCGCCCTTCCGTCGCTGCGCCTGCGCGGCGTGATGGCGGTCGCGCCACTCGATGAGGAACCCGCTTCGGCATTCGCGCGCCTGCGCACGATCGCCGAGAGAGTGCGCGAGGTCGAGCCGTCCGCCGACTGGATATCCGCGGGAATGACCGGCGACTTCGTCGCGGCCATCGATGCGGGCGCGACACACCTGCGGATCGGGTCCGCAATCACGGGACCCCGCCCCGACCGGGGTTAACCTCTAAAAAGACCACCCGACACGTTCGAACCGGAGGACACGATGGGTAACCCGCTGAAGAAGACCATGGTGTATCTCGGCCTCGCTGACGAGGAAGAGGTCTACGAGGAGGAGCCGGCCCCGGCCCGCTCCCACCGAGAGCGTGATCGCGACCGCGAACGCGAGGAGCCCGCTCCGGCGCCCGTGACCCCGCTACGGCGCCCCGTCGCCGTGCGCCAGCCCGCAGGAGGGGCAGTGAACGAGATCCTCACCGTGCACCCGAAGCAGTACCGCGATGCTCAGCTCATCGCGGAGAGCTTCCGTGAGGGCGTGCCGGTCATCATCAACCTGTCGCAGATGAGCGATGCAGATGCTCGCCGTCTGATCGACTTCGCGTCTGGACTCTCGCTCGGCCTCTACGGCCGCATCGAGCGGGTCACGTCGAAGGTCTTCCTGCTGTCGCCGGAGAACATCGCGGTCTCCGGTCACGGGGGAATCGCGCACGCGGACCCAGAGTCCGCGGGCTTCGACCAGTCGTAGACCGTGGGGTTCGTCGTCTCCATCGTCGCCAGCATCGTACATCTGGCCCTGCTGCTGTACCTGCTGGTGCTCTTCGCACGTCTCATTCTGAGCTACATCCCGCTGTTCAATCGGGAGTGGCGACCCAAGGGAGCCGGCCTCGTCGCGGCCGAGCTCGTCTACACGGTGACCGATCCGCCTGTCCGGTTCTTCCGGCGGATCATCCCGCCCCTGCGAATCGGCTCGCTGTCCCTGGATTTCGGGTTCTCGATCACCATTCTGATCGTGCTGATCCTGATGAGCATCGTCCGAAGCTTCATCTGAGACCTGTGCGACTTCGACACCCTGGGGTGTCGTGGCGTCGCGACTGACAGGCTCGGGGACTATGCTTGGCTCCCAGGTGCGCGCCCCGGGTTCGCGCCGAATCTCGACCACGCCATTCTCCAAAACTGGCAACCGAACTCATCGAAGGAGCCACCATGGCACTTACCCCGGATGACGTCGTCACCAAGCAGTTCCAGCACGTCCGCTTCAAGGACGGCTTCGACCCGGACGAGGTCGACGACTTCCTCGACGAGATCGTCATCGAGTGGCGCAAGGCCCTCGAAGAGAACGTCGAACTCAAGGCCAAGCTGGCCGCGTACGAGTCCGGCGACGCGCCGGCAGCTCCCGCAGCCGCTGCAGAGGCGCCCGCTGCGGTCGTCGAAGAGGCTCCGGCCCCGGCCCCCGCTGAGCCCGCTCCGTCGGGTTCCGCGACCGCGACCGCCGGCATCATCGAGCTCGCGCAGCGCCTGCACGACGAGCACGTCGCCGAGGGTGAGGCGAAGCGCGCTCAGCTCATCGCCGAGGCCGAAGGCGAAGTCAACCGCATTCGCACCGAGGCCGAGGCCAAGCAGCGCGAAGAGTCGGCCCGTCTCGAGCGCGAGCGCAATGCACTCGAGGCTCGGATCACCGAACTCCGCAACTTCGAGCGCGACTACCGCTCGCAGCTGCGCGGCTACATCGAGGGTCAGCTCCGCGATCTCGACGAGAAGTCGGCGTCGACGGACTCGACTCCGGTCTCCGCGATCGGACTGTAGGTCGTCCTTTTGCCAGGACGCCGTCCCCTTCGTCGGTCGGCGGCCGGCGCGATCGTTGCGATTCTCGCAGCGATCGTGCTGGCCGCCGATCAGTTTGTGAAGTACCTCACCACTGAGAATCTGCCGCTGCAGGAGCCGGTCCCGGTGCTCGGTGAGTTCCTTCAGCTGTACTACGTGCGCAACCCCGGTGCGGCGTTCTCGCTCGGATCCGACGTCACCTGGATCTTCACCATCGCTCTGGCGGTGGTAGCCGGCGTGATCGTGTGGAAGGCCTTCGGGCTTCACTCGCGCCTCTGGGCCGTCGTTCTCGGCTGCCTGCTCGGGGGAGTCCTCGGCAATCTCACCGATCGTCTCTTCCGTGATCCCGGCTTCCCCATGGGGCACGTGGTCGACATGATCTCGATGCCGTGGATGATGCCCGCGATCTTCAATGTCGCCGACATCTTCATCGTCAGCGGAATGATCTCCGTCGCATTGCTCGTGGTACTCGGGCTTCGTTTCGACGGCACCCGTGAACGCGACCATGCTCCCGTCGAGACCGACGAGGAAGCAGAGGCTGCCGCCTTGGCCGAAGATGCCAGCGCGGATCCTCGCTCCGACGTGTCCCGCGCGGACGGAGCATCTCCTGATGCGCCGGCGCCGACTTCGGACGGACGCTGAGCGTGGAATCCCGTTCCCTCCCGGTTCCTGACGGGTTGGAGGGCTCACGCGTCGACGCAGCGCTGGCGAAGCTGATGGGCTTCTCGCGCACCTTTGCCGCCGAGGTCGCCTCCGCGGGAGGTGTGCGCCTCGATGGAGTCACCCTCGACAAGTCCGACCGTCTGCGTGGCGGAGGGTGGCTCGAGGTGGAGTGGCAGCCGAAGGAGGAGCCGCGGATCATCCCGATCGCGGTTCCCGAACTCGGGATCGTCTACGACGATGACGACATCGTCGTGATCGACAAGCCCACCGGCGTCGCTGCCCACCCCTCGCTGGGGTGGGAGGGGCCGACCGTCGTCGGCGCCCTCGCTGCGGCGGGGTTCCGGGTCGCCACCAGCGGGGCTCCGGAGCGTCAGGGGGTCGTGCACCGTCTGGATGTCGGCACCAGCGGACTCATGGTGGTCGCCAAGAGCGAGACGGCGTACTCGACGTTGAAGCACGCGTTCAAAGAGCGCACGGTCGAGAAGATCTATCACGCGGTCGTCCAGGGGCACCCTGACCCGCTGACCGGAACGATCGACGCACCGATCGGCCGGCACCCGAATCACTCCTGGAAGTTCGCGGTGGTGCCGGACGGCAAGCCGTCGGTGACCCACTACGAGACGCTCGAGGCCTTTCCGGGGGCGTCGCTGCTCGAGATCCACCTCGAGACCGGGCGCACGCACCAGATCCGCGTGCACATGGCGGCGCTTCGGCATCCGTGTGCGGGCGACCCTCTTTACGGCGCTGATCCGACGATGTCGGCGCGACTCGGCCTGACCCGACAGTGGCTGCACGCGCACAAGCTCGCCTTCTCGCACCCGGCGACGGGGGACTGGGTGCAGTTCGAGTCGCCCTACCCGGCAGATTTCGAGCACGCCCTGGAGATCCTGCGCGGCGAGTGAATCTACCGCGGCGGATGTCGGCGGTGTGAGCCAGACTGAGCGCATGAGCATCGAGGTGCGACCCGCGACCGACTTCGACGACGTGGCGACTCTCGTCGGTCCGAAGAAGCCGACGTCGAACGTGTGCTTCTGCCTGAGCTACCGCATAGGCAGCAAGGAGAACAACACGCTGCGTGGCGCGCAGCGTGCCGACCGCGTGCGCGAACTCTGCCACCAAGACCCGCCGCCCGGAGTCATCGCCTATCTCGACGAGGAGCCCGTGGGATGGGCGGCGGTGCATCCTCGCAGCGCGACGAGTTTCGCGCGCAACCGCCTGATCCCGCACGTCGACGACCTCGACGTGTGGTCGCTGTGGTGCATCCGCGTCCGCCCCGGCTTTCGAAAGCAGGGCATCTCGCACGCGCTGATCGAGGGCGCTGTCGCGCACGCGACGCAGCGCGGGGCGCCGGCGATCGAGGGATACCCGGTCGACAACCGCGGCGAGAAGGTGAACTCGACCATGGCCTACGTCGGAACCAGGCTGCTGTTCGAGAACGCGGGGTTCGAGAAGGCGGCTGACACCGGATCCACTCTCGACGGGTTTCCTCGGGTGCTGATGCGCCTCGATCTGCGTGGATCGCACAGACGGTCGAAGAAACCGTGAACCCGACCGCGCCGCAGGGGCAATACATAGTGTGAGCACAGACAGTGAGATCATCCGGCGGTCGCTGGGTCGGCCGGCCGGAGGCATTCGCCGAGCTGTTCGACCGGCATGCACGCGCGGTCAACGCGTTCGCGGCATACCGCGTCGGTTCCGACGACGCCGATGACGTGCTCAGTGAGACCTTCCTCGTCGCCTTCCGGCGCAGGGCCGACTTCGACCTGAGCAGGGAGTCGGCCGCACCGTGGCTGCTCGGCATCGCCTCGCGATTGATCCGTCGGCACCGGGCGGTCGAGGCGCGGCAGTGGCGTTCTTTCGTTGCGGCTGGCGGTGAGAACGTGGCGTCGCTCGGCGGCCTCGACGACGCCATGCGACGCGTGGATGCCGAACGCGAGGTGCGCGCTCTCAGAGAGAGGATCGCGGGCCTCCCCGCGAAGGATCGCGAGACGCTCCTCCTGTACGCCTGGCAGGGGTTGAGCTACGAGGACATCGCAGAAGCACTCGGGGTGCCCGTGGGCACCGTGCGATCGCGGCTCAATCGCGTTCGCAGGCGATTGGATCCCGCACGAAGGATCCAGGCATTCGAGAAGCAGCAGGAAGGAGAAGTCCGTGGACGTGTTTGAGAGGGTTCAGGAGACCCAGCCGGATCTCGATGGTGCGCAATCCCATGTCGACGCGGCTCGTGCTCGACTGATGAGCGAGATCGCGGCCGACACCAGCCCGGCGATCGTGCGGTCCGCCAGGCCGAGATGGGTGATCGCCGGCTCGCTGGTGGGAGCTGCGGCCGCGGTCGTCGTGGGCGTTCTGGTCGTCACCGGAATCACCGCGCAGACGACACCTGCGATCGAAGCAGTCCCGACGCGTGAGCCCGGGCAGACTCTGCCGTCGCCGGAGCCAGAGACCCCGACACCGGCCCCGACACAGGCCCCGATGACGTCGGCACAGGCGTTCGGCGCCGCCGCGACCGCGGCGCGCGCATTCACGGGGCTGACGCTGGCACCAGGACAGTATCTGCGTCTGCACGAGCAGTCGGAACACGTCGTCTATCACCAGCCCGATCCGGAAGGCGGACAGTATCAGGCAGACAGATCGAACGCCCAGAACGCCTGGCGCGGGACGTCGTCCTGGAGCAGCTACGCCCCGGCCGACCCCGCAGAGCAGTGGCTCATCGCCCCGGAACAACCCTGGACGGTGACCGACACCTTCGGACCCGACGCCGTGCAACTGTCCGAGGCGCATAGGGAGGCGATCTCGTCGAGCGGCGAATCCTATTTCGACGACGGGCCGCTGGGTCCCTGGGCCACCCCTGACGGCTACGCCCTCACGGCGTTCTTCGCGGCGATGCCGACGGATCCGGCGGGACTCATCCAATGGATCCGCGAGAACCAGGGCGCCAGCACCGGCGACCAGGACTACAAGGTCGGGTGGGTGCTCATCGACCTGTTGTCATACAATCTGGGCTCGAGCACGCAGCGCGCGACGATGTACGAGGCTCTCAGCCTGCTCCCCGGCTCTGAGATCGTCTCCACCGACGGAAACCTCGCGACGCTGCGCTTCTCGGCGGCGACCGAGGCGCTTTCCGGAGTGGCAGCCATCCAGAGACGAACGGTCACGATCGACACGACCACGGGGATCGTGCACGAGAAGACGGCGACTCTCGACACCGCCTCGGCGCTGATCCCCGCCACCATGGCCGACGAGCGGTACGTATTCACCGTGAGCGTGGTGGATTCGCTTCCCTGATGTGTGCGGCGGGCGGATGCGAGGGGTCGCGCCGACGCTCGATGTCGCACGCCGAAAGTAGACTCGAAGCATGGCATCCGACTCCTTCGTCCACCTGCACGTGCACAGCGAGTACTCGATGCTCGACGGGGCGGCGAAGATCGCGGCGATGACCCAGGCGGCGGCCGACTACGACATGCCGGCCATCGCGGTGACCGACCACGGCAACACCTTCGCGGCCTTCGAGTTCTACAAGGCGGCGAACGCGGCAGGGGTCAAGCCGATCATCGGACTCGAGGCGTACGTCACGCCCGGCACGCATCGCAGCGACAAGACGCGGGTGCAGTGGGGGTCTCCGGATCAGAAGAGCGACGACGTCTCGGGATCCGGTGCCTATACGCACATGACGATGTGGAGCGAGACCACGCAGGGCATGCACAACCTGTTCCGCCTCAGCTCGCTGTCGAGCATGGAGGGCTACTACTTCAAGCCCCGCATGGACCGTGAGCTGCTCCAGACCTACGGCAAGGGCCTGATCGCCACCACCGGATGCCCCTCGGGCGAGATCCAGACACGGCTGCGCCTCGGCCAGTACGACGCCGCCCGTGCCGCGGCGGCGGAGTTCCAAGACCTGTTCGGCAAGGAGAACTACTTCGCCGAGATCATGGATCACGGTCTCTCCATCGAGCGCAGGGTCATGACCGATCTGATCCGGCTCGCGAAAGATCTCAGCATCCCGCTCGTCGGCACGAACGATTCGCACTACACGCACCAACACGAGGCCGACGCGCACGAGGCTCTGCTGTGCGTGCAGTCGGGTTCGACACTCGACGACCCCAACCGCTTCAAGTTCGACGGCGACGGCTACTACATCAAGACCGCCGCCGAGATGCGTCAGCTCTTCCGCGATCACCCCGAGGCGTGCGACAACACGCTGCTCATCGCCGAGCGCTGCGAGGTCGAGTTCAACACGGCGGCCAACTACATGCCGCGCTTCCCGGTGCCGGACGGAGAGACCGAAGACAGCTGGCTCATCAAAGAGGTCGAGGCCGGCCTCCACTACCGGTACCCGAGCGGGATCCCCGACAAGGTGCGCAAGCAGGCCGAGTACGAGACCGGCATCATCCTGCAGATGGGGTTCCCCGGCTACTTCCTCGTCGTCGCCGACTTCATCAACTGGGCCAAGGACAACGGCATCCGCGTGGGGCCGGGCCGTGGTTCCGGAGCCGGTTCCATGGTCGCCTACGCCATGAAGATCACCGACCTCGACCCGCTCGAGCACGGCCTCATCTTCGAGCGGTTCCTGAACCCCGATCGCGTCTCGATGCCCGACTTCGACGTCGACTTCGATGACCGGCGCCGCGGCGAGGTCATCGACTACGTGACGAGGAAGTACGGATCCGAGCGGGTCGCCCAGATCGTCACGTACGGCACGATCAAGTCCAAGCAGGCGCTGAAGGATGCCGGCCGCGTGCTCGGCTTCCCGTTCAGCATGGGGGAGCGGCTGACAAAAGCGATGCCGCCGCCCGTGATGGGCAAGGACATGCCCCTCGACGGAATGTTCGACTCGGCGCACCCCCGCTACAAAGAGGCGAGCGAGTTCCGCGTTCTCATCGAGACCGACCCGGAGGCGAAGACGGTCTTCGACCGCGCACTCGGCCTCGAGGGCCTGAAACGCCAGTGGGGCGTGCACGCGGCGGGCGTGATCATGTCGTCCGAGCCGTTGATCGACATCATCCCGATCATGCGCCGCGAGCAGGACGGCCAGATCGTCACGCAGTTCGACTACCCCTCGTGCGAGTCGCTCGGCCTGATCAAGATGGACTTCCTCGGGCTGCGCAACCTGACGATCATCTCTGACGCGCTCGACAACATCCGCACCAACCGCGGAGAAGAGCTCGACCTCGAGCACCTCGCGCTCGACGACCGGGGTGCCTACGATCTGCTCGGGCGAGGCGAATCGCTCGGCGTCTTCCAGCTCGACGGCGGTCCCATGCGATCGCTCATGCGGCTGATGCGTCCGGACAACTTCGGTGACATCTCGGCACTCATCGCGCTCTACCGTCCAGGACCCATGGGCGCGAACTCGCACACGAACTACGCGCTGCGCAAGAACGGTCAGCAGCCCATCACGCCGATCCATCCGGAGTTCACCGAGTCGCTCGCCGACATCCTCGACGAGTCCTACGGCCTGATCATCTACCAGGAGCAGGTGATGGCCATCGCCCAGCGCGTGGCCGGATTCTCACTCGGACAGGCCGACATCCTCCGTCGAGCGATGGGCAAGAAGAAGAAGTCGGAGCTGGACAAGCAGTTCGCGGGCTTCCAAGCGGGCATGCATGCGAACGGGTACTCCGACGGAGCCGTCAACGCGATCTGGGAGATCCTGCTCCCGTTCTCGGACTACGCCTTCAACAAGGCGCACTCGGCGGCGTATGGCGTCGTGTCGTACTGGACCGCCTATCTCAAGGCCCACTATCCCGCCGAGTACATGGCCGCGCTGCTCACCAGCGTCGGCGACTCGAAGGACAAGATGGCGCTGTACCTCAACGAGTGCCGTCGCATGGGCATCAAGGTGCTCCCGCCCGACGTCTCAGAGTCCATCAAGTACTTCGCCGCCGTCGGCGACGACATCCGCTTCGGGTTGGGTGCCGTCCGCAACGTCGGCAGCAACGTTGTCGAGGGCATCATCGCGGCGCGCAAGGACGAGCGATTCACATCGTTCCATCACTTCCTCGAGAAGGTGCCGCTGCATGTCTCGAACAAGCGCACGGTCGAATCGCTGATCAAGGCCGGCGCGTTCGACTCGATGGGCGACTCCCGCCGGGCCCTGCTCGAAGTCCACGAGGATGCCGTCGAGGCGGCTGTGGATCGCAAGCGGAATGAGGCGCAGGGCGCGATCGGCTTCGACTTCGACAGCCTGTACGACGGCATGGAAGAGACGGCGCCTGCGAAGGTGCCGGCGCGACCGGAGTGGATCAAGAAGGACAAACTCGCGTTCGAACGCGAGATGCTCGGGCTCTACGTCTCCGACCACCCCCTCGCGGGTCTCGAGGTGCCGCTCGCGAAGCACGCGTCGATCTCGATCCACAACCTCATCAACTCCGAGGACATGCAGGACGGCGAGCAGGTCACGGTCGCCGGCCTCGTCACCAGCGTCCAGCATCGTGTCGCGAAGGCCAGCGGAAACCCGTACGGCATGATCACGGTCGAGGACTTCAACGGCGAGGTGACGGTCATGTTCATGGGCAAGACCTACACCGAGTTCCAGCACATCCTGCAGCAGGACTCCATCCTCGCGGTGCGCGGACGGGTGTCGAAGCGCGATGACGGACTCAATCTGCATGCGCAGTCGGCGTTCGCGCCGGACGTCGGCTCGTTCGACGCCGCAGGACCCCTCTCGCTCGTCCTGGCTGAGCAGAGGGCGACTGAGCGGGTGATGACCGAGCTCGCCGAAGTGCTGAGACGCCACAACGGCGACACCGAGGTGATGCTTCGCGTGCACCGCGGCGGCACGGCGAAGGTCTTCGAGGTGCCGATGCCGGTCAAGGTCTCCGCCGATCTGTTCGGCGATCTCAAATCTCTGCTCGGCCCGACCTGCCTGGGCTGAGCGTCAGCAAAGCGCTGCTGCCCGAGAGGTCCTCACGGATGCACCGGGTAGTATCGGGACGCGTTCGGGTGCACGACGCAGAGGCTATGCACCGTGGCGAAAGGACCCTCCCCATGAGCACGGAATCACCCTTCCTGAACAATGACGAATCGGATGCAGACCGTTCGACGGCCGCACCCGAAGCGGCCATCGAGGAGGACTTCTCCGATGACGACGGCGTTCTCTACGATGACGAGGTGACGCCGGAGTACGGCATCCTCGGTTTCACCCTTCGGGAGCTGCTCATCGTCGGCGTGTGGCTCATCGCCTTCATCGCCTCGTTCTTCCCTTACGTCGGCGGCGCGTCGATCTGGGGCGCCGGCATCCAGTGGATTCTGCCCATCGGCGTGCCGACGGTCGCCGTGTTCCTGCTGATCCTCCGCCGTTTCTCGCCGGACGGCATCCGCCGCGTCGGTTCGCTGGGGATCGACCAGTTCGCATCGGTCGCGTTCTCCGTCTCGGCCGTCTTCTGGCTGGGAGCCCTCTGGAACTCGGTTGCCTTCGTGATCGAGTTCGGCGTCTTCGGGCTGCCTTGGAACGGTGTGGTCCAGCTTCTCGCGGCCCTCGCGCTCGTCGTCCTCACGGTGTTCGCTCCGCTGGTGCCCGGCCTCAAGGAGGACTTCCAGGGCCGACTCGTCACGCTCGCGCACCGCAATGCCAATCCGGTTCGACCGGTCATCGCGCGCCCGCGCCCCGAGCCTGCCCCCGAGGCCAGCGACACGCCCGCCGACTCCGAGACAGCCTCCGCGTCGCATGCGGCTGCAGCGACTGCTCCCCACCTCGCGTCCGATCCGTCACTCGACGCCGCCCCCGAGCCCCACATCGCCCCGGCGGCGTACTCGACGGATGCTGCCCCGACGTACTCGACGGACGTCGCCCCGACGTATTCGACAGACGCTGCCCCCGCGCCGCACACGATCGACGCCGCCCCTCCGGCGTACACGACCGCGGCCGCTCCGGCGGCCGGTATCGACATCGAGCTGTCCGACGCGCAGGCGACCGATGAGGTCGCCCGTCTCGATCTCGCCGAGCAGGTGCCGCTCTCCTCGCACGCCTCCGGCGGGGGGACGGGAACCGAGGACACGACCTCCGATGAGGAGTACGTACCCGCGTACTCGCGTCGATCGCGCGGTCAGGAACCCGAGATCGCATCCGACACCGGCAGCATCGAGTCTCTTCTGGGAGCGACCGCGCGCGACGTCTCGTCGGCCGAGACGACCGCGTTCCCCGCCATCGACGACGAGACCGACTTCACCGCGACGAACCCGCAGCACGACTTCTCGGCCCCGCAGCCTTTCTGGATCCTCGCGCCGACCGAGCGTGACGTGCATGACGAGCGCGGCCAGAGCATCTTCCGGGTCGGTCCGAGCGCCTGGGCTCTCGTCATCGAGGACCGTGGCGGTGCATACGTCATCAGACACGACGACGGTCGCATCGGCTACCTGCACGACATCTCAGACATCACGAGAGGCTGACCTTGCGCACCATCGATCTGCGGGGACGCACGCTCTCGCCGGCTGACATGCTCGCGGCCGTGCCGCGCGCCACCCAGGCACGAGCCGAGGCTCTCGACACCGCGGCACGAATCGTCGACGATGTGCGCGAGAGGGGCGAAGAGGCTCTGCGCGAGCAGGCCGAACGCTTCGATCGTGTCTCGGGACACGAGATCCGTGTGCCCGCGCAGCACATCGCCGAGGCCCTCGAGGTTCTCGCGCCCGACGTCCGCCTCGCTCTCGAGGAGGCGATCCGCCGAGTGCGCATCGCCTCGGCGGCACAGGTGCCCGAGCGTCAGATCACGCGGATCGGCGACGGCGCGACGATCACCCAGCGCTGGCAGCCCGTTCACCGCGCAGGGGTGTACATCCCCGGGGGCAAAGCCGTCTATCCGTCCAGCGTCATCATGAACGTCGTCCCGGCGCAGGTCGCGGGCGTGCAGCAGATCGCGCTCGCCTCGCCGCCGCAGCAGGACCAGGGAGGGCGCGTCCACCCCACGATCCTCGCCGCAGCGGGTCTGCTCGGCGTCACGGAGGTGTATGCGATCGGCGGAGCAGGGGCGATCGGATCCTTCGCGCACGGCGTCGAGGGGATCGGGCTCGACCCGGTCGACGTCCTGTCAGGGCCTGGCAACAACTACGTCGCATCCGCGAAGCGCGCTGTGGCGGGGGTGGTCGGCACCGACTCCGAGGCCGGAGCCACCGAGATCCTCGTCGTCGCCGATGCCGCAGCTGACCCGCGACTCATCGCCGCCGACCTGGTCAGCCAGGCGGAGCACGACGAGCAGGCGTCGGCTGTGCTCGTCACCGACTCCCCGCAGCTGGCCGAGCGGGTCGCCGCGGAGGTCAAACGTCAGGCGGGGGCCACGCGCCACGCCACGCGGGTGGCCGCGGCTCTGGACGGGCCGCAGTCGGCGATCGTGCTGGTCGATGACCGTGCGATGGCGACGGCGTTCAGCAACGCGTATGCTCCCGAGCACCTCGAGCTGCACCTCGAAGACGCCGAGGCCGCGGCAGACAGCTTCACCAGCGCAGGGGCCGTATTCGTCGGAGACCACACCCCGGTGAGCCTCGGCGACTACATGGCGGGCAGCAACCACGTCCTGCCGACCGGGGGACAGGCGCGCTATGCGCCCGGACTCGGCGCATACACGTTCCTGCGTCCGCAGCAGGTCATCTCATACGATCGCGCCGCACTCGCCGACGTGCGCGCGGGAGTCGTCGCCCTCGCCGAGACCGAGGTGCTCCCCGCACACGGTGAGGCGATCGAGGCGCGTTTCACCGCGTAGGATCGGTCAGATGCACTGCCCCTTCTGCCGTCACTCGGACTCTCGAGTCATCGATTCCCGCACCAGTGATGACGGTCTCTCGATCCGGCGTCGACGTCAGTGTCCTGAATGCGGCGGTCGTTTCACGACGACCGAGACTGCGAGCCTCAACGTGATCAAGCGATCCGGCGTCATGGAGCCGTTCAGCCGCGAGAAGGTGATCTCGGGCGTGCGCAAGGCCTGTCAGGGACGGCCGGTCACCGAGGCCGATCTGGCGATCCTCGCTCAGCGGGTCGAGGAGGCCGTTCGACAGACGGGTGTCTCGCAGCTCGACACGAACGAGATCGGCTTGGCGATCCTCGGACCTCTCCGCGACCTGGACGAGGTCGCATACCTGCGGTTCGCGAGCGTGTATCAGGCCTTCGACTCGCTCGAGGATTTCGAGAGCGCGATCACCGATCTTCGTGCCGACCACGTCGAGCCGGAGCCCGTCGACCGGTAATCTGGCAGGGATGTATCCGCTGCTCTTTCGCGCTGTCCTGTCGCGCTTCGACCCTGAGTTCGCCCACCACGCCGGTATGGCGGTGATCCGCGTGCTCGGGGCGCGGCCGTTCTCCTGGGCGACGCGTGCGCTGACTCGGCCCGACCCGTCGCTGCAGGTTCAGGCCCTCGGACTGACCTTCTCGTCGCCCTTCGGCATCGCGGCCGGGTTCGACAAGAACGCCATCGGCGTCCGCGGCCTCGCCGCACTCGGGTTCGGACACGTCGAGGTGGGTACCGTCACGGCGATCCCGCAGGACGGCAACCCGAAACCACGGCTGTTCCGTCTGATCGCCGATCGCGCGGTCATCAACCGCATGGGGTTCAACAACGAGGGTGCGGATGCCGCGGCCCGGCGACTCGCGCGACTGCGGCGCGGTGCACCCGACACGGTCATCGGTGTGAACATCGGCAAGAGTCGGGTCGTCGATGTAGAGAACGCCACAGCCGACTATGTGGCCTCCGCGACGAGGCTCGCCCCGCTCGCCGACTACCTGGCGGTCAACGTCTCATCCCCGAACACTCCCGGTCTTCGGGGGCTTCAGGCCGTCGAGACGCTGGCTCCGCTGCTCAGGGCGGTGCGAGCAGCATCCGGTGAGACTCCGCTGCTCGTCAAGATCGCCCCCGATCTCTCAGACGAGGAGATCATCGCCATCGCGAAACTCGCGGTCGACGAAGGGCTCGCCGGAATCATCGCGCACAACACCACGATCAGCAGGGACGGCCTCACGACGGATGCGGCGACAGTCGCGGAGATCGGAGCGGGCGGGCTGTCGGGTGCGCCGCTCAAGGAGCGGTCCCTGCAGGTGCTGCGTCTCGTGCGATCGGCTGTGCCCGAGGAGTTCTGCGTCATCGCCGTCGGGGGAGTCGAGACGCCGTCCGACGTGCAGGAGCGGCTCGAAGCCGGAGCCACGCTGGTGCAGGGCTACACGGCCTTCCTGTATCGCGGTCCCTTCTGGGGCCGCGAGATCAACCGGGGCCTCGTCGCGCGCTGAGTAGCTGCACCGCAATGCGAAAGGCGCCTCGTGCTCGGGAGCAGGAGACGCCTCTCGTGAAAATCGAGGATCAGGCGGGGTAGTCGCCGCGCTTGACCTGCGGCTTGGGCAGGCGCATGAACCGCATCTGCAGCGAACGCATTGCGGCGTACCAGCCGAGGCCGCGCTCCATGCGCTCCTTGCCGAACTTCGCGGCGACCTTGCGCTTGACGCGCATCCCCAGCAGGACCATGCCGCCGATCGCGAGGATCAGGTACGCCATCATGACCAGGTATGCCCAGCCGGCGATGGCGAATCCGCCGATGGCGAGGTTCGCCGGCAGGAGCGAGATCAGGATGACGAGCACCATGACACCCATGACGAACTCGGCCGGGTGCCAGCCGGCATCCACATAGTCACGAACCCAGCGGCGCTGCGGCCCCTTGTCGCGAGTCGGGAGGTACTTCTCCTCGCCGGCAGCCAGCCCGGCCTGGGCGCGGTTGCGGCGCTCACTGAGCTCTGCCTTTGCTGCGGCCCTCGCCTCTTTGGTGTTCGCGACCAGAGGTCGACGGCGAGCCGCCTCCTGCTCGGCCCGGGTCGGCGTCGCGCGTCCCTTGCCCGACGCAGTCGTCTCGGGGGCGTCGTCGTTCGTCGAAGGGGGGACAGGGGTAGTGGCCACGAGGTTCCTCGGTTCAGTGAAGGCGGATCACCTTAAGATTACTCGCATGACATCTCCTGCCCAGCCCGGCGCACAGAATCTGTCCAGCGAACGCGAACCCGCCGTCCTGGAGGCGGTGTCGACGGGGTTCCCTGCGGCACTGAGCGACCTGGGCGCGCTCGTCCGCATCCCCGGCATGGCGTGGCCCGCGTTCGACCAGACGCAGCTCGAACGCAGCTCCGAGGCGGTCGCCGCACTCGCCACGGCCACCGGGGTCTTCGACGACGTGCGCGTTCTCCGTGCCGCGATCCCCGGCACCGACGAGCACGGTCAGCCGGCGGTGCTCGCGACGCGCGCTGCGCGCAACGGCAAGCCGACGATCCTGCTCTACGCGCACCACGACGTGCAGCCTCCCGGTGACGACGCGCTGTGGGAGACGCCGCCGTTCGAGCCCACAGTGCGCGACGGACGTCTGTACGGTCGAGGCGCTGCCGACGACAAGGCGGGGATCATGGCGCACATCGCATCGATCCGCGCAGTCTCAGAGGTCGTCGGCGATGACCTCGAACTGGGCATCGCGATGTTCATCGAGGGTGAAGAGGAGTACGGATCCCGTTCCTTCGCGCAGTTCCTCTCAGACAACAAGGAGGCGCTTCGCGCGGATGCGATCGTGGTCGCGGACTCGGGCAACTGGGATTCGGTGACCCCCGGGCTCACGGTCTCGCTCCGCGGCAACGCACGGTTCACCGTGCGCGTGCGCACGCTCGATCACGCGTCGCACTCGGGGATGTTCGGGGGAGCGGTGCCCGACGCGATGATGGCCACGGTCAAGATGCTCTCGACGCTCTGGAACGAAGACGGCTCTGTCGCGGTCGAGGGGATGACCGAGCGCGAGGCGCCCACGCCCGAGTACAGCGAGGAGACGCTTCGAGACGAAGCCGGTCTTCTGCCCGGCACGTCGCCGATCGGCGACGGCAGCATCCTGAGCCGGATCTGGAACAAGCCGTCGGTGACCGTCATCGGAATCGATGCGACCAGCGTCGCTGCGGCGTCGAACACCCTTCTTCCGGAGGTCACGGTCGTCGTGAGCGCGCGCGTGGCGCCCGGCCAGACCGGTGAGGAGGCGTACGCCGCCCTCGAGGCGCACCTGCGCGCGAACGCCCCGTACGGCGCGGAGCTGACGTTCTCCGATGTCGATCTCGGCAACGGCTTCCTCGTCGACACCAGCGGCTGGGCCGTCGCGCTCACCCGCGATGCCATGCGAGACGGCTACGGCGTGCCCCCCGTCGACCTCGGCGTCGGGGGATCGATCCCGTTCATCGCCGACCTCGTGCGGGAGTTCCCCGATGCGCAGATCCTCGTGACCGGCGTCGAGGACCCGCACTCGAGGGCCCACAGTCCCAACGAATCATTGCACCTGGACACGTTCCGCCACGCCGTGGCGACCGAGGCCCTGCTGCTCTCGCGCATGAACGACATCATCATCTGAGCCCGATCGTCGAGGCTGAGGGTAAAATCGAGTTACCAGCCGTGCGAGCACGGCCCGTCCGAAGGAGCGACATGAGCGACACCACACTGACTTCCGCAGAGACCACCCACGCGCACGGCGTGAAGCTGACCGACGCCGCGGCGATCAAGGTGAAGAACCTCCTCGAGCAGGAGGGCCGTGACGACCTGCGTCTGCGCGTCGCCGTCCAGCCCGGCGGATGCTCCGGCCTGATCTACCAGCTGTACTTCGACGAGCGGTTCCTCGAGGGCGACGAGACCGTCGACTTCGACGGCGTCGAGGTCATCATCGACAACATGAGCGTCCCGTATCTCGATGGCGCATCCATCGACTTCAAGGACACGATCTCGGAGCAGGGCTTCACGATCGACAACCCCAACGCCGCGGGCAGCTGCGCCTGCGGAGACAGCTTCCACTGATCCGAACCCCCTCCGCCAACCTGCGTGGTTGGCATGAATCAGGTGTGAGGTTGCCCTAGACTTGGGTGTGCCCTGTCCGCAATCTGAAAGGTGCATCGTGCCCTCGAAACGCCGCCTTCGTTGGGCCGCTCTCCCCCTGGGAGTAGCGGCAGCCGTGGCCCTGGCGGGATGTACTGCCACTGAGCTGAACGGTTACCTCCCGGGCTTCGTGGAGGGTGAGCCTGCGGCCACCAACCAGACCGAGCGTGTGTCGTCGCTCTGGGTGAACTCCTGGATCGTCCTGCTCGCGGTCGGCGTGATCACCTGGGGCCTGATGGCCTGGGCTGCGATCGCCTACCGCCGTCGCAAGGGCCAGACCGGTCTCCCCGTGCAGATGCGCTACAACATGCCGATCGAGATCTTCTACACGGTCGTGCCGTTGATCCTGGTGCTGGGCATGTTCTTCTTCACGGCCCGTGACCAGTCGGCCATCGAGGCCAAGTGGGACGAGCCCGACGTCGAGATCACGGCGATCGCCAAGCAGTGGGCGTGGGACTTCCAGTACGACGGCGAAGAGGAGGACAACTCCGACGCCGTCTGGACAATGGGAATCCAGGCTCAGCCCGATGCAGAAGGCAACATCGACCAGGCGCAGCTTCCGACCCTGGTGCTGCCGGTCGACCAGAAGGTCACGATCAACCTTCAGTCTCGCGACGTCATCCACTCCTTCTGGATCATCGACTTCCTCTACAAGAAGGACATGTACATCGGGAAGGACAACTCCTGGTCCTTCATCCCGACGCGTGTCGGCGAATACGCCGGCAAGTGCGCCGAGCTGTGTGGCGAGTACCACTCGATGATGCTCTTCAACGTCAAGGTCGTCGAGCAGGACGAGTACGACGCCTACCTCCAGTCGCTCGAGGAGGAAGGCAACACCGGAGACATCACGGACGCCTACGACCGTCTGTCGAACTACCCCGGGACCACCGCCCCGACCTCCGAGGAAGGAGAGGAGTAAGCCATGTCGACCACTGAAGCCCCCCGCACCGACGAGGCCCCTCGCTCTCGACCCACCACTCTGCCCGCGCGTCAGGCTGCTCTCATGAGCACGTCGCGCGTCGAGCAGAAGGGCAACATCGTCGTCAAGTGGATCACCTCCACCGACCACAAGACGATCGGGTACATGTACCTCATCGCCTCGGTGCTGTTCTTCCTCCTCGGCGGCGTGATGGCCCTCGTCATCCGCGCAGAGCTGTTCGCTCCCGGGATGCAGATCATCCCGACCAAGGAGCAGTACAACCAGCTCTTCACGATGCACGGCACGATCATGCTCCTCATGTTCGCGACGCCGCTCTTCGCCGGGTTCGCGAATGCGATCCTGCCGCTCCAGCTCGGTGCACCGGATGTGGCGTTCCCGCGTCTCAACGCGTTCGCGTTCTGGCTGTTCCTCTTCGGATCCACGATCGCCGTCGCCGGCTTCCTCACCCCTCAGGGCGCAGCGTCGTTCGGCTGGTTCGCCTACCAGCCACTCGCCAGTGCATCGTTCTCGCCGGGCGCCGGCGGAAACCTCTGGATGGTCGGTCTCGGCATCTCCGGTTTCGGCACAATCCTCGGCGCGGTGAACTTCATCACGACAGTGATCACGATGCGCGCTCCCGGCATGACGATGTGGCGTATGCCGATCTTCTCGTGGAACACGCTCATCACGAGCCTGCTGATCCTCATGGCGTTCCCCGTCCTCGCAGCGGCGATCTTCGCTGCAGCCGCGGACCGCATTCTCGGAGCCCACATCTACGACCCGGCCAACGGCGGTGTCCTGCTCTGGCAGCACCTCTTCTGGTTCTTCGGTCACCCCGAGGTGTACATCATCGCCCTGCCGTTCTTCGGCATCGTGTCGGAGATCTTCCCGGTCTTCAGCCGCAAGCCGATCTTCGGGTACAAGACGCTCGTCTACGCGACCATCGCGATCGCCGCACTGTCCGTCGCCGTGTGGGCTCACCACATGTACGTGACCGGCTCGGTGCTGTTGCCGTTCTTCGCCCTGATGACCATGCTCATCGCGGTGCCGACGGGTGTGAAGATCTTCAACTGGATCGGCACACTCTGGCGCGGATCCGTGACGTTCGAGACGCCCATGGTGTTCGCACTCGGCTTCCTGGTGTCGTTCGTCTTCGGTGGTCTGACCGGCGTGATCCTCGCGGCTCCGCCGCTCGACTTCGCGCTGTCCGACTCGTACTTCGTCGTCGCGCACTTCCACTACGTCGTCTTCGGCACCGTGGTGTTCGCGATGTTCGCCGGCTTCTACTTCTGGTGGCCGAAGTGGACCGGACGCATGCTCAACGAGCGTCTCGGCTACGTGCACTTCTGGATGCTGTTCATCGGCTTCCACATGACGTTCCTCATCCAGCACTGGCTGGGTGTCGACGGCATGGTGCGTCGCTACGCCGACTACTCGGCGGCTGACGGCTGGACCTGGCAGAACCAGGTCTCGACGATCGGTGCGATCATCCTCGGTGCGTCCATGCTGCCGTTCTTCCTGAACGTCTGGATCACGGCTCGCAAGGCACCCAAGGTCACGGTCAACGACCCGTGGGGCTATGGCGCTTCGCTCGAGTGGGCGACGTCCTGCCCGCCGCCGCGTCACAACTTCACGTCGATCCCGCGCATCCGCAGCGAGCGCCCTGCGTTCGACCTGAACCACCCGGAGGCAGCGGAGTTCACTCCGGCCGCACCCGGCGAGCGAGAGGGCCACTGAGCCATGCGCGACAACGTCATCCTCTGGTGGGTCCTGACCGCCTTCTTCGCCCTGGTCGGAGTCGTCTACACCGGCTGGCACATCCTTGCCACGCCGTCCGACAACTTCGCGGCCCGCATCGAGTGGGTCGGCACCGTGGCGCTGTTCTTCGCAGCGTTCATGGGCGCGATGATCGCCTTCTACCTCGACCGCACGCACAAGGCTCAGAACGGCGAGCTGCCTGAAGACGTCCTCACGAGCGACATCGACGACGGAGACCCCGAGCTCGGTGAGTTCAGCCCGTGGTCCTGGTGGCCGATCGTGCTGGCTGGATCCGCGGGTATCTTCGTGGTGGGCCTCGCCGTCGGACAGTTCCTGCTGCCGATCGGCCTGGCGATCTTCGTGGTCGCGATCGTCGGCTGGGTCTACGAGTACTACCGCGGGAACTTCGCCCGCTGACATACAGAGAGAAAGCCCCTGGGATCCCATCCCAGGGGCTTTCTTCATGTCCGCGAGGCCTATGCGCGGGAGCGGATGCGGGCTATGCCGGTCAGGGGGTCGACGGGGCGGCGGTGCACGCCGTCCGCATCCTCTACGGGATAGCCCTCTCTGACCCAGTACTCGAATCCGCCGATCATCTCCCGAACGGCGTATCCGAGCTTCGCGAACTCGAGAGCTCCCTTCGCGCCCGCGTTGCACCCCGGGCTCCAGCAATAGACCACGACGGCCGAGCCGGCCGGGATCTCAGCAGGGGCGCGACTCGCGATCTCGCTGTAGTGCATGTGCGTGGCCCCTGCGACGCGTCCCTGAGCCCATGCCTCGTCGGAGCGGACATCGATGATGACGACGCCGTCCTCGGCCTGCAGGGCGGCGTGCACGTCGCTCGCATCGGTCTCGTAGGCGAGTTTGGCGGCGTAGTACTCGGCGCGATCGATCATGTCCTCAGCCTAGGGAGCCGCCCGTTCTTCTGCCGTCGTCTTCCCGACGCCGACAGACGGTATCCCGCCAATGTCGACGGGGCGTTTCAGAGCTCGACGGTCATCTGCACTCGGCGGCCGTATCGGTCGAGACCGAGAGACGTCTCGGTGTCGACGAGGCCACGCTGGAACGGAGTCTCGGGGATGCTCTCGAGGAAGCCGCACGACGCGTAGAACGGAGCGTTCCAGGGGATCTCCGCAAACGTCCGCAGAGTCATGCGGGTGTAGCCGCGCTCGCGTGCCGCATCGAGGGCGGCGCTGACGAGTCGACGCCCGAAGCCCTGGCGCCCGGAGGAGGGAAGCACGGAGAGCTGCTCGAGGTGCGCATGACCGTCGGCGTCGAGGACGTGCACGAAGCCGACAGGCGAGGAGTCGCTGGGGTCCTCGAGCACGAGCACGAATCCAGGGGTCGCGAGTCGCTCGGCACCGTCGCCTGCGGGCGGCCACTCCGGCGCTCCCAGGCTGGCGATCAGGAGGGCATCAGCCTGCGTCTCGATGGCCTGCAGGACCTCTGCGTCTTCAGCGACGGCCGGTCGGATGACACCACTCATCGCGGATCCTCCGTGATCGCAGCGACGGCTTCGATCTCCACCAGCTGATGGTCGTAGCCGAGCACGGTGACGCCCATGAGGGTGCTCGGCACGTCGTGGTCGCCGAAGGCCGCATGGATGACGTCCCATGCCGCCACCAGATCGGCCTGCGATGAAGACGCCACGAGGACGCGCGTGCTGATGATGTCCGAGAGCGTGGCGCCACTGGCACGCAGCGCGATGTCGAGAGTCTCGACGCAGCGTGACGCCTGTGCGGCGTAGTCGCCGGGGGCGGTCGTGGTGCCGTCGTCTTCAAGGGGGCATGCTCCGGCGAGGAAGATGAGCCGGGAGCCGGCGGGGGCGGTCGCCGCGTAAGCGTAGGGGGCTGCGGCGAGGTCGGCGGAACGGATGAGTTGGACTGCTGAGCTCATGTCACGATCCTGTCACGCGCACATTGAAAGCTCCCGAATGCGAAAGGGCCCTGTCCGAGAATCGAACAGGGCCCTTTCGCGGGGGAGCGGAGATGTTACTCGCCGTCCTCCGACTTCTTCTTGCGAGGCTTCTTCACCGGCTCGGTCGAGATGACCGTGCTGGGAGTGTTCGCCGTCTCATCGACGTGGGTCTCGCTGACGGTGATCGGAGCATCCGGCACGCCTGCGCGCTCGTGAGCGCCCTGGATCTCGGCCGCTTCGGTCTCATCGTTCTGAGCCGTCACGTGATGCTGGTGCGCATCCGCGGCCTCGATCTCGGACTGCGTGAGCGGAGCGAGACGGTCTTCGAAGAACCAGCGTGAGATGGAGGACCGCAGGTTCTCGGTCCACGAGATGCGTCCCTTCGCGTTGGGGCGCACGACCAGCGGCTCGTAGCCGTCGACATCGATGAGCTTCCAGCGGTCGTACTTGTCGACGGGCTGGTGGACCTCGATGAACTCGCCACCGGGGAGGCGGACGATACGGCCGGACTCGAAGCCGTGCAAGACGATCTCGCGGTCCTTCTTCTGCAGTGCGATCGCAATCCGCTTGGCGATGAAGTAGCCGAGAACCGGTCCGACGAACAGCAGAGCCTGAAGCGCGTGGATCACGCCTTCCATCGTGAGCATGAAGTGCGTCGCGATGAGGTCGGACGATGCTGCTGCCCACAGGACGGCGTAGAAGACGACGCCGGCCACGCCGATCGCGGTGCGAGTCGCAGCGTTGCGCGGGCGCTGAGCGATGTGGTGCTCGCGCTTGTCACCCGTGACCCAGGCCTCGATGAACGGATAGATCGCGACGAGCACGATGAACAGACCGAGGACCACCAGCGGCAGCAGGATTCCGAACGACCAGGTGCGATCGAGGAAGACCACGTCGAGGTTCGACGGAGCCAGACGCAGAGCACCGTCGGCGAATCCGATGTACCAGTCAGGCTGTGTACCGGCGGAGACGGGGGAGGGGTCGTACGGGCCGTAGTTCCAGATCGGGTTGATCTGGAAGAACGTCGCCATCAGCACGATCGTGCCGAAGACGATGAACAGGTAGCCGCCCATCTTCGACATGTACACGGGCATCATCGGGTAGCCGACGACGTTGTCGTTCGTGCGGCCGGGGCCGGCGAACTGCGTGTGCTTGTTGACGATCATCAGCATCAGGTGCACGGCGATGAGGCCGATCACCAGCAGCGGAAGCAGCAGGATGTGCAGCGTGTACAGGCGGCCGACGATGGCGGTGCCCGGGAACTCGCCTCCGAAGAGGAGGAACGACGTCCAGGTGCCGATCAGCGGGATGCCCTTGATCATTCCGTCGATGATGCGCAGGCCGTTGCCCGAGAGCAGGTCGTCAGGCAGGGAGTAACCGGTGAAGCCCTCTGCCATCGCGAGGACGAACAGCACGAAGCCGATCACCCAGTTGAGTTCGCGAGGCTTGCGGAACGCGCCCGTGAAGAAGACGCGGAGCATGTGCACGCCGATGCCGGCGACGAAGACCAGCGCGGCCCAGTGGTGGATCTGGCGCACCAGAAGCCCACCGCGGAGGTCGAACGAGATGTTCAGCGACGACTCGAGCGCGGCCGACATCGCGATCCCGCGCATCGGGGCGTAGGCACCCGTGTAATGCGTCTCGACCATGGAGGCCTCGAAGAAGAAGGTCAGGAAGGTTCCCGAGAGGAACACGACCACGAAACTCCACAGCGCGATCTCGCCCAGCATGAACGACCAGTGGTCGGGGAAGATCTTGCGACCGAGCTCCTTGACCAAGCCGGAGATGCTGGTGCGCTCATCGATGTAGTTCGACGCGGCGCCGACGAATCGACCGCCGAGAGGCGCCTTGTTGTCCTTGTCCTCTTTGGACAGCGTTGCGGTGCTCAATGGCGCTCCCAGAAGCTCGGGCCGACGGGCTCGGTGAAGTCACTGCGTGCGACGAGGTAGCCCTCGTCGTCGACGGTGATGGGCAGCTGCGGCAGCGGACGTGCGGCCGGTCCGAAGATGACCTTGGCGTGATCCGTGACGTCGAACTGCGACTGGTGACAGGGGCAGAGGAGGTGGTGTGTCTGCTGCTCGTACAGTGCCACAGGGCACCCGACGTGCGTGCAGACCTTCGAGTACGCGACGATGCCGTCGTACGACCAGTCCTTGCGGTCTTCGGCCTCGATGAGCTGCTCGGGGCGCAGGCGCATCATCAGCACGATGGCCTTGGCCTTCTCCTCGAGGTAGCCGTCATGGTGGCTGAGCTCGGCGAGGTCCTCGGGAATCACGTGGAACGCGGATCCGAGGGTGACATCCGCTGCGCGGATCGGCGTGCCGTCGGGGTCGCGCACGAGACGCTGACCCTTCTCCCACATGGTGTGCTTCAGCAGCACCACCGGGTCGCCCGCGGTGGGGTCATCAGGAGTGCTGTGCGGAGCGAGACCGCGGAAGAGCGTGACTCCGGGGATGATCGAGGCCACGATCGCCGCGAACAGCGAGTTGCGGATCATCGTGCGTCGGCCGAAACCGGATTCCTCGTTCGCCGTGGCGAACGAGGCGATGACGGCCTCTCGCGTCGAGTCCTTGCCCCGGGTGGGGTGGCGGTACTCGATGTGCTCCTTGTCGGCCATCAGCGCCTTGGACCAGTGGATCGCACCGATTCCGATGGCGAGCAGTGCCAGCGAGATGCCGAGACCGATGAAGAGGTTGTTCTGACGGATGTCGATGAGAGCGCCGCTCTCGATCGGGAAGAGCATGTAGGCGGCGACCGCCCAGATGCTTCCCGCCAGCGAAAGGTAGAACAGCGTGTAGACCGTGCGCTCCGCAGCCTTCTCGGCGCGCGGGTCCTTGTCGGTCATCCGCTCGCGGTGCGGCGGCAGCCCCGGGTTCTGCACGGGATCGCTGACTGCGACACCCAGCCCTGGAGAGGGCTGGTAGGCCCTGTCAAGAGCCTGCGAGTCGTCGTCGTGTGCCATGGTGCTCCTCGTACGTTCCTCTTCGATGAATAAGCGTCAGTTGGACTTCGCCGTGATCCACACGGTGATGGCGACGAGCGCGCCGATGCCGAAGATCCAGACGAACAGGCCCTCGGAGACGGGACCGAGCGAACCGAGCGAGAATCCGCCGATCTGCACGGACTGCTGCTGGAAGAGCAGAGCCGAGATGATGTCGCGCTTGTCTTCGTCCGACAGGTTCATGTCGCCGAAGACGGGCATGTTCTGGGGGCCCGTGACCATGGCCGCGTACATGTGCAGCGCGCTGGTCTCGGTCAGTGCCGGGGCGTACTTGCCCTCGGTGAGGGCGCCACCGGCTGCTGCCACGTTGTGGCACATCGCGCAGTTCACGCGGAACAGCTCGGCGCCGTTGGCGACGTCTCCGCCTCCGTCGAGGATGTGGTCCTCGGGGAAGGTCGGGCCGGGAGCCGACTTCTGCACGAAGGACGAGATCGCCAGGATCTGCTCTTCGGTGAACTGCGGCTCCTTCTGGGGAGCCTGCGGTCCCTGCATCTGCAGCGGCATGCGCCCCGTCGACAGCTGGAACTCGGTCGCGAGCTCGCCGACGCCGTAGAGGCTCGGTCCGTTCGCAGTGCCCTGCAGATCGAGACCGTGGCAGGTGGCGCAGTTCGCCGTGAACAGCTTCTCGCCGTCCTCGACCGTGAGCGTGCTCGCAGCAGTGGTCTGGGTGTCGGTCGCAGCGAAGGCTGCGGACGTTCCGGCGTATACCGCGCCGGTGATCATGAGGCCTGCTCCGATGAGCGCTGCCGCAGCCAGTGGGCTGCGACGGCCATTCGAACGGCGCTTCTTCTCTCGTGCCATCTCGGGGATCAGCTCCGCTCTTATTTCAGGAAGTAGATAACGACGAACAGCACGATCCAGACGACGTCGACGAAGTGCCAGTAGTAGGACACCACGATCGAGGACGTCGCCTCTTTGTGCCGGAAATTCTTGACGGCGTATGCACGCCCGATGACGAGGAGGAACGCGATCAGACCGCCGGTGACGTGCAGGGCGTGGAAGCCCGTCGTGATGTAGAAGGCGGATGCGTACGAGTCAGCGCTGATCGGCATGCCCTCCGCGACGAGCTGTGCGTACTCCCACACCTGACCGGAGACGAAGATCGCACCGAGGGCGAAGGTGAGGAAGAACCACTCGACCATGCCCCAGCCGAACAGGCGACGGCGACCTGCGCCGTTCTTCTGCCCCTTGGCGATGCGGTACGGCTGCAGATCCTCAGCCGCGAACACGCCCATCTGGCAGGTGAACGAGGAGAGCACGAGGATCGCCGTGTTCGCGAACGCGAACGGAACGTTCAGCAGTTCGGTGCGGTCGGCCCAGAGCTCGGGAGAGGTGCTGCGGAGAGTGAAGTAGATCGCGAAGAGTCCCGCGAAGAACATCACCTCGCTGCCGAGCCACACAATGGTGCCGACAGCTACCGGGTTGGGGCGCTTGATCGTTCTTGCCGCCGGGGCATACGTCGCTGAGGTCGTCACCCTTCCATTATGGCCGATCCGCGGGCATGATTCTCGCACCGGGGACCCCGGTTTCGCCTTCGATCGACTTAGGCAACCCTAAGAAAACGCTGCGAATCCTCGGTGAATACGCGGGAAACGCGGGATGGTCGATGCTCGACTCGTGCTCGGGAAGAGTCTGCACGTTTTCCCGGCGCCGATAGGATCGCACACATGGCTGATTCCCTGACCTGGTCCGACGTGCTCACCACTCTTCTGGAGCGTCGTGATCTCAGCGTCTGGGAGTCGACATGGGCGATGCGCCAGATCATGCGCGGCGACGTGACTCAGGCTCAGCTCGCCGGCTTCCTCGTCGCTCTCCGAGCCAAGGGGGAGACGATCGACGAGATCGTCGGCTTCCGCGACGCCATCCTCGAGGCCGCGGTCCCGCTGCCCGTGTCGCCCGACGTTCTCGACATCGTCGGCACCGGCGGCGACCGTGTCGGCACGGTCAACGTCTCGACGACGGCCGCAGTCATCATCGGCGCCACCGGCATCCCGGTCGTCAAGCACGGAAATCGTGCCGCCAGCTCGGCCTCTGGGTCGTCTGACGTGCTGAGCGCACTCGGGCTGGAACTCACTCTCGATCCCGCGGCGGTCTCGACGATCCTCGACCGCACGGGCATCACCTTCGCCTGGGCGGGCGCCTTCCATCCGGGTTTCAAGCACGCGGGCGCCGTGCGCGCCGAACTCGGCGTCCCCACCGTATTCAACATGCTCGGCCCGCTGTGCAACCCCGCTCGCGCGGAGGCGAACGCGGTCGGCGTGGCGCAGCTGGAACGCGTTCCCCTCATCACAGGCGTGTTCCGCACGCGAGGCGCGACGGCGCTGGTGTTCCGTGGAGACGACGGACTCGACGAGCTGACCACCACGGGGCACAGTCGCATCTGGGAGGTCACGCGCGGCGACATCCACGAGCACGACCTCGACCCGCGCGACCTCGGCATCCCGATCGCAGACCTCGCGGACCTGATCGGCGGGACACCCGATCACAACGCCGCAGTGCTGCGCAGGACGCTCGAGGGTGAGAAGGGGGCAGTGCGAGACATCGTCCTGCTCAATGCCGCCGCCGGGATCGTCGCGTTCGAGCTCTCCCAGGATGCGACGCAGGTGCAGCGCCCGATCCTCGAGCGGCTCCGTGCGGGGTACGAGCGAGCAGCCGCTGCGGTCGACGACGGCCGCGCCGTCGCGAAGCTCGATGAGTGGATCGGCGTGAGCCGCGAGCTCGCGTCGGCGTAGACAGCACGATGGACCCCGTAGCCGCTCTGCTCGAGATCGCCTCGCTGCTCGAGCGCGAACGGGCATCTCGCTATCGGGCGAAGGCCTTCCGGCAGGCCGCGGCCACTCTGCAGCAGCTGCCGGAGGATGTCCGCACGGATCCGACGAGGCTGCGCGCTGCGAAGGGGATCGGCGAGTCGACGTTCGCGGTCATCCGGCAGGCTCAGAGCGGAGACGTCCCCGACTACCTCGTCGAGCTGCGCGGCGATGTCGAGCCCGAGCGGGTATCCGCGCTGAGGGCGAAGCTGCGCGGAGATCTGCACGCCCATACGGACTGGTCGGACGGCACGACGCCCATCCCCGTGATGGCGGCGGCGGCGCGAGCACTCGGACACGAATACCAGGCGATCACCGACCACTCGCCGCGCCTCAGGGTCGCCCGCGGGCTCTCACCCGAAAGACTTCGCGAGCAGATCCCGCTCGTGCGCGCCGAGTCGGGGGATGGGTTCACGCTGCTCGCCGGCATCGAGGTCGACATCCTCGAAGACGGCGCCCTCGACCAGGACGATGCTCTGCTCGGCGAGCTCGACATCGTCGTGGCATCCGTGCATTCCAAACTCCGCATGGACGCGAGGCCGATGACGGCCCGCATGATCGCAGCCGTCTCGCATCCGCGTGTCAACGTCCTTGGCCATT
Organism: Microbacterium sp. WCS2018Hpa-9; assembly: GCF_031843745.1. Classification (NCBI taxonomy): domain Bacteria; kingdom Bacillati; phylum Actinomycetota; class Actinomycetes; order Micrococcales; family Microbacteriaceae; genus Microbacterium; species Microbacterium sp. WCS2018Hpa-9. The sequence continues at coordinate 102,646 of NZ_JAVTIY010000005.1, forward strand.
GCACGGGCCGCCTCGTCCAGGGCGAACGCGGCACTCGCCCCGAATCCCAGTTCGATGCGGCGGCCGTCTTCGCGGCGTGCGCGGAGAACGGAGTGGCCGTCGAGATCAACTCGCGACCCGAACGACAGGATCCGCCCGACGAACTGATTGCGATCGCGTTGCAGGCGGGCTGCCTGTTCTCGATCGATTCGGACGCGCACGCACCGGGTCAGCTCTCGCTGCTCGACCACGGTGCGGAACGGGCGGAGCGAGCCGGCGTCCCCGCATCGAGGATCGTCACCACCTGGGGACTCGACCGGCTGCTCGCCTGGGCGAGCTGAGTCAGCCTTCGATCGTCGCGATCGCGGCGACGGCGCGGGTCATCGAGCCTCCGAGGTTCCACTTCTCGGCGAGCGCGGTCGCAGCGTCGACCTCGGCCGGGTCGAGCGGGCGGAGCGCGTCGCTCGGGGCCACGATCTCGAGGTCGGGCGCCACGGCGACGACGGTCGGCGCCACATCGAGGTAGTCCGCCGCGGCGAGGATCTTCCCGCGGACTCCGGCGCTCATGCCCTCGCCGGCCTCGGCCGCCTCTCGGATGCCGACCAGGTCGCCGTGGGCCTGCAAGAGCGTGGCCGCGGTCTTCTCTCCGACGCCTGCGACGCCGGGCAGCCCGTCGGACGCGTCGCCGCGCATCGTGGCGAAGTCGGCGTACTGGCTGGGCAGCACACCGTACTTCGCCACCACGACGGCATCCGTGACGATCTCGAGGTTGCTCATTCCCCGAGCCGTATAGATGACGCGGATGTTCCTCGAGTCGTCGACGAGCTGGAACAGATCCCGATCGCCCGTGACGATGTCGACCGGCATGGTCGCGTGCGTCGCCAGGGTGCCGATGACGTCATCGGCCTCGTGCTCGGCGACGCCGATGATCGGGATGCCGAGCGCTCCCAGCGTCTGACGGATCAGCGGGATCTGCGACTCGAGGGGATCGGGGACCTCCTCGACGTCGGGCCCGGCGGCGACGACCTCGACGACTCGATGCCCCTTGTAGCTCGGGATCAGATCGACGCGCCACTGCGGTCGCCAGTCGTCGTCCCAGCACGCGACCACGTGGGTCGGCTCGTACAGCGTGACCAGCTTCGCGATGATGTCGAGCAGCCCTCGGACGGCGTTGATGGGAGAGCCGTCGGGTGCCGTGACCTTGTCGGGCACTCCGTAGAAGGCGCGGAAGTAGAGGCTTGCGGTGTCGAGCAGGAGGAGCTTGTCGGCGCGGGGCATGCAGACAGTCTGTCAGCGTGCCCGGCGGGGATGGTATCGAGTCCGTCATATCGCCCCGTGATCTGATAGCCTTGATTGTCACTCGTGGCGTGCCTGTGCATGCCCTGGTGTCGAAAACCAAATCAATCGCTGCAGAGCTCATCATCGGTCGTGCGCGGCCGGAGCCCTCAGCCCGAGTCTCCATTCACAAGGACAACCCACTACATGACTACCGCAACGACCGCCCCGGCCACCAAGCAGGTCGCGATCAATGACATCGGATCTGCTGAAGACTTCCTGGCCGCGGTCGAGAAGACCCTGAAGTTCTTCAACGACGGCGACATCATCGAGGGAACGATCGTCAAGATCGACCGCGATGAGGTCCTCCTCGACGTCGGATACAAGACCGAGGGTGTCATCCCCTCGCGCGAGCTCTCGATCAAGCACGACGTCGACCCGAACGAGGTCGTCAAGGTCGGCGACGAGGTCGAGGCCCTGGTTCTCCAGAAGGAGGACAAGGAAGGCCGTCTGATCCTCTCCAAGAAGCGTGCGCAGTACGAGCGCGCTTGGGGGGACGTCGAGAAGATCAAGGAGAACGACGGCGTCGTCACCGGAACGGTCATCGAGGTCGTCAAGGGTGGACTCATCGTCGACATCGGCCTCCGTGGCTTCCTGCCGGCCTCGCTCATCGAGCTGCGCCGCGTCCGCGACCTCACGCCGTACCTCGGCCAGGAGATCGAGGCCAAGATCCTCGAGCTCGACAAGAACCGCAACAACGTCGTGCTCAGCCGCCGTGCGCTGCTCGAGCAGACGCAGTCGGAGTCGCGTACCACGTTCCTGAACAACCTTCACAAGGGTCAGGTCCGCAAGGGTGTCGTGTCGTCGATCGTCAACTTCGGTGCGTTCGTCGACCTGGGCGGCGTGGACGGCCTCGTGCACGTCTCCGAGCTGTCCTGGAAGCACATCGAGCACGCCTCCGAGGTCGTCGAGGTTGGCCAGGAGGTCACCGTCGAGATCCTCGAGGTCGACCTCGACCGCGAGCGCGTCTCCCTGTCGCTGAAGGCGACGCAGGAGGACCCGTGGCAGGTCTTCGCCCGCACCCACGCGATCGGTCAGGTCACGCCGGGTAAGGTCACCAAGCTCGTTCCGTTCGGTGCGTTCGTTCGCGTCGCAGACGGCATCGAGGGCCTCGTCCACATCTCCGAGCTCTCCAGCAAGCACGTCGAGCTGGCCGAGCAGGTCGTGTCGGTCGGCGAAGAGGTCTTCGTCAAGGTCATCGACATCGACCTCGAGCGTCGCCGCATCTCGCTCTCGCTGAAGCAGGCGAACGAGGCCGTCGACGTCAACGGCACCGAGTTCGACCCGGCGCTCTACGGCATGCTCGCCGAGTACGACGAGGCCGGCGAGTACAAGTACCCGGAGGGCTTCGACCCCGAGACCGGTGCATGGAAGGAAGGCTTCGACACCCAGCGCGAGGCATGGGAGCAGGAGTACGCTGCAGCCCAGGCTCGCTGGGAGGCTCACAAGGCTCAGGTTGCCAAGGCAGCCGAGGCCGAGGCGGCCGCTGGCGACGACTTCGGTGGCCAGGTCTTCTCGAGCGAGGTCGCAGGCGCGGGCACGCTCGCGGATGACGAGGCTCTCGCCGCTCTGCGCGAGAAGCTCTCGGGCGGCAACGCTTAAGCATCACGCTCTGAACGGGCCGTCATCCTTCGGGATGGCGGCCCGTTCTGCGTATCCGCGGGTTCAGGCGGCTACGTGACCGAACATTACGACGGCATTCGTGACAATCCGGGCGGTTGGACACCATGGGGTCATGACATCTCTGCTCTCGGGGCCCTCCTCGGCTGGCGCGTCGGCGATCGCCGGCACTGCGCAGCCGGTGCGCCTGCAGGGAGTGGCGCGCAGCTTCCCGCTCTCCCGGGGCAGTCGCGAGGTGCTCCGAGGGGTCGACGTCGACGTCGCTGCCGGCGAGATCGTCGCCATCGTCGGACCCTCCGGGTGTGGGAAGTCGACGTTGCTGCGTCTGGTCGGGGGACTGGATGCTCCGACCGGGGGCAGCATCCGCATCGACGATTCGCACGTGGCCGATGTCGACGAGCGCACCGCCGTGGCATTCCAGGAGCCACGACTGCTTCCCTGGCGGACCATCGCGCAGAACATCGAACTGGGTCTGCCTCGAGGCACTGCCCGCCGCGAAGGCCGCGAGCGGGTGCGGGAGCTCATAGAGCTCGTCGGCCTCGAGCAGGCCGCCGACCAGCGGCCGCGCGAAGTGTCGGGCGGTATGGCGCAGCGGACTTCGCTCGCGCGCGCCCTCGCTCGGAACCCCGGAGTGCTGCTGCTGGATGAGCCGTTCGGCGCACTCGATGCGCTCACCCGACTGCGGATGCACGATCTGCTCCTGAAGATCCATGCGGCCGAGCCGACCACCGTCCTCCTCGTCACCCACGACGTCGAAGAGGCCCTCTATCTCGCCGATCGGGTGCTGCTGCTGCGCACTCTCGGCGATGCCGACACGGAGGCGCCGTCGATCGCGCGCGCCATCACCGTGCCGGGCATCCGCCCTCGAGACCGCGCCGATCGCGGTCTCGCCGACCTCCGTGCCGAGCTCCTAGAGGGACTCGGCGTCGACACCCACCACCGCACTGCCACCGAGGAGACCCGATGAGCACCATCACCCGCCGAATCGTCCCTGCGATCGCGATCGCAGGGACGATGATGCTCGTCGCCACCGGCTGCGTCGCCGGGGAGAACGCCACGGCCTCTGACTCATCGACGGACGATGCGGCCGCAACGGGCGAATGGTCAGCAGACACGCTCTCCATCGACTTCGCGACGTACAATCCCCTCAGCCTGGTGATCCGCGACCAGGGCATCCTCGAGGAGATCCTCGGCGATGATGTGGCGGTCGAGTGGGTGCAGTCCGCCGGCTCAAACAAGGCGAACGAGCTGCTCCGCTCCGGCTCGATCGATGTGGGCTCGACGGCCGGCTCAGCCGCGTTGCTGGCCCGCTCGAACGGTTCGCCCATCCAGGTCATCGACATCTTCTCGCAGCCGGAGTGGTCGGCGATCGTGGTCGGCCCCGACAGTGACATCGCCTCGGTGGAGGATCTCGCGGGCAAGTCGGTCGCCGCGACGAAGGGAACGGATCCCTACTTCTTCCTGCTCCAGTCGCTCGAGGAGGCGGGACTCTCGGTCGACGACGTCGAGGTGCAGAACCTCCAGCATGCCGATGGACGCGCTGCTCTCGACGGCGGTTCGGTGGACGCCTGGGCGGGCCTCGACCCCATCATGGCCGCGGCCGAGGTGGAATCCGGCGACCAGCTCATCTACCGCAACGTGGACTTCAACACCTACGGGTTCCTCAACGCCACCGAGGACTTCATCGAGAACCACGCCGACCTCGCGCAGGCGGTCGTCAACGCGTACGAGCAGGCACGTGAGTGGGCGCTCGAGAACCCCGACGAGACCGCGGCACTGCTGGCCGAGGTCGCAGGAATCGACATCGAGGTCGCGACCACCGTGATCGAGGAGCGCTCGAACCTCGACGTCAGCGGCATCCCGGGCGAGGCGCAGATCGCCGTGCTCGAGAAGATCGCGCCGGTGCTCGTCGCGTCAGGCGATGTTCAGGGCGGCGAGGAGTCGGTCGACAAGGCCCTCGACTCGATCGTCAACGCCACGTTCGCAGAGAAGGCGGTCGGAGGCGAGTGATCGTTCCCGACCAGCGGGTGGTGGTGCCCGCGGATGCGCAGGAGGCTCTCGACGCGGCGAGCGGAGTCCGCCGACGCGACGAAGCCGGTGCGCGTCATGCGTGGGATCGACCCGCCGTGCGCGTCATAGGCGGACTGCTGCTGCCGCTCGTCATCCTCGGGGCGTGGCAGATGGCCACGGCCACGGGTCTCGTCGCGCCGTATCTGCTGCCGTCGCCGGCATCCGTCTTCACCGCGGGTGCCGAGCTGGCCGAACGCGGCGTGCTCTGGACCCACATCGCGATCTCCGTCCAGCGCGTGCTGCTCGGGTTCGCGGTCGGGTCCGTGGTCGGACTCGCGGCCGCAGGCATCGTCGGACTGTCGAGGATCGGCGACGTGCTGCTCAGTCCCACCCTCTCGGCGATCCGAGCGGTGCCGTCGCTGGCCTGGGTTCCGCTGCTGATCCTCTGGATGCAGATCGGCGAGGAGTCCAAGGTGACGCTGATCGCCATCGGCGCCTTCTTCCCGGTCTACACCACCGTGGCGTCGGCGCTCCGCCACGTCGACCCGCAGCTCGTCGAGGCAGGGCGGTCGTTCAGCCTGCGCGGCTGGTCTCTCTTCCGCACGGTGCAGCTGCCCGCCGTCGTGCCGTCGGTCGCGGCAGGTCTCCGCCTCGCGCTCGCTCAGGCATGGCTGTTCCTCGTCGCCGCCGAGCTCATCGCATCGTCGATGGGACTCGGGTTCCTGCTGACCGACTCGCAGAACAGCGGACGCGTCGACAGGATCATCCTCTCGATCGTTCTGCTCGCCCTTCTCGGCACGATCACCAACGCGATCCTCGTGCTGGTCGAGAAGTACCTGCTCCGCCGGTGGATATGACCATGACCGAGGCCCGTCTGCACGAGACTCGTGCGTATCCCGCTCCCGCCGCGTTCGCTGCGCAGGCGAACGTCACACAGGAGGCGTATGCGAGGGCCGCAGCCGATCCTGTCGCCTTCTGGGAGCAGGCGGCTCATCGACTCGACTGGGCCGAGCCATGGCACACGGCACACGAGTGGGATCCGCCCGCGCGAGACGCCGTTCCGGCCGCTCGCTGGTTCGTGGGCGGGCGACTCAACGTCGCATACAACTGTGTCGATCGTCACGTCGTCGATGGCCGCGGCGACAGGGTCGCGCTGCACTTCGAAGGCGAGCCGGGCGACCGGACCTCAGTCACCTACGCCGATCTGCAGCGTCGCGTCTCGCAGGCGGCGAACGCTCTGACGGCGCTCGGCATCGAGGCAGGCGACCGCGTGGTCATCTACCTGCCAGTGCTGATCGAGACGGTCGTCATCACACTCGCTTGCGCGCGCATCGGTGCGGTGCATTCGCTCGTCTTCGGCGGCTTCTCGGCTGAGGCCGTGCGATTCAGGCTCATCGACACCGGCGCCAAGCTGCTCGTGACCAGCGACGGGCAGTTCCGCCGAGGCACTGCGACCGAGGTCAAGTCGACGGCGGATCTCGCGGCAGCGGATCTGCCCGATCTCGAGCACGTGCTGGTTCTGCGGCGCACAGGGCACGACGTTCCCTGGACGGACGGCCGGGACGTGTGGTGGCACGACGTGGTCGAGACCGCCTCACGCGAGCATGAGGCTCTCGCGTTCGACGCGGAGCACCCGCTCTTCATCATCTACACGTCAGGGACCACGGGAAAGCCCAAGGGCCTGGTGCACACCTCCGGCGGGTACCTGACGCACGCGAGCTGGGCTCACTGGGCGCACTTCGACGCGAAACCCGACGACGTGCACTGGTGCACGGCTGATCTGGCCTGGGTCACCGCGCACACGTATGAGATCTACGGGCCTCTCTCGAACGGCCTCACCCAGGTGATCTACGAGGGGACGCCGGACACCCCCGATCGCGAACGGCATCTCGAGATCATCGAGCGCTACGGCGTGACCGTGTACTACACCGCGCCGACACTGATCCGCACGTTCATGACCTGGTTCGGCGCAGACCTGCCGTCGGGCCATGATCTCTCCACTCTGCGTCTGCTCGGCACCGTCGGCGAGGCGATCAACCCCGAAGCCTGGATCTGGTTCCGACGCAACTTCGGTCGCAACGAGCTGCCGATCGTCGACACCTGGTGGCAGTCCGAGACCGGGGCGGCGATGATCGCGCCGCTGCCCGGCGTCACGACACTGAAGCCAGGGTCGGCCACCGTGCCGCTGCCGGGGATCGACGCGACGGTCGTGGACGCGAACGGCGATGAGGTCGCCCCCGGGCGATCCGGAACGCTGGTGGTGCGCCGCCCGTGGCCGGGTATGGCGCGGACGGTGTGGGGCGACCCGCAGCGGTACCGCGATGCATACTGGTCGACGTATGCAGGGCACGGCGAACATGGCGGCTACTACGTGGCGGGTGACGGCGCGACCAGAGACGCCGACGGCTGCATCTGGATCCTCGGACGCCTCGACGACGTGGTGAACGTCTCGGGCCACAGACTCTCGACGATCGAGATCGAGTCGGCGCTGGTCGCCCACGAGACGGTCGGCGAGGCGGGAACGGCGGGTGTCGGCGACCCCGTGACGGGCCAGGCGGTGGTCGCGTTCGTGACGCCTTCCGGACGAGCGGACGTGTCGACGACCGCGCTGCGGTCGCAGGTGGCGACCGCCATCGGGCCCGTCGCCAAGCCGAAGCACATCGTCGTGGTCGCCGATCTGCCCAAGACCCGCTCGGGCAAGATCATGCGCCGCCTTCTCGCTCAGCTGTGGGAGGCAGAGCAGGATCGCCGGGCCGGACGAGCGCCCACCCCACTGGGTGATACGACATCGCTGCAGAATCCGTGGGCCGTCGGCGACATCGCTGCCGTGCTCGAGAACGCTGAACTGAGGACATCATGACGGAAGAACATCGCTTCGGGTTTCGCACGAGGGCTCTCCACGCGGGCGGAACGCCCGACGCCGCGACGGGCGCCCGTGCAGTGCCGATCTACCAGACGACGTCGTTCGTGTTCGACGACGCCGCTGACGCCGGCAACCTCTTCGCGTTGCAGAAGTACGGCAACATCTACTCGCGCATCGGAAATCCCACCGTCGCCGCTCTGGAAGAGCGCCTCGCGTCGCTCGAGGGCGGGATCGGCGCGGTCGCGACGGCATCCGGCATGAGCGCGGAGTTCATCACGTTCGCCGCCCTCGTCGGCGCAGGCGACCACGTGGTCGCCGCGGCCCAGCTGTACGGCGGCACGGTGACCCAGCTCGACGTCACGCTGCGCCGATTCGGCGTGCAGACGACCTTCGTCGCCTCCACCGACCCCGCCGACTACGCTGCCGCGATCCGCCCGGAGACCAAGGTCGTCTACGTCGAGATGATCGGCAATCCCTCCGGCGAGATCGCCGACATCGAGGGCTTGGCGGAGGTCGCTCATGCCGCAGGAGTGCCGCTGGTCGTCGACGCGACGCTCGCCACCCCGTACCTCGCTCGTCCGCTCGAGCATGGCGCCGACATCGTGATCCACTCGGTCACGAAGTTTCTCGGCGGCCACGGCACCACGCTCGGTGGCGTCGTGATCGAGAAGGGCACCTTCGATTGGGGCAACGGACGGTTCCCGCAGATGACGGAGCCGGTCGAGTCCTACGGCGGCATCAAGTGGTGGGACAACTTCGGCGAGTACGGGTTCCTCACCAAGCTCCGCACCGAGCAGCTCCGTGACATCGGCCCCGCGCTCAGCGCGCAGTCGGCATTCAACCTCCTGCAGGGAGTCGAGACGCTGCCGCAGCGCATCGATGCGCACCTCGCGAACGCACGGATCGTGGCCGAGTGGCTCGATTCCGACCCTCGGGTCGACTATGTGACCTGGGCGGGTCTCGCTCATCACCCGCACCACGAGCGTGCCGCGAAGTACCTGCCGCTCGGCCCCGGTTCGGTGTTCGCCTTCGGGGTGAAGGCCGACGACGGCCGCGCAGCGGGGGAGACGCTCATCGAGAACCTGCAGCTGGCGTCGCATCTCGCGAACATCGGCGATGCGCGCACGCTCGTCATCCACCCTGCATCCACCACCCACCGGCAGCTCACGGAATCGCAGCTCGAAGCCGCGGGCGTGCGCCCCGACCTGATTCGGATCTCTGTGGGCCTCGAGGACGCCGAAGACATCATCTGGGATCTCGATCAGGGCCTCACGACAGCGACAGGAGCGACCCGATGAGCGGAATCGAGACCACAGGGGTCGACGCCTGCGAGCTTCCGACTGCGCAGGAGACCGCATCCTGCGCACTCCCCGGGTCTTCGTCGTCGCCCCTCGGTCGCACCTGGACCGGCCCCAGTCAGCAGGAGCGGTTCGGCATCCTCCGCCGCGCGACGTCCATCGCCATCGTCGGCGCATCGAACAACCCCGCGCGTGCGTCGTACTTCGTCGCGACCTACCTGCTCTCCAGCACCGCCTATGACGTCTACCTCGTCAACCCGCGCGAATCGGAGATCCTCGGTCAGCCGGTCTACGCCTCGCTCTCCGACCTGCCTGTGGTGCCAGACATCGTCGACGTCTTCCGCCGGCACGACGACCTGCCGGGAGTCGCCCAGGAGGCGATCGAGGCCGGCGCGCAGACGCTCTGGCTGCAGCTGGGGTCATGGAACGAGGATGCCGCTGCCATCGCCGAAGGCGCGGGGCTCTCGGTCGTGATGGACCGGTGCATCAAGATCGAACATGCCCGCTTCCACGGGGGGCTCCACCTCGCCGGATTCGACACCGGGGTCATCAGCTCACGTCGGCAGCTGCTGGCGCGATGACCCGCGTTCGCGGCCGAGCCTAGACTGGCGAGATGCCTCTCATCGCGCTCACCGGCGGCATCGCCTCGGGAAAGTCGACCATCGCACGACGACTCGCAGAGCTCGGAGCGGTCGTCGTCGACGCCGATCAGATCGTGCGCGACGTGCAGGCGCCAGGCTCCGCGGTGCTGGCTCGGATCGAGGAGGTGTTCGGCGCCGACGTCATCGCGGCGGGCGGCGCACTCGATCGTGCGGCGCTGGGCGCCAAGGTGTTCGGCGATCCCGAGCAGCTGTCGCGGCTGAACGCGATCGTGCACCCCGCGGTGCGTGCCGAGTCGCAGCGTCGATTCGAGGCGGCCGCCTCCGCTGATCCCCAGACGGTCGTCGTGTACGACGTCCCTCTTCTGGTCGAGGCGCGGGTCGATGACCCGTGGGATCTGATCGTCGTCGCCCATGCACCGGCAGACGAGCGCCGGCGGCGGCTCGTCGAGCTGCGGGGCATGGCGGAGCAGGCGGCGCAGGAGCGGATCGACGCGCAGGTGTCGGACGAGCGTCGGCTGGCGATCGCCGACGAGGTCATCGACACCTCGGGTTCTCTGGAGCAGACGATCCGGCAGACCGACGCCCTGTGGGAGCGGATCCGCTCGTCGTGACCTTCACCGGTCACACGCCGGGGTCTCCCGCCTATCGGCGTCTCATCGTCGGACTGTTCTTCGCCGGCATCGCGACGTTCGCGCAGCTGTATTCGCCGCAGGCCGTCCTGCCGCAGCTCTCGTCGGACCTCGGGATCACGCCTGCCAGCGCGGCACTGGCGGTGTCGGCTGCGACGCTCGGACTGGCGGCAGCCGTCATTCCGTGGTCCATGGTGGCAGATCGCATCGGACGGGTCCTCGCCATGGGGATCGGCATCCTCACTGCGACCGCTCTGGGGCTTCTCGCGCCGCTGAGCACCGGCATGGAGATGCTGTTGGCACTGCGTCTGCTCGAGGGCGTGGCGCTCGGTGCTGTGCCCGCAGTGGCGCTCGCGTATCTCAGCGAGGAGGTGAGAGCACGCGATGCCGCGACAGCGGCGGGGAGCTATATCGCCGGCACGACCGTGGGCGGCCTGATCGGTCGTGTTCTGTCCGGAATCGTGGGTGAGCCGTGGGGATGGCGCGCGGGCATCTGGACCGTCGCCGGTGTGTGCGCGGTGGCAGCCGTCCTGTTCCTCTGGCTGACCCCGAAGGCGCAGGGATTCGTGCCCGGTCGTTTTCGCGACGACGCGACACCGGGGATGCTCGCACGGCTGGCGGTGCCGCTGCGCTCCCTGCCGCAGCTCGCGCTGTACATGCAGGGCTTTCTTCTCATGGGGGCCTTCGTCGCGGTCTACAACTACCTCGGGTTCCACCTGATCGACGCGCCGTTCGCCCTTCCGGGTTGGGTGGTCACGCTGCTCTTCCTGGCCTACCTCGCGGGCACCGTGTCGTCACCGACGGCGGGCGCGCTCGCATCCCGCTTCGGTCGGTATCCGGTGCTGCTGTTCTCGATCGCAGTGATGGCTCTCGGCGCCCTCGCGATGCTCGGCCAGAGCCTCTTCGTGGTGATCGTCGGGCTGCTGCTCTTCACCGGCGGCTTCTTCGGCGCGCATGCCGTCGCCTCGGGGTGGGCTCCCGTCGCAGCCGCTCCTGACAGCAGGGCGCAGGCATCGTCGCTCTACTACTTCGGCTACTACGCGGGCTCGAGTCTCTTCGGATGGGCGCTGGGGTTCGTGTTCGGCACGGCTGACTGGGCGTGGTTCGTGGCGGCGATCGTGGCGATGTGCGCGGTGTCCGCCGCGCTGGCCGCACGCGCCCTGCGGTCGACGCCGACCGGCCGCGTATGATCGCGAAGCGGCGCATCGTCATCGTCATTCGCTGCCGCTGCCGCTGCCGCTGCCGACCGGGAGGATCGCCCTCATGCGCATGACCTATCTCGCCGCCTACGATCGTGAGCTGCGCACGGATGCCGAGGTGGCGCACGCGCTCAGCGTGGCGGCGCACGGCCCGCTGCGACTCGCCGTCTTCCCTGGCGGTCGGGGGTTCGTGTCGTACTCCGACCTCGATGGCCGCGACTCAGCCGACATCGAGGAGCTCATCGACGTCGCGCTCGCGCACTTCGCGACCCTCAGCGGCATCGATTCGATCGAGTGGAAGACGCGAGGGCATGATCGTGCCCCAGGGCTCGGCCAGGCTCTGGAGCACCGTGGATTCGTGCCGGAGGAGGAGGAGTCGGTGATGATCGGCGAAGCGGCAGCGCTCGCCCACCCCGTGGACCTTCCCGCAGAGGTGGAGCTCCGGCGCGCGCGCACCGAGGCCGAGGTGTTCGCGATGGAGGAGATGCAGGGGAGGGTCTTCGGCGACCCGCGGTGGCGCGTGCGCGTCGAGACGACGCTGCAGCGCATTCGGGAGGATGACACCGTGGAGGTCTGGACGGCCGTGGCTGACGGAGAGGTGATCAGCGCTGGACGCCTGGAGCCCGTGGCAGGCACCCGCTTCGCCGGCCTGTGGGGCGGAGCGACGCTGCCCGAGTGGCGGGGGCGAGGGATCTACCGAGCGCTGACGGCAGAGCGCGCGCGATCCGCCCTCGCACTCGGCAAGCTGTACCTGCAGTCGGACTGCACCGAGTTCTCGCGGCCGATCCTCGAGCGCGCAGGACTCGTCAAGGTCTCGACCACCACTCCTTACGTGTGGACGCGGCCGACTGACTGATCGGCGCCGCCCTCTCGACGCCTGCGCGCCAGACGGCGCACACCCACGATGACGACGATGACGAGGCCCACCAGCAGCAGGGCGGCCACGACGGGGATGACGATCGCCGTGAACGCGAGCATGAATGACGCCCCGTCCTCAGCCGTGCTCAGGACAGGAGCCGCAAGGCCGCCGGTCACGGTGTTGGCGGCGACTCGCGCCGTCGCTTTCACGATGTGCACGACCAGGGCGATCGCGATGCCGGAGACCACCGGCACCCAGGCGTTGTCGGTGAAGAAAGCGGCAGGGTCGTCGACCGCGATCGTCTGCGCACCCGAGCCCGCGCCGAAGGCGATACCTCCGGATGCCGGACGAAGGATGCTCTGGATCACGTCGTTCACCGAGTCGAGCGCAGGGATCTTGTCGGCGATGATCTCGAGCAGCAGGAGACCTCCGAGGATCCAGAGTGCGAGGTCGCTCGAGAGCCATGACCACGACGACGGCAGCACCACGGCGGGCAGCAGCCGATCGGCCAGACCGAGCAGGAACAGCGGCATCCAGGCGTTGAGGCCAGCGGACGCGGCGAGACTGGTGCCGATGAGGAACTCGATCACGCCCCCACTCTAGGCGGACGCCGCTCGTGGCCCCGATGTCGGTGGCCCGGCATACGCTGGTGGTATGCAACCTACGCGCAGCGTCCGCCCTTTCGAGGTCATCAGCGATTACGCGCCCGCCGGCGACCAGCCCAAGGCCATCGCCGAACTCGCATCGCGCATCAACGCCGGCGAGACCGACATCGTCCTGCTTGGAGCGACCGGCACGGGAAAGTCCGCGACCACCGCCTGGCTCGTCGAGCAGGTGCAGCGCCCGACGCTCGTCCTCGCGCACAACAAGACGCTCGCCGCACAGCTCGCGAACGAGTTCCGCGAGCTGATGCCCAACAACGCCGTCGAGTACTTCGTCTCCTACTACGACTACTACCAGCCTGAGGCGTACGTGCCCCAGACCGACACCTTCATCGAGAAGGACTCCTCGATCAACTCCGAGGTCGAACGACTGCGCCACTCGACCACCAACTCCCTGCTGAGTCGGCGAGACGTGATCGTGGTCTCCACGGTGTCCTGCATCTACGGCCTCGGCGCGCCGGAGGAGTACCTCAGAGCGATGGTCGCGCTCCAGGTGGGTGAGCGGTACGACCGCGACGCGCTCATCAGGCAGTTCATCTCGATGCAGTACAACCGCAACGACGTCGACTTCTCCCGGGGTAACTTCCGCGTGCGGGGCGACACCATCGAGATCATCCCCGTCTACGAAGAGCATGCGATCCGCATCGAGCTGTTCGGGGATGAGATCGAAGCGCTCTACTCGTTGCACCCGCTGACCGGCGAGGTCATCGAGAAGCTCGACTCCGTGCCGATCTTCCCCGCCTCGCACTACGTCGCGGGCACCGACGTGATCCAGCGCTCCATCGGCACGATCGAGCACGAGCTCGAAGAGCGGCTCAAGGAGTTCGAGCGTCAGGGGAAGCTTCTCGAGGCCCAGCGCCTGCGGATGCGCACGACCTTCGACCTCGAGATGCTGCAGCAGCTCGGCTTCTGCTCGGGAATCGAGAACTACTCCCGGCACATGGACGGCCGTCAGCCCGGCGAGCCACCGCACACGCTGCTCGACTTCTTCCCCGACGACTTCATGCTCGTGATCGACGAGTCGCACGTCACGGTGCCGCAGATCGGCGCGATGTACGAGGGAGACGCTTCCCGCAAGCGCACACTCGTCGACCACGGCTTCCGGCTGCCGAGCGCGATGGACAACCGGCCACTCCGGTGGGACGAGTTCAAGAACCGGATCGGGCAGACGGTGTATCTGTCGGCGACCCCCGGCAAGTACGAGATGGGCATCGCCGACGCCGTGGTCGAGCAGATCATCCGCCCGACCGGTCTGGTCGACCCGCACATCGTCGTGAAGCCGTCCAAGGGCCAGATCGACGACCTTCTCGAAGAGATCAGGCTGCGTGTCGAGCGCGACGAGCGAGTGCTCGTGACGACGCTCACCAAGAAGATGTCCGAAGAGCTCACGGACTTCCTCGGCGAGCACGGCGTGCGCGTGCGGTACCTGCACTCCGACGTCGACACCCTGCGACGAGTCGAGCTGCTCAGTGAGCTGCGGGCAGGCGTCTACGACGTCCTCGTCGGAATCAACCTGCTGCGTGAAGGACTCGATCTGCCCGAGGTGTCGCTCGTCGCGATCCTCGACGCCGACAAGGAGGGCTTCCTGCGATCGGGCACGTCGCTGATCCAGACGATCGGCCGAGCGGCGCGCAACGTCTCGGGCGAAGTGCACATGTACGCCGACAGGATCACCGACTCGATGGCCAAGGCGATCGAAGAGACCGATCGACGACGCGAGAAGCAGGTCGCCTACAACGTCGAGCACGGAATCGACCCGCAGCCGCTGCGCAAGCGGATCGCCGACATCACCGAGGTGCTCGCCCGCGAAGGCGCCGACACCGCTGCGATGATGTCCGGCCGCGGGCGTGCGACAGGTAAGGGCAAGTCGCCGACGCCCAACCTCCGGCGCACCGGTATCGCCGCCGAGGGCGCTCAGCAGCTCGAAGCCGTCATCCAGGACCTCTCCGACCAGATGCTGGCAGCGGCCGCTGAGCTCAAGTTCGAGCTCGCCGGACGACTGCGTGACGAGGTGCAGGACATGAAGAAGGAGCTGCGGGCCATGGAGAAGGCCGGCCACGCCTGACGGCACGGGAGCGACCAGGATGGACGCATCAGGAGAAGAGCTCGCCGATCGAGTGAGAGCCCTTCTGACGCTCGACGGGAACGTCGAGGAGAAGCGGATGTTCGGCACGCGCGCATTTCTTCTCGGCGGTCACATCCTCGTCGGTGCGCGCGCAGGCGGGGTGCTGCTCGTTCGTGTCGATGAAGAGCACGGGGCCTCGCTGATCACCCGGCCTGGGGTCGCGCCCGCGGTCATGGGTCCGCGGACGATGGGGACCGGCTGGCTCGACGTGTCCCCCAGCGTGCTCGCCGACGATGCTGACCTTGCTGCCTGGCTCGACATCGCACGTGAAGACGCAGCGCGAGACGACTGAGAGCGCGTCTCAGGGGCAGTGGACGAGAGTCTTCGGACCCGACCGGTCGATCTCGTGGTCGCTCATCGGCGCGCCGCACAGCGGACAGGCGCGTTCGGCGCGTTCGGACGGGGTCGGCGGGGGAGTCTTCTCGTAGGGGCCGACCGAGGCCGGGCCCGCGAAGCGGATCAGATTCGAGTTGAACCAGGCATACAGACCTCCGGCCTCGCGGATCCGAGTGCGGAGCGGAGGACGATCATCAGAACTGGCCATGTTGCTTAGTGTACTAACTATTAGTGTCAATGTATATTCGAATCCGTGACCGCAACGGACGACCTGCTCAAGCTCGACAACCAGCTCTGCTTCGCTCTGGTGACCGCAGCGCGCAACGTCGTGGCGATCTACCGGCCGATTCTCGAACCCCTCGGGCTCACGCATCCGCAGTATCTCGTGATGCTGGCGCTCTGGGAACGGGCGCCGAGACCACTGAACGACCTCGCGGCCGATCTCGCGCTCGAGCCTGCGACGGCGTCGCCGCTGGTGAAGCGGCTGGAGGCCGACGGTCTGGTGGCGAGACAGCGCAGTGCCGAGGACGAGCGGCGTCTCGACATCACGCTCACGGACGCCGGTCGGGCTCTGCGTGACCGAGCCCTCGACGTTCCTCACCAGGTGATGGCCGCAGTGGGAATGGACCTGCAGCAGATCGCGGCACTCCGCGACGGGTTGTCGGCGTTCGCGGGGCGCCGTTCAGCCCAGGAGTGACCGCGTCATAGGGTGTGGGCATGCCGATCGAACACCAGACGCGTCCTGCGCGCCGGAGTGTCGATCGGCTGGTGCTGCCTCTCGCCGTGGTCGTCCTCTTCGTCGTGGCGATGATCGCTTCCGCGATCCAGGGCCGGCCGACGTTCCGCCCCGCCGAGCCGATTCCGGCTGGCACAGCGGAGCCTCTGCCCACGGTCGAACCGGGTGGGACAGGACTCCCCAAGCCGGTGGAGACCGAACCCACGAGCGCCGCGGTCGCGCAGATTCTCACCGGGATCCTGATGGTGCTGGTGGCGGCCGGGATCATCGCGCTCCTCGTGATCGTCGCCAGAACCCTGCTTCGCGCATGGCGAGAGCGCCCGCTCCGGCGCCGCGACGCATCCGTGGTCGCATCCGAGGTCGATCAGCTCGCGTCGACGCCGACGGCTGACATCGCGGCAGGGGTGATGCGACGAGGGATCGCCGGGGCGCTGGCGACGATCGATGAGCGTGTCACGGCATCCGATTCCATCATCGCCGCGTGGATCGGGCTCGAGGAGAGCGCGGCGGACGCGGGGGTGACACGAGCCGCGAGCGAGACCCCGGGGGAGTTCGTGGTGCGGATCATCACTCTGCGGCCGGGTGTCGCCGGCGAGGCCGCGGCGCTGCTGCGCCTCTATGAGAGCGTCCGCTTCGGAACCCGGGTGGCCGACGAAGATGATCGGGCCTCGGCTCGTCGGTCCCTGCGGTGTATCGAGGAGGTGTGGCGATGAGCGCCCCGAGAACACTTCTCTCGATAGGGGCGGCGGTCGTCGCGGCTCTCGCCCTGCTCGGCTTCGGCTTCGCCTGGCCGTTCGTCATCGGCTGGAGTCTGCTCGTCTGTGCGGTCGGTCTGCTCGGACAACTCGTGATGCCGCTCGAGCCGGGCGTCGACGCCCCGCGCATTGAGGCGGAACGCCATCGTCGGCCGACCGAGATCTCCCGGATGGCGTGGGCGCTGAACACGCGCACCGGCATCGCCGGACAGCAGATCACCCGCCGCGTGAGCGCGATCCTGCGCCATCGGCTGCTGCGCCGGGGAGTCGATCCTGAAGACCCGGAAGACAGCGCGCACCTCACCGCGCTGATCGGACCCGAGCTCTGGGACCGGCTGACAGGTCCCGCGCCGACGATCGTCGACATCGAACGTGCGCTGGATGCCGTCGATCGACTGAACCCCGAATCACCCGGCGCGCCGTCGCTCGCGCCGCACGCCCCGACCATCGGCCAGGGGCGGCCCTCGCTGTTCCGTCGATCAAGGAGATGACATGACGACCGCCGCAGAGATCGCCGACACCGGAGCCAGGATCCTCGATGCAGTGAGGACCGTCGTGGTGGGCATGGACGACCCTGTCGAGATCGCGCTCGCGACGATCCTCGCAGGTGGTCACGTACTGTTCGAGGACGTGCCCGGTCTGGGCAAGACCCTCGCCGCGCGCAGTCTCGCCTCTGCCCTGGGGCTGTCGTTCCGCCGGTTGCAGTGCACCCCTGACATGCTTCCGGGCGACGTGACCGGGTCATACGTGTACGCACCGGACTCAGGGGACTTCGTCTTCCGGCCGGGACCGATCTTCACCGGTCTGCTGCTCGCCGACGAGATCAACAGGACCACCCCGAAGACCCAGTCGGCGATGCTCGAGGCGATGGCGGAGCGACAGGTGACGGTCGAGGGCAACAGCTTCGCGCTCCCGGCACCGTTCCATGTGATCGCGACATCGAATCCGATCGAGTACGAGGGCACCTACGCGCTTCCCGAGGCGCAGCTCGACAGGTTCATGGTGCGGCTGTCCGTCGGCTATCCGGGGGCGGAGAACGAGGCGCGGATCCTGGAGAATCGGCTGAGCCGACGACAGGAGGCGACCCACGTCGCCCCGGTGATCGACGCCGCGCAGCTCGTCGCCCTGCAGGACGCGGTCGAAGCCATCCACGTCGATCAGGACATCTCCCGCTACTGCGTCGAGATCACGCGCGCCACGCGGAATGCGCCGAACGTCGAGGTCGGGGCCTCGCCGCGAGGTTCGCTCGGTCTGCTGCTGCTCGGACGAGCTCTGGCAGCGTTGGACGGCCGCGACTTCGTGCGCCCTGACGACATCAAGCGCATCGCCGTGCCTGTGCTGGCCCATCGGCTCACCCTCACTCCGCAGGCGTGGGCTCAGGGCGCTTCGGCGTCGGATGTGGTTCGATCGGTCGTCGGTCAGGTGGCGGTGCCACCGACTGTCGGGGTGCTCGGATGACGGGTGCTCCCGACGGGGGGCGTCGTGGGCCGGTCCTGCCGGTGGCGATCGGCGGCGCTGTGCTCCTCGCCGTCGTCGGCCTGCTGTCGGCCCGCCCCGACATCGCGGCCATGGGGCTGCCCCTCGCTCTCTGGAGCGGGTTCGCCATCGCACGAGGCACCGCGGGCGGCGAGGCGAAGGTCTCGATCGTTGCGATGCCGGGGCCGGAGGGCGAGCTGCTCACCTCGATCGCCGTCGAGAGTGATGCGGAGGCCGTCGAGATGGTGATCGTTCAGTCGGAACGTCGCACCAGGCGCGTGATCGTGCCCGGTGGCGGCTCATCCGTGACGGCACGCAGCAGGGTCTTGCACTCCGGGCCGGCGATTCCCGTGCAAGCCTCGGCGAGAGGGTTCTCTGTCGAGGGGGCGGCGCTCGCGACGACGTCAGCTGTCGTCGCCGCCGGACGCCAGGTGGCACCGCCCCGTCGACCGCTCGATGCGCTGCCGCTGCCCCGACGGCTGACCGGGGCGCACGGTGCTCACGAGGGCCGCCGTCAGGGCCAGGGTGGCGACTTCAGAGACATCCACGCTTTCGCTCCGGGCGACGAGCTCCGCCGCGTGGACTGGCGGGCCACGGCGCGGATGGCCCGCAGGCCAGGGGATCTGCTGGTTCGACGGACCAACACCCTCAGCGACTCCTCCGTCGTGATCGCGATGGACACGTCGGAAGACCTCGGCGAAGTGGTCTCGTCGTGGGGGAGCGGCGACTTCGAACGCAGCGGCGTGACATCTCTCGACCTCGCGCGGGAGGCCGCCCGCGCGATCGCCGACTCCGCCATCGGCGCAGGCGACCGCGTCGCGCTGCACGTGCTCGTGCACGGGGGCCGGTCGCTGCGCAGCGGCAGCGGATCGAGGCACCTCTCTCGCCTGGTGGCGGCCATCGCCGCGACCGGGCAGGCGCGAGACGACGCGACCTTCCGCCGGACGCCCCCGGTGCCGCACGGCTCCGTCGTCTTCGTGCTGTCGACCTTCTTCGAGGGCGCGGCGGCACAGACGGCGCTGATGTGGAGGGCGAGCGGCCATCGAGTCGTCGCGATCGACGTGCTCCCGCCGCTCGACCGCACGCGTCTCACGCGCGCGCAGCTCATCGGGCTTCGCACCGTGCTGGCCGAGAGGGAGAACGTGTTCGCCGATCTGCACGGCGCCGGAGTCGATGTGATCACCTGGGCCGATGATCCGTCATCGGCGCTGCTCGCGATCGCGAGGGCGCGCCGATGAGGGCGAACGACTCGCTGCAGACCGATCCTGCGGTCTCCTGGCTCGTCGTGCGGGGCGCGCTCGTCGCCGCTGTCGCCGTCGGCGCTGCCGCGCTGTGTCCGGTGATCGGGTGGCAGGTGGCCGCGGTCGTGCTCGCGATCGTCGCTGCTGTTCTTCCGCAGACGTTCGCTGCGTGGGGATCAGTCGGCTGCCTCGTGATCGGGATGCTGATCTCGGAGCCCGATCTCGGGCGGGCGATGATCGCGGTGCTCGTCGTGCAGCTGATCCACGTGCTGATGTCGCTCTCTCTCGTGATCCCCGCAGGGTCCCGCGTGGTGATCGCCGCGCTCCGGCCCAGTGGGCTGCGGCTGCTCGTCGTCCAGGTGATCGCTCAGCCGGTGACCGTCGTCGTGATGGTCGTCGGCGGAGTCGCCGCGCAAGGATCGACGTCGACCGTGCCGTGGGCAGCGGTGGCCGGTGCCGGAGCCGTCGTCGCGCTCACGGCGACCCTGCTCGTGAGGGCGAACCGCCGAGCACCGTGAGGTGATGCCTTCCCTGTGAGCCCTCACGGAGCCAATGTCGGTGGCCCCTCGTAGACTTGATCAGTGCCTATCGTCCCGGTTGCAACCCCAGGAAAACTCAGCGTTCGCGGTGCCCGCGTACACAATCTGAAGAATGTCGACATCGACATCCCACGCGACTCCCTCGTCGTGTTCACCGGCCTGTCCGGTTCGGGAAAGTCCAGTCTCGCGTTCGACACGATCTTCGCCGAAGGGCAGCGTCGCTACGTCGAGTCGCTGAGCGCCTACGCGCGCCAGTTCCTCGGCCAGGTCGACCGGCCAGACGTCGACTTCATCGAGGGGCTCAGCCCCGCGGTCTCGATCGATCAGAAGTCGACCAACCGCAACCCGCGGTCGACGGTCGGCACGATCACCGAGATCTACGACTACATGCGTCTGCTCTGGGCGCGCATCGGCATTCCGCACTGCCCAGAGTGCGGTGAGCGCATTCAGCGACAGACCGTGCAGCAGATCGCCGACCAGCTGATGGAGCTGCCCGAGCGCACGCGCTACCAGATCGTCGCGCCCATCGTCTCCCAGAAGAAGGGGGAGTTCGTCGATCTGTTCCGCGAACTGGGGGCCAAGGGGTACTCCCGCGCGATCGTCGACGGAGATCTGATCCAGCTCGCCGAGCCGCCCACGCTGAAGAAGAGCTACAAGCACGACATCGCAGTGGTCGTCGACCGTCTGGTCGCGGCCGACGACATCCTCGGTCGCGTCACCGACTCCGTCGAGACCGCACTCGGACTCGCCGGCGGCGTCGTGCAGGTGAACTTCGTCGACGGAGAGGGCGACGACGCCTGGCAGTCGTTCTCCGAGAAGCTCGCATGCCCGAACGGGCACGCTCTGTCCCTCACCGAGATCGAGCCGCGCACCTTCTCCTTCAACGCGCCGTTCGGTGCCTGCCCCGCCTGCTCGGGTCTCGGCACCCGGATGTCGGTCGACATCGACCTGATGCTCGGCGACGAGGAGCTCTCCATCCGCGAGGGCGCGATCGTGCCCTGGACCACTCAGGGCAAGGGCCTCTTCCAGTACTACGAGCGTCTGCTCGAGGGGCTCGCCGACGACCTCAAGTTCTCGCTCGACACCCCGTGGCAGGACCTCAGGGTCGACGTGCAGGATGCGATCCTCCGCGGCGACAACTACAAGGTCACTGTCAAGTTCAAGAACCGGTACGGGCGCGAGATGCGCTACGCATCCGGCTTCGAGGGCGTCGTCCCCTACATCGAGCGGCAGTATGCGCAGGCCGAGTCCGACACGCAGCGCTCGCGCTGGGGCGAGTACCTCCGCGAGGTTCCGTGCCCCGTGTGCGACGGCAACCGGCTCAAGCCCGAGGTGCTCGCGGTGCAGGTGCACGGCCACTCGATCGCTGAGGTCTCGCACCTCAGCCTCGCCGATGCGCGCTCGTTCATGGAGACACTCACTCTCACCGATCGCGAGGCGAAGATCGCAGCCCAGGTGCTGCGCGAGATCCGCCTGCGACTCGATTTCCTGCTGCAGGTCGGGCTCTCGTATCTCAACCTCAGCCGCTCGGCCGGATCGCTCTCGGGTGGTGAAGCACAGCGCATCCGCCTCGCCACGCAGATCGGCTCGGGCCTCACCGGTGTGCTGTACGTGCTCGACGAGCCTTCGATCGGTCTGCACCAGCGTGACAACCGTCGACTGATCGACACCCTTCTGAAGCTCCGCGACCTCGGTAACACGCTCATCGTCGTCGAACACGACGAGGAGACCATCGAATCGGCCGACTGGGTCGTCGACATCGGGCCTGGCGCGGGAGTGAACGGCGGCGAGGTCGTGCATTCCGGGTCGTACGAGGCACTCCTGAACGAGCCGAACTCGATGACGGGACAATACCTCTCCGGTCGTCGCGAGATCCCGACCCCGGCGAAGCGTCGCAAGCTCGACAAGAAGCGCATGCTCAGCGTCGTCGGCGCCCGCGAGAACAACCTGAAGAACGTCAGCGTGAACTTCCCGCTGGGTGTTCTCACTGCGGTCACCGGAGTGTCCGGATCGGGCAAGTCCTCGCTGGTCAACGACATCCTGTACCAGGTGCTCGCCTCACGGCTCAACGGCGCCCGCACGGTTCCGGGAAAGCACACCCGCGTCTCCGGTCTCGACAATCTCGACAAGGTCGTGCACGTCGACCAGGCGCCGATCGGTCGCACCCCGCGCTCGAACCCGGCCACCTACACCGGCGTCTTCGATCGCATCCGTTCGCTCTTCAGCGAGACGCCCGAGGCGAAGGTCCGCGGGTACCAGCCCGGACGCTTCAGCTTCAACGTCAAGGGCGGGCGCTGCGAGGCGTGCTCGGGAGACGGCACGATCAAGATCGAGATGAACTTCCTGCCCGACGTCTACGTCGACTGCGAGGTCTGCCACGGCAAGCGCTACAACCGCGACACGCTGTCGGTGCACTACAAGGGCAAGAACATCGCCGAGGTCCTCGAGATGCCGATCGCCGAGGCTGCGGAGTTCTTCGAGCCCATCCAGGCGATCCACCGCTACATGAAGACCCTCGTCGACGTGGGCCTCGGCTACGTGCGTCTCGGTCAGTCGGCGACGACCCTGTCCGGTGGCGAGGCGCAGCGCGTCAAGCTCGCCACCGAGCTCCAGCGTCGCAGCAACGGGCGCAGCATCTACGTGCTCGACGAGCCGACCACGGGGCTGCACTTCGAAGACGTGCGCAAGCTCCTCGAGGTGCTGAACGGACTCGTCGACAAGGGCAACACCGTGATCGTCATCGAGCACAACCTCGATGTCATCAAGTCCGCCGACTGGGTGATCGACCTCGGACCGGAGGGCGGGTCAGGTGGTGGAGAGATCCTGGCGACCGGCACCCCCGAGCAGATCGCGCGAGTCGAGGACAGCCACACGGGCCAGTTCCTCGCCGAGATCCTGGGTGAGGGGCGCTCTGCGCGGAAGGCCAGCTGATGGCCGACGTCCTGCCGTACAAGCCGCGGGTCGGTGAGATCCCCACCAACCCCGGCGTGTACCGCTTCCGCGACGCCGACGGACGCGTGCTCTACGTCGGCAAGGCGAAGAACCTGCGTCAGCGTCTGTCGAACTACTTCGCGCCGCTGCGCACGCTTCACGAGCGCACGCGGCGCATGGTCACCACGGCGTCTTCGGTCGAGTGGACCGTCGTCCCGACCGATGTGGACTCGCTGCAGCTGGAGTACATGTGGATCAAGGAGTTCGATCCGCCCTTCAACGTCCGCTACAAGGACGACAAGTCCTACCCGTTCATGGCCGTGACACTGGGCGATGAGGCGCCGCGCGTGATCGTCACCAGAAACCGCAAGATTCCTGGTGCGCGCTACTTTGGTCCCTACCCGAAGGTCTGGGCCGTGCACGAGACGATCGACTTGATGGTCAAGGCGTTCCCGATCCGCACCTGCAGCGACTCCAGCTACAAGCGCGCGATGCAGACGGGGCGTCCGTGCTTTCCGGGGCAGATCGGCAAGTGCGGCGGACCATGCTCGATGACGGTCACCATAGAAGAGCACCGTGCGATGGTCGACGACTTCGTCGCGTTCATGGCCGGAGGCGACGAGCGCTTCACTCGGGAGCTGACGAAGCGGATGCTGGCCGCCTCCGCCGCGATGGACTACGAGGCCGCGGCCAGATTCCGCGACAAGCTCACAGCGATCGAGGCGGTGCTCGGCAAGAGCGCGCTGGTGCTCGCGACCGACGAGGATGCCGACCTGTTCGGAATCGCGGAAGACGAGCTCGCCGCGGCCGTGCAGCACTTCGTGATCCGCGGCGGGCGCGTGCGAGGCGTCCGTGCGATGACGATCGAGAAGGAGATCGACATCTCGACCGCCGACCTCGTCGATCAGGTGCTGCAGCGCGCGTATGGAGATGCTCAAGATGTGCCGCGGCGAATCATCGTGCCGACGTTGCCAGACGACGCGGCCGAGCTCGAGGTGTGGCTGCGCGAGCGGCGAGGCAAGAAGGTCGAGATCGCCGTCGCCCAGCGGGGTCAGCGCGCCGACCTGATGCGCACCGCGACACTCAACGCGCAGCAGGCGCTGATCCGCTACAAGACCCGTCGCACGAGCGACTACATCGCGCGCACGCAGGCTCTGACGGATCTGCAGGAGGCGCTGGGGATGTCGGAGGCGCCGCTGCGCATCGAGTGCTTCGACATCTCGCACCTCGGCGGCACGAACGTGGTGGCATCGATGGTGGTCTTCGAAGACGGGCTGCCTCGAAAAGACCAGTACCGTTCGTTCAACATCGCCGAGACCACAGACGACACCGACTCTATGTACCAGGTGCTGCGTCGTCGTCTCGCCTACCTCGATCGTCCTGAGGAGGCCGAAGAGCCCGCAGCAGCCGTGGTGATCCCCGGAGAAGCGGGAGACGACCTCGAGGAGGTCGTCGTCGAGGTCAAGCGCAAGCCCCGCTTCGCCTACCCGCCGCAGTTGCTGCTGGTCGACGGCGGGCAGCCGCAGGTCGAGGCAGCCGCGCGCGCACTCCGAGACGCCGGTCACACCGAGATCGCGGTGTGCGGCATCGCCAAGAGGCTCGAGGAGATCTGGCTCCCAGGGGACGACTTCCCGGTGATCCTGCCGCGCACCAGCGAGTCGCTCTACCTGCTCCAGCGGCTGAGAGACGAAGCCCACCGATTCGCGATCACGCACCAGCGCAAGCGGCGCAGGAACGACATCACGTCGATCCTCGCCGAGGTGCCGGGGCTCGGTGCATCGCGGATCAAGGTCCTTCTCAAGCACTTCGGATCCGTCACCGCACTGCGGTCTGCACCGCCTGAGGTGATCCAAGAGGTGCAGGGCATCGGGCCCGTGCTCGCTGAGAACATCCATACGCATCTCTCCACTCGCTAGGCTGGGGCAAGCGGGGGAGAAGGAGTAACCATGACTGACGGGGACAAAGGCGAGTTCCTCATCGTCACGGGCATGTCGGGCGCAGGGCGCACGACGGTCGCGAACGCACTCGAGGACCTCGGCTGGTATGTCGTAGACAACCTTCCGCCGCAGATTCTCCGTCCGTTGCTGGATCTCACCGACATGGGCGGCAACGCCTTGCCCAAGGTCGCCGCGGTGGTCGATGTCCGAGGACGCAACCTCTTCGACGATTTCCCCGGCGTGGCGCGGGCGTTGCGATCGCGCGGTTCAGTGCGTGTGCTGTTCCTCGACGCGTCCGACGACGTGCTCGTGCGTCGATTCGAGGCGGTCCGCAGGCCGCATCCGCTCCAGGGAGATGGCACCCTGCTCGACGGCATCCGTATCGAGCGCCTCCGACTCGCGCCGATCCGCGAGTCGGCCGACCTCGTGGTCGACACCTCAGCGCTCAACATCCATCAGCTCGCCACGCAGGTGTCCGACCTCTTCTCTGAAGAGGGTGCAGCGCGGCACCGTGTGACGCTCATGAGCTTCGGATTCAAGTACGGTCTTCCGACCGATGTCGACATGGTCGCCGACATGCGCTTCTTGCCCAATCCCTTCTGGAACGAAGAGCTCCGCGGCCTGACGGGTCAAGACGAATCGGTGAAGAACTACGTGCTCTCGCGTGAAGGCGCCGCAGAGTTCCTCGACGCCTATACCGCGGCGCTCACCCCGGTGCTCGAGGGGTACCAGCGCGAGAACAAGAGCCACTCGACGATCGCGATCGGCTGCACCGGCGGAAAGCACCGATCCGTCGCCATGGTGGAGGAGCTCGTTCGTCGGCTCGCGTCCGTGCCCGGAGTGGCCGTCAACGTGCGTCACCGGGACCTCGGCAGGGAATAGCAGGAGCCTCCGTCAGAGTAGGCTGGAGGTTTGCGCCGCGATCCGGCGCGTGAGCGTAGAGGAGTGTCGTGGCACTAACCACCGACGTCAAAGCTGAGCTTGTCAGCATCCGTAATGCACCCCCGACGGTGCGTGTCGCGGAGGTCACCTCTATCCTTCGGTTCGCCGGAGGGCTGCACTCGATCGCCGGGCGGGTTGCCGTCGAGGCGGAGGTGGATGCCGAGATCCTCGCGCAGCGTGTCGCGCGCGACCTCGCAGAGATCTACGGTGTTCGGCCCGAGATCGCCCAGGTGCAGTCGAGCACGGCGAACGACGGAGCGCGGTGGGCTGTCAGGGTGATCGCGTCGGGGGAGACCCTCGCACGCCAGACCGGTCTGCTGGACCAGCGTCGTCGCCCGGTCCGTGGCCTCCCCAACCGTCTCACCACCGGCTCTCGCGCCGAGGTGGCCGGTCTGTGGCGTGGAGCGTTCCTCGCCGCGGGAACCCTGAGCGAACCGGGTCGCTCGGCCATGCTCGAGGTCGCCTGCCCGTCGTCTGAGGCCGCGATGGCACTCGTCGGCGCCGCACACCGCCTCGGAGTGGCTGCGAAGGCACGCGAGGTGCGCGGTATGCCCCGCGTCGTCGTCCGCGAGGGTGAGGCCATCCGCACCATCCTCAGCGAGATGGGTGCGCAGAAGACCGCTGTCGCCTGGGAAGAGATGCGCCAGCGCCGCGAGGTGCGGGCGGGGGTGAACCGTCTCGTGAACTTCGATGACGCCAACCTGCGTCGTTCCGCGCAGGCCGCAGTCGCCGCCTGCGCCCGCGTCGAGCGCGCTCTCGAGATCCTCGCCGACGAGGTGCCCGACCACCTCAAGGTCGCCGGCGAGCTGCGCCTCGCGCACCGGGATGCGAGCCTCGACGAGCTGGGTCACCACGCCGACCCGCCGATGACGAAGGATGCCGTCGCCGGCCGCATCCGCCGCCTTCTGGCCATGGCCGACAAGCGCGCCCAGCAGGAGGGCATCCCGGGAACCGAGGCCGCCGTCCCCGCAGGGCTCGACGTCTGACCAGCACAGAACTCTCAGAAGCGAGGCGGCCCCGATCAGGGGCCGCCTCGCTTCGTCATACGGAGGAAGGATCCGGGACAGCCGTGCGTTGTCGTCACTAGGATGAGTTACGTCCGCTCTTCGCCGCACATCGGCGGCGCAGAGGATCGGCAAGCGCCGCGGCGCGGCGCGGATTGGATGAAAGCGACATGGCGACTTACACGCTCCCCGACCTTCCCTACGACTTCGCAGCCCTCGAGCCGCACATCAGCGGCAAGATCATGGAGCTGCACCATGACAAGCACCACGCGACCTACGTCGCCGGCGCCAACACCGCCCTCGAGCAGCTCGCCGAGGCCCGCGACAGCGGCAACCTCGCGAACGTGAACAAGCTCGAGAAGGACCTCGCGTTCAACCTCGGCGGTCACGTCAACCACTCCATCTTCTGGACCAACCTCTCGCCGACCGGTGGCGGACAGCCCGAAGGCGAGCTCAAGGCCGCCATCGATGAGTTCTTCGGCTCGTTCGAGAAGTTCCAGGCGCACTTCACCGCGAACGCCCTCGGAATCCAGGGCTCCGGCTGGTCGGTGCTCAGCTGGGACTCGATCGGCCAGCGTCTGATCATCCAGCAGCTTTTCGACCAGCAGTCGAACACCGCGGCCGGCACCGTGCCGCTGTTCCAGCTCGACATGTGGGAGCACGCCTTCTACCTCGACTACCTCAACGTCAAGGCCGACTACGTCAAGGCCGCGTGGAACATCGCCAACTGGGAGAACGTCGCGCAGCGCTTCGAGGTCGCCCGCGAGAAGACGAACGGCCTGCTGGTACTGTCGTAATCGGGTCGCGTCCCGACGGGCCAAGTCTCGTCGGGACGCCATCTCAGCCAAAAACCCCCGCGCATCGCGTAAGCACTTTTGCTGCGCACAGCGCACGAGAAACAGGGAGACCTGAGTGTCTGTCAAGATCGGTATCAACGGCTTCGGCCGCATCGGACGCAACTACTTCCGCGCGGCTCTCGCGCAGGGAGCGGACATCGAGATCGTCGCTGTCAACGACCTCACCGACAACAAGACCCTTGCCCACCTTCTGAAGTACGACTCTGTGGGCGGTGTCCTCGACGCTGACATCAGCTACGACGACGAGAGCATCACTGTCAACGGCAAGACGATCAAGGCGTTCGCAGAGCGCGACCCCGCAGGCCTCCCGTGGGGCGAGCTGGGCGTCGACATCGTCATCGAGTCGACCGGCTTCTTCACCAAGGCCGAGGCGGCCAAGAAGCACATCGATGCGGGCGCCAAGAAGGTCCTCATCTCGGCTCCGGGCACCGGCGTCGACGGCACGTTCGTCATGGGCGTGAACGAGGACAAGTACGACCCGGAGACGCACCACATCATCTCCAACGCCTCCTGCACCACGAACTGCCTCGCGCCGCTGGCCCAGGTCTTCAACGACGCGTTCGGCATCGACCGCGGCTTCATGATGACCGCTCACGCCTACACCGCAGATCAGAACCTGCAGGACGGCCCGCACAGCGACCTGCGCCGTGCACGCGCCGCTGCGATCAACATCACGCCCGCCTCGACCGGTGCCGCCAAGGCGATCGGCGAGGTTCTGCCCGAGCTCCAGGGCAAGCTGAGCGGCTCGTCGTACCGCGTTCCGGTTCCCACCGGCTCGATCGTCGACCTGACGCTGATCACGGACCGCGAGAACCTCACGGTCGAAGAGGTCAACGAGGCGTACAAGAAGGCTGCTGCCGAGGGACGCCTCGCCGGCTTCCTGCAGTACAACGAAGACCAGATCGTCTCGAGCGACATCGTGCACAACCCGCACTCGTCGATCTTCGACTCGACGCTGACCAACGTCAGCGGCAACCTGGTCAAGGTCTCGAGCTGGTACGACAACGAGTGGGGCTACTCCAACC
Source organism: Microbacterium sp. WCS2018Hpa-9 (assembly GCF_031843745.1). NCBI lineage: Bacteria > Bacillati > Actinomycetota > Actinomycetes > Micrococcales > Microbacteriaceae > Microbacterium > Microbacterium sp. WCS2018Hpa-9. The sequence continues at coordinate 131,606 of NZ_JAVTIY010000005.1, forward strand.
GTCTCGTCGACCTGACCGAGTACGTGGCCGAGCGTCTCTGAGACACCTCCCATGACTCTGCGCACCCTGGATTCACTGGGTTCGCTCGAGGGCAAGCGCGTCATCGTCCGTTGTGATCTCAACGTCCCCCTGCGGGATGGGATCATCACGGACGATGGCCGTGTCCGCGCCTCGTTGCCTACCCTCAACGCACTGATCAACGCGGGCGCCCGCGTGGTCGTGTGCTCGCACCTCGGACGCCCCGACGGTGCGCCCGACCCGCAGTACAGCCTCGAGCCGGTCGCCCAGCGCCTGTCCGAGCTGCTCGGCAAGCCGGTCGCGTTCGCGCGCGACACCGTCGGCGAGTCGGCGCAGGAGGCCGTGGCCTCGCTGGAGGACGGCGGCATCGTCGTCATCGAGAATCTGCGGTTCAACCCGGGGGAGACCTCGAAGGACGATGCCGAGCGCGGCGCCTTCGCGGCCCAGCTCGCAGAGCTCGGAGACGTGCTCGTCTCCGACGGATTCGGTGTCGTGCACCGCAAGCAGGCGAGCGTCTACGACCTCGCCGAACTGCTGCCTTCGGCTGCCGGTCTGCTCATCGCGGCCGAGCTCGATGTGCTCGACCGTCTCACCGAGAACCCCGAGCGCCCGTATGCGGTGGTGCTCGGCGGGTCGAAGGTGAGCGACAAGCTCGGCGTCATCTCGCACCTGCTGCCTCGCGTGGATCGCATCCTCGTCGGTGGCGGAATGCTGTTCACCTTCCTGAAGGCGCAGGGCCACGCCGTGGCATCCAGCCTCCTCGAAGAAGACCAGCTCGAGACCGTGCGCGGCTACATCGCCGAGGCTCAGGAGCGCGGCGTGGAGCTGGTGCTCCCGACCGACGTCGTGGTGGCATCCTCGTTCTCGGCAGATGCCGACCACGAGGTGACGGCCGCTGATGCCATCGAGAGCACAGCTTTCGGAACCTCGGGCATCGGCCTGGACATCGGTCCGGAGACCGCCGCGCGGTTCGCGGAGGTCATCCGCGAATCGAAGACGGTGTTCTGGAACGGACCGATGGGCGTGTTCGAGTTCCCGGCGTTCGCCGGCGGCACGAAGACCGTCGCGCAGGCGCTCACCGAGGTCGACGGCCTCAGCGTCGTCGGCGGTGGTGACTCTGCCGCGGCCGTGCGTCAGCTCGGCTTCACCGACGACCAGTTCGGTCACATCTCGACCGGTGGCGGCGCAAGCCTCGAGTTCCTCGAGGGCAAGAAACTACCCGGCCTGGAGGTGCTCGGATGGGCGTAAAGACCCGCACCCCGCTGATCGCGGGAAACTGGAAGATGAACCTCGACCACCTGCAGGCGGTCGCGTTCGTGCAGAAGTTGCACTGGACTCTCAAGGATGCCAAGCACGAGGACGGATCGGTCGAGGTGGCGGTGTTCCCGCCCTTCACCGACATCCGCAGCGTGCAGACGCTGATCGACGCGGACAAGATCCCGTTCGCGCTGGGCGCGCAGGACATCTCGGCACACGACTCCGGTGCGTACACCGGCGAGGTGTCGGGAGCGTTCCTGGCGAAGCTCGACGTGAAGTACGTCATCATCGGGCACTCCGAGCGTCGCGAGTACCACGCGGAGTCTGACGACGTCGTGGCGGCCAAGACGAAGGCCGCGCTCAAGCACGGCCTGTCGCCGGTCATCTGCGTCGGTGAGACCGCTGAGGACCTCGAGAAGTTCGGCGCCAGTGCGGTTCCGGCCGGGCAGCTCGAAGCCGCTCTGCAGGGGCTCTCGAAGGATGCCGACATCGTGGTGGCGTACGAGCCCGTCTGGGCCATCGGCTCCGGACAGGCCGCGACGCCTCAGCAGGCGCAGGATGTCTGCGCCGCGCTGCGCAAGGTGATCGCCAAGGTCCTCGGTGGCGACGCTGCGGCGCGCACCCGGATCCTGTACGGCGGATCGGTCAAGGCGGCCAACATCGCCAGCTTCATGCGTGAGCCCGATGTCGACGGCGCGCTGGTCGGAGGCGCGAGCCTCGTGGTCGACGAGTTCGCCGCGATCATCCGCTTCGAGAAGCACGTAGGCGTGTGAGTGTGGCGGGGCTTCGGCCCCGCCGCACCGTATACTTGACCGTTACCGGGGCAATCCTGCCCCAGCGAAAGGCTCTTCCTCGTGGAAATTCTCGAGTTCGTCCTGCAGGTGGTGCTGGGCATAACCAGCGTCCTGCTGACTCTCCTCATCCTCCTCCACAAGGGTCGCGGTGGCGGCCTCTCCGACATGTTCGGTGGCGGAATGACGTCGGCTGTCGGCTCGTCGGGTCTCGCTGAGCGCAATCTCAACCGCTTCACCGTGGTCCTCGCTCTGGCGTGGTTCGTGGCGATCGTGGCGCTCGGTCTCATCACGAAGTTCGAGGTGATCTGATGGCTACCGGCGGCAATGCGATCCGAGGAACCCGTGTCGGTTCCGGCCCCATGGGCGAGCAGGACCACGGCTACCACGCCGACCGCATCGCGGTCTCGTACTGGGACGGTCTCGGCAATGAGACGGTCCGCTACTTCGCCGCGGGGCTTCCTGAAGAGGAGATCCCCGAGACGATCGACCACCCCCAGTCCGGCCTGCCGGCCGGTCGCGACAAGGCGAACCCGCCTGCGCTCGCGAAGCCGGAGCCGTACAAGACCCACCTCGCGTATGTGAAGGAGCGTCGCACCGACGCAGAAGCCGTCCAGCTTCTCGAGGATGCGCTCACCCAGCTTCGTGAGCGTCGAGGTCAGTGACCTCGATCTGATCTCTTGACAGAAGCCGCCGCGATCCGATCGCGGCCGCTTCTCTCGTCTGCGGCGTGCGTGCTCACCGGCACCCGTACGCGGCGTCAATATAGGACTGGGGCGGGTAGCCGTAGGCCCAGACGCCGTTGGCGTCGTCGGTGAAGCCCATGCTGATCGCCCAGGCGGTCGCCCATTTCTCGATGCTGTCCTGGGTCGACGAGTCGTACATGTCCTCGCATTTCACACTGATCGCATGGCCGACCTCGTGGGCGACGAGAGCCTTGCTGCGGTCGGCGGGCCATTGCTCCGCGACCGAGTTCGACAGCTCGATGGCTGCGCGGTCGGGGTCGTCCCACCACCACGTCGTGAGCCCGCCCATGCTGCCGTTGTAGCCCGCGTTGTTGACGACCTGGTTCCAGTCGAACTCGAGCAGCACGCCGGGGGCGAGCGAGCGAGCGAACGCCTCGATCTCCGTGCGCGCGGTCTGCAGAGGTCCTGCCTTCTCGGCGAGTTCGATCTGTTCGGTCGCCACGACCTGTGCCGCGGCGTCCTGCAGCGACACCAGCGTCTCGACCGCCGATCGGTCGAGGATTGTCGTGTCGGATGCTCGTGATGCGGCGTCGCGCAGCGCGATCACCGCATCGTTCTTGGCGGAGAGATGCGCGGACTCGAATGCCGGTGCGGAATCGGCCGCAGAACGGAGGACGGCCGCGCCGGCGTCGGTCACTGCCGTACCGGCGGCCGTCAGCGGGGGCGTCGCGCTGTCGAGGTCGGCAGCCAGATCGTCGAGGTCGCGCGTCTGCGCGGCGAGTTCTCCGGATGCTGCGAAGAGCTCCCAGAAGGCGCCGGGTTTCGCTTCTGCAGCCGGCAGGTCCTGGTCGAGAAGATCCTCCGCGGGGGTCACGACCTCGCGGGCATCGGTCGCGGCGGACGACAGCGCATCTCGCGCTGCTGGAGCGACGAGGACGCCCGAGTCGGTCTGCACGAGCGTGTCGGCGATACCGAGAGTGGATTCGAGCGCGCCGAGCTCCTGTCGGAGCGCCTCCCCGGTGCTCGCGGTCGTGGCTCGGCTGGCGTCGAAGTCGGCGCGCGCTTCGTCATAGCCGAGGCTCGCAGTGATCTGGAGCAGCCCGACCGTCACTGCGACGACCATGACCGCGACAGCGCCCAGAATCAGCCCGGGGCGTCGCTGCCGGCCCCTCGGTGTCGCCTTCGGCGCGCTGGCGAATCGCGGGGGGAGCGCGTGGCCTCCGATGGCGGAGGAAGCCACGTCGACGGGTGCAGTCATGCGGTGGGGACCTCCGTGGGGAACCGGCGTACCACGACTCTAATGAGTGCGTCGCCTCGCAGAAGAACTCCCGGGGAAGAACAAAGGCCCCCGCTGATCGCGGGGGCCTTGTCGAGTGAGGGGCTGACGAGAATCGAACTCGCATCATCTGTTTGGAAGACAGAGGCTTTACCACTAAGCTACAGCCCCGATGTCGGACCAGACGTGGTGGTCTGTCCCGACTCATCGATCATAGCGGACTGACGCGGGTGCTCGTGTCCGTTAGACTCGGTGGGGCTGAATCTGCAAGCGGATTCCCCGGGGCGTAGCTCAGCTTGGTAGAGCGCCCGCTTTGGGAGCGGGAGGTCGCAGGTTCAACTCCTGTCGCCCCGACATGGCTTCAACGGCCTGACAGCCGCGATTCAGCGCGGAAATCACAAGGAGAGCACACCAGAATGGCGAACAGCACCGTCGAGAAGCTGACCCCGACCCGGGTCAAGCTCAGCATCACGGTCACCCCCGACGACCTCAAGCCCAGCATCGCGCACGCCTACGAGCACATCGCTCAGGACGTGCAGATCCCCGGCTTCCGCAAGGGCAAGGTCCCCGCTCCGATCATCGACCAGCGCATCGGGCGCGGTGCGGTCATCGAGCACGCGGTCAACGAGGGCCTCGACAAGTTCTTCCGCGACGCGACCGTCGAGCACAAGCTCCGCGTCGTCGGACGTCCGGCCGCCGACATCACGCAGTGGCCGAACGAGAAGGACTTCTCCGGCGACCTGCTCGTCGACATCGAGGTGGACGTCCGTCCCGAGATCGAGATTCCGTCGTACGACGGCATCACGGTCACTGTCGACGCCGTCGAGGCTGACGAAGCGGCGCTCGACGCAGAGCTCGAGAACCTGCGCGCCCGTTTCGGCACGCTCGTTCCCGTCGACCGCCCGGCAGCGAAGGGTGACTTCGTCGAGCTCGACCTCGTCGCCACGATCGACGGCGCCGAGATCGACCGCGCAGAGGGTGTCTCTTACGAGGTCGGCTCCGGCGAGCTGCTCGAGGGCATCGACGACGCGATCGAGTCGCTCACCGCGGGCGAGGACACCACGTTCCGCTCGGCACTCGTGGGCGGCGACCACGCCGGCTCCGAGGCCGAGGTCGCCGTGACCGTCAAGGCCGTCAAGGAGCGCGAGCTTCCTGAGGCCGACGACGACTTCGCGCAGATCGCCAGCGAGTTCGACACGATCGCCGAGCTCCGTGCGAGCCTCGCCGAGCGCGTCTCGCAGCAGGGTGTCTTCGCACAGGGCTCCGCAGCGCGCGACAAGCTCGTCGAGACGCTGCTCGAGCAGATCGACATCCCCGTGCCGCCGAAGCTCATCGAGGACGAGGTGCACAACCACCTCGAGGGCGAGAACCGCCTCGAGGACGACGTGCACCGCGCCGAGGTGACCGAGGCCAGCGAGAAGCAGTTCCGCACGCAGGTGCTGCTCGACACGATCGCCGAGCAGGCCGACGTGCAGGTCTCGCAGGAGGAGCTCTCGCAGTACCTCATCCAGTCCGCATCGCAGTACGGCATGGCTCCGCAGGAGTTCGTCGAGGCTCTGCAGTCGTCCAACCAGCTTCCCGCGCTCGTCGGTGAGGTCGCCCGTAACAAGGCCCTCGCGATCGCGCTCGGCAAGGTCAAGGTCGTCGACACCAACGGCAAGCCGGTCGACCTGTCCGATTTCGTCGTGACCGACGACGAGGCCGAGGCTGAGTCCGACGCAGCTGCTGACGAGAAGCCGGCCAAGAAGGCTCCGGCTAAGAAGGCCGCTGCGAAGAAGGCTGACGACGCCGACGCCGCTGAGAAGCCGGCCGCGAAGAAGCCCGCTGCGAAGAAGGCTCCCGCGAAGAAGGCCGACGACGCCGACGCCGCTGAGAAGCCGGCCGCGAAGAAGCCCGCAGCGAAGAAGGCCCCGGCCAAGAAGGCTGCCGACAAGGCTGAGTGATCGAACACGATCTCGATGAGAGGGGCGGATGCTGCGGCATCCGCCCCTTTCTCGTGAAAGACGACACCCCGACAGTGAGGACACGATGAAGACCTGGGACGAACGCATCGATGAGGTGTGGGCTGACGCATCGGGTGACGAAGTCGGCGAAGAGACGATCGCGCGGATCGACGCGCTGGCTGCCGAGCGCGGGTTCGACGACGCGCGAGCGCAGTTCGAGCGTGCCGGCGCCAGGGACTCCGCCGGGCGTCCCGCCGAGGCCGTGGAGCTCTACAGGCATGCTCTCGCTCTCGGACTCGACGACGAGCACCGCCCGCAGTGCGTCATCCAGCTGGCGAGCTCGCTGCGCAACCTCGGCGCCTACGACGACGCTCTCGCCGTGATCCTCGCGGAACAGGAGCGATCTGCCGACGGCCCCTATCGCGACGCCGTCGCCACCGTGCATGCGCTGATCCTGGCGAGTTCGGGAAAGCCGTCGCAGGGACTCTCGGTAGCGCTGCTGGCACTCGTGCCGCACCTCCCGCGATACCACCGCTCGATGACCGCATACGCCCATGAGATCGCCGAACTCGACGGCTGATATGCCGACGGCGAACACGGCCTGAGCGCTGCGTTGTCGCCGGTAGATTCGAATCACTGAAACACGGAATCAGGAGCTGACATGGCTGCAGAACCCCTCCTCGCTACGAGCGTCTTCGACCGACTGTTGAAAGACCGCATCATCTGGCTGGGATCGGAGGTGCGCGACGACAATGCGAACGAGATCTGCGCGAAGATCCTCCTTCTCGCCGCAGAGGACTCCGAGAAGGACATCTACCTCTACATCAACTCGCCCGGCGGATCGATCACCGCGGGCATGGCGATCTACGACACGATGCAGTTCGTTCCGAACGACATCGTCACCGTGGGAATCGGCATGGCCGCATCGATGGGTCAGCTGCTGCTGACGGCAGGCACGAAGGGCAAGCGGTACATCACGCCCAACGCCCGCGTGCTGCTGCACCAGCCGCACGGTGGCTTCGGCGGCACGTCGAGCGACATCCAGACGCAGGCGCAGCTCATCACCTCGATGAAGAACCGCCTCGCCGAGATCACGGCGGCGCAGACCGGCAAGTCGGTCGAGCAGATCAACGCCGACGGTGACCGCGACCGCTGGTTCACCGCCGACGAGGCCCTCGAGTACGGCTTCGTCGACCACATCCGCGACTCGGCCACCGACGTCGTCGGTGGCGGCGGAACCGACCAGGACATCAAGTAACGGAAAGCGAAAGGACTCCCATGTACGCACCCACCTTCCGCTCTGCCGGCGACCTGCCCTCCAGCCGCTACGTGCTCCCGCAGTTCGAGGAGCGCACGGCTTATGGCTTCAAGCGCCAGGACCCCTATAACAAGCTGTTCGAAGATCGCGTGATCTTCCTCGGCGTCCAGGTCGACGACGCGTCGGCCGACGACGTGATGGCCCAGCTTCTCGTTCTCGAGAGCCAGGACTCCGAGCGTGACATCACGATGTACATCAACTCGCCCGGTGGGTCCTTCACCGCGATGACGGCGATCTACGACACGATGCAGTACGTCGCGCCGCAGATCCAGACCGTCGTGCTCGGCCAGGCGGCATCCGCTGCCTCCGTGCTGCTCGCGGCCGGCCACCCCGGCAAGCGTCTCGCTCTGCCCAACGCCCGTGTGCTGATGCACCAGCCGGCGATGGGTGAGGCCGGACACGGTCAGGCGTCCGACATCGAGATCCAGGCGGCGGAGATCCTCCGCATGCGCACCTGGCTCGAGGAGGCCATGGCCCGCCACACCGGCAAGCCGGTGGAGCAGGTCAACCGCGACATCGACCGCGACAAGATCCTGTCGGCCGCCGAGGCGCTGGACTACGGCCTCGTCGACCAGGTGCTCACGTCGCGCAAGCGCATGTAAGCATCTCGCTGCGAAAAGGACGTCGACCCCTCGGGGTCGGCGTCCTTTCGTCGTCTCCGGCGAATGTGCGACGACTGTGAGGCAAGATGCTCATATGAGCAGATTGATGCGCGAACGGGGATGCCGACGTAAACTGACAGCAGGAAGGAGGATGCCATGGAAGAAGAACTGATCATGGTCCGCGTCGCCGAGCTGTACTACGACGAGGACAAGACGCAGGACGAGATCGGCGCCCTCCTCAAACTCTCCCGCTGGAAGGTGGGCCGGCTTCTCACACAGGCCCGCGAGCGCGGGATCGTCCGGATCGAGATCGTGCACCCGCGTGCGCGTCGGCTCGGACTCGAGCGCCAGCTCGTCGAACGTCACGGGCTCACGGCCGCGGTGGTCGTTCCCTCTCCGGACGGCGATGATGGAACGCTCGAGCGCGTCGCTCAGGCCGCCGCCGACTATCTCACCGCGATGCGGCCCGTGCCGCGCACCCTCGGCGTCAGCTGGGGGCGCACGCTGCGTGCCGTGGCCGAATCGCTGCCGGACGGCTGGGCGACCGGAGTCACGGTCGTGCAGCTCAACGGGGGAGTGAGCCTCAACCGTCGTTCCGGCGGGGCGGCTGGCCTCGCCGTCACCATCGCCCAGCGGGCATCCGGACACGTCTCCCTCCTGCCGAGCCCGGCGATCCTCGAACGCGTCGAGACCAAACAGGCGATCGAAGCCGACCGCACCGTCGCGGCCGTTCTCGTCGAAGCGGCCGAAGCGCAGGCGTTCCTGTTCACCGCGGGCCCATGCGATGCGACTTCCGCGCACGTCGAGAACGGCTACCTGTCGGCATCCGATGTCGAGGAGCTCGCGCGTCGAGGTGCCGTGGGCGATGTGCTCGGCCGTTACATCGACGCCGACGGGAACATCGTCGACCCGCAGCTCGACGCCCGGACGGTCGGAGTCGACCTCGGACGCCTGCGTGCGGCGAAGCGCTCGATCTTCGTCACCGCCGGTGACGCCAAACATGACATCGCGCGCACAGTCGTCACCAGCGGACTGTGCAGCGTTCTGGTGACAGATGAGACCACAGCACGAGCATTGTTGGAGGAACGATGACGACCCAAGAACTCAGCCGCAGGACGGCGGTGGACGTTCTCGGCGGTGAGCCGGATGACGCCACGCTCCGCCGTTTCCTGCACGGACTCCCGGGCGTCGACGCCGTCGGCCTCGAGCAGCGAGCTGCCGGCCTCGGCACGCGGTCGATCAAGACGACGTCGAAGGCCTGGGCACTCGACACGATCATCAAGCTGATCGACCTGACCACGCTCGAGGGGTCGGACACCCCGGGCAAGGTGCGGTCACTGGTCGCGAAGGCCAAGAACCCGGATGCCGCCGATCCGTCGACCCCGAAGGTCGCCGCCGTGTGCGTGTACGGCGACATGGTGGGGGACGCGGTCGAGGCGCTGGGCGCGCTGCACGGTGACCCCGATGACGGCCTGATCTCGGTCGCGGCCGTCGCCACGGCTTTCCCGAGTGGTCGGTCGTCGCTGGCGATCAAGCTCGCCGACACGGCGGAAGCAGTCGCGGCAGGCGCCGACGAGATCGACATGGTGATCGACAGAGGAGCATTCCTCTCGGGTCGATACGGGCTCGTCTACGACCAGATCGCCCAGGTCAAGGAAGCCTGCCGTCGCGCCGACGGCTCGTCAGCCTCGCTCAAGGTGATCCTCGAGACCGGCGAGCTCAACACGTACGACAACATCAAGCGCGCCTCGTGGCTCGGCATCCTCGCCGGCGGCGACTTCATCAAGACGTCCACGGGCAAGGTGCAGCCGGCGGCGACGCTTCCGACCACTCTGCTCATGCTCGAGACGGTGCGCGACTGGCATCGCGGAACGGGCGAGCGCGTCGGCGTGAAGCCCGCCGGCGGCATCCGCGCATCCAAGGACGCGGTGAAGTATCTCGTCACGGTCGCCGAGACCGTGGGGGAGGAGTGGCTTCAGCCGCACCTCTTCCGCTTCGGTGCCTCGAGCCTGTTGAACGACGTGCTTCTGCAGCGTCAGAAGCTCACCACCGGCCACTACTCCGGCCCCGACTACGTCACGATCGACTAGGAGCCCCGCATATGTCATTCCTGGAATACGCTCCGGCCCCGGAGTCGAAGGCGGTCCTGAACCTCAAGGACAGCTACGGCCTGTTCATCGACGGAGAGTTCGTCGACGGCTCTGGCTCGAGCTTCGCGACGATCTCGCCGGCCGACGAGAGCCACATCGCCGAGATCGCCTCGGCGAACGACCACGACGTCGACCGTGCGGTCGCTGCCGCGCGTCGTGCCTACGAGAAGACCTGGTCGAAGATGAGCGGTCGCGATCGGGGCAAGTACCTGTTCCGCATCGCCCGTCTCGTGCAGGAGCGCGCTCGCGAGCTCGCCGTCGCCGAGAGCCTCGACAACGGCAAGCCGATCAAGGAGAGTCGTGATGTCGACGTTCCTCTGGTCGCATCCTGGTTCTTCTACTACGCAGGGTGGGCCGACAAGCTCGACTACGCCGGACTCGGCGCGAACCCGCGCGCCCTCGGCGTCGCCGGACAGATCATCCCGTGGAACTTCCCGCTGCTGATGCTCGCGTGGAAGCTCGCACCGGCTCTCGCCGCAGGGAACACCGTCGTGCTGAAGCCCGCGGAGACCACGCCGCTGACGGCGCTGATCTTCGCCGAGATCCTGCAGCAGGCCGACCTCCCCGCCGGCGTCGTCAACATCGTGACGGGTGCCGGTGCCACCGGTGCGGCTCTCGTGCGCCACCCCGACGTCGACAAGGTCGCGTTCACCGGTTCGACCGGTGTCGGACGCGACATCGCTCGGGCCGTCGCAGGAACCGACAAGAAGGTCACGCTCGAGCTGGGCGGCAAGGCGGCGAACATCGTGTTCGACGACGCGCCGATCGATCAGGCCATCGAGGGCATCGTCAACGGCATCTTCTTCAATCAGGGCCATGTCTGCTGCGCCGGAAGTCGCCTGCTCGTGCAGGAGTCGATCCACGACGAGGTCATCGACCGCCTGAAGAACCGTCTGTCGACGCTGCGCCTCGGCGATCCGCTCGACAAGAACACCGACATCGGTGCGATCAACTCGGCGGCCCAGCTCGCCCGCATCCGCGAGCTCAGCGACATCGGCGAGGCCGAGGGCGCAGAGCGCTGGACCGCGGACTGCGCGATCCCCGACAAGGGCTTCTGGTTCGCTCCGACGATCTTCACCGGCGTCGAGGCGTCGCACCGGATCGCCCGTGACGAGGTGTTCGGTCCGGTGCTCTCCGTGCTCACGTTCCGCACTCCGGCCGAGGCGATCGCGAAGGCGAACAACACCCCGTACGGTCTGTCCGCAGGTATCTGGTCGGACAAGGGATCGCGCATCCTCGCCGTGGCTGACCGCCTTCGGGCGGGCGTCATCTGGGCGAACACCTTCAACCGATTCGACCCGTCGAGCCCGTTCGGCGGATACAAGGAGTCCGGATACGGCCGCGAAGGCGGACGCCAGGGGCTCACCGCGTACCTGAAGGGAGCCGCAGCATGAGCAAGCGTCTGACCGTTCCGAAGACCTACAAGCTCGCCATCGGCGGGGCGTTCCCTCGCAGCGAGTCGGGGCGCACCTATGAGGTGCTCTCGGCCAAGGGCGCGTTCCTCGCGAACGCGGCACAGGGATCTCGCAAGGATGCACGGGACGCCGTCGTCGCAGCGCGTGCGGCAGTGAAGGGCTGGTCGGGTGCGACCGCGTACAACCGCGGTCAGGTGCTCTACCGGGTCGCCGAGGTGCTCGAAGGGCGCCGTGCGCAGTTCATCGACGAGATCGCAGCGCAGGAGGGTGTCTCGTCATCCGCTGCCGCCGCGCAGGTCGATGAGGCCATCGATCTCTGGGTCTGGTACGCCGGCTGGTGCGACAAGTACTCGCAGGTCGCGGGCAACGCCAACCCCGTGTCAGGGCCGTACTTCAACATCTCGGTGCCGGAGCCGACCGGCGTGGTCGCGATCGTCGCACCTCAGGACTCCGCCCTTCTCGGCCTCGTATCGGTGGTCGCCCCCGCACTGGTGGCAGGCAACACGGTGGTCGTGATCGCGAGCGAGCGGTTCCCGCTGTCCGCCATCAGCCTCGCCGAGGTGCTCGCCACAAGCGACGTGCCCGGAGGAGTCGTCAACGTGCTCACCGGGTCTCCGGCCGAGATGGCGCCGTGGCTCGCCTCGCATCAGGATGTCAACGCGCTCGACCTGGCAGGCGCCGGCGACCTCGAGTGGATCGACATGCAGATCGCCGCAGCCGAGACGCTCAAGCGAGTGCTGGCACCCGGCGCGGTCACCGCATCGCCCGAGCGCATCGGAGCCTTCACCGAGATCAAGACGGTCTGGCACACCAAGAGCATGGTCTGACGCGAGTCAGCAGTACGAGGCCCGTCATCTGCGAGAGCAGGCGGCGGGCCTCGATGCATGCAGGGCGATGCGGACTCGTGATGGGAGACCCCGCGCCAATGCGTCCCGGTGTCGGATGCAGAGGTTAGGCTCAGTAGACGATCTCAGGATCCCCCTAGGAGGACGCGCATGGCCCGTATCGGCGAAAGCGCTGACCTGTTCAAGTGCTCATTCTGCGGAAAGAGCCAGAAGCAGGTGCAGCAGCTCATCGCAGGACCCGGTGTGTACATCTGCGACGAGTGCGTCGAGCTGTGCAACGAGATCATCGAGGAGCGGATGGCGGAGTCCTCCGCTGACGGCACGGCGGACTTCGAACTGCCCAAGCCTCGTGAGATCTTCTCGTTCCTCGAGGAGTACGTCGTCGGGCAGGAGCCTGCGAAGAAGGCTCTCTCCGTCGCTGTGTACAACCACTACAAGCGCATCCGCGCGCACGGCACCCTGCAGACAGCCGAGCAGAAGGCCGAGAGCGTCGAGATCGCGAAGAGCAACATCCTGCTCATCGGCCCGACGGGTTGCGGCAAGACCTACCTGGCGCAGACGCTCGCGAAGCGACTGAACGTGCCCTTCGCCGTCGCAGACGCCACAGCGCTCACCGAAGCCGGGTATGTCGGCGAAGACGTCGAGAACATCCTGCTCAAGCTCATCCAGGCCGCCGACTACGACGTCAAGCGTGCAGAGCAGGGCATCATCTACATCGACGAGGTCGACAAGATCGCCCGCAAGGCCGAGAACCCGTCGATCACGCGTGACGTCTCGGGTGAGGGCGTGCAGCAGGCCCTCCTGAAGATCATCGAGGGCACCGTCGCGTCGGTTCCTCCTCAGGGCGGGCGCAAGCACCCCCACCAGGAGTTCCTGCAGATCGATACGTCGAACGTGCTGTTCATCGTCGCCGGTGCGTTCGCCGGCCTCGAGGACATCGTGTCGGCACGCGTCGGCAAGCACGGCATCGGCTTCGGCGCCCCACTGCACGACAAGGGCAAGGATCTCGACCTCTTCAGCGAGGTGCTTCCGGAAGACCTGCACAAGTTCGGCCTGATCCCCGAGTTCATCGGCCGTCTTCCTGTCGTCACCTCGGTCTCGCCGCTCGACCAGAGCGCGCTCATCGACATCCTCACGGGGCCGCGCAACGCGCTCGTCAAGCAGTACCAACGCATGTTCGAGCTCGACGGCGTTCAGCTCGAGTTCGAAGCAGAGGCGCTGCGCTCGATCGCCGACCTCGCCGTCGATCGCAAGACCGGCGCTCGCGGACTGCGCGCGATCCTCGAAGACGTGCTCGGTCCGATCATGTTCGAGATCCCCTCGGCAGACGACGTCGCGAAGGTCATCGTCACTCAGGCGGCCGTCGACGAGGGCGCTCCGCCGACGATCGTGATGGAGCGCAAGCGCAAGAGCGCGTGAGTCCCGCTCCGTCGCCCTGGCGGGTGGTCGGCAGCGAGACCGTCGTCTCTGATCGCTGGATCCGCGTGCGCGCGGACGACTGCCGTGATGCGAGCGATCACCGGATCGCGCCCTACTACGTGCTCGAGTACGGAGATTGGATCTCCGTCCTCGCCCTCGACGGCGATCACAACGCGATAGTCGTCGAAGAGTATCGTCACGGCGCGGGGACCGTCGCCATCGGTACGATCGGTGGAGGCGTGGAGGCTGGTGAATCGCCGCAAGCAGCGGCGGTCAGAGAGCTGCGCGAGGAGACCGGGTACGAGGCCGAGGAGATGCTCGATCTCGGAGCCACCTGGGCGAACTTCGGAAACCACACCAATCGGGTGCATCACTTCCTCGCCAGAGGCTGCGTGCGCGTCGCCGAGCAGTCGCTCGACGACAGCGAGGCGATCGCAGTGCACAGAGTGTCTCTCGACGGCCTCGGCGAGCAACTCGCGCAGAGCTACCACCAGCTCACCTGGTACAAGGCGATGGAGCGTCTCGACCGCTGACGTCAGGCGACGGCGCGCGGGGCGATCACGCCTCGAGGCCTCGGCGCTTCAAGAGCGGTGCGATCTCCGCATCCCGGCCGCGGAAGTCGCGGTAGGCGTCGAGCGGGTCCTTCGACCCGCCGACGCCGAGGAGACGTGAGCGGAACCGGTCGCCGTTCTCGCGCGTGAGCCCGCCGTTTTCGCGGAACCAGTCGACGGTGTCGGCGTCGAGCACCTCGCTCCAGATGTAGGAGTAGTAGCCGGCGCTGTATCCGCCCGAGAAGACGTGCGCGAAATAGGTCGACGAGTAGCGGGTCGGAACGACCGGATCGTCGAGTCCGATGTCGGCGAGGGCGGCCGCCTCGAACTCGGCCACGTCGTCGACGGAGGTCTTCGTGTCGATGCGGTGCCATGCCTGATCGAGCCACGCCGCGGCGAGATACTCGCTCGTCGCGTGGCCCTGATCGAACGTCTCCGTCGCGCGCAGCCGTTCGACGATCGCCGGATCGAGCGGCTCACCCGTCTCGTGGTGACGGGCGTAGTTGTCGAGCACCTCGGGCCAGAGGATCCACATCTCGTTCACCTGGCTCGGGAACTCCACGAAGTCGCGGAAGACGTTGGTGCCGGCGAAGTGCGGATACGTCACCACGGCGAAGAGGCCGTGCAGGGCGTGCCCGAACTCGTGGAACAGCGTCGTGACCTCGTCGAGCGTGAGCAGGGTCGGCTCGCCATCGCCGGGAAGCGGCACATTGAGGTTGTTGACCACGACGGGCAGAGTCCCGCGCAGGTGGGACTGGCTGACGATGGGGTTCATCCACGCGCCGCCGCGCTTCGAGTCGCGCGTGTAGAGGTCGAGCACATACAGGCCGACCGCGCTGCCGTCGGCATCGCTCACCTCGAACACACGCGCACCCGCGTGGTAGGCCTGCAGGTCGCGCCGCTCTGTGAAGGTCACGCCGTAGAGCTGTGTGGCAGCGAAGAACACGCCGTCCTGCAGCACCCGTTCGGCCTCGAACCACGGGCGCAGGGCGCTCGTGTCGATCGCGTAGCGGGCGGTGCGCACCTTCTCGGTGTAGAACGCCCAGTCGTGCGCCTCGACCGTGAAGGGTGCGGCCTCGGTCTCGTCGACGATCGCCTGCAGGGTCTCGCGCTCTGCGCGGGCGTTGCGCGCAGACGGGGCGGCGAGCTCGCGCAGCATCCGCTCCACGGCGGCAGGGGTGCCGGCCGTCTCATCTGCGGTGACATAGGCGGCATGCGAGGCGTAGCCCAGCAGTTCTGCGCGCTCGGCGCGCAGACGCACGATCTCTGCGAGCACCGGCCGGTTGTCGTTCGTGTTGGGGCGGGACGCCCGCGACCGTGAGGCCGCCATGATGCGGCGGCGCGACTCCCGGTCGCGGAGCTGAGCGAGATGCGGATGCCCGGTGAACAGCGGAAGCGAGATGACGAATCGCCCGTCGAGGCCTCGATCGGCCGCCGCACGAGCTGCGGCGGAGAGCTCGCCGCTGCTGAGGCCCTCGAGTTCGTCGGGGGAGTCGAACACCACCGCGAGATCGTTCGTGTCGTTGAGCAGGTTGCGCTCGAAGGTGTTGCTCAGCGTCGACAGCTGCTGGTTCAGCATGGTGAGTCGGCTCTTCGCGTCGTCGTCCAGGGCGGCGCCCGCGTGCGTCATCTCGCGATGGTGTCGCTCGACGAGGTACCGCTGCTCGTCGTCGAGTTCGAGATCGTCGAGGCGCGCGTACACCTGCTGCACGCGCCAGTACAGTGCTCCGTCGAGAGTGATGGCATCCTGATGCGCCGCCATGAGCGGAGCGAGCTGCTCGTCGATCTTCTGGATCTCGGGTGTCGCATCGGCCGATGTGACGGTGTAGAAAGTGTGCGCGACGCGGTCGAGCAGCTCTCCGGAGCGCTCCAGCGCCTCGATCGTGTTCTCGAAGGTGGGCATGGAGCGCACCATCGTGATCCGCGAGATCTCATGAAGGTGCTCGTCGAACGCGGCCTGGAACGCGGGCAGATAGTGCTCGGGCGTGATCGCCGCGAAGTCGGGGAGCCCGTAGGGGAGCGCAGACGGCTGAAGCAGAGGGTTCGAGGCGTCGGTCATCCTCTGAGCCTAGCCATCACCCGCTGCAGGGCCTCGACGACGAGGCGCACGGACTGCCGCCTCAGGTTCTCGGGTCTGGCGAGGACATCGATCATCCGGTGAGTGCTGACTCCCCGCAGCGGAAGCCGGACGATGTCACGGTCGTCGACCGTGCGGGACGTGTACCGCGGCAGCATGCCCAAGACCCCGCCCGCCGCTACGACTGCGGCGACCGCGCCGTAGTCGTTGATCCGGTGGCGGATCTCGACGGGACGTCCGGCCACGGCCGAGACCGCCCGCAGCACGTCGTCGGGCGAGTATCCGATGCGACTCGTGACCCAGGGGCTGTCGATGACATCGAAGGATGTCACCTGCGCGCGTGAGGCGAGAGTGTGGGAGGACGCGACGGCGACGTCGAGTGGTTCCCGCACGAGCGCCAGGCTGCGCACCCCATCCGTCGGCCAGGGCGGTGAATGCTCCATGCGGTGCGCGAGTACGAGGTCGTACCGGGCGGTGAGCGCGGGGAACTCGCTCTGAGCCACATCCTCGTCGGTGAGCTGCACGGTCGGTGGAGCGGGAAAACCGTCGAGTTCACGGATCAGCGACCCGAAGAGCGCCTGCCCGACGCTGTGGAATCCGCTGATCGTGACCACGCCGGCGCTGTCGTTCTCGAAGTCGTCCAGCGCGCTGCGCGCTGCTGCCATCGCGTCGATCGCCTCGGCGCCTGCTGTTGCGAGCGCCTGCCCGGCTGCGGTCAGGGTGAGGCGACGACCGTCCTTGCGGGTGAGCGGCGTGCGGAAGCTCCGCTGCAGGGCTGCGAGATGCTGTGATACCGCCGACGGAGTGACGTTGAGCGTCTCGGCGACGGCCGTGACGCTTCCCAGCGCGCCGAGCTCTCTCAGAATCTGCAGCTGATGGAGTTCCATCCCCTCAGATTAGTGTTCGCTACACAGTCCATGCAGAACTCGGCAATTGTTCTACATGGTCGAGTGCGATGTGATCGACACATGAAGGCACTGTTCAAAGCCGAACGCGCAGCCGGGCTCGAGCTCGTGGATCGTCCGGACCCCACCGCGGCGGCCGACGAAGTCGTGATCCGCGTGCTGCGCACGGGGATCTGCGGCACCGATCTGCACATTCGTCGCTGGGACGACTGGGCTGCGTCCGCCATCGATGCCCCGCTCATCCCCGGCCACGAGTTCTACGGGGAGGTCGTCGAGGTCGGGCCGCTCGTCCACGACATCGCTGTCGGTGATCGGGTGTCAGGCGAGGGGCACATCGTGTGCGGCACGTGCCGCAACTGTCGGGCAGGACGCCGCCAGATGTGCATCCGCACGGTCGGCCTCGGGCTGCAGCGCGACGGCGCCTTCGCCGAGTTCCTCGCCCTGCCCGCCGTGAACGTCTGGGTGCATCACGCCGACGTCGCGCCGGAGCTCGGCGCGATCTTCGATCCTCTCGGCAACGCCGTGCACACGGCGCTCACGTTCCCGCTCGTCGGCGAGGACGTGCTCGTCACAGGGTGCGGCCCGATCGGTCTCATGGCGATCGCCGTCGCTCGGCACGCCGGGGCCCGCTTCATCGCGGCGACGGATGTGAGCGCGCCTCGCCTCGAGATGGCACGTCTCATGGGCGCCGACGAGGTCGTCGACGTCTCCGTCCGCGAGATCCGTGATGCCCAGCAGGCACTCGGTCTGCGCGAGGGATTCGACATCGGCTTCGAGATGAGCGGAGCGGCGTCTGCCCTCCCGGCGATGATCGACAACATGAACCACGGCGGCCGGATAGCGATGCTCGGGCTGCCCAGCACCGGATTCGAGATCGATTGGGGCAAGCTCGTCACGCACATGCTCACCATCAAGGGCATCTACGGACGCGAGATGTTCGAGACGTGGAACGCGATGGGTGCGATGCTGCAGACGAGCGCGACTCTGCGCGACTCTATCGGACGGGTGATCGCGGATGTGATCCCCGCCAGGGATTGGGAACAGGGCTTTGCCGCGGCCGAGTCCGCCGGCACGGGAAAGATCATCCTCGATTGGACGGAGCTGTGATGTACGGGACATTCCAGAAGCATGTGGCTGACGAGCTCGCCGGGATCGAGGCGGCGGGGCTCACGAAGCACGAGCGCGGCATCCGCGGACCGCAGAGCGCCGAGATCACCGCCGACGGTGCGGAGGTGCTCAACTTCTGCGCGAACAACTACCTCGGTCTCGCCGATGACCCGCGGATCCTGAATGCTGCGACCGCGGCGTTGCAGGAGTGGGGCTACGGGCTCGCCAGCGTCCGCTTCATCTGCGGCACGCAGGAGCAGCACCTGGAGTTGGAGCGACGACTCGCCGGGTTCCTCGGTACCGAAGACTCGATCCTGTATTCGTCGTGCTTCGACGCTAACGGGGGAGTCTTCGAGACGCTCTTCAGCGCTGAGGACGCGATCATCTCGGACGAGCTCAACCACGCGTCGATCATCGACGGGATCCGACTCTCGAAGGCTCGTCGGCTCCGCTACCGCAACCGGGACATGGCGGATCTCGAGGCCCAGCTGCAGGCGGCATCCGATGCGCGCTTCCGGGTGATCGTCACCGACGGTGTCTTCTCGATGGACGGCTACATCGCGCCCCTCGCTGAGATCTGCGATCTCGCGGAACGCTACGACGCCCTGGTCTTCGTGGATGATTCTCACGCGGTCGGCTTCATCGGTGAGAACGGACGAGGCACTCCGGAACTCTGCGGAGTCGGCGCCCGTGTGGACATCTACACCGGGACGTTCGGCAAGGCGCTCGGAGGAGCATCCGGCGGGTATGTCGCGTCGCACGCCGACATCGTCGCGCTGCTGCGCCAGCGTTCGCGCCCGTACCTGTTCTCGAACACGCTCGCCCCCGCCATCGTGGCCGGCACTCTCACCGCGCTCGACCTCGTCGAGGGGTCGGCCGACCTTCGTGCGCGCCTGCGGGACAACGCGGCTCTGTTCCGCAGGCGCATGACGGAGGAGGGTTTCGACCTGCTGCCGGGGGAGCATCCGATCGTCCCGGTCATGTTCGGCGATGCCGGTCTCACGGCGCGCATCGCGACCGAGATGCAGGCGCAGGGGATCTTCGTGACGGCGTTCAGCTTTCCCGTCGTCCCCCGAGGGCTCGCGCGCATTCGAGTGCAGCTCTCGGCCGCGCACATGCCTGAGCAGATCGAGCGGTGCGTGGCGGCGTTCGTCACGTCGCGGGCTGCCGTGAGCTGACCTCTCACTGCACGCAGAGGATCCTTTGCAAATGTTTGCTTGCAAAGAATCCTTTGCAAGAGTATCTTCGCAGGTATGGAAGAAGAACAGCAGTTGCGGCGGCTCGACTCGGGGGCGCTGAAAGCCCTCGCTCACCCGTTGCGTGTGAGGATCTTCGATCTGCTCAGCGCGCACGGGCCGCAGACGGCGAGCTCGCTCGCCTCGATGCTGGGGGAGACCTCGGGGTCGACCAGCTACCACTTGCGCACGCTCTCCGCGCATGATCTGATCCACGAGGTCGAGGGGCGCGGCACGGCTCGAGAGCGGTGGTGGGAGCTGCCACAGGGGCGCATCGACATCCCCGGTCCGAGCCAGAGCATGTCGCCAGCCAACCGCGCCGCCGCTCAGATCGTCTCGTCCGAGTTCTTCCGCCTGCGTCACGAGACCCTGATGGCCTACGTGAACCGTCCGGACACGGAAGTGCCCGAGGGATGGAAGGACGCCGGCCTGATCGCCACGACGCTTCTCGAGATGACCCCCGCGCAGATGGAGGACCTCAAAGACGAGCTCATGGCCCTGATCGACGGAGCGGTCGAGCGCTATCGCGGCCAGACCGGGCCGGACGTGCGTCGCGTGTCGATGCGCACGGAGCTCTTCGACCTCGCAGCGTCGGGGCCGGTGCTCTCCGATGCCGCTGACGTGAACACGGAGGAATCATGACCAGCGCGACCATCCACCTCGTCGCCCCGACGCGTGCTGAGCGAAAGCTGCTCGGTCTCGCCGGACACCTCACGGCCTTCGTCGAGCATCGCATCGAACAGCGTGCGGAGAAGCGGACGCTCATGCTGGAGCTCCTGCGTCAGCAGCAGGCCGGGCCGCAGGATCCGCACGCGGCCGACCACATGCTCGCGCAGATGGGGATCTCGCGGCGCTGACCGTCTCGGGTGCACCGAAGCCCCCTGCCGCAGATGCGGACAGGGGGCTTCGTCGTCAGAGAGCGTTCAGTCCTCGAAGGGGCGGGCGACCACATCGCCGGAGCCGGTCTGCACGACCTCCCAGCCCGCATCGAGCTCTGCGATCGCGCGGCCCTCGAGCCAGGTGAGCGTCCAGTGTCCGGAGAGACCTCGCGATTCGACCTCGGCGATCGCCGGCCGGAGCGCAGCGGGAACGGATGCCGGTGGCTCGGAGCCGGTGGCCCACCGCGTGCCCAGCTGCATCAGGCGCCCTCGACCGGCGCGAGCTCGATCGCGGTGACCGCGAACTCGTCGGCCTCGGTGAACTCGAGGTCGGCGATGCGCCCCACGGCACGGAGGTCGTCGGCGGCAGCGCGGAGCGCCTCGAGCTTCGCGGCGGGGGCGGCGATCGCGGCACGGGAGACCGGAGTCTTCTGCGATGCCTTCGCCTCGGTCTTGGCGCGGCGGATGCCGATCAGTGCCTCGCTCGCGGCCGACAGCACAGCAGTGTCGCCTTCGATGCCGAGTGCTTCAGGCCACGCCGCGGTGTGCACCGATCCCTCTTCGAACCACGACCACACCTCTTCGGTCGCGAACGACAGGATCGGGGTGAGCAGGCGCAGCAGCGTCGACAGGGCGAGACGCAGCGCGAGAGCGGCGGACGCCTGGCCCACATCGTTCTGGTTGTAGGCGCGCTCCTTGACCAGCTCGAGGTAGTCGTCGCAGAAGGTCCAGAAGAACGCCTCGGTCACTTCGAGCGCCTTGGCCTGGTCGTAGTTCTCGAACGCCTTCGTCGCCTCCGCGATCACGGCATCCAGGCCGGTGAGCATCGACGCGTCGAGCGCATGGGTGACCTGAGCACCCTCGGGCACCGGGAACGACAGCACGAACTTCGCGGCGTTGAGCACCTTGATCGCCAGACGGCGACCGATCTTGACCTGCGTCGGGTTCTGCGGGTCGAAGGCGGCGTCCATGCCCAGGCGGCTCGATGCGGCCCAGTAGCGCACCGCATCCGATCCGTGGGTCTCGAGGATGTCTGCCGGAGTCACCACGTTGCCCTTGGACTTCGACATCTTCTTGCGGTCGGGGTCGACGATGAAGCCCGAGATCGCGGCGTTGCGCCACGGCGAGCGGGAGTCTTCGAGAGTCGAGCGCAGCATGGTCGAGAAGAGCCAGGTGCGGATGATGTCCTGACCCTGGGGGCGCAGGTCGAACGGTGCTGTGAGCTGCCACAGCTCGTCGTCGCGCTGCCATCCGCCGGCGAGCTGCGGGGTGAGCGACGAGGTCGCCCAGGTGTCGAGGATGTCGGCTTCGGCTTCGAACCCGCCGGCCGCACCGCGCTGATCTTCGGTGTAGCCCGCAGGGACGTCCGTCGTCGGGTCGATGGGAAGGCTCGCGTGGTCGGGAGCGATCACCCGGTCGAAGTCGCGCTCGCCGTTCTCGTCGAGTCCGTACCAGAGCGGGATCGGCACGCCGAAGAACCTCTGGCGCGACACGAGCCAGTCGCCGGTCAGGCCGCCGACCCAATTCTCGTAGCGGACGCGCATGAAGTCCGGGTGCCAGGCCAGCTGCGTGCCGCGCTCGAGAAGCTCGTCGCGCAGCTTCGCGTCACGCGCACCGTTGCGGATGTACCACTGGCGGGTCGAGACGATCTCGAGCGGGCGGTCACCCTTCTCGAAGAACTTCACGGCGTGGTTGAACGGCTTGCCGACGGCCGTCATGTCGCCGGTCTCCTGCAGCTTCTCGACGATGGCCTTGCGGGCCGAGAACACCGTCTTGCCGGCGAGCTCGGCCGCGTACCAGTCGATGGCCTCGGCGTCGGCCACGATCGACGGGGCTGCGGGGAGGAAACGGCCGTCGAGACCGATCGTCGTCATGTTCGGGAGGTGGTCGCCCGCAGCCGTGCGCAGCTCGCGCCACCAGATGATGTCGGTCACGTCGCCGAACGTGCAGACCATCGCGGCACCGGTGCCCTTGTCGGGCTGCGCGAGGTGGTGGCCGTGGATCTCGATCTCGGCGCCGAAGAAGGGCGTGCGCACCTTCGTGCCGATCAGGTGCTTGTGCGGACCCTCGGGGTGGGTCACGATCGCGATGCACGCGGGCAGCAGCTCGGGGCGGGTGGTCTCGATCGTGATCGAGCCGGAACCGTCGGCGAACGGGAAATCGATGGTGTGATAAGCGGCCTGCTGGTCGCGATCCTCGAGCTCGGCCTGCGCGATCGCCGAGCGGAAGTCGATGTCCCACAGCGTCGGCGCGAGCGACTGGTATGCCTCGCCGCGCTCGAGGTTGCGCAGGAACGCGAGCTGGCTCTGGCGGATCGTGTCATCCGAGATCGTGCGGTACGTCTGGGTCCAGTCGACCGAGAGCCCGAGCTGGCGGAAGAGCGCCTCGAACTGCTTCTCGTCTTCGATCGTCAGACGCTCGCAGAGCTCGATGAAGTTGCGGCGGCTGATCGGCACCTGGTCGGCGGCGCGGCTGGACTTGTTGTCGCCGCCCTCGAACGGCGGCGTGAAGTCATCCTGATAGGGAAGGGAAGGGTCGCAGCGCACGCCGTAGTAGTTCTGCACCCGACGCTCGGTGGGAAGGCCGTTGTCGTCCCAGCCCATCGGATAGAACACGTTCTTGCCGCGCATGCGCTCGAAGCGCGCCTTGATGTCGGTGTGCGTGTACGAGAACACGTGGCCGATGTGCAGGCTGCCGGACGCGGTCGGCGGGGGAGTGTCGATCGAGAAGACGCCGTCACGCCCCGACTCTGCGGCGCGGATGCGGTCGAACAGATACGTGCCCTGTGCAGACCAGGTCTCACCCCACTTCGCTTCGAGACCTTCGAGTACGGGCTTGTCGGGAATGGCAGACATGAAGGTTCTCCTCGAGCGATGTATGCGGCACTGTGTGAGCGTGCCTGAGTGTGGATTGTGTGCCACAGTCTAATCGCCCTCGACGTCGACGCCCTCGTCGCCGGGGAGGATCTAGAATTGGATCGAGTCCAAGAACTGATGCATCCGCGTCATCTCCCGCATTCCCTCCCGAGGAACAGCATGCCTATCTCCCTCCTGCGCCGCGCGATCCCGCTCGGCGCGACCGTCGCCGTGAGCGCACTCCTGCTCAGCTCCTGCGCCGCGCCCTCATCCGAGTCCGACGGCGGTGAGCTCGTCTGGTCGATCGAGGGTGCGAACCTCTCGGCGGGGCACATGGATCCGCAGGTGAGCCAGCTCGACGTCTCGGGCATGGTCCAGCGCGCGGTGCTCGACTCGCTGGTGTTCCAGGAGGACGACGGCTCCTTCACGCCATGGCTCGCGACCTCGTGGGAGATCTCCGACGACAGCACCGAGTACACGTTCGAACTCCGAGACGACGTCACCTTCACCGACGGCGAGCCGTTCGACGCCGAGGCGGTCAAGGCGAACTTCGATCGCATCGTCGATCCCGAGACGAAGTCCGCGCAGGCCGCCAGCATGATGGGTGCCGACTTCTACGAGGGCACCGAGGTCGTCGACGAGCACACGGTGAAGGTGAGCTTCACCCAGCCGTACGCGCCGTTCCTGCAGGCGGCCAGCACACCGCAGCTCGGCTTCTACTCGCCGGCCGCGCTGGAGGAGTCCGACGGCCAGCTCAAGGCCGGCGGTCCGGGGATCACCGTGGGAACCGGCCCGTTCGAGCTGACCGAGTACACGCCCGATCAGGAGATCGTCTACACGCGCAACGACGACTACGCCTGGGGTCCGCACGGCGAGAAGGCTCCGCAGGTCGAGACGCTGCGCGTCGAGATCCAGCCGGAGGCGTCGGTCCGTACCGGAGTCATCGAGAGCGGCGAAGCGGATCTGGCGAGCAACATCCCCCCGAACCTCGCCGGAGAGCTGAGCGAGGGCATCACTGTCGACTCGATCGAGTACCCGGGGCTGCCGTACTCGCTGTACCTCAACGAGAAGTACGGAGTCTTTGCCGATGAGAAGGTGCGCCAGGCGTTCGCTCTGGGCATCGACGTGGACGCGGCCGTCGAGGAGATCTTCTTCGGACAGTTCCCCCGCGCCTGGAGCGTGCTCGGCTCCACGACGCCCGGGTACGACGCCTCCCTGGAGGGCGCTCGGCCGTTCGACGCGGACGCGGCGAACACGCTGCTCGATGAGGCGGGGTGGACCGAGCGCGACTCCGACGGCATCCGCATGAAGGACGGCGCACGTCTCTCCGCCCGCTGGATCGCGTGGACCCCGGTTCCCGACGACCGTGCGGCTCTCGCGAATGCGATCCAGTCGGACCTCAAGACGATCGGCTTCGAGGTCGTTCGCGAAACGCTCGAGCCCGGTGCCTACAACGAGCAGTACGAGCCGAAGACCTTCGACCTGACCGACTGGGGATTCTCGGGGGTCGACCCCGACTTCCTCCGTGCACACCTGCACACCGAGGGATTCCAGAACGCTTCGCAGGTCACGGACCCCGAGATCGATGCGCTGCTCGAGCAGGCGGTCGCCTCGAGCGATCAGGATCAGCGCAACGACATCTACACCCAGCTGCAGGAGTGGAACGCCGATTACACGGCGATCGTGCCTCTGTACAGCCCGTCGGCGATCACGGCCGTCGGCGAGCGGGTGGACGGGCTCACCTACGACCTCTACGGCCGGCCGCTGTTCTATGACGTGAGCGTCGGCTGACGCCCGAACCGTCGAGCGCCCCTCCCGTGAGCACTGCGATATCTTCGTGAGCGCGCGCCAAGAGCCGAGGGGCGCTCAGGATCCGTCGAGAGGGCGTCAGCGGTGAAGGCAGCGGTCACCCGGGTCGCCGGACTCGCGGCATCCGTCGTCATCGTCCTCTGGGGTGCGGCGACGCTGGTGTTCCTCGCGTTCCGCGTGATCCCGGGTGATCCGGTCTCCGTCATGCTCGGACCGCAGGCGCAGGTCAGCGAAGAGGTCAAAGACAGCATCCGCGCGGAACTGGGGCTCGATCGCCCCCCGTTCGAGCAGTACGTCACGTTCATCGGCCAGCTCGCACGAGGAGACCTCGGCGAGTCATATCAACTGCGGATGCCGGTGGCCGAGGTCATCGGTCGCCAGCTGGGGTCGACGCTGCAGCTCTCCGCGTTGGCGCTGCTCATGGCGGTGGTGCTCGCCCTGTCCGTCGCGCTGCTCGTGCGAGGTCGCACCGGGCGCACGGTCGCCGCGGCGATCGAACTCGTCATCCTCTCTTCACCCGTCTTCTGGATCGGCCTGATCCTGCTCAGCGTCTTCGCTTTCGGACTCGGCTGGTTCCCGGTGTCAGGTGCGCGCAACCCCGCGACGATCGTGCTGCCTGCGATCACGCTCGCGCTGCCGGTGGCCGCACTGCTCAGCCAGGTGTTGCGCGACGGCCTCGCGCAGGCCGAGCGGATGCCGTTCGCCGAGACTGTGCGTGCGCGGGGTGCGAGCGCGTCGTGGTTCACTCTGCGGCACGGCCTCAGGCACGGCGCGGCCAATGCGGTGACTCTCGCCGCCTATCTGACCGGATCCGTGCTCGGAGGAGCGGTCCTCGTCGAGACGGTCTTCGCCAGGGCAGGTCTCGGCCGGGTGACTCTCGCCGCCATCAGCAACCGCGATCTGCCGGTCATCACCGGCATCATCCTGCTCAGCGCGATCGTGTTCGTGGTCGTGAATCTCGTGGTCGAGCTGCTGCATCCGCTCATCGATCCTCGTCTGCGGGCCGGTCGAGGGGGCGCCCGGTGAGACGGGCGCAGATCGTGCTGCTGTGGTGCGCCGCGGCGGTGCTTGTCTTGCTCGCTTTCGCCGCGGTGTTCCCGGGCGTGCTCGCCACGCACGACCCTCTGCAGACGGATGTGCGGGCTTCGCTGCTGCCGCCGAGCGCAGACCACCTCTTCGGCACCGATCAGAGCGGGCGCGACGTCTACTCGCGGGTGGTCTATGGAGCCGGGCGCTCTATCGGCATCGGCTTGCTCGCTACGGGGGTCGCCCTCGCGGCGGGACTCCTCGTCGGGTCTCTGGCCGGGCTCGCTCCCCGGGGTGTCGATGCCGCACTCATGCGGGTGAATGACGTGCTGATGGCGTTCCCCGAGTTCCTGGTCGCGCTCGTGGTGGTGGCGGTGCTGGGGCCAGGGCCCCTGAACATCGCGATCGCCGTCACCCTCGCGGCCGTGCCCGTCTACATCCGCCTCGCCCGCGTGCAGACGCGAACGTTGCGCGGCGCAGAGCATGTCGAGGCCGCTCGCATCCTCGGAGTGCGCCCGGTGCCCGCCTTCGTGAGGCACGTCGTGCCCGGTGTGCTCGGGTCGCTCAGCGTCCTGGCGACGATCGGCATCGGATCGAGCATCCTCGCCGCGGCTGGACTCAGCTTCCTCGGTCTCGGCCCGTCGGAGCCGACGCCCGAATGGGGGCTGATGCTCGCCGGCGGACGCAACGTGCTCGGTCAGGCCTGGTGGATCGCCGTCTTCCCCGGCATCGCGATCACGGTGACCGTGATCTCGGCGACGATCGTCGGTCGTGTGCTGCGAGCAAGGGCAGAGGGGCTGACACCGTGACCGCCGTGCTGCAACTCGAGGGTCTGCGCATCGACTTCGGAGGGACGCCCGTGGTCGACGGTGTGTCGCTGTCGGTCGCACGAGGTGAATGCGTGGCGATCGTCGGAGAGTCGGGAGCAGGCAAGAGCCTCACGGCCAGGGCTCTGCTCGGGCTCGCTCCGCCAGGCGCGCACGTGGCGTTCGACCTACTCGTCGTCGACGGCACGGACACCGCCCGCCTCGGCGAGCGCGGCTGGCGGGCGCTGCGCGGTGCCCGCATCGGACTCGTGTCGCAGGACGCACTGGTGTCACTCGACCCGCTGCAACGCGTGGGATCGGAGATCGCCGAGCCGCTTCGCCTCCACGGGCTCGCATCGGGGAGGGCTGTGCTGCGCGAACGGGTGCAGGACCTGCTGCACCGCGTCTGGATGCCCGACGCGGCTCGACGGGCCCGTCAGTATCCGCATCAGCTATCCGGAGGGCTCAGGCAGCGGGCGCTGATCGCCTCGGCCATCGCCGCCGAACCTGCAGTCCTCGTCGCCGACGAGCCGACCACCGCGCTCGATGCCACCGTGCAGGCGCGGATCCTCGGACTGTTGCGGGACATCGCCGACGCGGGCACCGCCATCGTGTTCATCAGTCATGACTTCGCCGCCGTGCGGAGGATCGCCGATCGGGTGCTCGTGATGCGCAACGGCATCGTCGCCGAGTCCGGGCCCGTCGATGAGGTGCTCAAGAAGCCGCGGCACGAGTACACGCGACAGCTCATCGCGGCCACGATCCACGAGCCGCGCGCAGAGCGCGAGGGGGAGCCCGCACCGGTGCTCGTGGCCGCCGGTGTCACGAAGGCATTCGGCGACCTCGTCGCGGTGAAGGACGCGTCGTTCTCCGTGGCCGCCGGACGAACACTCGGCATCGTCGGGGAATCCGGATCCGGCAAGACGACGCTGGCGCGCATGATCGTGGGCGTCGAGGATGCGGATGACGGCGCCCTGCGGTGGATCGGGCAGCACCGGGTGCAGCTCGTGCACCAGAATCCGCTGGGGGCCTTCGATCCGCGGTGGACGATCGGGAGATCGCTGAGAGAGGCGCTCGCCGCCGGGGGTGTGCCTCGACACCTGCGAGCAGCTCGCGTCGCGGAGCTTCTCGCCGAAGTCGATCTCGATCCCGTGCTCGCGGGCCGTCGGCCGATCGCCCTGTCAGGCGGGCAACGTCAGCGCGCGGCGATCGCACGGGCGCTCGCAGCCGACCCCGAGGTGCTGGTTCTCGACGAGCCGGTGTCGGCTCTCGACCCTTCGGTGCGCGAAAAGGTGCTGCAGCTGCTGCTGCGCCTCCAGCGAGAACGAGAGCTGACGATGATCTTCGTGTCGCACGACCTCGATGTCGTCGGCGCGGTGGCCGACGAGGTGCTCGTGCTGCAGAACGGCGTGATCGTCGAGCAGGGAGCGGTCACCGACGTGTTCGCTTCGCCGCAGCATCCGTTCACCCAGGAGCTGCTCGAGGCGAACCGCCCCGTCAGTCCGTGACCTGGATGCCGATCCCCGCGGCGAGCAGCGATGCCAGCTGCTGCACCTGGAATCCGGTGAGCGTCGTGCCCCGCAGGCTGTTCGCATCGAGGAACGCCGAGGCATCGAGCCCGCGGAGGTCGACGTGCGTGGCGCGCATCGCTCGGGTGTCGACCTCGTCAGACCGAGTGCCGCTGAAGCGGATCCGAGTGAGCTCGGCCTGAGGCATGTCGATAGTGCGGATGCCGCAGTCGCGGATCTCGACGTCGGTGGCCTTCGCTGCCCCGAGATTGAGATAGTCGATCCGCACGTCGCTGAGCTGCAGCTCGTCAATGCGAGCACTGCTCAGATCGAGCGTGCCGATGCGGCCCCCGCTGATGCGCACGCGGCGAATGCTCGCATCCCGCATCTTGAGCGACGCGATGCGGACGCCGGTGAGGTCGACGTCGATGAGCGTGGCACCGGTCAGGTCGACCGTGTCGGCGTCGGCGGCGACCGTGCACTGCTCGAGCGAGGCATGGGCGAGGTCGACCGTGCCGTCGAGGTCGAGGCTCGCTGCGATCAGATCCGCGCTGCGATGTGCTGCGGCAGGCGCGAACTCGCGAGGAAGGTCGGGCGGCGAGACGCGGGGAGCCACGGGGGATGCGGGGGAGCGGGCCATGCTTCGAGGGTAGGGGGTGGGTGCGACAGAGCTTGCGCCCGTGTGCGCGTCTCAAGGCCGTGTGCGCTTCGGAAGGCAGGATTGCCGCTGAACGGCCTTGCGAGGTGCATCTGGCCTTCGGGAGCGCACGCCCGCCGCCGCGCGTACAATGGAGACACGAGCATCGATCCGGACATCACCGGGGAGCTCTCGGAAGAACGGTCGGTCTCGAAAAGGGCCCGGCTCAGTAGAACCGAGCGGGGCAGGCCCGTCACAGCCGCAGTGAGAGTGGCTCCGCCGTGAGGCGCGGCACGCGAGGTGGTACCGCGGTTCCCCGGGATGAGATTCCGGACGGATCGTCCTTGCAGCAGCATCCGCCACGACTCCTGCGAGACGACATGACCTATCCGCGTTCCTCCTTCGGCCCCGCCGCCGACCAGGCTGCCTCCGTCGCACCGAGCCCTCGGTTCCCCCAGATCGAGCGTGAGGTGCTCGACTTCTGGGAGACCGACCAGACCTTCCGCGCCTCGATCGAGCAGCGCGAGGGCAACGACGAGTGGGTGTTCTACGACGGCCCGCCGTTCGCCAACGGCCTGCCGCACTACGGTCACCTTCTCACCGGGTACGCCAAGGACGTGTTCCCGCGCTTCCAGACCATGATCGGCAAGAAGGTCGACCGCGTCTTCGGCTGGGACACGCACGGTCTGCCGGCCGAGCTCGAGGCCATGAAGCAGCTCGGCATCACCGAGAAGAGCCAGATCGAGGAGATGGGCATCGACGTCTTCAACGCGAAGGCGAAGGACTCGGTGCTGAAGTACACGCACGAGTGGCAGGACTACGTCACACGTCAGGCTCGCTGGGTCGACTTCGAGCGCGGCTACAAGACGCTCGACCTCGGCTACATGGAGAGCGTGCTCTGGGCGTTCAAGACCCTGTTCGACAAGGGGCTCGCCTACGAGGGATACCGGGTGCTGCCGTACTGCTGGCGCGACGAGACCCCGCTGTCGGCGCACGAGCTGCGCATGGACGACGACGTCTACCAGGACCGTCAGGACCCGTCTGTCACCGTCACGTTCCCGCTGACCGGTGCGAAGGCCGAGGCCCTCGGACTCACCGCCGTGCGCGCCCTCGCCTGGACGACGACGCCCTGGACCCTTCCCACCAACCTCGCGCTCGCCGTGGGGCCCGACATCGAGTACGTCGTTCTGCCTGCCGGCCCCGGTGGCGCAGCCGACGTGCACCAGATCGCCGGAACGACGGATGCCGCTGTCGAGGCGTCGTCCCACCGGTATCTTCTGGCGCGCGAGCTGCTCGGCGGCTACGTCAAGGACCTCGGTTACGAGAGCCTCGACGACGCGCTCGGCGCAGTCGACGCGACCGTCCGCGG
Organism: Microbacterium sp. WCS2018Hpa-9; assembly: GCF_031843745.1. Lineage (NCBI taxonomy): Bacteria > Bacillati > Actinomycetota > Actinomycetes > Micrococcales > Microbacteriaceae > Microbacterium > Microbacterium sp. WCS2018Hpa-9. Next base: position 162,089 of record NZ_JAVTIY010000005.1, read on the forward strand.
CGCCGACCTCGCGGACGTCACCTACGACCGGCTCTACGACTACTACGCCGATGCCGAGACCTACGGCACCGAGAACGCCTGGCGCATCCTGGTCGACGACTACGTCACGGTCAGCGACGGCACCGGCATCGTCCACCAGGCTCCCGCCTACGGTGAGGACGACCAGCGGGTCGCCGGCGCCGCCGGCATCCCGACGATCCTGTCGCTCGACGACGGAGGACGCTTCCTGCCGAACGTCACCGACGTCGCCGGACAGCTCTGGATGGACGCGAACACGCCGCTGATCCGCCTGCTCCGTGCCGAGGGGCGTCTGCTGCGCGAGCAGAGCTACGTGCACTCGTACCCGCACTGCTGGCGCTGCCGGAACCCCCTGATCTACAAGGCCGTGTCGAGCTGGTTCATCCGCGTCACCGACATCAAGGACGACCTGCTCGCGAACAACGAGCAGATCACCTGGGTGCCCGAGAACGTCAAGCACGGTCAGTTCGGCAAGTGGCTCGAGGGCGCGCGCGACTGGTCGATCAGCCGCAACCGCTACTGGGGCTCGCCGATCCCGATCTGGAAGAGCGATGACCCCGAGTACCCGCGCGTCGACGCGTACGGCTCTCTCGAAGAGATGGAGCGCGACTTCGGCACGCTGCCGCGCAACCCCGAGGGTGAGATCGACCTGCACCGCCCCTACATCGACGACCTCACGCGTCCGAACCCCGACGACCCCACCGGCAAGAGCACGATGCGCCGCATCGAGGACGTCTTCGACGTGTGGTTCGACTCGGGCTCCATGCCGTATGCGCAGGTGCACTACCCGTTCGAGAACCAGGAGTGGTTCGACACGCACGCTCCCGCCGACTTCATCGTCGAGTACATCGGACAGACGCGCGGCTGGTTCTACGTCATGCACGTGCTGTCGACCGCGCTCTTCGATCGTCCGGCGTTCACCGGTGTCAGCTGCCACGGCATCGTGCTGGGCAACGACGGCTACAAGATGTCGAAGTCGCTGCGCAACTATCCCGATGTCTCCGAGGTCCTCGACCGTGACGGCTCTGACGCCATGCGCTGGTTCCTCATGTCGAGCTCGGTGCTTCGCGGTGGCAACCTCGCGGTCACCGAGGAGGGCATCCGCTCCGGCGTCCGCGAGTTCCTGCTTCCCCTGTGGAACTCGTGGTACTTCTTCGCGACGTACGCGAACGCGGCGAAGCCGGGCGGGTACGAGGCGACCTGGCGCACCGACTCGACCGACGTGCTCGACCGGTACATCCTGGCTCGGCTCGGCGATCTCGTGCGCGACGTGCGGGCCGATCTCGAAGGTCTCGACTCCACGACGGCATCCGCTCGTCTGCGCGACTTCGCCGAGGTGCTCACCAACTGGTACATCCGTCGCTCGCGCGACCGGTTCTGGGAGGGCTCGAGCACCGACGCCTTCGACACGCTCTACACCGTGCTCGAGACGCTGACCCGTGTCGCGGCCCCGCTCGTGCCGCTCATCAGCGAGCGCGTGTGGCAGGGCCTGACAGGCGGACGCAGTGTGCACCTGCAGGACTGGCCGGACGACACCGCGTTCCCCGCCGCCGACGAGATCCGCGATGCCATGGATGCCGTCCGTGAACTGTCGAGCGTCGGCAACGCGTTGCGCAAGAAGGAGAAGCTGCGCGTGCGCCTGCCGCTCGCTCGTCTCACGGTCGTGTCGCCGTTGGCCGGGACGCTGGGCCAGTTCGAGGACATCCTCCGCGAGGAGCTCAACGTCAAGTCGGTCGAGCTCGTCGAGGCGACCGAGACTACGGCAGCCGACTACGGCATCGATCACCGCCTCAGCGTGAACGCCCGCGCGGCGGGTCCGCGCCTGGGCAAGGACGTGCAGAAGGCGATCCAGGGCGCGCGGAACGGCGACTGGTCCGAGACCGATGGCATCGTGACGGCCGGCGGCATCGCGCTGGAGCCCAGCGAGTACGACCTCGTGCTCGAGACCACCGGCCGCCCCGAGGGGGAGGCCCTCGCGATCGTGCCGAGCGGCGGATTCGTGCTGCTCGACACGCAGACCACACCCGAGCTCGAGGCCGAGGGGCTCGCGCGCGACGCCATCCGCGTCGTGCAGGAGGCCCGCAAGAACGCTGATCTCGACGTGAGCGACCGCATCGTGCTCGCGCTCAACGTGAGCCCGGCCGACGCCGAGGCGCTGCAGGCGCATGCAGAGCTGATCGCGGGGGAGACCCTCGCTGTGGCGTTCGCGGTGCACGGCACCGACGAGATGAGCACTCTCGTGCAGGACGTCACCAGCCCGGGCGACGGCGTCTTCCGCAGCGGGGCGACCGCGCTCGGCGCCGACAAGCGTCCGATCATCGTCACGATCGACGTCACGATCAAGGAGCCCACCGCATGAGCGCGCGTGACAAGGCCGATGCCGTCTACGAGAAGCTGCTGAGCCGTGCGGGCGAGCGCTGGGTGCAGCCGCGCAAGGAGCGCACCGCGCGCATCCTCACGTACCTCGACGACCCGCAGCGCACCTATCGCGTCGTGCACATCACGGGCACGAACGGGAAGACGTCGACCGCCCGGATGATCGAGACGCTGCTGCGCGCCCACGGTCTGCGCACCGGCCTCTTCACCAGCCCGCACCTCGAGCGCTTCACCGAGCGCATCATGATCGATGGCGAGCCGATCGGTGATGCGGAGGTCGTCGACGCGTGGAACGAGATCGAGCCCTTCGTCGAGATCGTCGACGCCGAGCTCGAGGCCGCGGGTGAAGAGCCGCTCACGTTCTTCGAGCTGCTCACCGTGCTCGCCTTCGTGGCCGTGGCCGATGCCCCTGTCGACGTGCTCGTGCTCGAGGTGGGCATGGGGGGCGAGTGGGACTCGACCAACACGGCAGACGGCGATGTGGCGGTCTTCGCGCCCATCGACATCGACCACGCAGACCGTCTCGGCAGCACGATCGCCGAGATCGCGAAGGTCAAGGCAGGCATCATCAAGGAAGGCGCGGCCGTCGTCTCGGCGCACCAGCCTGCGGAGGCCGCCGAGGTGCTGCGTCGCGTCGCCGCAGAGAAGAACGCCACGATCGCGTTCGAGGGCGAGGAGTTCGGACTCGCTGATCAGAAGCTCGCCGTCGGCGGACAGCTGCTGACCATCCGCGGACTCGCGGGCGCCTACGTCGAGGAGTACCTGCCGCAGTACGGGGCGCACCAGGGGCACAACGCGGCCCTCGCGGTCGCCGCCGTGGAATCGCTCATCGGGGGTGCCGAGCAGCCCATCGCCGCCGACATCATCTCCGAGGGGCTCCAGGGGGCGACCTCGCCCGGACGCCTTCAACTGCTGGGGATCGCTCCGACCGTGATCGTGGACGCTGCGCACAACCCGCACGGCGCCGCCGCGCTCGTGCTCGCGATGGACGACAGCTTCGACTTCGACGAGTGGGGCGTCGTGCTGGGTGTGCTCGGCGACAAGGACGCCGCCGGCATCGTCGCGAAGCTCGCGCCCGCAGCGGCGCACGTCTTCGCCACCGCGCCGGAGTCCGACCGCGCCAGCGACGCAGATCTCATCGCCGACCTCGTCGAAGCGACGGGACAGCGGGCGACCGTGCATCCGACCCTCGCGGAGGCTGCTGATGCCGCACGGGAGTGGGCGGCATCGTCCGACCGCCGAGCCGTCGTGATCGCCGGGTCGGTCGTGCTCGCAGGCGAGGCGATCGCCCTCGCCGAGGCAGAGGACTGGAAGTCCGGGTGGCACGCGTGACCGCCGCCTCCCCGGCTGCGCGTCCTCCGCGTCCGCCCCGCACGCTGGTGCAGAAGCTGGCGCCGATCGTGCTCGGATTCGAGTCCATCGTCGTCTTCCTCGCAGGTCTCACGGTCTTCGGGCTGAAGTCGCTGCCTGCCGGCATCCCGCAGTGGTGGGGGATCGTCGGCGGCGCGGTCGTCGGACTCGCGTGCATCGCCGTGGCCGGGATGATCACGAAGCCCTGGGCGATCACCGCAGGGTGGATCCTGCAGGTCGTCATCGCTCTGGCGGCTATCCTGGTGCCCGCGATCCTGCTCGTCGTCGTCGTTTTCGGCGGCATGTGGGGGTATGCGACGATCATGGGGGCCCGATTGGACGCACGACGTCCTGACGGGCCCACGACTGAGACTCAGACAGAGAGTGAATGACATGGCCACCGAAGAAACCCTCGTCCTCGTAAAGCCCGATGGTGTAGCCCGCGGCCTCACCGGCACGATCCTGGCGCGCATCGAAGCGAAGGGATACTCCCTCGTCGACATCCGCCTGGTCGAGCCCGACCGCGACGTGCTCGCCGAGCACTACGCCGAGCACGAGGGCAAGCCGTTCTACGAGCCCCTGCTCGAGTTCATGCTTTCGGGCCCCTCCGTCGCGATCCGCCTCGCGGGCAACCGCGTCATCGAGGGCTTCCGGTCGCTCGCCGGCACGACCGACCCCACCACGGCCGCACCCGGCACGATCCGTGGCGACTTCGGTCGCGACTGGGGCCTCAAGGTGCAGCAGAACCTCGTGCACGGCTCGGACAGCCCCGAGTCGGCCGCACGCGAGCTCGGCATCTGGTTCGACTGACCGATCCGCTCACGATGAAGCCCGCCGCGCGAGATCGTGCGGCGGGCTTCATCGTCGGATCGTGGGATCAGAAGATGATGCGGGCCATCTCGCCGAGGAAGTCGAGACCCTGCAGCTGAGCCATCATGATGATGACCGCGTAGGCCAGGATGGTCGCCAGCGGAACCCAGACCATGAGCTTGTCCGCACGCTCCTGGGCCTTCTCGTTCTGCGTGAACGTGCCGTTGCGAGTGAGATGCAGCATCGTCGCGAAGAACGTCGGGATGGTCACAGCCCAGGTCACCATGCACCACGGGCACAGCACCCCGAGATTCGATGCATACAGGCTCTGGCCGATCAACCAGCACACGAGACCGAATGCGAACGTGATGCCGGCACTGAACGCCGCCCAGAACCATCGGGGAAAACGGGCTCCAGCGAGGATCGCGACGCCGATGACCAGAGGCGCCATCCATCCGGTCAGCCCGAGCAGCGGGTTGGGGAATCCGAAGATCTCGCCCTGCCACGAGCCCAGGTTCTTGCTGCACTGGATGAAGGGGCTCACATCGCAGGCCAGAGCATCGGTCGGGTTCTCGAGAAGGACGAACTTCTCGACCGTGAGCTGGAAAGCGGCGAACCAGCCGATGACGCTCGCGATGATCAACCACACGGCATAGACGACGGGGCGGGTGCGCTGCTCGCTCATGTGTGGATTCTCTCAGCGATCGCTATGTATCGGGCGTGAGCGCGCCGGAGAAAACGACGCGGAGTCCCGACGATGCCGCGAACCGGCGCACTTGGTGCGATAATGGCCTGTGATGCATCGCTCGACCCTGTCGCGGTGGGCATCGACGCAGACTTCGGGGCCGTATGCCCCTCGTGATCAGAGCCATGAGCCGGTCGCACACCGAATGAGTTCGCGGCACCTGCGGGTGCCGCATGAGAGTTAGCGGAACACGAAGTGTCCGCGCGAGGAGCAAGCCAGAGATGGCCGATGACAACAATGACTACGACGCCCCTACCCTCGACTTCTCTGCGGATGCTGATGCACCCGCAGAGGTAGTCGCCGACGCTCCGGAGGCCGACGGCACGTCCGACGCTCCGGAAGACGGCGCGGGTTCGACCGCTGAGACCTCTGCTGACGAGGCTCCTGCTGGTGAGGCTCCTGCTGAGGAGGCTCCTGCTGGTGAGGCTCCTGCTGAGGAGGCTCCTGCTGAGGAGGCTCCCGCCGAGGCAGCTCCCGTTGAGGACGCTTCTGCTGCGGACGCCGCTGCTGCTGACGCTCCTACCGAAGAGGCCGCCGCCGAGTCCGCTCCGGAGAAGCCTGAGGCACCCAAGCCCCTGACAGCTGTGTCGCTGGGGCTGCTGCCCGAGGTCTTCGTCTCCCAGGTCTCGACGCAGCTGCACTTCTACGCCCCCGAGGTGCTGCCCCTTCCGGCTCGCCCGGGCCGAGAGCGCGTGTTCGACCGCATCGCCGACCGCGAGCTCGAAGAGCCTGCCGGACGCCGTGGCCGTCGCCGTCGCGGTGGTTCCGACGACGTCGAGCCGCGTGAGCAGCGTGAGCCGCGTGAGTCGCGCGAGCAGCGTGATGAGCCGCGCCAGCCTCGCCAGCGCGTCGTCGAGTACATCACCGAGCCCAAGGCGATCAAGGGGTCGACGCGCCTCGAGGCGAAGAAGCAGCGCCGTCGTGACGGAAGGGATGCCGGTCGTCGGCGTCCGGTCGTCACCGAAGCCGAGTTCCTCGCACGTCGTGAGTCGGTCGACCGCAAGATGGTCGTCCGTTCCAAGAACGGTCGGACGCAGATCGGCGTCCTCGAGGACGGCGTGCTCGTCGAGCACTACGTCGCGCGCAACCAGGATGCCTCGCTGATCGGCAACGTCTACCTCGGCCGCGTGCAGAACGTGCTGCCGAGCATGGAGGCCGCGTTCGTCGACATCGGCCGTGGCCGCAACGCCGTGCTCTACTCCGGCGAGGTCGACTGGGACGGCGTCGAGACGGGCAACCAGCCGCGTCGCATCGAGCTCGCGCTCAAGGCGGGCGACCGCGTCCTGGTGCAGGTCACCAAGGATCCGATCGGCCACAAGGGTGCTCGTCTGACCAGCCAGATCTCGCTCCCGGGCCGCTACCTCGTGTACGTGCCCGGCGGTTCGATGAACGGCATCAGCCGCAAGCTGCCCGACAACGAGCGCACGCGGCTGAAGCGCATCCTCAAGGAGGTTCTGCCCGAGTCCTCCGGCGTGATCGTCCGCACGGCGGCCGAAGGTGCCACCGAAGACCAGCTCACGCGCGACGTTCAGCGGCTGACCAGCCAGTGGGAGCACATCCGCAAGCAGGTCGAGAGCCAGCAGGCACCGGCGCTGCTGCACGCCGAGCCCGACCTTCTCGTCAAGATCGTCCGCGACGTCTTCAACGAGGACTTCACGAAGATGCTCATCCAGGGCGAGGAGGCCCAGCGCACGATCCGCGCCTACCTCGAGAGCGTCGCACCCGACCTGCTCGAGCGCGTCGAGTCGTATGAGGACGAGAGCGATCCCTTCGACGTGTTCCGGATCACGGAGCAGATCGAGAAGGCGCTCGACCGCAAGGTCTGGCTGCCGTCCGGTGGCTCGCTGGTCATCGACCGCACCGAGGCCATGACGGTCGTCGACGTCAACACCGGCAAGTTCGTCGGCTCGGGCGGAAACCTCGAGGAGACGGTCACCAAGAACAACCTCGAGGCCGCGGAGGAGATCGTCCGCCAGCTGCGTCTGCGCGACATCGGCGGCATCATCGTCGTCGACTTCATCGACATGGTGCTCGAATCGAACCGCGACCTCGTGCTGCGCCGCCTGATCGAGTGCCTCAGCCGCGACCGGACGAAGCACCAGGTCGCCGAGGTCACATCGCTGGGCCTCGTGCAGATGACCCGCAAGAAGCTCGGACTCGGCCTGCTCGAAACGTTCAGCGAGGCGTGCGACGTGTGCGCCGGCCGCGGCGTCATCGTGCACCACGACCCGGTCGTGAAGCACCGCTCGAGCAGCAACGGCAGTGGCAACGGCAACTCGCAGTCCAACCGTCGCCAGCGCGGCGGCAACGGCCAGTCGCAGAACTCGGCTCCGGCCGCGGTGACGACGCACAGCATCCCCGAGGGGGCGAAGTCCGCGCTCGCGCAGATCGCGGCCTCGACGCGCGTTCCGAATGCCGACGAGCCGACGGAAGCCGTCGCTCCCGCCGTGGAGACGACGGAAGCTCCTGCCACGCAGGAGCGTGCCAAGAAGCCCCGCAAGAAGCGCGGATCCGACCGCAAGTCGCCCAAGTCCCCGGCCGAGGCGCTGCTCGATTCGGTGCTCGATGCTCTTCCCGAGCCGAAGGCTCCGGGTCAGGGGCGCGGTCGTCGCCGTGTCTCGACCGCCGCGCTCACCGGCACGCCCATCTCCGTGAACTCCGAGCCGTCAGCGCCGGTCGCGGGCGGGGATCCGCAGTCCTGACGCGATCAGTCGCCTGACCAGCTCCTTGCCGCCGACATGCTGTGCGCCGGCGGCAAGGAGCCGGGGGATGAGCTCTTCGGGGACGTCGTAGTGGTCGAGGTCGAAGGCGCGCGCAGGCACGTCGTGCGACCTCGCGAAGGCGTGCAGCTCCTGCAGGCTTTCGTCGCTGACGAGATGAGCCCACAGGCGCCCGTGCGCGGGCCATACGGGGTCATCGACGAGAACGGTCATTCCTTCAGCCTATGACCGGACACACCGGGCAGCGCGTTTTGCCACAGTGTCCTCCATCCGGTAAAGTAGTCCCTTGGTGCGTATGCCGCGTCGTCCTGGACGGTCGAAGCGGAGAGTCTTGCGTTCGTGCCCGTCGCCCAGCGTCGCATGCAAGCAACAGTCTTCCCGTGAGATATCGGAGCCGCGAGCTCCCCAACGAAACAGGTATGAAGTGGTTTACGCAGTAGTGCGCGCCGGTGGGCGGCAGGAGAAGGTCGAGGTCGGCACGATCGTTCAGCTCGACCGTGTCAAGGCTGCCCAGGGCGAGAAGATCGAGCTGGCCGCAGTGCTGCTCGTCGACGGCGCCTCGGTGACCACCGACGCTGACTCGCTGGCGAAGGTCAAGGTCACGGCAGAGGTCATCGGCAACCTCCGCGGCCCCAAGATCATCATCCAGAAGTACAAGAACAAGACCGGCTACAAGAAGCGCCAGGGCCACCGCCAGGAGCTCACGCGCGTCAAGATCACCGGCATCAAGTAAAGACCGAGGAGACCAGGACATGGCACATAAAAAGGGCGCAAGCTCCACCCGTAACGGTCGTGACTCCAACGCTCAGCGACTTGGCGTCAAGCGCTTCGGTGGACAGCAGGTTCTCGCCGGCGAGATCATCGTCCGCCAGCGCGGCACGCACTTCCACCCCGGCGTGAACGTCGGCCGTGGTGGCGACGACACGCTGTTCGCTCTGGCCGCCGGCGCGGTGCAGTTCGGCGCGAAGGGCGGCCGCAAGGTCGTCAACATCGTCGCCGCTGCTGAGTGATCACAGCACGACAGTAGTCATGCGATTCGGGGCGGGCTTCGGCCCGTCCCGAATTTGCGTTTCAGGCCGAATTTGCGTTTCAGGCCGGATTCGCGTGTCACACCGAATTGCGGGTCCAATTCTCGGTTCCGGCCGAGAGCTTTATTGAGGAGAGAGACATGGTCAGTTTCGTCGACACCGTGACGCTGCACCTGCGCGCGGGCAAGGGCGGCAACGGCTGTGTCTCGGTGCACCGCGAGAAGTTCAAGCCGCTCGGCGGCCCCGATGGCGGCAACGGCGGTGACGGTGGCGACATCGTGCTCATCGCCGACACGCAGACGGGAACGCTTCTCTCGTACCACCACTCGCCGCACCGCAGCTCCGGCAACGGTGGACCCGGCATGGGCGATCACCGCGCGGGGTTCATGGGCGAGGACCTCGAGCTTCCCGTTCCCGTCGGCACCGTCGTCAGGAACGCGGCCGGCGAGGTCCTGATCGACATGATCGAGCCCGGCGAGCGGTTCGTCGTCGCGAAGGGCGGGCACGGCGGACTCGGCAACGCCGCACTGGCGACGCCGAAGCGCAAGGCGCCCGGATTCGCGCTGCTGGGCACCCCGGGAGACGAGCATGACGTCGTCCTCGAGCTCAAGACCGTCGCAGACGTGGCTCTGGTCGGCTATCCCTCTGCAGGCAAGTCCAGCCTGATCGGTGCGATCTCGGCCGCCCGCCCCAAGATCGCCGACTACCCGTTCACCACGCTCCACCCGAATCTCGGTGTCGTGCAGGCGGGGGAGTCGCGCTACACCGTCGCCGACGTTCCCGGACTCATCGAAGGAGCGAGCGAGGGGCGCGGTCTCGGACTGGAGTTCCTCCGTCACGTCGAACGCTGCACCGCTCTGCTGCACGTGCTCGACTGCGCGACGCTCGAGCCCGGTCGCGATCCGATCTCCGACCTCGACATCATCCTCGGCGAACTCGCTGCGTACGAGGTCCCCGAGGGACAGACTCCTCTGCTCGATCGCCCTCAGCTCATCGCCCTGAATAAGATCGATGTGCCGGAGGCCCGTGACCTCGCCGATCTCGTGCGCCCCGATCTCGAGGCTCGCGGGTTCCGCGTCTTCGACATCTCCACCATCTCGCACGAGGGCCTGCGTCCGCTGACCTACGCGCTCGGCGACATCGTCGACAAGCACCGTGCAGAGCTCGCCGCGACCGAGGTTCCGCGTGAGCGCGTCGTGCTTCGCCCGAGGGGCCCGAAGAAGGGCTTCGAGATCCGTGTCGAGGGCGGCAGCTACGGCAACATCTACCGCATCCTGGGTGAGAAGCCCGTGCGCTGGGTTCAGCAGACCGACTTCCAGAACGAGGAGGCCGTGGGTTATCTCGCCGACCGCCTCGAGAAGCTGGGCGTCGAAGACGAGCTCTTCCGCCTGGGTGCAGTGCAGGGCTCCACGGTCGTCATCGGCGAGGCCGAGAGTATCGTCTTCGACTGGGAGCCGACCATGACGTCTGCGGCCGAGCTCATGACGGCGCCCCGCGGCACCGATCCGCGCCTGGCGCCCAACGCCCGTCGCACCACCTCCGAGCGTCGTGAGAACTATTACGAGCGCATGGATGCCAAGGCCGAGGCTCGCGCCGAGGTCGAGGCTCAGCGGCTCGCGGCCTACCGCGAGGACGGGGAGTGACCGCTCGCACGAGGGCGGATCTCGCCACAGCCTCGCGGATCGTCGTCAAGGTCGGGTCGTCATCGATCAGCGGTGAATCGTCATGGCGCATCCCCGTTCTGGTCGAGGCGCTGGCCGCGGCGCACGCGCGCGGAGCAGAGGTGATCCTGGTCTCATCCGGAGCGATCGCCACCGGCATCCCGTTCCTGCGTCTCGACGCTCGACCGACCGACCTGGCCACGCAGCAGGCCGCGGCCGCGGTCGGGCAGAACATCCTGGTCTACCGCTATCAGGAGTCGCTGCGTCCCTTCGACATCGTCGCAGGGCAAGTGCTGCTCACGACGGGCGACCTCGAGAACCCGACATCGCGCAGCAATGCACGACGAGCGATGGAGCGACTTCTCGGTCTGCGCATCCTGCCGATCGTGAACGAGAACGACACGGTCGCGACGCAGGAGATCCGCTTCGGCGACAACGACCGCCTCGGGGCGCTGGTCGCCCAGCTGATCGAGGCCGACGCTCTGGTGCTCCTCAGCGACATCGAGTCGCTGTACACCAAGCCGCCGTCCGACCCGACGGCTCAGCCCATCGACGTCGTCGCCCCCGACGCCGATCTGTCGGGGCTCGAGTTCGGATCGACCGTCGTCAACAGCGTCGGCACCGGGGGAGCCGCGACCAAGGTCTCGGCCGCGCGCCTGGCCGCTGCGTCAGGGATCGGAGTGCTCGTGACGAGCGCCGACCTGGTCGACAAGGCCCTCGCCGGGGCTGACATAGGGACCTGGTTCGAACCTGCCCTCTCTTAGACTGGGCGGATGACCGACCAGACCCCCCAGGCTCGCCTGGAGCTCGCCAAAGAGGCGTCCCGCGCCACGGCGAGGCTGACCAGCGACGACAAGGCCCGCGCGCTCGAGGCCATCGCGGTGGCTCTCGAGCTGAACGCAGCTGCGATCATCGAGGCCAACGGCCGAGACGTCGAGCGAGGTCGGTCCGACGGCATCGGCGAATCGCTGATCGACAGGCTGCGCCTCGACGAGAAGCGCGTCGCCGCTCTCGCCGCCGCAGTCCGCCAGGTCGGGGCGCTGCCCGACCCCGTCGGTCGCGTCGTGGGAGGACACCGGATGCCCAACGGCGTCGCGCTCGAGCAGGTGCGAGTGCCCTTCGGGGTCGTCGGCGCGATCTACGAAGCGCGTCCGAACGTCACCGTCGACATCGCCGCGCTCGCGCTGCGCTCGGGAAACTCCGTCGTCCTGCGCGGTGGCAGCGCCGCACGAGAGTCGAACACCGTGCTCGTCCAGATCATGCGCGGTGCGCTGCAGGGCGCCGGTGTCACACCCGAAGCGGTGCAGACGGTCGACGACTTCGGCCGCGACGGCGCCACGGCGCTGATGCACGGACGCGGATTCATCGACGTGCTGGTGCCCCGGGGCAGCGCGGGGCTGATCGAGACCGTCGTGACCGAGGCCACCGTCCCCGTGATCGAGACCGGCGCAGGCAACGTGCACATCGTGCTCGACGAGAGTGCTCCTGACGACTGGGCGCAGGACATCGTCGTGAACGCTAAGGTGCAGCGTCCCAGCGTCTGCAACGCGGTCGAGACGGTGCTCGTGCTCCGTCAGGCGGCACCGCGGCTGGTTCCGCTCGTCGCGAGCGCACTGCAGAGCGAGGGCGTTGCGATCCACGGCGACGACATGGTGGCGGGGCTCGTCTCGAACGTGATCCCGGCGACGGAGGAGGACTGGGCGACGGAGTATCTCAGTCTCGACATCGCGATCAAGGTCGTCGACACCCTCGATGATGCGCTCGACCACATCCGCCGCTACAGCACCGGCCACACCGAGTCGATCATCACCACCGATTCGCGCAATGCCGAGCGGTTCCTGGCCGAGGTCGACTCGGCGGTCGTGATGGTGAACGCCTCGACTCGGTTCACGGACGGAGCGGAGTTCGGGTTCGGCGCCGAGGTCGGCATCTCGACGCAGAAGCTGCACGCGCGGGGACCCATGGGGCTTTCCGAGCTGACCAGCACGAAATGGCTGGCGCGTGGGGCAGGGCAGACGCGCGGCTGAGGGCTAGACTAGGGGGCGCTGTGGCTCTTCGTGAGCCATGCCCACCAGCCACGAAACGGAGTCAGGATGAACCTCGTCGCACAGATCGCGATGGTCGCTGCCGAAACCGAGCACCACGGCAATGTGCAGCTCGAGACGCTGATCTTCGGCGTGATCGCGATCATCGTCTTCGCCTTCCTCGGGCTGGTCACGCTGTCTTACAAGAACGTCGCCAACCGTCACTCCGCCAAGGCCGACGCCTGGGCTGCGAAGCACGGCAAGGATGGCCACGAGGCAGGGCACGGCCACTAGGCCCGTATGAACGACACGACCTCGCGTCCGGCGCGCATCGGTGTGATGGGCGGTACCTTCGACCCCATCCATCATGGCCACCTGGTCGCCGCGAGCGAGGTCGCCCACTCCTTCGATCTCGACGAGGTCGTCTTCGTCCCCACGGGACACCCCTGGCAGAAGTCGGATGTCACTCCCAGCGAGCACCGCTACCTGATGACGGTGATCGCGACGGCATCCAATCCGCAGTTCACCACCAGCCGAGTGGACATCGACCGCGAGGGACCCACCTACACGATCGACACCCTCCGCGATCTGAAGAAGAGTCGCCCGGATGCCGAGCTCTTCTTCATCACCGGCGCCGACGCCGTGGCGCAAATTCTCAGTTGGAGGGACCATGATGAACTGTGGGAGTTGGCCCACTTCGTCGCGGTCTCGCGTCCAGGACACGTTCTGAGCACTGACGGCCTCCCCAGCGACAACGTCAGCCAACTGGAGGTGCCGGCGCTGTCCATCTCGTCGACGGCCTGCCGCGCGCGGGTGCGCGACGACGAACCGGTCTGGTACCTCGTCCCCGACGGAGTCGTTCAATACATCGCGAAGCATCATCTGTATCGGAGCAAGGCATGAGTACATCGGATCAGCAGGGTCACGGTCCGCTGACGCGAAAGCAGCTGCGTGAGATCCGGTTGACGGGTTCGACACCGGTCATCTCAGCGGAGGAGGCTGCGGCCGCGGCCGCCGTCACCACTCCGCCCGCGCCGCCGAAACCAGAAGCGCCGAAACCAGAGGCGCCCGAATCGACCGAGGTCGAGCCCGCCCCACCGGCAGCGCCGGCCACCGGCGAAACCGAGGGGGAGACCCCCCAGGGAACCACACGGCTGACCCGTCGACAGGTTCGCGAGCGCGAGCGCTCCGCGACGGGATCCGTTCCCGTCGATGAGTCCGACGCGCCGAGTGGAGCGGTTGCTGAGGACGCAGCCGAAGAGGTGACGCTCGTCGAGCCCGCATCCGAGCCGAACAGCAAGGCTCCGGCATCCGACGCGCCCGCTGCATCCGCTGACGACGATGACGACGACGACACCGCTGAAGAGGGCCTCCCCGCTCCCGTCAGCGCGTCGACGCCCCTCGACGCCGCGGGCGACGATCAGACCGCTCCCGAAGCGGGCGACACCCCCGCCGCCGTCGCCGAGCTCGGCATCGATGCCGAATCGACGGACGCGCACGACGACGTCCTGGCCGATGTGGCCGAGTCCGATGACGTCGACATCGCCGAGGGGGAGCGCCCGACGGTCAACTCCGCCTTCGGGCAGGGCCTGCTCAGCGACGACGCGGAGACCCGCAAGCCCTTCTCTCCGTCGTTCGACGAGCTGCTGACCGTCGGCGACTCGACCGGATCGCAGCATCTCGCTCCCAACACGCTCATCTTCAACCCCTCCCCAGGAGACGGGTCGCTGTCGGGCCCGGTCGCCTCCACAGGGGAGATCCTCGTGACCGGCTCATACGAACTGCCCAAGGGCCTCGGTTCGCAGGGCCACGCGCACGGCACCACAGACGGCAAGGACGTCGACGCCGTGCTCATCGACGGCGAGCTGCCCCCTGCATCCTCGCCCACGCCGATCGCCGCCAGTGCGGCCGTCAGCACCATCAAGCCCGCCGGTGAGGTCATCCGCCCACCCGCCCCCGAAAAGGGCAACAAACTCATGCTCATCCTCGCGATCGTGGCGGGTGGTCTTGCGCTCGCGCTGGGCGTTTCCCTGATCGTCGCCTTCAACTCGAATGTGTTCTAATGCAGTCACCTGAAACCGCCGAAGAGATGCTCCAGCTCGCGGCAGACGCCGCCGTCTCGAAGGGCGGTGAAGATCTCGTCGCGCTCAACGTCTCCGAGCCTCTGCCGCTCGTCGACATCTTCCTGCTCGTCACCGGAAACAGCGAGCGCAACGTCGCCGCCATCGCCGATGAGATCGAAGACAAACTCATCGAAGCCGGCCACAAGCGGGTCCGCCGTGAAGGTCGTGCGGAGGCCCGCTGGGTGCTCCTCGACTTCGGCGACCTGATCGTGCACGTCTTCCACCAGGAGGAGCGGGTCTACTACAGCCTCGAGCGCCTGTGGAAGGACTGCCCTGTCGTGCCGTTCGAGCTCGCCGACTCTGCCGCAGCAGACCGCGACTGACGTGAGCGTCCACCTGATCACCGGTGCCGGATCCGGCATCGGCTCCGTCGTCGCGCGCCGACTGCTCGACCGGGGTGATCAGGTCGTCGTGCTGGCCCGCGATGCGGGGCGTGCCAAGGCGATCACTGCGGCGCTTCCGGGTGCATCGGCTGTCGTCGGTGATCTGGCGCAGCCGGGACGACTGTCGTGGGCGCTGTCGAAGCAGGCGCTTCCCGAGCGCATCGACTCGCTGGTTCATGCAGCGGGTGTCGTCGACCTGGGACCGGTCGCCGACCTTCCCGCGAACCTGTGGGAGCGTCAGCTCGCCGTGAACCTCGTGGGGCCCGCAGAGCTGACACGCCTGCTTCTGCCGCTGCTGCGTGTCTCCGGCGCTCGGGTGGTGTTCGTCAACTCCGGCGCAGGGCTGCACGCACACGCCGGCTGGTCGGCGTACGCCGCGTCGAAGCACGGACTCAAGGCTCTCGCCGACTCGCTGCGCGCCGAGGAGGCCGAGCACGGCGTGCGGGTGACCTCGATCTACCCTGGTCGCACGGCGACACCCATGCAGGAGCGCGTGCACCAGCAGGAGGGGCGCGACTACGATCCGGCGCGCTTCATCACCGCCGACTCGGTCGCGACGACGATCCTCACCGCCCTCGATCTGCCCGACGACGCCGCTCTCACCGACCTGACGATCCGCCCTCGCGGCTGATTCTCTTCCCTTCAGTCTCTCTCTCAGCTGTCAAGCCCCTGTGGGCTTCGGGCGGCGACGTGGATGATGTGCAGTGGGGGAGAGAGTCTTGGAGGGAATCACATGTCCGGAGATCCAGATCCTAGATACGTGCTGCATCGCGTCACGCCATCGGAATGGGTGATCAACGACCGGCGGTACGAGTCGCACGATCCGCGGCACGTGGTCGCATGCGTGTACGAGTACGCAGACACCGAGGTCGAGGTCGTGTGGCTTCGTGATCTGCCTCTGGCGGTGCGTTACACCACGGCAGCCGAGGTCCTGCAAGAGGTGACCCGCGTGCAGGATTCGAGCCGGGCGACGAGGCCCATCGCGATCCCGCACCTGCCTCCCCTTCACGCGAACTGAACAGACTGCGCGGCAGGGCCCGGGGAGGGACCTGCCGCGCAGTTCTTTGCGTAGAGGGTGGGTTCAGACCGTCTCGGGGCGCTTCTTGCGGAACGGCTTCGCGGGCGTGTGCGGGCCATCCCACACTGTGATGATCCCCCATGCGACGGCCGCGATCGGCACCGACAGCACGGCGCCGACGATCCCACCGAGGATCGTTCCCGTGGTCAGGGCGAGCAGGATCACCAGGGCGTGCAGCTTGAGGGAGCGAGCCATCACGACCGGCTGCAGGAAGTTGCCCTCGAGCTGGTTGACGAGGACCACGATGCCGACCACGATGAGGGCGGCCACGGGCCCGTGGGTGACGAGTGCCACGAGCGCTGCGAGAATTCCTGCCGCGGTCGCACCGACGAGCGGGATGAAAGCCGTGAGGAAGACGATCACAGCAAGGGGTAGGGCGAGCGGGATCTGCAGGATCGCCAGACCGATGCCGATGCCGAGGGCGTCAGCCGCTGCGACGATCGAGGTGCCGCGGACGTAGCCCCCGAACACATCGACCGTCTTGTCGCCGATGCGGCGGGCTCGGTCGTAGCTGGTGCCGACGAAGGGTCGCAGCAGGAACTCCCAGATGCGCGGTCCGTCCTTGAGGAAGAAGAACAGCACGACGATCATCAGTGCGAGGCCGGTGAAGAAGCTCGCAGTGGCTGAGACGCCGGCCAGGGCTCCACGTCCGAACGAGGCGCTCGTCAGGAAGTCTCCGACGCCGGCCCAGACCTCATCGAGGTCGAACGACGCGAGGTTGAACGGCAGGGTGTCGAGCCACGCCGTCACCTGGGTGATGCCGTCGGTGGCGGAGTCGATGAGGTCGTCCCACTGCGAGCGGACCGTCAGCACGATCACCCAGACGATTCCGCCGAGGATCGCGAGGATCCCGATCAGCGCGATCCACGTCGCCAGGATCGACGGCACCCCGCGGCGGCGCATGAAGGCGACGAGCGGGTGAATGGCCGAAGCGAGGATGAGCGCGATCGTCACGGGGATGAACACCAGCGAGAGCTGCGTGATCACCAGGACGGCGATGGCGACCAGGGCGAGCACCGACAGCGTCTGCAGGCTTCGGGTGGCGGCGAGTCCGACGCCGCGTGACCAGAGGCCGGGTTCTGCGATCGGCCGTTCGCCGTCTGATGGCGGGGCCGACAGGGTCCCCGGTCGTCGGAACAGTCCCAGCACGTGCGTCCTCCACCTCGTCGAAGACCGTCTCACTGACGAGAACGGCCTGGCCTTTCTATCCGGCAAACCAAGCGATGGCAAGTCCCTGGCGCTCCGGCTCGTGATGACCTGTCGACGTCGCGCGTGCGCCCGGCCTGCGCCGACGATGAGTCACGGCAGACGAAAGGAAGGCCCCGCGATCTCTCGCGGGGCCTTCGGTATGTGGACCTGGGGGGACTCGAACCCCCGACCCCCTGCATGCCATGCAGGTGCGCTACCAGCTGCGCCACAGGCCCAGAACTGCTTCCTGACTGCTCGAAGCAACTTGAACAGAGTACTACACGGATCGCGCGCAGCACCAATCGACGAGGGGCTCCCGGGCGCGTCGCATTATGCTGACGGCATGACGACGATCAGCCCCATCACGCAGGCCGACTTCGACGAATGGTCGGGTCTGTGGCGCGGATATCTGACGTTCTACGGCACCGAGCTCTCGGAGGAGGTCACGGCCGAGACGTTCCGGCGGCTCGTCGAGGACCGGGAGCTTCACGGCGTTGTCGCCCGTGATGACGACGGGCGGGCGATCGGCATCGTGCACTGGCTCACCCACCCGGCGACGTGGAGCAGGTCTGCCTACTGCTACCTCGAGGACCTCTACGTCGAGACGGCGTCTCGCGGATCCGGAACAGGCAGGCGGCTGATCGCGCACGTGCGGGAGTGGGCGGCGGAACGCGAATGCCAGAAGGTCTACTGGCTGACTCAGGAGACCAACATGACGGCACGCGCGCTCTACGACAGCGTGGCGACGCACACCGGATACACCCACTACCAGATCGCACTCTGAGCCCTGCGGAACAACGGCACGATGTCGGGTGTTGTCACGACCGTGAGCATCCTGGACAGTGTCGTGATCGGCGCCGGTCAGGCCGGTCTGTCGACCTCATTCCACCTGACCCGTCTGGGCATCTCCCACGTCGTGCTCGACTCGGACTCCGAGCCAGGGGGCGCATGGCGCCACCGGTGGGATGCGCTGACGATGCGCGACGTGCACGGAGTGGCCGAGCTGCCGGGGGATTCACCTCCTCCCCGCGACGGGCAGCGCGCCAATATCGCCGTCCCGGCATACTTCGCCGCCTATGAGCATGCTCATGATCTGCCGGTGATCCGCCCTGTCCGCGTCGACCGGGTGGCCGACGACGAAGGGGTCCTGGTGGTCCACGCGGGGGAGAGGCAGTGGCGCACTCGCACCCTCGTCAACGCCACGGGCACCTGGACGCATCCGTTCCTGCCGCACTATCCGGGTATGGAGACATTTCTCGGCGAGCAACTGCACACGGTCGACTATCCGGGACCGGAGCACTTCGTCGGCAAGCGCGTCCTCGTCGTCGGGGGCGGTGCGTCGGCCGTCCAGTTCCTCGGCGCCCTCGCACCGCTCACCGACACCCTCTGGGTGACGCGTCGCGAGCCGGTGTGGCGCGGCGATGACTTCACCCCCGAGGCAGGGGCGGCAGCCGTCGCCCTCGTCGAGCAGCGCGTCGCGCAGGGGCTGCCCCCTCAGAGTGTCGTGAGCGTGACCGGACTCATGCTGCGACCGCAGGAGCGCGAGGCCGAGCGTCTCGGGGCGTACGCCGCCCGCCGTCCGATGTTCGTTCGCATCGAGCCCGACGGCGTCCGGTGGGCCGACGGCTCGTTCGAGCGCGTCGACGTGATCCTGTGGGCCACAGGGTTCCGCCCTGCGATCGCGCATCTCGCCCCGCTGCATCTGCGCAGCGCGGCCGGCGGCATCCAGCTCGACCGCGCAGGCCGCGGCACGACCGCGGTGCAGGATCCGCGGATCCAACTCGTCGGCTACGGCCCATCGGCGAGCACGATCGGCGCGAACAGGGCAGGACGCTCGGCGGCGAAGGGTGTGCAGCGCGCACTGGCCGGGGAACCCCTGCGCACTTCGTAGGGCGTGCGGATCGGACCCGCGCGTGTGTGACATCGGGCGAAATGCCGTCGCTACGCTGAGGGCATGATCCGCATCGTGCTCCTGGTCATCTGGCTGCTGCTGTCGGCATGGCTCGTCATCTGGACCGGCGAGGGTCTTCTCGGTGTGAACCAGCGTGAGTCGATCCTGCCGTTCGCCGGGGAGGACACCCTCGGCGGACCGATCATCATCGGAGTCGCGTGGGGCCTGATCCTCACCTTCGGAGGCACGCTGTCGGGATTCGGCCGGAGGGCGAAGATGCGGGGCGGGGCCGAGATCGGAGTGGGCCGTATCGTCGAGATATCCCGGACGGGCCTGACCGTCAACGACGCCCCGCAGTACGACATCTTCGTCCGGGTCACTCCCCGCGCCGGCGACGAGTTCATCGGAGGACTGCGGATGCTGGTCGAGCCCGCCGATCTCGCCTCTCTCCAGGTCGGGCAGCCGATACCGGTCCGATACAGCCTCAGCGATCAGGACACGGTAGAGCTCGCCGACATCACGGATCCCATGGTGCGGGAGGCGATGCTGCAGTGGCGCATCGAACGGGGCCTGATCGATCCCCGTCAGGTGAAAGCGCGCACCAGCGGCACACAGGTGCCGGCATCCGTTCTCGAAGTGCGACCGACCGGACGCCGCCTCGAAGGGCAGAGCGAGCTGGCGCTCAAGGTGCTGATGGCTCCGGAAGGCGCTGCGACCTGGGAGACCGACACGATGGTGTTCGCGTACCCCGAGGCGATCTCGCGATTCCAGGTCGGCGCGCCGATCTGGGCGTTCTATCGCCGGGAGGATCCGCACACCGTGGCCGTGACGATCGAGAAGGAGGTCGGACGATGAATGTCCTCGACACCCTGATCTGGCTGATCAACTTCCCCGCCGCGCACGGATACGCGATGGTGTTCATCGCCGGGTTCTCGATCCTCGGGCTCTTCGCGGTGTCCGCACCCGGTGCGACGCCGGGCGTGGCGCTACGCCGCCTCCGAGAGCGTGAGGGCCTGCTGCACGGTGACGACGCCGCGCGGGGGAGGGCAGGCGGCACGGCCCTGAGGATCGTGTTCCGGATCCTCGCGTTCGTGATGGTCGCGAACCTCGCGATCGGCATCCTGAGCCTCACCGGCGTCCCCATCACGCGTGCGTACATCCACGAGCACGGTCAGCCGACGACCGGGACACTCGATGGCGACTGGGTCACCTTCACGACCTCCTCGGGCGTCGAGTACACGGTGGAGAGCAACTTCTTCACCCCCGCGGTGTATCCGGATCGCGACGCCTATCTGCCGTCCGGAGATCCGGTCGTGGTCCGTTATCTGCCCGGGCATCCGCAGGCCTTCGTCATCGACAGTTCGCAGGGTCCTCGCTGACGACGTGCCGGGCCCGACGTCGGCTCAGGCGCGTAGGGTGAAGACATGTCGCGAATCATCGTCTTCGGCGGCCACGGCCGCATCGCACTTCTTCTCGCTCCTCTCCTCGTCGCCCGCGGCGACGAGGTGACCTCGGTCATCCGCAATCCGGACCACGTCTCAGAGGTCGAAGCGACAGGGGCGCACGCGCTCGTCGCCGACGTCGAGACCCTCGACACCGACGCGCTCGCGGAGATCATCCGCGGACAAGACGCCGTGGTCTGGTCGGCCGGGGCCGGTGGCGGCTCTCCTGAGCGCACGTACTCCGTCGACCGTGACGCGGCGATCCGCACCATGGACGCCGCTGAGATCGCTGGTGTGAAGCGTTACGTCATGGTCTCCTGGCTCGGCTCGAAGGCCGATCACGGAGTGCCCGAGAGCGACGGCTTCTTCGCGTACGCCGATGCGAAGTGGGCGGCAGACGAGCACCTGCGATCGACCGACCTCGACGGCACGATCCTCGGCCCGGGCACGCTCACGTTCGATGAGCCCACGGGGCGTATCGTCCTCGACCCCGAGGGCAAGGGAGAGGTCTCCCGCGCGGACGTGGCCGCCGTGATCGCCGAGGCCGTGGGCAACCCGTCGACCTTCGGCCGCACCATCCGATTCGGAAACGGCACGGACGACACCGCGGTGCCCATCGTCGACGCCCTCAACGCCTGACCCCATGCTGTCGCGTCGCTTCGGTGCGGTCGGGGCGGCGGTGATCGTCGCCCTGGCCTCGTCGTACGCACCGGCTTCGGCCGTGGCGCATGACCCTCTGAGAGTCGGCGACGCGCGGTCGGATGTCTCGTCCTCCGGATCCGACGAGCACGCAGCGGATCTCGTCTCCGAGATGACGACGGCCGAAAAGGCGGCGAGCATCGTGATGGGGCATATCCCGACGACGGATGCCGCAGCCCTGCACGCATACATGCAGCAGGGCCTCGGCGGATTCATCCTGATGGGTGCGAACATCCCCGCGACGGATGACGAGTTGCTGACCCTCACTGCTGCTCTCTCGGTGGATCCGGCGCTTCCCCCGCTCGTCGCGATCGATCAGGAGGGCGGGCTCGTGTCGCGTCTCGGCAGCGACGAGTTCCCCGCCTCGACCAGTCTCAAGACGCAGCCGGTCGCCGACTCAGCCGCGGCGTTCTCGGCCCGGGCCGCGCTGGTGGCGAGAGCCGGGATCAGTGTGAACTTCGGCACGGTCGCGGACATCACGTCCGATTCGTCGTCGTTCATCTACGGGCGGGCACTCGGAACCGATCCTCAGTCGGCGGCAGAGCGGGTCGAGGCCGCCACGACGGCGCAGGAGCAGGTCGTCGCCTCCACGCTGAAGCACTTTCCCGGTCACGGAGCGGCACCGGGCGACTCCCATCAGGCGATCCCGACGACCGGCGAGACCATCGACGATTGGCGCGCGACCGATGCGGTGCCGTTCGCCGCCGGCGTGGATGCCGGTGCCTCGCTGCTCATGTTCGGTCATCTGGCCTACACCTCGGTGGATCCGGCTCCTGCGTCTCTCTCGCCGCGCTGGCACGAGATCGCCCGAGAAGAACTGGGTTTCGACGGAGTGATCGTGACCGACGACCTCGGGATGCTGCAGTCCTCGGGGATTCCGGAGTACGCCGACCCTGTGCGCAACGCGTTGTCGGCAGTTGTCGCCGGAAGCGACCTCGTGCTCACGATCGCCGGTTCGACGCCCGACACCGCCGGCCAGATCGTGCGGGGGCTCACGGCGGCGGTCGATGCAGGGACGCTGCCCGCCGATCGCCTCGCCGAGGCGGCGACCCGCGTGATGTCGCTGCGCCTGCAGTCGACGTCGGCGACCACGGACTGGGCGCTGTGCCCGGAGTGCGAGCCGGCGGAGTGACGCGTCAGCTCGCGAGCGCGGCTGGCTGAGCCGACCCGAGCCAGGCGCGCAGGAGCTCGCCGCGAAGCCGAGCGCCTCGCTCTGCGAAGACGCGCTGCTGACGCACGTACTCCGCCTTGCCCTCAGCGGTCTCGATCGGCACGGGCACGATGCCCCACGGTGCCAGATCATAGGGAGCGGCCTGCATGTCGAGAAGACGGATGTCCCTCGCGAGCTCGAACGCGTCGAGCAGCAGCTCGCCCGGCACCAGAGGGCCGAGCTTGACCGCCCACTTGTACAGATCCATGCCGGCGTGCAGACAGCCGGGCTGCTCGAACAGAGGCTGGTCGTCACGGGTCAGCTCTGTGCGGTTGCGGGGCACGGCTTCGGGGGTGAAGAACCGGAAGGCATCGAAGTGCGTGCACCTGAGGTCATGACTCTCGACGACCAGATCGGTGCCCGCCTGCCCGAGACGCAGTGGCACCGCGTGCCTGTGCTCGTCGGCCCGGTAGACCATCGCCCACTCGTGCAGTCCGAAGCATCCGAACTGGCCCGGGCGCGAGGCGGTGCGGCGCAGCATCCGCTCGATGAGACCGGCGAGGTCTGCCTTCTCGTGCGCGAGCACGGCGGCATCCGGGATCGCACCGTCTCGGGTGACGCCGGGGGAGTACCAGCGCCACGACAGCCGCTCAGGGGCCTGCTCCAGCTCGACCCCGGCGCCCGGGTGCCACCGACGCAGTTGCGCGGGCTTGTAGCTGTAGTAGGTGAAGAGGAAGTCCCAGACAGGGTGCTTCTCGCCTCGCGCGGCACGCCGGCGGTGCTCTGCCGTGAGCGCGTCGGCTCTCGCCTGGTGTGCACTCTCGCGCTCCAGCCAGTCGGTCCGCGGAAGCGACGTGGTCATGTCAGTGAAGGATGCCGGCTTTGCCGAGCAGGTCGCGGAGTCCCGCGCCGTCTTCGGCGCTGACCCAGGGGGCGACGCCTTCGGCATGTTGCTCGTGACCGGCGCGTCCACCGGCGAGGACCGCTTCGGCCGGCAGCAGTCGACGGATGGCGACGCCGGCGACGGAGGTCGGGTGCTCGTCCATGAACTCGGAGTAGATCGACTCGTCGTGCTGACCGTCGTCGCCTATCAGCAGCCACTTCACGTGCGGGAACTCCGTGGCCAGGCGACGTAGGTTGGTGAGCTTGTGCTCTCGCCCACTGCGGAACCATCGGTCGTGCGTGGGGCCCCAGTCGGTGAGGAGCATGGAGCCGGCCGGGAAGAGGTGTCGCCCGAGGAAGCGCCGGAGGGTGGGGGCGACGTTCCAGGCGCCGGTCGAGAGGTAGACCATCGGCGCGCCGGGGTACTCGCGCAGCACCTGATCGAGAAGCACGGCCATGCCAGGCACGGGGATGCGCGCGTGCTCGTCGACGACGAACGAGTTCCAGGCGGCGATGAACGGACGGGGGAGAGCCGTCACCATCACGGTGTCATCGACGTCGGAGACCACGCCGAAATGCGTCGACGCCGCCACGATGAACGCGGTCGTCTCGACCGGGTCCTGGCCCTCGACGGAGAACGTGAACGTCTGCCACCCTGGCTCGAGATCGATGTGCACGACCGAGTCGATCACGCCTCCTCGGTCGGCGACGACGTAGTGCGTCGAGTCGCCGATCTGCACGGCGACCTTCGCGAAGCTCACCGGGATGCCGACGAAGCTCCGCCAGCCGCGGACGCTCGCCGGCTCACCGTCTTTCGTGCTCCGCGCAGGCGGGACGATGAGCACGCGTCCGACGACTCGCACCCAACCAGGACCCCCGTAACCGGGGAAGGGGAGGATCGTCGCGGTGCGGCCACGACGGCGTGCTCGGCCCTCGCGCCACACGTGGAGGCGGTGTTCGAGACGCGCGAACCAGTGGATCCGGGGCGTCAGGGGTGCGGAGGCCATTGCCTCAGTCTTTCACGTCGGTCGCATCCTTCGCGTCCGAGATGTCGAGGTGACGGGCCTCGAGACGCGAGATCACCTTCTTGCCGACGAAAACCGCGATGAGGAAGAGGGCGATGATGCCGACGAAGATGTATCCCGCGTAGTGCACCCGGTCGGCGAGTTCATCGAAGCTGCCGGCCGCGAGCGACGTGATGCTCACGTAGGCCGTCGCCCACAGCAGGCAGGCAGGCGCCGTCCACGCGAGGAACCGGCGGTACGAGTAGTGACTCATGCCCACCGTCAGGGGCACGAGAGAGTGCAGCACCGGCAGGAAGCGCGAGAGGAAGATGGCGATGCCGCCGCGGCGGGCGAGATAGCGCTCGGCGCGCACCCAGTTCTCCTCGCCGACGCGCCGGCCGACCCAGGAGGCGCGGATGTGCGGACCGATCCACCGCCCGAGCCAGAAGCCGATGCTCTCGCCGATCAACGCGCCGAGCACGACGGAGACGACCATCGCCACGGCCTGGGGAAGGCTGGTGATGCCGATGGATGCGACGAGCACCACGGTGTCGCCGGGGAACACGAGGCCGATCAGCACGCTGGTCTCGAGCATCACAGCGAACCCCGCGACGAGGGTGCGGGCGACCGGGTCGATGGACCGCATGAAGTCGATCAGCCACGGCACGAACTCGTCCACCCCTTGAGAATACGGGACTGGGCGCGGCCTAGGCTGAGAACGTGCCCGAACCTCTGAGCGCCCGCATCCTCCTCGACCGGGTGGCGCCCGAAGCGCTCTTCCTCGCGCTCGAGCGTGCGTGCTCCGACGTGTTCTGGCTCGACGCCGGGGCCGCTGCGCTCGAAGGGTGGAGCTTCATCGGAACAGGCGCTCCGTCGTCATTCCCCGGCGAGGTCCGACTCGACGCCCCCGCTGCTGCCCGAGCTGCTGCCGCTGACGCCGGTCCGCCGCTGCGGGGAGGGTGGGTCGGGTGGTACGACTACGAGAGCGGTGCCCGAGCGGCAGGTGCTCCCGTGGCGGATGCGGCCGACGTGCCGGGTGGGGCCTGGTTGCGCATCTCCCGACTGGCCGCATTCGACCACGCGACCGGCGTCGTCTGGGTGGCGGCGGCCGAGGCTGACCTCGATGAGTGGGGCCTCTTCGTCACGCGCGTCGCGACGACGGTGTCGGACGACCATCCGGCCGTGCAGGTCGGGTCGAGGCGCGTCGAGGCGCGGCACACTCCGACCGAGTACGCCGCGCTCATCGGGCGCTGCCGCGAGCTCATCCGCGCGGGGACCGCCTATCAGCTGTGCCTGACCACGCGCTTCACCGTTCCCGGGGCCCACGACGACGTCGCGGTGTATCGACGTCTCCGTTCGGCGACCCCGGCGCATCACGGGGGTTTCGTCCGCATCGGCGGTCGTTCGCTGCTCAGCGCGAGTCCTGAGCAGTTCCTCCGAGCCGGAGGGGGCGTCATCCGCACGCGTCCGATCAAAGGGACGCGGCCCCGCGGTGCTGATGCCGCACACGACGCCGCGCTCGCATCCGAGCTCGCCGTCGATGCGAAGGAGCGCGCGGAGAACGTCATGATCGTCGATCTGATGCGCAACGACCTGTCGAGGGTCTGCGAACCGGGGTCGATCCGTGTCGATGCACTGTGGGCGATTGAGACCTATCCGGCCGTGCACCAGCTCGTCAGCACGGTCAGCGGCAAGGCGGCCGCAGGCACCACGGCGAATGCCCTCTTCGAGGCGTCCTTCCCTGCCGGGAGCATGACGGGCGCGCCGAAGCTCTCGGCGATGACCTGTCTGCACGATCTGGAGGGCGCTCCTCGGGGCGTCTATGCCGGATGCTTCGGATACATCGGAGATGACGGGTCGCTCGACCTCGCGATGGTCATCCGCAGCATCGTCATCGACGGTGCGGATGCGGTCGTGGGGGCGGGCGGTGGCATCACGTGGAGATCGGTCGCCGCATCCGAGGTCGCAGAGGTCGCGACGAAGGCGAGAGCACCGCTTGCGGCGCTGGGCGCGGAAATGCCCGCGGCCTGGGCTTCCGATATCCTGAACTGATCCCCTTTTCCCTTCAGATTGGTCGTGCGTTCGTTGTCTGAGAACCTGTCCACCTCTCCCGTCGACGAGGAGACCTCCTCGGCGCACGCTATCCAGGCCAAGTGGCAGAAGTACTGGGCGGAGAACGAGACGTTCCTCACCGGCGGCGATGACGACAAGCGGCCTCGCCGCTACGTGCTGGCGATGTTCCCGTACCCCTCCGGCGACCTGCACATGGGTCACGCCGAGAACTACCTCTACTCCGACATCGTGGCCCGTTTCTGGCGCCACCGCGGGCACAACGTGCTCAACCCGATCGGCTGGGACTCGTTCGGGCTGCCGGCCGAGAATGCCGCGATCCGCCAGGGCGCCGACCCGCGGGAGTGGACCTACCAGAACATCGCTCAGCAGAAGCAGGCGTTCCAGAACTACGGCGTCTCCTTCGACTGGTCGCGCGTGCTGCACACCTCCGACCCCGAGTACTACCGCTGGAACCAGTGGCTGTTCCTGAAGCTGCATGAGCGCGGCCTGGCCTATCGCAAGAAGAGCGCCGTGAACTGGTGCCCGAACGATCAGACGGTGCTCGCGAACGAGCAGGTCGTCGATGGGCGCTGCGACCGCTGCGGCGCCGAGGTCGTGAAGAAGAAGCTGACTCAGTGGTACTTCAAGATCACGGACTACGCAGACCGCCTGCTCGATGACCTGAACCAGCTCGAGGGCTTCTGGCCGCACAAGGTGCTGCAGATGCAGCGCAACTGGATCGGTCGCTCGATCGGTGCCGACGTCGACTTCCGCATCGAGGGACGTGAGGAGCCGGTCACGGTGTTCTCGACGCGTCCGGACACGCTGCATGGGGCGACGTTCTTCGTGGTCGCTCCCGATTCCGACCTGGCGTCCGAGCTGGCGGCCGATGCTCCTGCCGAGGTGCGCGAGCGCTTCCAGAAGTATCTGGCCGATGTGCAGAAGACCACCGATGTCGACCGTCAGGCGACGGATCGCCCGAAGACCGGCGTCTTCCTCGAGCGGTACGCGATCAACCCTGTAAGCGGCGAGAAGCTGCCGGTGTGGGCGGCCGACTACGTGTTGGCCGACTACGGCCACGGAGCGGTCATGGCCGTGCCTGCGCACGACCAGCGCGACCTCGACTTCGCCCGTGCCTTCGACCTGCCGGTCAAGGTCGTCGTCGACACGACGGCGCCGATCACCGGCGCGATGCCCGTCATCGAGGTCGACGAGGAGGGCGTGCCGATCGACACCGGCGCGGCACTCGACGAGCAGAATCCCGCGTCCACGGGCATCGCGCTGACCGGCGAGGGACGGATGATCAACTCCGGCCCCCTCAACGGTCTCTCGAAGCGCAACGCGATCGCACGCGCGATCGAACAGCTCGAGGCGTCCGGCACCGGCCGAGCCGCGAAGAACTACCGCCTGCGTGACTGGCTGATCTCTCGCCAGCGCTTCTGGGGTACGCCGATCCCGATGCTGCACGCCGAGGACGGCCGGATCATCCCCGTGCCCGAAGACCAGCTGCCCGTGAAGCTGCCCAGCGTCGAGGGACTCGACCTGAAGCCCAAGGGATCCTCGCCGCTCGGCGCGGCGGAGAGCTGGGTGCGCACGGTGGATGCCGCCAGCGGCGACCCGGTGCTGCGCGACCCCGACACGATGGACACGTTCGTCGACAGCTCGTGGTACTTCCTGCGTTTCCTCTCGCCGAACAGCGACACCGTGGCATTCGATCCGGCTCAGGCCGCTCGCTGGTCGCCGGTCGACTCGTACATCGGCGGCGTCGAGCACGCCATCCTGCACCTGCTCTACGCGCGCTTCATCACCAAGGTGCTGTTCGACATGGGGCTGATCGACTTCACCGAGCCCTTCTCCAATCTGATCAACCAGGGCATGGTGCTGCTCGACGGCGCGAAGATGTCGAAGAGCAAGGGCAACCTCGTGCTCTTCGAGGAGGAGCTCGACGCCTACGGCGCCGACGCGCTGCGTGTGGGCCTCGCCTTCGCCGGCCCGGTCGAAGACGACAAGGACTGGGCAGACGTCTCGACCACGGGTGCGCAGAAGTTCCTGGCGCGCGCGATGCGGGTCGCCCGCGAGGTGTCGTCGCCGGTCGACGTGGTGTTCGCCGGAGGCGATTCGGCGCTGCGCCGTGCGACGCACAAGATGCTCGCCGATGCTCCGTCCCTCGTCGAGCAGACGAAGTTCAACGTCCTCGTCGCTCGTCTGATGGAGCTGGTGAACGTCACCCGCAAGACCATCGACGGCGCTGCCGGGGCGGCTGATCCGGCTGTCCGCGAAGCCGCCGAGACGGTCGCGGTGATGCTCGACCTGATCGCGCCGCACACCGCGGAGGAGATCTGGGAGATCCTCGGCCACGAGCCCTCCGTCGGTCTCGTCACGTGGCGGTCAGCCGACCCGGCTCTGCTCGTCGAAGACACGGTGACCGCCGTCGTGCAGGTGGGCGGCAAGGTCCGCGCCCAGCTCGAGGTGCCGGCGCGCATCGGCGAGGCCGAGCTCGAAGCACTGGCCCGCGCCGACGAGCGGGTCGTCCGCTCGATCGGCGACCGCGAGATCATCAAGGTCGTCGTGCGCGCTCCGAAGATCGTCAGCATCGTCGTCAAGGGCTGAGGGTCGCGGTCGTCTCCGACGATCTGTTCGTTCTGCACATCCGGCCGTCCGCGGGGGTTCTCCCCGGTGGGCGGCCGGACGCATGTGAGGCGCCCGACCACGCGCTTAGCGTGGTGTCATGTCCGACTCCACGCCTGCGCCCAGCCGGCCGCGCAGGCTGCGGCTGAGCATCGGTGCCGCGATCGTGCTGGCGCTCGTCGTGCTCTCGGCCGCGGTCGGGCTCGGGCTCATGCGCGGACAGGCGGCTCCCACCGACTCCGTGCCCCTGACGACGGATGAGGGAGATGTCGGGGGAGTGGAAGCAGCTTCCGGCGAGCTCTACGTGCACGTGCTCGGAGCGGTCGCCAGCCCTGGGCTCTATGTCCTCGACCTGGACTCGCGTCTGGTCGATGCAGTGGCTGCTGCGGGAGGAACCACCGATGACGCCGACCTGGCCGCGATAAACCTGGCCCGCGTGCTTTCGGACGGCGAGCAGATCATCGTGCCTGTCGTGGGCGCTGCTGCGGCGGATGCGTCGGGAACGGTCGCGCCGACCGACGACCTCGTCGATCTCAACAACGCAGACCAGGCGGCACTCGAGACGCTCCCGCGCATCGGTCCGGCGCTGGCCGAGCGCATCATCGCCTGGCGAGATGAGAACGGACGCTTCCAGTCCGTCGACGACCTGCTGGCAGTTCCCGGGATCGGAGAGAAGCTGCTCGCGGGCATTCGTGACGGCGTGCGGGTGTGAGGCGCGAGTGGGATGTCCCCGGAGCTGAACAGCTGGCAGCGTGCGGAGCGGCAGGATTCCCTGCAGTGACCACCGGGTTCATCGGAGGTTGAGCCGCAACCGTTCAGCGTGATCGTCGCCGAGTCGTGGCCACCGCCACGCGTTGCGAGTGACAGACTGAGCGACCGGAGGGGGGCGAAGTGGCTGCGAAGAAGGCGACGAAGAATGGGGCATCCGCGAGGAAGGCGTTCGCAAGAGCGTCCGCGAGGAAGGATTCGGCGGCGAATACGGAGTCGGCTGAGCTGATACCGCGTCGCTGGTGGTGGGTGCTGCTCGGCGCCGGAGTCCTGATGATCGCGCTCGGCACCGTCATGGCGGCCGCATACAGCATTCCCTACGCGATCGATGAGCCCGGAAGCATGGAGCTGCCTTTCGTCGACGAGTACCCCACTGTCGTCGAGATCCTGCTCCCGCCGTTCTTCGCGTTCTTCATCGGAGGAATCCTCACGTTCCTGGGTGAGCTCCTGCGGCGCGGAACGATGCTCAAGAACGAGGCAACCAATGTCTCCGTCTTCCGACCGCTTCATGTCGTCGTCCACGCCGCGTGGATCGTCCCGCCGTTCGTCGCGTGGCTGATCGCGATGCCCTGGGCGCTCTCTCTGCTGGTCCAGAACGCGGACGCGGGGCAGGACGCGATGATCCTCGGTGCGGATTCGGACGCCGTGTTCCTCGTCGGCGTCTACGGAGGCCTTGCCGCGCTGATGACCGGAGCGGTTGCGGGATCGCTGTTCAAGAAGCTCTGGTTCCTCGCCGTAGTGCGGCGATCCGGTGCTCCTGAGTCGTCTTCGGCATTCTGGTGGAGCTTCTCGTTCTACTGGCGGCTCGATGTGTGGCTCGTCGCGCTGGGTGTCCTCATGCTCGGCCTGGCGCCTCTTCCCCTGCATTTCAGCAGCCCGGGAGGCACGGCAGCGACGCTGGGTGGCGGAGTGGCACTCGTGGCCCTCGGCCTCGTGACATGCACGCAATACGCCAGAGCGGGTATGCCGCTGGGCTTGGGCACGTCCGTCTCCGGGGGGTATCGATCGCTGCTCACGCCTCGGCGGCCGTGACCGCGAGCCGCGACGTCAAGGCATCGTCAGCTGTGAAGCGATGGGGTGCTTCTCGAAGATCCCCAGTCACTGAGGACCGCGCGCGCGGCACGTTCGCCAGACGCGAGGGCGCCTTGAATCGACGCCGTGTCTCGATGGTCCCCTGCGACGTACAGACGCTCGGCGTAGCGCGGCGATCGCGGTGCACCGAGTGGTGCCGTCTGGGCGGGGAGCGCGTCTTCGATGTCGTCGCGCCGGATCAACTCCCACGCACTGATGTCTGCACCCCAGATCTCGCTCAGGTGGCGGCGGACCTCGTTCTCCTCGGCGGGATCGCTGCTGCGCGGCAGCAGGCATGTCGCGGCGATGAGGTGGCGGCCGGCCGGGGCGTACGAGGGCACTGTGTGCGTCATCACGACTGTGTTCACCACGGGGCCTCGGCCTCGGCCTCGCCCGTCGACGGTGAGCAACGCGGAAGTGGTCGGTGGTTCGGCAGCGGTGAACCACCATGTCTGCAGACCGTTCGTCGCCGGCGCGGGAAGCCCGGTGAGGTCGGCGACATCATCGAGGCCGACCGCGACGACCACTCGAGCTGCGCGGACGGAGTCGCCGTCGGTCAGTTCGACACGGATGCCCTCTCGGTGCGCCGATATCCGTTCCGCGCTGGCACCGAGACGGATGTCCGCGCCCGCCTTGCGTGCATGCGCGGCAAGCTGCTCAGGGACAGCAGCGATCCCTTGTGCGGGTAGGCCAGGGCGGCCGAGCACGAAGTACCGCACGAGCAGTCGGGCGAACGCGTTCGACGTGTCGCCGCGGCTCTCTGCGAGGACCCCGGCGAGGAAAGGCTCGAGCACGGCGGTGCGGAGCGGACCGCGGAGCCCCACGGCATCCCACCCTTCGCGCACGCTGACATCGTTCCGGGCGAGACGCGAGAGCGGACGCACCAACGCCGGTGCGGCCCAGCGCGCCAGCGCGACAACATCCCGACCGTTCACCAGGCCGCTGCGCAGTGACGTGCCGATCGACAGCGGGTGCCGCAACGGATGCCGCAGCTCGGCCATCCCGTCGACCGTGCGCGCCTGCACACCGACCGGGAAGCTCCCCAGCGCGAGCGCGTCGAGATCGACGCTGCGGCGCAGCGCCGGGTAGGCCGGATTGAGCACCTGGAAGCCGCGATCCAGCCGGAAGCCGTCGACGATGTCGGTGCGCTGGCGTCCGCCGACGGCATCCGCGGCCTCAAGCACGACGACATCGAGTCCGCGAGCGGTGAGCAGGCCGGCGCAGCGGAGCCCGGCGAGTCCGGCACCGATCACGATCACGTCATGCATTCGCGACAACCTCCCCTCGGCGGATCGCCGCCGGTTCGTCGCGGTCTATGCGATCCAGTGTCCGCTCCATGGGAACAGCGTACGGGGATGCCGTGGCGGGCGGGGTGGTACGCCGTCCTCCGCACACTTGTCCCCCGAACGGCCGATACCGGAGGCTGCGGAGATACGAGAGGATGGGGTTTTCTGAGAATTGCAAGCGACAGGTGGGGCGCGATGAGGGTCTCTCGATGACGGCACCCGACCAGCCGGTGGATGAGCTGTGCGATTTTGCTGAGCTCATCGCACACGAGCAGGATTTCAGCGGCGATCGGATCGATCCCGCGGTGCGCAGAAGACGCAGGCGACGAGGGCTCATCATCACCGCCGTCTGCATCGTCCTGCTTCTGGCCGTGACCGGAGGTTACGTCGGGTGGGCACTCACTGCGCCGGTGAATCCGCCGGCCGTGACTACTCGCGCACCGCAGCTTCCGGTCGGCGAAGCCGTTGCCCTCGCCACACATACCGCCGCAGCATCGGCGATCAGCATCGCCGGAGCCGATGCCTATCTGGGTGAGGGGGCGAGCGGCACGTGGTCGGCGACAGGGACGGGCGAACCGCTCCCGGTCGCGAGCATCACCAAGCTCATCACCGCGCTGGTCATCCTCGACGCGGCGCCGCTCGCCTCGGCGGATGACCCCGGGCCGACCATCACGTTCGGCAAGTCCGATCACGACCTGTACGACCAGTACTACGTGCGGGGCGCGACCATCGCTCCGATGCCCACCGGCGCCTCGATGTCGCTGCATGATGCTCTGGCCGTCATGCTCATCCCCTCCGCGAGCAACTACGCCGAGGCGCTGTCATCGCGGGTCTTCGGCTCGCAGAACGCTTTCCTCGACGCGACGCGCGACTGGCTCGCATCACACGGGCTCACCGGAACGACGGTCACGGAGCCCACGGGCATCAGCCCGCGCAACACGAGCACGCCTGCCGACCTGCTGGCTATCGCGAAGCTCGCCGCCGCACATCCGGCGATCGCGCAGATCGTCGCGACCCCGTCGATCTCGATCCCCGGCGCCGGCCCGCTGTACAACACCAACAGCCTCCTCGGCACCGCCGGGATCACGGGACTGAAGACCGGAAACCTGGGCGAGGGCGCCCACAACCTGCTGTACACGGCGACACTCGACGTGGGCTCGGCCGATCCGCTCGCGATCACCGGCGTCGTGCTCGGGGGATCGTCGCGAGAGTCGGTGAACGCCACCGTGATCGCCGAACTCGAGAGCATCCGCTCCGGTTTCCACCACGTGCCCGTCGCGACCGCTGGTCAGCAGGTCGGATCCATCTCGACGCCCTGGGGATCCACCGCCGAGCTGGTCATCGGCGAGAGCGCGTCGATCTTCACCTGGTCGGACACACCGATCGAACTGACCATGGACATCGACACCCCGCCCACCTACCGCGATGGCACGGTTGTGGGAAGTGTCACCTGGACAGCCGGCCCGAACACCGTCACCGCTCCCGTGGAGATCGCGGGAAGCATCGACCCGCCCACCGAGTGGTGGCGACTCACCCACCCGTCCGAGCTCGGCTCCCTGATGGATGCCGGGGACTGAGGCCGCTCAGCAGGACGAGCCGTCGCCTAGCCCACGCACGCCGAGGTGATCGTCATCCGGACGAGCCCGTCGATGCTCGTCGTGTCGCGGATGGTCATGCGCGCCACAGGATCTGTTTCGCTGTATCTGATGTCTTCTTGCATCGCTCTATCGGTCTCATACCCTGCGTCGTCCCAGACGTCGAGGATCTGAGCGACCGATCTCGCGTTGTCGTCTGTGCGGAACGCCAGGTCGACGTGATGCTGCATGCCTGATCCGTCGGCACAGGGAACGGCGCTGGGTATCGCTGTCGATGCGTCGATCGCGGCACTCGACGCATCGACCGGAGTCCCGGAGGTCGCGGCGAACGAGCCGTCGAGGAGTCGACGGATCCGGTCGTCCACCGAAGCCGAAGTGAGAACCTCTGTCGGCTCGGTCGTCTCCGTGGGGTTCGGCCGAGCGTCCGGGCTGTTGTCTGCGAGCCCGCAGTTCGGCAGGCGATCGGTGATCGCCGGGAGCGAGAGTGTGACGGGGGTGCCTCCCTGATTCACTCGGTATTCGACGATCAGGGTCCCGTCCTTCGTCGTGGCCGTGTAGTCGCCCACGGCGAAGGGCTGATGCGCGTTGTTTCCGAAGGTTCGCTCCATCGGTGAGGCGATGACCGGACCGTGCGCGAACGCGAACATGCCGTCTGCGACCCTGACCTGCCGTCGCTGGGGGCGGTCAGAGATCTGCATCACATTCGAAGCCTACGATGCACGCAGATCATTCGACATGATGCCCAGCGGCCTCTCACCTTCGTGAGCGAGGTGTCGAAACCATGTGGCGACCGGTGCACCGGCCTGTCCACCGAAGAGGGGACAGACGCTGAATCGCGAATCACGCCAGAATGCAGGAATGGCAAAGCGGATCAGTGTTGTAGCCGCGGGAGCACTCGTCTGTCTCCTGTCTGGTACGACGACCCTCCTCTCCGGCTGCGTCGCTCCGGCGACAGGCCCTATCGGGTCCTCAGCGAGCACGTCGGCGCCGAGCGCGGCCTCGACTCAGAAGCCAGCCGATGCTCGCACGATTGAACCGACGCCCGACTCCCTGCCTACGGCCGAGCCCACACCCACATGCATGCGTGCGGACGGAGGGGGAATCATCCTGCCCAGCGGACTGCTCAACGTGGACCTGTACTCGAGAATGCACGACTTCGGAGCCCGCGAGGGGGCGACCGGCACCGCGCAGTACGCCGACGACGGCTCACTCACCTCCTACGAAGTCGCGTCCGGCGACTACAACGACGCGATCCTGGACCGCTTCTGCGTCGGCTTCTACTACTTGGACGCGCTGAACTCGGTACGGCGCGGAAGAGCAAGTTCTGTGCATCCGACCCCCCAGGTGTACCCCCCGGACCTTCACGTCGGTGACACTCTGAATCTCAGCCCCTACACGATCACGACCGTGGGTGACGTCAACGGTGAGGTGTTCGCCTACGAGACGAGCTTCACCCTGCCACCGCAGCGATGAGAGGGTCGCAGCCGCATCGACAGGATGCATCCGCCTGTAGCTTTTCGGAGAGCGGAGAGCGGAGAGCGGAGAGCGGAGAGCGGTGAGCGGAGAGCGGTGAGCGGTGATCCTGACCGGCCCCAGCGCGCCAAGCGGCAAACGAACGTTTGCGGTGGCGCCCGGCCGGTCGCCCGAACGCGCGCCGCTATGACTCGCCGGAACGTCGTATCGGTGCAGCGTGCGACGCCCGACGCGTGGGTTGTCTACTCCGGCTCGGCCGGCGCTCGGAACACGACGGCGGCGGAAATCATCGTAGAGACGAAGATTCCCGCGCCGAGCCAAACGGCGGCCCAGAAGAAGGAATAGCCGGCGATCGCAGCGAGCGAACACCCGATCGCCGCGCTGAGGCCGATGAGTGCGCCTAGGACGTGTGACATCACGGCCAACCGGGGCTGCGCGTTTGCGGCCAGCTGTTCGTCGCGCCGTCTTTCAGGGGATCGCAAGCGCCAGAGTGACTGCAGTGGCAGGACGACTCCCATCACGGCTGCGAGAATCACGATCGCAATCATCTTTGCGATTCGTTCGCGCCGCTTCGGCGTTCAAGGACCAAGCTAGCCGTCGCAGCCGCGACGAAGATGAGTCCCGAGATGCCGACGATCAGCCAACGCTCGTCCTGTGGGAAGAGAACGGATGCGGCCAATGCGACGGTCCCGGTCCCTGCACTCGCTCCCATGAGGGAGCCCAAGCGTTTCTTCGTGTTCCAGAACCGCTCAGAGTCGCGCGCTGGTAGCTGGTCGGGAGAAGGCGGTGGTCGCTTCCAATCTCGCCACGCCAGGACCGTGCCGATGACAGCCAGCACAAGACCAGCGATCGCCAAGCCGGAGCCGAGCCAGAGCCCTTTCGGAAACGTCGCGATGACGAGTCCGAGCCCGAGCGTGACCGTCCCCGCGGTCAGAAGGGCGGCGTGAGCTTCCTGCGTATCGCGCAGCGTCATATGGCTCACGCTATCGAAACCCCGACACTGCTTCGCCAGCTCTTCTCCTGATCCTGGCTACGGTGCAGCACGCTTCGGACGGTGGACGGCCAGGCGTTGGGCTGACGTGCCGTCACATGCCAGTATGGGGCCGTGCGGATCGTCGGCAGTGTCTCCCTCGCCACCGCAGCGACGCTCATCGGACTTTTCGGCAACGTCATGCTCGGCGTAGCCGGCCTCAGCTTGGCAGGCCCCGGCCTCAGCTGGGCAGGTCCAGGTGTCACAGTCATCGAGTACTCCGATTCGGATGATGCCGAGCGCGCTATCGGTATCGGGATGGGCATCATCGCGCTCGTGGTCTGGCTCGTGCTGCTGCTGTCTGCCCTGCTTGTGGGGGTACGCGGCGGCCGCCCGACGCGCGAGCGGCGTGGCACGGTATGGATCGTCGTGGGACTGAGCACGGTCCTCGTGCTGGGGACATTGACAGCGGTGCTGGCTACGCCGCCTCTCCTCAGCTAGGGCCCGCTGCCGGAGCGGAACCGCGCTTAGCCCGACTCAACGGCGTCTGTGAATCGGCCATCGACCTGCCTTAAACGATCGTTTCTGGCGGGCGTGGGGCTGAGGACCAAATACGGCCGCCGGAAACGCTCCCCGGAACACCGTTATGGAGGGGGAGTTTCGGCCAACACGATCTCGTTCCGCCGGCGACGTCACGGACGCCATTCAGAGAACTGGTCGCGTGAAGGCTGCGCGGGATGAAATTGTTCGAACCGCGATGCGGCAGAGCGCGAAGTCCCCGCTAACGGCGAGCTCGGCACCGGCGATGTGACGCGGCTGGGCGCGCAGCCAGAAGCACCCGCCGAGTGACGTTCCGATGGGTTGAAATCTGGGCAAGGCCTGGCAGGGCAGGTTGCGGCATGGTAGGAAGAGAACTCAAGCTGGAAACGGTTTCGACGAACGCGTGGGTCAGGTGAATGATGCGAACCAGCAAGGCATCATCGGCCCTTCTCGTAGTAGCAGCGACGTGTCTCCTTTTCGGATCACCAGCTCAAGCTGCGAGCACGCCAGATGAGACCGAGGACGAAGGCACGGCCCCATGGGTTCAGGAGTTTGACCAAGAGAGTCTGGCCCTTCTTGACGATGAGGAGGCGGCCGCCGTGTGGCAGTTGGAGGCTGGGCCGATCATAAGAGAGCTACGGGAGCAGTTCCCCGACGACTTCGCCGTCGCATGCATTCGCAACAAGTACATCGATGTTGCGTTTGCAGGGGCGACTCCCGCTGGGGCCTCAGCGGTGATCAATGAAAGTCCGATCCCGATCAAGGTGATCGAGGATTTTGGCGTCTCGGAGATTGAGATGGCTGCTACCAGCAGAGACATCCACGACGCTGCTGTTGATCACGTTGGAAGCGGTGTGGCGGTCACGTCAGGCCCGATTCCTGATCGCAAGGTGTACCAGATTGAATTCGCATCAGAGAAAGACAATACGGTCACTCGAGAGGCCCTGACGCAGCGTGTCGAAGAACTGAAGCTTTCGTTTGGCGACACCTCCCGGGCCAGCACCCTCGGCGGCTTCGCAATCGAGACTTACGTGGCCGAGACTGGCTCTATTGGTGACGCGGGTTATGGACACGCTGGCGGTACGGCCGTGAATGCGCTGGACTCGGGGCTGAGTTGCACGTCCGGATTCGTTGTCAGCGCGAGGACGGGTCCGGACATAGGGGCAGTGACTGCGGGCCACTGCTCAAACAACCTGCGACAAATTTCACCAAGCGGGAACTTCAATTTCGATTTCCGCGCGCAGCATATTGGGACATACGGCGACATGCAGTGGATGCGAAGCCCCGTCATGATGGATGCGTGGTTTCACTACGACCACGGCCTCGGCCGCGCGCAAAAGGCACGCAGTGACGTGAGTATCAACTCAACCGTATACGTGTACGGCCGCTATGGCGGAAGGCAAGATGCGACAGTCGTTGGTCTCAATCAATCGCACACAAGCAACGGTCAGACCTCGTACGGCCTCGTGAGAATCAACGGATCGACCGTACAACCTGGTGACAGCGGCGGTCCTGTCTATCTAGCAAACACCGCGTTCGGGATCATCAAGGGATACAGCGCATTCCATGACTTCTACACGCCTATCAATCAGGTCCTAAATCAGCTTCAGGTCGATCTGTGTATCGATCCGCCGGGGTGCCAATGACCAGGAAATTTCTAGCCGCGGTAACGCTGTCGTTCATAGGTGCCCTCTTGGTGTCCTGTGGAACAACGATTGGAGAGACGGCGACTGAGGCTCCGATCGATAACGGCGCAGCTGCAAGCGCCATTGCCGTTTACGAGCTTCCTCCGGACTGGGGAAGCGACGCGGGAGCAGCTCAGGGTGTCCTGGTGGAAGTCGACGGGTGTGTGAGATTAGACAATTCCAGGGTGCCCATATTTCCAGTCGACCAAGTCACGTGGGATGGCGAGACCCTAACCTTTGGTGGAGAGCAGTACCAACTCGGTGACACGATCGAGTTCGCCGGAAACGAACTAGGCGAGGGCGACGATCTGGAGCTGGAGATCCCGGAGGCATGTTCGGCGGGGCCGTTCTGGGTTGTCGGGCCGCACCGTGGGTGATTAATGCAATGCGTCGATCCGAACGAGTTCGGGTCCTGAGGAGGGCTCGACGGCCCGATGGCTTTCCGGACGCCCACCCATGCGCAGCCGAAGGATCTGTCCATCCGCATGGGTGTCTTCCACGGGCTACTACGCGCTCGCACGAGTTGAATCGACCGCGGTTGCCCCACACCAAGCGCCTGGGACGTCTGGTGACGACCGACGCAGTCCCAGGACCCTCCCGAGGCCTTCCTGGCCGATCCGCTCCGAAGGCGGTGGCGTGGTCGCTAAGGGTCGTCGCTGCGTCAGCCGACACACCACTTGGGAACGTTCAGCCGCCGCTTCCGATCGTGTTCCGCTGACGGTCAAGCTCGAGCGATTTTTCCTAGAGCGCATCGCGGGGGGCCTCGACCTCGAGTTACCCAATTAGATCAGAACGGGAACCTCGGGCTGCTGTCTCGCGGCTTGACCACACATGGAGCACGGATCCCGGATCGGAGGTTCGAGTCCCTTATCCCGCGACCCGCTGGCTATGCGCCACTGCCGTGACCAAGCCCACCGAAAACGATCGTTTGCGGCGGAGAGCGCCGAAACGGGTGGTGTAGCGTTCCCGGCTGACCGAGTCGAGCCGTTTCGGCTGGCAATGCGGCAGCGCGGTTCCTCGAGGTTGTGCAGGAGCCGTAGGGTCGCCCGTCGCTTCTGCACACTGCGACGTCGTTGACGCTTGTGCACAATGGCCGGTTCGGCGCCAACGAGGCCACGTCGGGGGACCGTAGGTTCTTCTGATGCGAGGATCCGCGAAGAGCGTGAGCAGCCGACGGATGCTCGCTGTCATCCGTGACGTCGTGCGGGCATGAGGCGCGATTTACGGATGCTGCCCATCGCGGTGGCTGTGTGGATGGTCGCGCTCCTCTGCGTGTTCGTCCCTGCTGCGGCAGGACGGTGCGCATGCGGCAGCGCGCTCGGAGCGGGCGCGGTGCTCGGAGTCGTGCTGAAGCGCCGCGAACGCACCGCGTCGAGGGCCGGGCTGATCGTGGTGCTCCTTGCCGCTGCTGCGGCTGTGTCGATCGCTGCCATGACCGCGATGCCGGCCCGCGACAGCGCGGCGTCGTGGGATGGGCGTGTGGTCGAGGCGACGGGGGAGGTCACGTCGTCGGCGTCGGTCGGTCGGGACGGGCGACTGTGGATGGAGGTGCAGCTCACGGGTATCGGATCGCCGGGGTCGCTGCGGGCGGCATCGGCGCCGGTGCGGGTCGGCATCGACCCGGCCGACGGGTTCGATCTTGGTGCGACAGTCAGGGTGAAGGGCGAGGCAGCGGCGACGGATCCGGGGGAGAGGTCGGCGCTGGTGGTGTTCGCGAGCACAGCATCGGTCGAGGTTCCGGCATCCGGGGTGTTCGCGGTCGCCGCCGACCTGCGGAGCGTCTTCATCGATCGAGCGCAGCGACTCCCTGAGCCAGGGGCAGGTCTTCTCCCGGGGCTCGCTGTCGGCGATACCCGTGCGGTGTCGACCGAGCTCAACGACGACATGCGCACGAGTGGACTCAGCCACCTGACGGCCGTCTCCGGGGCGAACTGCGCCATCGTCGTCGGGGCCGTCTTCTGGCTGGCTGCGCTGTGCGGGGCCGGCCGCATGACCCGTGTCGTTGCGGCCGCCGTCGCCCTCGCTGGTTTCGTCGTGCTCGTGACGCCGGAACCCAGCGTGATCAGGGCGGCGGTCATGGCCGGCGTCGCGATGCTGTCGCTGCTGCTCGGCAGGCCGAGCGCCGGGGCCGGAATGCTCGCGCTCAGCGCGAGCGGCATCCTCATCGCCGATCCGTGGCTGGCCTCCACCGCGGGATTCGCACTGTCGGTCGCCGCTTCGGGCGCGCTGATCATGCTCTCGCCGTCGCTCACCCGCGGTCTCGCACGGTGGATGCCCCAGCCTCTCGCCCTTGCGATCGCCGTGCCGACGGCAGCGCAGCTGGTGTGCGGTCCCGTCATCGCCCTGTTCGCCGAGCAGCAGTCACTCGTCGGTCTGGCGGCGAACCTGCTGGCAGCGCCCGCAGCGCCGATCGCCACGATCATCGGCCTGCTCGCTTGTCTCGCGGCCCCGGTGCCACTGCTCGCAGACCTTCTGGCGGCCTCCGCCTGGTTGCCGGCCGCCTGGATCGCTCATACGGCAGGCGTCACCGCGCGACTCCCATTCGCTCAGGTCGCGGTGGTTCCGGGCGTCGCAAGCGCGGCGCTCGTCGGCATCGTGAGCGCCGCGGCCGGGGTGATTCTGACCGACGGATGCCGCACACTCCCGATCGTCAGAGGCGCTTCCGCATCGGTCATCGCAGTGGTGCTCGCCCTAGGCGGCGCTCACGTAGCTCTCAACGGTCCACTCGCGAGTGCGACCAGCCCGGACGGCTGGTCGATCGCCGCCTGCGATGTCGGGCAGGGAGACGCGCTGCTCGTCAGGTCGGACAGCCGGATCGCGCTGATCGACGCGGGCCCAGAGCCCGAGCCCCTGGCCACCTGCTTGCGCAGTCTCGGCATCGAGCACATCGACCTGCTCGTGCTCACGCACTTCGACCTCGATCACGTGGGCGGCGTCGACGCCGTGCAGGGGAGAGTCGGGGCGGTGCTGCACGGTCCGCCGGGGGAGAGCGGCGATGAGCGGATGCTGCAGCGCCTCGCTGACGGTGGTGCGACGATCACCCCCGCGTCGGCGGGAATGCAGGGCGAGCTGGGGACTGCGTCGTGGCAGGTGCTGTGGCCGCAGCGCGGATCCGAGGTGTTCCCGCCGGGCAACGACCAGAGCGTGGTTCTCGAGGTCGAAGGCGGCGGGGTGCCGCGGTCGCTCTTCCTCGGTGACCTGTCGGCAGAGGCTCAGCGGATGCTGTCGCGCACGGCCCATCTCCGAGGCAGTTATGCGGTGGTGAAAGTGGCACACCATGGCAGCGCCGACCAGGACTTCCCGCTCTATCAGGACCTGCGCCCCGTCATCGCTCTGTTCAGCGCCGGCATCGACAACGACTACGGGCACCCGCGAGCAGAGTCGCTCGCGTCGCTCGAGGCCGCAGGTGCGCGCGTGCTGCGCACCGATCAGCAGGGTCGACTCCTCGTCGGCCTAGACGAGGATGAGCTTCAGCTGTGGACGGAGAGACAGCCGCCCTGACGACGAAGGCGACGTCTGCGGCCCCCGGTAGTCTGGAGGCATGGCTGCTTCTCGTACCCCCTCCCGCGGCGGAGCGAAGGCAGCCAAGATCGCGCAGGTCTCCTGGCGCGAGCCACGACCCGCTCCCGTCGTGCTCGTGTTCGGCCCCGAAGAGGTCTGCGCAGAGCGTGCGATCGCCGGGGTGCGCGACTACCTCCGCACCGAAGACCCTGCGCTCGAGGTGACCGATGTCCGCGCTGACGACTATGCGCCCGGCACCCTCCTCTCGCTGACGTCGCCGTCGCTGTTCGGCGAACCGCGTCTCGTGCGCGTGTCGGGTGTCGAGAAGTGCTCAGATGCCTTTCTGCAGGAGGCCGTCTCGTACCTGGAACATCCCCAGGAAGGCGCGACGGTCATCCTTCGGCACACAGGCGCGAGCGTTCGAGGCAAGAAGCTGCTCGACGCGGTGCGCGCCGGCACCGGCGACGGCATCGAGA
Source organism: Microbacterium sp. WCS2018Hpa-9 (assembly GCF_031843745.1). NCBI lineage: Bacteria > Bacillati > Actinomycetota > Actinomycetes > Micrococcales > Microbacteriaceae > Microbacterium > Microbacterium sp. WCS2018Hpa-9. Next base: position 204,706 of record NZ_JAVTIY010000005.1, read on the forward strand.
TTCCGTGCCCGGCGATCAAGCGTGACAGCGATCGCGTCGACTTCGCCGCGGGGGAGTTCAAGACGGCCAAGAAGCGCATCGCGCCACCCGCGCTGCGCGCCCTGGTCTCGGCGTTCGCCGATGACCTCACCGAGCTCGCGGCGGCATGTCAGCAGCTGATCGTCGACGTCGAGGGCGACATCACCGAAGAAGTCGTCACGAAGTACTACGGCGGGCGCGTCGAGGTGTCAGCCTTCGTCGTCGCCGACACGGCCATCGCCGGACGCTATGGCGAGGCCTTGGTCGCGCTGCGTCATGCACTCGCATCCGGCGCCGACCCGGTGCCGATGGTCGCCGCCTTCGCGATGAAGCTGCGCACGATGGCGCGCGTCGCCGGAAACCGCGAACCCAGCCGTCAGCTCGCCCAGCGGCTCGGCATGAAGGATTGGCAGGTCGACCGTGCGCGGCGCGACCTCGCCGGGTGGAATGAGCGATCGCTCGGCATGGCCATCCAGGCGACGGCTCGCGCCGATGCCGAGGTGAAGGGCGCCGCGCGCGACCCGATCTTCGCGCTCGAGCGCATGCTCACGGTCATCGCGACCCGTCAGCCTTTCGGCGAGTGAGCGTCGCCGCGGTCGCGCGGCACCGTCGCTGACATCCACGCTCTTCGCGCCGTCGAATGAGCGCCGCCAGGCAAGCCCGACGTGCGGCAGTGCGCATCAGCGGACGCGAAAGAGCCCGCCCCGCGAACGGGACGGGCTCTTGTCACACCGTCAGGCGTGGAATCGGCTCAGAGAGCGGAAACCTGCTTGGCGATGGAGGACTTGCGGTTCGCAGCCTGGTTCTGGTGGATGACACCCTTGCTGACGGCCTTGTCGAGCTTGCGGGAAGCAGCCTTCAGAGCCTTCTCGGCTGCAGCCTTGTCACCGGAGACGATAGCGGTGCGCGTGGCACGGATGTGCGTCTTCAGCTCGCTCTTCACGGCCTTGTTGCGCTCGTGTGCCTTGTCGTTGGTCTTGTTGCGCTTGATCTGCGACTTGATGTTTGCCACGTGTGGACGCTTTCTGTACGGAGTTGTTAGGGAATGCCGGCAGAAGAAGAGGGCTCCCACTCGGCGGTCGTGAGGGAAGAACCCACACGCAAGCCAAGAACCAACTCTACCAGCTTCCGGGCTGTTCACCCTAAACGGGGGCGGCGTCTCCCTCTGCGGGATGCGGCAGCGGTGCATGCGGGTGCACAATCATCAGTATCCCGACACTCGCGTCGCGACATCGACGTCAAGGAGCGACATGAGCCCCGCCCTCCCAGCTGTCTCGCCGGTGCCCAGCTCGCGCAGGGTCGGGCCACGATGGATGACCGTGTTCACCCTCGCCTGGCTGGCGATTTGGACGGTGCAGCTCACGCCCGTACAGCTTCTGCTGCCACTCCAGCTCGACACTGCAGAGGATGACTGGATCAGCGGCGTCATCTCTTCGGGCTTCGTGCTCGGCATCGGCGGTCTCGCCGGCATCGTCGCCGGGCCGTTGGCCGGGGCCCTGTCAGACCGAGCGCGTGTCGGGGGCCGGCGCCGGCGCCCCTGGGCGATCGGGGGCGTGCTCGTCACCGCGGTGTTCCTCGTCGTCACCGGCTTCAGCGAGGGCCCCTGGGCCGTCGGAGCCGCGTGGGTCGGAGTGTCGATCGGAGTCTCGGTGTCGTCGGCGGCCTTCACCGCGCTGATCGCCGATCAGCTCCCCACGACGCAACGGGGCGCGGCGGCTGCTGCCGTCGGATCGAGCCAGGCGGTGGGGATCGTCCTGGGGGTCGGCCTCGTGGTGCTCCTCGGGCTGGGCATCCGCGACGGCTATCTTCTGCTCGCCGCGGTGATCGCCGTGGTGGGCACGGCCGCAGCGCTGCTCCTTCCCGACCCACATGCCGTCGTCGACACGCTGCCGGGCAAGAGCGATCGTCGTCTGCTGGCATCGCTGCGCGATCGGGACTTCGCGTGGATGCTGTCGGGCCGCCTCGTGACCAACATCGGCAACGCGCTGGGCACCGCGCTGTTCCTCTTCTTCCTGCTCCACGGGCTGCACAAGGAGACGACGGTCGCGCAGGACAATCTGCTGCTCCTGATCGTGGTCTACACGCTGTTCGTGGTGCTCGCCTCGGTGGTCACCGGCGTGCTGTCCGACCGCACCGGCAACAGACGCACCCTCACCATCCTGGCCACGTTCGTGCAGGCGGCCTCGGGCGTCGTGATCGCAGTCGTCCCGACGTTCGAGGCGACGATGGTCGCGGCGGCGCTCATGGGGCTCGGCTACGGCGCGTTCTCCACCGTCGGACTCGCCTTCGCCGCCGATCTGCTGCCCGACGAGAAGGATCACGCCCGTGATCTCGGCATCGTCTACGTCACCGCCGCGCTCGGTCAGCTGATCGGCCCCGTGCTCGGCGCTGGACTCGTGGCGCTTGTCGGCGGGTTCTGGCTCGTGTTCAGCGTCGCCGCGGTGCTGTCACTCGTCGGCGGCGGGCTCACCGCTCTCGCGAGGCAGCCTGCGCGGGATCCGCTGCCGCAGCCGAAGCCCCGGCCTCGATGGTCGCGACGGCCAGACGCAGCACCGCGTTGAAGATCTTCGGGCGCATCGCGGTGACGAGATGCGTGGTGCGAGGCACGACGATGAGCTCGGCGTGCAGCGCGAGCCGTCGGAAGAGGGCTTCGTTGACCCGCAACTGATCCCATTGCCCGTTCACGAACCACAGCGGCACCTCGATACGAGAGACGGCCGTCGCGAGGTCGAGGGTGGCGAGGTTCCGCAGGGCCGTGTCCTGGGTGTCCAGGGCGTAGCCGCCCGCTGCGAAGTCTCCGCGCGTCTCGATAGGGATCGTCGCCGCGAGGAACCTTCGGGTGAGCCACATCCCGCGGTCCGGCAGCCGATCGACCGCGCGGGCGAAGACCCGGTAGGCGGCGAGCCCGGCACCCTGGGGGAGTGAGGTGCAGGATGCCGCGACGAGACCCGACACCTGCGGCTTCTCGGCGCCGCCTACGTAGGCGAGCGAGAGCAGGCCACCCATCGAGTGTCCGACGAGCAGCACGGGCCCTCGCGTGGCGGCGTCGCGCACGGCGACGTCGATCGTGTGGAGAGCTTCATGCAGGGTGAAGTCCTCGTTCATCCGTGTGCCGTGCCCGGGAAGATCGACAGCGACCGCGGGGATGCCCTGTTCGCCGAGGAATTCCAGCTGCGAACGCCACATCGTCGCAGACGTGCGGATGCCGTGCACGAAGACGATCTGAACGCTCACGCCTTCAGCATAGAGAGAAAAGCGGGGCCGGTGGATGAACCACCGACCCCGCCGCTAAGCCCTGACGAGTCAGGCTCCGAATGGATTACTTCTCGTATCCCACGTTCTCCACCGGCGTGATGCCGAAGAGGTCGAGACCCACGTAGGGCTCGGGCGTGAGGTTGGCGAGACCCTCCTTGACGGTCCAGATCTCCGGGCCGTTGAGGACCGGGATGACGCCCCAGGTCTTCGCGAAGATCTCGGACTCCATCTCCATGGCCTTCTTGGTCTGCTCGACCGGGTCGGAGATCGTCTCGAGCTCATCGTGGATCATCTTGTCGATCTCCTCGGTGCCGGTTCCCGACAGGTTCAGGCCGCTGTCCGAGCAGTACAGCTGGCAGAACCAGGCAGCACCGAACGGGTCGGACGACGTGAAGTTGAGGAAGAAGATGTCACCGTTCTGCGTGGTGTAGTCCTCTGCGAAGTCCGCCGACGGGCGCTGGTCGATGACGACCTCGACGCCGACCTCCTTCAGCTGAGCCTGCACGGCGAGCGTGCGCGCACGAGCGGTCTCGGTGTCGGAGTGGTTCGGGAAGACGAGCGACAGGCGCTCACCGTCCTTCTCGCGGATGCCGTCGGCACCGGCGACCCAGCCGGCCTCATCGAGGAGCTTGTTGGCACCCTCGGTGTCGCCGTCCTTGCGGCCGGCCTCTTCCAGCGCGTTGATGTAGTTCGGCTGGAACGAGAACAGCGTGAGCGAGCCGGCAGGCTCCTCCGTGTAGTTCAGACCGTTGAAGACGATGTCCTTGACCTGCTCGATGCTGATCGCCTCGAACACGGCCTTGCGGACCTCGAGGTCAGCCAGCACGGGGTTGGTCGAGTTCAGCGTGAAGATCGCGTTCGCGGTGGCCTGACCCTTGTAGGTCTTGACACCTTCGAGGCCCTCGACCTGTGCGAGCAGCTCGGCGCTGCCGGTCTCGGCCATGTCGACCTCGCCGTTGCGCAGGGCGTTGACCGCTGCGGTCGGCTCCATCTGGATGAAGGAGACCTTGTCGAGCAGCGGAGCGTTGCCCCACCACTTCTCGTTCGGGACGAGCGTGACGACGCCACCGGTCTTGTCGAAGTTCTCGACTGTGTAGGGGCCTGCGCCCCACTCCGGGTGCCAGTCGCCGAGGAAGGCGGTGTTGAAGAGCTCAGGCGTGTTGACCGCCGGGTGCAGCAGCTGCGAGTAGACCATCTCGGGCCAGGCGAACTCGCCCTTGAAGGTCACGATGACGTCGCGGTCGTTCTCGCCGGCCTCGACGGACTCGATCTCCTTCCAGCCGTCGGTCGCGTTCGGCTGGTATTCCTCGTTCTCGCCGTTCTGGGCTTCCCAGGTGGCCTTGAACGCGGTGACGTCGATGGGCGTGCCGTCGTTCCAGACCGCCTTCTCGTTGACCTTGAAGTGCAGGACGGTCTTGCCGTCTTCGACACCGAAGGAGTAGTCGTCGAGGTACGCGTCGTTCTTCTTGACGGTGCCGTCGGGATCCATGAGCAGGATCTGCGGGCGGAACCACGTGCCGACCTGAGTGACGCGAGCGTCGCCGTCGCTGTGGAAGTAGTTCAGCTGCTCGGCGATGTTCGAGATCGGGATGCGAAGTTCGCCACCCTCTGCGAGGTTCTCGCGGGGCTGCGGGTTGTAGTCCGCGCCTTCGACCGTCTGAGCTTCGCCTTCGCCGCTGTTGCCGCCGCCGTTACCTGCCGGTGCACACCCGCTCATGACGAGTGCGAAGGCGGCGCCGAGAGCAGCGATGCCCATCAGCTTCTGATGCCGTTTCATGGTACTCCTTAGTGCCTGTCGGCCTTACTTGGGATAGGGGCAGACTAACCCCGCAACTCGCGGGCGAAACCCCAGGGACACGGAACCGTTACCGGACTGTGCACATCGACGTAGAGGTCAGCTGGCAGCGATCGCCTCGGCGTCGAAGCCCTCGACCGGAAGGATGATCCGCTCGCGCGTGCGCTCGATGTCGGGGTCGGGAATCGGGATCGCCGACAGCAGCGCCTTCGTGTACGGATGCTGCGGGTCGTCGAACACCTGATCGACGTCACCGTGCTCGACGAACGAGCCCTTGTACATCACGGCGACCCGGTCTGCGATGTGCCGCACGACCGCGAGGTCGTGCGCGACGAACAGGTACGACAGGCCGAGCTTGGCCTTCAGCTCGTCGAGCAGGTTGATCACGCCGGCCTGGATCGAGACATCGAGCGCCGAGACGGGCTCGTCGAGCACGACGATCTTGGGGTTCGTCGACAGTGCTCGTGCGATGCCGATGCGCTGACGCTGACCGCCCGAGAACGCCTGAGGGAATCGGTCGCTGTGCGCGGGGTCGAGACCGACGAGACCCATGAGCTCTTCGACGCGGTCGAACACGTCGTCCTTGCTCATGCCGATCGCGAACATCGGCTCGGCGATGATGTCCCAGACCGTCATGCGAGGGTCGAGTGCGCCCATCGGATCCTGGAAAACGATCTGCAGGTCGCGACGGAGCTTGCGCTCCTCCGCTCGGTTCTTGATGTCGGAGACACTCGTGCCGCCGATCCGGATGTCGCCGTCCTCCTGCTCGACCAGGTCCATGATCTGCAGCAGCGTCGTGGTTTTGCCGCTGCCGGACTCGCCGACGATCGCGAGGGTCTCGCCCTGGCGGATGTCGAAGCTGATGCCCTTGACGGCGTGCACCTCGCCGACCTTGCGCTTGAAGAAGGCGCCCTTCATGAGCGGGAAGGTCTTGTTGAGATTGACCGCCTCCAGCGTGATCGGTCGCTCTTCGCGCGGCACCTTGGTGAGACTGCTCTCGGGTATCTCCGGGATCGGGAAGACGGGGAGTCCGCCGATCCGTCCGTCGTCGTCGATGTCGTTCGCGCGGATGCACGCGACGGAGTGGTCGGAGTGACCCTCCGTCGAGATCGGCAGCAGATCCGGCTCGCGCTCACGGCACGCGTCGATCGCGATCGGACAGCGCGCCGCGAACGGGCACGCGTCGGGCAGGTTGATCAGCAGAGGAGGGTTGCCCTTGATCGGAATCAGCGGCACCTTCTCGGTCTTGTCGACGCGGGGGATGGCCCCGAGCAGGCCGATCGAATACGGCATCCGGGTGCGGTAGAAGAGCTCCCGCACAGGTGCCTGCTCGACGGGCTTGCCGGCGTACATCACGAGCACGTCGTCGGCGGTCTTCGCGACCACACCCATGTCGTGCGTGATGATCATCATCGCGGCGCCGGTCTCCTGCTGCGCCTTCTCCATGAGCTCGAGGATCTGCGCCTGGATGGTGACGTCCAGCGCGGTGGTCGGCTCGTCGGCGATGATCAGCTTCGGGTTGTTCGCCATCGCGATCGCGATCACGACGCGCTGACGCATGCCGCCGGAGAACTCGTGCGGGAACGACTTCATGCGGCGCTCCGGCTCTGGGATCCCGACGAGCTTGAGCAGCTCGACCGAGCGGTCCCAGGCATCCTTCTTCGACAACCGTCGGTGCACCGTCAGAGCCTCGATCAGCTGGTCGCCGATCGTGAAGACGGGGGTGAGCGAGGTCAACGGGTCCTGGAAGACCATGGCCATGCCGTTGCCACGGATCACCGAGAGCTGCTTGTCGGACTTGCCGAGCAGCTCCTGGCCGTCGTAGACGATCGACCCGGTGACCTTGGCGTTCTCGTCGAGGAGGCCCATGATCGCGAGCGAGGTGACCGATTTGCCAGAGCCGGACTCGCCGACGATGCCGAGCGTCTTGCCGGCTTCGAGATCGAAAGAGACGCCGCGAACGGCATCGACTCGACCGGCCTCGGACGCGAAGCTGACTTTGAGGTCACGGACGGAAAGAACAGTATTCATGCGCGACCTCCGGCCGCCGAGGTGGGATCGAGGGCGTCGCGCAGGCCGTCGGCGATGAGTGCCATCGAGACGGTGAGCAGCGTCAGCGCCGCCGCGGGGAAGTAGAAGAGCCACGGGGCGCTCACCAGGGTGCTGGCGCCGTAGCCGATCAGAGCACCGAGTGAGACGTCTGGCAGCTTCACACCGAAGCCGAGGAACGAGAGACCCGTCTCGGTGATCACTGCGGTGACGACGCCGAGGGTGAAGTTGATCACGAGCAGCGAGCCGATGTTCGGCAGCATGTGGCGAAGGACGATCCGCATGCCCGAGAGCCCCGCGTATCGAGCGGCGTGCACGTACTCCCTCTCACGGATCGAGAGAGAAAGGGTCCAGATGATGCGCGCCGGGAAGAACCAGCCGACGATGAAGATCATCACGAGCGAGATGATCAGCCAGTTGCCGCCGGCGTCGTTCGAGATCATCGCGAGGATCAGGAAGTTCGGCACCACCATCATGAAGTGGATGATCGCGAGCATGATGCGCTCATAGCGGCCACCGAAGTACGCGGCGGTCGTGCCGACGATCGCGGAGATCGCCGTCGTGCCGACGGCGACGAGCACGGCGATCATCATGGAGCGCTGCAGGCCCACCGCCACCTGGGCGAAGTTGTCGTTGCCCGAGCCGTTCGTCCCGAACCAGTGGTCGGCCGAGGGGCCCTGACGCAGAGCGAGGAAGTCGAGCTCGGTGTACGAATAGGGGGCGATCAGTGGACCGACGATCGCGAAGATCACCAGCAGCAGGAGCACGACGATGCCGATAAGCGCGCCCTTGTTGCGCAGGAACCGACGCGTGTACAGCGTCAGCATCGAAGTCCGCTTGCGGTTCTTCGGCTTGTCTGCGATCTCGGGGGAGACCCCGATGCTTTCCAGAGCCATCAGCTCACCCGCACTCTCGGATCGAGGACGACCACGGCGATGTCGGCGAGGATCGCTCCGATCGCCGTCATCAGGGCGCCGAATGCCGCGACCGCGACCACGCCGTGGATGTCGTTGTTGTTCAACGTCTGGATGAAGTAGCGACCCATGCCGTTCCAGTTGAAGATCGTCTCGGTCAGCACCGCTCCGGTGAACACCGCGGGGATCGTGAACGCGACCTGGGTGGTCACCGGGATCAGCGAGGTGCGCAGCGCGTGCTTGCGGATCGCCTGCTGCTTGGTCAGGCCCTTCGCCCGCGCCGTGCGCACGTAGTCGGCCTTGATGTTGTCGAGCAGCAGCGAGCGCTGCAGGAAGTGAATAGCGGCGTAGCCCGTCAGGACGAGCGCCAACGTGGGCAGCGTCAGATGCTGGAGCACATCTATCAGCACGGGGAAGAAGCCCTCCACCCCCTGACTGGATGACCCGGTCACGTAGAAGACGGTCGTGCCGACCGCGTTGTTGAAGTTGATCGCGAGGAGCACCAGCGCGAAGCCCGCGACGACGATCGGGATATTCATCGTGATGATGCTCGTGCCCTGACCGATTCGATCGGCGAGCTTGTACTGCCGCGACGCGGTGTACACACCGAGGGCGATGCCCAGAATCGTCGTGATGATCGTCGCCCCGAGAACCAGCTCGGCGCTCACCCACACCCGGTAGGCGACCTGCTCGTTCACGGATTCGCCGGTCGGGCCGAGGCCCCAATCCCAGCGGAAGAGAATGCCGGAGAACCAGGTCCACCACCGCTCGATCAGGGGAACCGACTCGCTGAGGTTGCGCGGGCGCAGGAGCGCGTCGATCTGATCGGCGGAAAGAGGAGGACGCCGCCCGACGTAGTTGTTCTCCGGGTCGAGGTACAGCCACGCGAGAAAGTAGGTGATGTTCGTCGCGATGACGATCATCAGCACCCATCCCAGCAGGCGGCGCAACAGATACTTGATCAAGGTGATGATTCTTTCTCTTTTACAGGCGCGCGCGGGTTCTGCCGACGCAACGCTGAGCCGGGAAGACAGTCAATCACCATCATCCGATCTGCGCGACACGACACCTGCACTTGGTCTGTGACGGAGTCTTACCGCTCACGGGATCCGGTGTCACGGATGGCTCCCGGGCAACCTCGGCAGAATATCACCGGATCGGACGAAGCAGGCATTAGTCACGCCTCACCGTAGAATCGTCAGGACATGTCACCACGCGCTCTCACTCCGCTTCAGCCTGCCGCGACGCCTTCGGCGCAGATCCGCAATTTCTGCATCATCGCGCACATCGACCACGGCAAGTCGACCCTCGCCGACCGCATGCTCCAGATCACCGGCGTGGTCTCAGATCGAGACATGCGCGCCCAGTACCTCGACCGCATGGACATCGAGCGCGAGCGCGGCATCACCATCAAGAGCCAGGCTGTTCGCATGCCGTGGGAGATAGACGGAGAGACCTTCGCGCTCAACATGATCGACACGCCGGGGCACGTCGACTTCACGTACGAGGTGTCACGTTCTCTCGCCGCGTGCGAGGGAGCGATCCTGCTCGTCGACGCTGCTCAGGGCATCGAGGCCCAGACGCTCGCGAACCTCTATCTGGCACTCGAGAACGATCTGCACATCATCCCGGTGCTCAACAAGATCGATCTGCCGGCAGCTGACCCCGACAAGTACGCCAAGGAACTGGCATCTCTGATCGGCGGCAAGCCCGAAGACGTCCTGCGCGTCTCGGGCAAGACCGGCGTGGGTGTCGTGGAGCTGCTCGATCGCCTGGTCAAGGAGATCCCCGCTCCCGTCGGCGACGCTGATGCGCCCGCCCGAGCCATGATCTTCGACTCCGTCTACGACTCCTACCGCGGTGTCGTCACCTACGTTCGCATGATCGACGGCAGCCTGTCGCCCCGCGAGCGCATCCAGATGATGTCCACGGGCGCGACCCACGAGGCGCTCGAAGTCGGCGTGTCGAGCCCCGAGCCCGTGCCCTCGAAGGGACTGGGCGTCGGCGAGGTCGGCTACCTCATCACCGGCGTGAAGGATGTCCGTCTGTCGAAGGTCGGCGACACGGTGACGACGGCCCGCAAGCCCTCGACCAAGCCGCTTCCGGGGTACACGGATCCGAAGCCCATGGTCTTCTCGGGCATCTATCCGATCGACGGCAGCGACTATGCCGACCTTCGCGAGGCACTCGACAAGCTGAAGCTCTCCGACGCCTCGCTCCAGTACGAACCGGAGACCTCGGTCGCCCTCGGATTCGGGTTCCGCTGCGGATTCCTCGGACTCCTGCACCTCGAGATCATCACCGAGCGTCTCGAACGCGAGTTCGGGCTCGACCTCATCACCACCGCGCCGAGCGTGATCTACGAGGTCCTCACCAGCGACACGGGTGAGACGGTGACGGTGACCAACCCGAGCGAGTACCCCGACGGCCGCATCGGCTCGGTGTCGGAGCCGATGGTCAAGACAGCGATCCTCCTGCCGAAGGACTACGTGGGCACGGTCATGGAACTCTGCCAGTCCCGCCGAGGGACGCTGCTGGGCATGGAGTACTTCTCCGAGGAGCGCGTCGAGCTGCGCTACACGATGCCGCTCGGCGAGATCGTCTTCGATTTCTTCGATCAGCTCAAGTCCAAGACGCAGGGCTATGCATCGCTCGACTACGAGCCCGCCGGACAGCAGGAAGCGGACCTCGTGAAGGTCGACATCCTGCTGCAGGGTGACAAGGTCGATGCGTTCAGCTCGATCGTGCACCGCGACAAGGCCTACGCCTATGGGACGCTGATGACGGAGCGTCTGCGCAAGCTGATCCCTCGTCAGAACTTCGAGGTGCCGATCCAGGCCGCCATCGGTGCCAGGATCATCGCCCGCGAGACGATCAGGGCGCTGCGCAAGGACGTGCTCGCCAAGTGCTACGGCGGTGACATCAGCCGCAAGCGCAAGCTCCTCGAGAAGCAGAAAGAGGGCAAGAAGCGCATGAAGATGGTCGGTCGGGTCGAGGTGCCGCAGGAGGCGTTCATCGCCGCGCTCTCCGGCGACGTCGAGGGCAAGGACAAGAAGTAGAAGCCCACGCGCCGGGCATCTTTCGGCGCGTGAGGGCGATCGTCCAGGGAACGGGAAGTAGGCTGGAAATCATGCGGCGCGGGACTTTCCGAGACGACACGGTTGACTATGCGGCCGTGGGTGCGACCCACGCGCCCGATCTGATGCAGTACCCGCCGGAGCGCAGCATCCCGGCAGAGAACTCCTGGCGGATCGGCAGCGGTCTCGAGCGCTTCCAGTCTGCGGGCGAGGCACTGCTCACCTGGACGGCGCAGCGCGCCTCGGGGCTCAGCATCGAGGACGTGCGGCCTGCTCAGGGTCCTGCCTACGCGGGTGTGAGCTTCGATGTCGAGGGCACGCCGATCGCCCCGAGCAAGAACGACGTCGAGCAGCGCTTCGATGCAGAGGGCACCCCGTTCGCGGGCCCGGGGATGACCCTGCGCCTGCACGGCCGGGTCGCCGGCATGCGAGCGGATGCCGAGCTGCGGGTGATCTCGGTGACCGAGGAGAAGCGCCGGATCGGCTTCGTGCTCGGCACCGTCGGTGGGTCCGTCGTGCGCGGCGAGGAGTCCTTCGACATCGACTGGCGCGAGGACAACGACGAGGTCTGGTTCTCCGTGCGAGCGTTCGACGCGCCGAACTCCCTGCTCTACCGCGTCATCCCGCCTCTCGTGAAGCGCCGCCGCCGTGAGCTGTTCGCGCGCTATCTGCGGGCGATCTCGCCGCTGTACGCGACTCCGGTCTGATGGCCGCACCACTCTGATGGCCGGTCCGCTTCCCCTCGGCGATCCGGCACCGGCCGACGGCCGTCTTCCCTCCGATCTGTCGATCGATCCCGCCGTGCCTTTCTCCGCGTATCTTCACGTCCCGTTCTGCCGAGTGCGCTGCGGCTATTGCGACTTCAACACCTATACGTCGGGAGAGCTTCGCGGCGCGAAGCAGGAGGACTACGCCTCGACGCTGATCACCGAGATCGACCTCGCCAGGCGAGTGCTCGCGGATGCCGGCGCGCTGCGCCCGATGGACACGGTGTTCTTCGGCGGCGGCACGCCCACACTGCTGTCGGCGGGCGACCTCGCCCGGATGCTCGACGCCGCGACAGACGCGTTCGGGCTGGTCGACGGCGCAGAGGTCTCGGTGGAGGCCAACCCCGATACGGTGACGCCCGAGGTGGTTCGAACCCTTGCGGATGCAGGGGTCACGCGCCTGTCGATCGGCATGCAGTCGGCCGTTCCCCATGTGCTCGCGGCCCTCGATCGCACGCATCGCCCGGAGAACGTGACGACCGCTGTCGCTGCGGCGAAGGATGCGGGTCTCGCAGTCAGCGTCGACCTGATCTACGGAGCCCCGGGGGAGTCGCTGGCCGATTGGGAAGCATCGATCGATGCGGCTCTGGCGCTCGACTCGGACCACATCTCGGCCTATGCGCTGATCATCGAAGACGGCACGAAGCTCGCCCGCCAGATCCGCCGCGGCGAGGTGCCGAGCCCGGACGACGATCTGCAGGCCGACATGTACGAGCTCGCCGATGCGCGTCTCGCGGCGGCGGGCTTCGACTGGTACGAGATCAGCAACTGGTCGCGCAGCGTCGAGCAGCGCTCGCGACACAACCTCGCTTACTGGCGCGGGAGCGACTGGTGGGGTTTCGGTCCCGGCGCGCACAGCCATGTGGCCGGCCTGCGCTGGTGGAACGTCAAGCATCCGGCCGCCTATGCTCAGCGGCTCGCCGCCGACGAGTCGCCGGCCGCCGGCACCGAGCGTCCGGATGCGGAGTCGGCGACCCTCGAGCGGGTGCTGCTGCTCAGCCGCATCCGTGAGGGGATCGCGGTCGCCGATCTCCAGGCAGACAAGCGCACCAGGGTCGCGGGCCTGATCGCAGACGGACTGGTCGACCCCGTCGCTGCAGTGCGCGGACGAGTCCAGCTCACCCTGCGCGGTCGGCTGCTCGCCGACGCCGTGGTGCGCGAACTCACCGACTGAGACGGGCTCGCTACGGAAGCAGCTCGAGCGCTTCCGTCCGACGCTGCGGCACCGTGGCGCTGACGGTGTCGAACAGACGCGTGTTCCGCTCCGTGCCGAAGACCGGCCATCCGGGGTCGCCGGTCTTGATAAAGGAGATCCACGCGGAGTGCATCTCGTCGGCGAGTTCCTGCGGCGCATCGGCGCCCGCGAGACGCTGTGCCTCGGGGTCGCCGAGACGATCGAAGACGAAGCCCAGTTCGAGGGCGTGTGCGGCGCGCAGATCTCGCACCGGACTCCGCCACGCGAACTCGTAGACGAAGGTCGGCGCCGTGCGCGCCTTCGCGAGTTTCGTCAGCGGCCCTCGCAGCATGATGTCGGTCGCGAGCTGGCCGAAGATCTCGCCCGTGGTCACGCCGGGGAAGGCCGACCGGTAGGCGGCAACCGCTCGGCGGGGGATCCGCAGAGCGAGTCGACCGAGTAGCAGTCTCATCTCGCTGATCCCGGCGAGGGCGGCGGGCGGGAACCAGAGACGGTACTCGTCGGTGTTGCTCCCGATCAGGAGCGGAACATCGGTGCTGGCGAGGACCTCGTGCGGCGAGCGGGGCAGCGACGCGGCTTCCACCGCGAACTGGAACCCGGGGGCTCCGCCGAGGGGAGACGAGCCTGCGGCCTGCTGGCGCCGGGCCTCCAGCAGCTGCTCGGGGGAGACCATGGCGAAACCGGCTCGATCGGCTGCGACCCCGAGCCGCTTGGCGAGCTGGGTGGTCACGCGGCCGGCCTTCTTCGCCGTCTGCGCTTCTAAGGGCCCGGACTCGATGATGGCCCGCGTGATCTGCGCTCGGGACGAATCGTTCGCGAGGAGCCCCGCGACGATCGCACCGCCCGCGGATTCGCCCATGACCGTGATCTGCCCGGGGTCTCCGCCGAACGAGGCGATCTCGCTATGCACCCAGGCGAGGCCCGCCGCGGCATCCTGCAATCCGATGTTCCGGGGAGCTCCCTCGAGAACGGAGAATCCTTCGGAGCCCAGACGGTAGTTGATCGAGGCGAAGACGACCCCGGCGCGTGCGAAGCCGACGCCGTCGTACAGCGGGATCGCCGCGGTGCCTCGTTCGAGCGCACCACCGTGGATCCAGAGGACGACCGGGGCGCGGTCCGCGCTCGGCGGAGCCCAGATGTTGATCGAGAGGATGTCGTCGCCGGGAATCTCGACAGAGCCCAGCAGCTCGCCGATGGCACCGGGGTACGGAAGCTGGGGTGCAGTCGGTCCGAATGCCGTGGCATCTCGGATGCCGTCCCACGCGGGAGCCGGCTGGGGCTCACGGAAGCGGTTCGGCCCGAAAGGCGCCGCCGCATACGGGATGCCGAGGAAGCGGCGAACGCCGTCGACCACCTCGCCGCGCACGATTCCGGCTGACACGGCGACCTGTGAGGCGACACTCATGGCCTCATCGTATGGCGATCAGCACGTGGTCGGTGTGGGCGGGTAGAATTGGCACTCGTAGCCAGTGAGTGCCAAATGGAGGGAGTTGCGATGGTCAGCGAAAGAGGCCTCCAAGTTCTCCGCGCGATCGTGCAGGACTACGTCGAGACCCACGAGCCCGTCGGCAGCCGTTCGATCGTCGACCGCTACTCCTTCGGGGTATCGGCTGCGACGATCCGCAACGACATGGCCCTTCTCGAAGACGAAGAGCTGATCGCCGCCCCGCACACGTCCTCCGGCCGAGTCCCCACCGACAAGGGGTATCGCGTCTTCGTCGACCACCTCGCGCAGCTGCGGCCGCTCTCGGTCGCCCAGCGCACGGCGATCGAGTCCTTCCTCACTGCTCCCTCCGACCTCGACGACCTGATGGTGCGCACCGTCCGTGTGCTCACGCAGCTCACCGGTCAGGTCGCCCTCGCGCAGTACCCGTCGTTCGCGCGTGCGCACCTGACGCATCTCGAGCTCGTGGCGCTCGCTCCCAATCGGTTGCTCATCGTGCTCGTCACCGACGCGGGTGGCGTCTCGCAGCGGATCGCCCCCCTGCCCGTCGACGTCGATGACGCCGACATGGCGTCCCTCCGCGCACGCCTGTCGGCGCTGATCACCGGGCGGGCGGTGAGCGATGCGGCCGAGCGGCTGCAGACCCTGCTCACCGACGATGAGCACTCGCACGACATCGTCCTCCGCGCCCTCGCGACCATCGTCATCGACGAACTCGGCGCATTCCGCCAGGAGCGCCTGGTGATGGCGGGCGCGGCGACCCTCGCGAGGCGCGAGCAGGACTTCCGCGGCAGCATCCATCCCATCCTCGAGGCGATCGAAGAGCAGGTGACGCTGCTGCGCCTGATGAGCGAGATGGAGGCGGACTCGCATGGCCTCGCAGCCAGCATCGGCACCGAGAACGCGTCGTTCGGACTCGGGGAGGCATCGATCGTCGCCAGCAACTACGCCGCCCCCAGCGGCACGGCGCGCGTCGGCGTGATGGGGCCGACGCGCATGGACTATCCGAGCAATCTCGCGGCGGCACGGGCAGTGGCCCGCTACCTGTCGCGGATGCTCGACGAAGACGAGGCGGCCCGCTGACGCGGCCGCCCAGATGACAGCACACGCAGAAGGGCCATTGTGGCAGACCACTACGAGGTACTCGGCGTCTCTCGCGACGCCTCCACGGACGAGATCAAGAAGGCGTACCGACGCCTTGCCCGGCAGCTCCACCCCGATGTGAACCCGGGTGAAGACGCGGCAGAGCGGTTCAAGCTCGTCACGCACGCGTACGACGTGCTGAGCGACGACGACTCCCGCCGCCGCTACGACATGGGCGGGGGAGACGGAGCAGCGAACGACTTCGGCGGCTTCGGAGGCTTCGGCGACATCTTCGAGACGTTCTTCGGCGCGGGTCAGGGCGGCGGGCGCGGAGCGCGTCCGCGTTCGCGCCGAGAGCGCGGCCAGGACGCGCTGGTGCGCGTGACCCTCGATCTCGGTGACGTCGTCTTCGGGGCGCATCGCGACATCGAGGTCGACACGGCCGTGCTGTGCGAGACCTGCAACGGCTCGTGCTGCCAAGAGGGAACGTCGCCCGTCACCTGCGACATCTGCGGCGGTTCCGGTCACGTTCAGCGTCAGGTGCGTAGCCTCCTGGGCAACGTCGTGACGTCTCAGCCCTGCGGCACCTGCGAGGGCTACGGCACCACCATCCCGTACCCGTGCGGCACCTGCGGAGGACAGGGTCGGGTGCGCTCACGCCGCACCGTCTCGCTCGACATCCCCGCCGGCGTCGAGACCGGACTCCGCCTTCAGCTTCCCGGCTCGGGCGAGGTCGGCAAGGCCGGCGGCCCGAACGGCGACCTCTATGTCGAGGTCTCGGTCAACCCGCATCCGTCGTTCAGCCGTGACGGCGACGACCTGCTCGCGACGCTCGAGGTATCGATGCCCGATGCCGTTCTCGGCACCGAGACCACGATCCAGGGGCTCGACGGCGAGGTCGATCTCGAGATCCGCTCGGGCGTCCAGTCGGGCGACGTCCTGACCATCAAGGGCCGCGGCATCACTCCGCTACGAGGAAACCAGCGCGGCGACCTGCGTGTCGGCGTGCAGGTGGTCACCCCGACGAAGCTGGACTCGGCGCAGCGCGCGCTGATCGAGGACTTCGCGAAGAAGACGAAGGCACCCGGCCCGCAGCTCGCGCAGTTCCAGCAGGGACTGTTCTCGAAGCTCCGCGACCGCTTCCGTTCGCACTGATACGGACGACGCTCATGGCACTCCACTTCCTCGTCGAGAACTCCTCGGACGCCGCGGTCGGCGATCTGGTATCGCTCACCGGTGCAGAGGCCAAGCACGCCGCAGTGGTCCGTCGGCTCCGCGTCGGTGAGGCGGTCACGGTCGGCGACGGCGCCGGGGTGTGGCTCACCGGCGTCGCCGAGGAGGTGTCGCCGTCTCGAGTCGAGGTGCGCGTGTCGGTCCGCTCCGCAGAACCCGCACCGAATCCGCGGATCGTCCTCGCCCAGGCTCTGGCGAAGGGCGACCGCGACGAGCTGGCGGTGCAGGCGGCGTGTGAGCTCGGGGTCGACGAGATCGTCCCGTGGCAGGCCAGCCGCAGCGTGTCTCGCTGGGAGGGGCCGAAGGCCGTCAAGGGACGCGAACGCTGGTCGACGATCGTCCGAGAGGCCGCCAAGCAGGCGCACCGTGCCTGGGTTCCCGAGGTCACGCCTCCGGCGACGACTGCGGACCTCGCGTCGCGTGCGTCGTCTCAGCGCGTACTGATGCTGGATCCGGGCGCTTCAACGCGATTGTCCGAGCTCGAGCCGGACGGGCGCGACATCGTCCTGGTCGTCGGCCCGGAGGGCGGCATCTCCGACGACGAACTCAAGAAGCTCTCCGACGCCGGCGCCGAACGGGTGCTCCTCGGCAAAACGGTGCTGCGCACCTCCACCGCGGGTCCTGCTGCCATCGCTGTGCTGTCGGTAGCGCTCGGCCGCTGGTGAACACGGCTACCGACCCGGTCGTGCTGCGGTCAGTAGACTGAGACCATGTCCGAGCCCTCGATCTTCACGCGCATCCTGAACGGTGACATCCCGGGTGAGATCCTGCTGGACACCGGCCGGGTGTTCGCGATTCGCGACATCAACCCGCAGGCACCTCTGCACGCGCTCGTGATCCCCAAGACCGAGGACTACCGAGACGTCACCGAGCTCGCTCAGGGTGACCCGGGGCTTCTCTCCGAGATGGTCGCCGCAGCCAAGCAGCTCGCCGCGGAGCACGCCAACGGCGAATACCGCCTCATCTTCAACAACGGCGCGAGCGCCGCCCAATCCGTCTTCCACGTGCACGCCCATGTGCTCGGCAATATCGAGGAGAACAAGCTCGTTGGCTTCTGACGAAAACGAACCTGTCACCGCATCCGACACCGCTGTCGAGAAGGTCTACGCCGACGGCGTCGCCATGGTGCAGCTGCTCGGCCCGCAGGACCGGCTGCTGCGGATGCTCGAGAAGGAACACCGCGATGTGCAGGTGCTCGTCCGCGGCAACGAGATCACGCTCACGGGCTCGACGGATGCCGTCGCGAAGGCGAAGAACCTCGTCGACGAGCTGATGACCATGACGAAGGCCGGCCACGACCTCGCTCCGAGTGACGTGACGAGTTCGGCGCGGCTGCTGCGCAACGACGGAGGACCACGTCCGAGCGAGGTGCTCGGCGAGGCGATCCTGTCGACCCGCGGCAAGGTCATCCGTCCGAAGACCCTGGGCCAGAAGGAATACGTCGACGCGATCGAGGAGAACACGATCGTGTTCGGCATCGGTCCGGCCGGAACGGGCAAGACCTACCTGGCGATGGCGAAAGCCGTCCAGGCGCTGCAGCGCAAAGAGGTCGCGCGGATCATCCTGACGCGCCCCGCTGTCGAAGCAGGGGAGCGGCTCGGCTTCCTGCCCGGCACTCTCACCGACAAGATCGACCCGTACCTGCGTCCGCTCTACGACGCGCTCAACGAGATGATGGACCCCGAGATCGTCCCTCGCCTGATGGCGACGGGGACCATCGAGGTCGCGCCGCTCGCGTACATGCGCGGCCGCACGCTGAACGACTCGTTCGTGGTTCTCGACGAAGCGCAGAACACGACGCCCGAGCAGATGAAGATGTTCCTCACGCGTCTCGGCTTCGGCTCGAAGATGGTCGTGACCGGTGACATCACCCAGGTCGATCTGCCGCAGGGATCATCGGGGCTCCGCCTCGTCACCCGCGTGCTCGACGGCATCGACGAGATCCACTTCGCGCGACTCACGAGCGACGACGTCGTGCGGCATTCGCTCGTCGGGCGCATCGTCGACGCCTACAGCGAGTACGACGAGCGCCGCACGGCGCAGCGCTTCGAGCGCGAGCAGGCGGCCGAGTTCGCCAATCGCGCAGAGCGACGAGGCGCGCAGAGACCAGGACCCCGCGACCGGACGCCGAAACGAGGACTCTCATGATCGAGATCAACAACGAGTCGGCCATCGATGTCGACGAGACCGTGCTGCAGCGACTCACCGATTTCAACCTCGCGCAGATGCACGTGAGCCCTGATGCCGAGGTCGCGATCGTCCTCGTCGACGAGGGCGCCATGGAGGCCCTCCACGTGCAGTGGATGGACGAGCCGGGTCCGACCGATGTGCTCAGCTTTCCGATGGATGAGCTGCGCCCCGGCACCGAAGACCGCCCCACGGCACCCGGGCTGCTCGGAGACATCGTCCTGTGCCCTCAGGTCGCCGAAGCGCAGGCGCAGGCGGCCGGCCACACGCTGATGGATGAGCTGATCCTGCTCACCACCCACGGATTGCTGCACCTCCTCGGCTTCGACCACGCCGAGCCCGAAGAAGAGCTCGAGATGTTCGGACTGCAGAAGGAGCTCATCCAAGGCTTCGCCGCAGCTGAACGTCGACGATGACCGCGGCTCTCCTGCTCGCCGGCGCCGTCCTGCTCGTCGCCTTCGGCGGACTCATGGCGGCGATCGACGCGGCCTTCGGGGTCACGTCGCGTTCGGACATCGAGGAGATGGGCGCCGAGGGGCGCAACGGTCGCCAGCTCGTGCGAATCGCGGCGGACCCGGACGCGCACGTCAACGCCGTCGCATTCATCCGCGTGCTCGCCGAGACAGCAGCAGCCGTTCTCGTCACCGTCGCGTTCAGCATCCTGTTCGATAACATCTGGTGGGCGATGCTCGCCGCAGCCCTGCTGATGACGGGCATCAGCTTCGTGCTGGTGGGCGCGAGCCCTCGTTCCTTCGGCCGCCACCACGCCGAGGGCATGCTCCGCGCGAATGCGCGGATCGTCCGCGGGCTTCGCATCATCCTCGGGCCGCTTGCCCAAGGCCTGGTGGTGCTCGGAAACCGGGTCACCCCCGGCCGCGGACGCAGCTCGTTCACGTCCGAGGAGCAGTTGCTGAGCATGGTCGACGAGGCCGCCTCGAACGACCTGATCGAGGCCGACGATCGCGACCTCATCCACTCGGTGTTCGACTTCACCGACCAGTTCGTTCGCGCGGTGATGGTGCCCCGCACCGAGATGGTGACGGTCGATGCGACCGCGACGACGAGCGAGGCCATGACGCTGTTCCTGCAGCGAGGCGTATCGCGCATGCCGGTCGTCGACGATGATGCCGATGACGTCGTCGGAGTGCTGTATCTGAAGGACCTGGTGCTGTTCGCCTTCCGTGATGAGAACGCGTGGCGCACCGCATCCATCCGTCCCATCTCGCGGCCGGCGACCTTCGTGCCGGAGTCCATGCGCGCAGAGACGCTGCTTCAGCAGATGAAGCGCGACGCCGTGCATGTGTGCCTTGTGATCGACGAGCACGGCGGCATATCGGGCCTCGTGACCCTCGAGGACCTCATCGAGGAACTCGTGGGCGAGATCTCCGACGAGTACGATCAGGTATCAGCTGAAGTCGTCGACCTGGGCGACGGACGCTACCGCGTGAGCTCCCGACTCTCGCTGGAGGACGTCGGCGACCTGTTCGGACTCGAACTCGAGGACGAGGACGTGGACTCCATCGGCGGTCTGTTGGGCAAGGCACTCGGCCAGGTTCCGCAACCAGGGTCCACAGCGAAGGTCGAGGGTCTGACCCTCACCGGCGGCGCGTCTCGAGGGCGGGGCCGCGGAATCGCGACCGTGTTCGTCGAACGTGCGGCAGACGACGCGGGAAACGCCGCAGATGAGAGAGACGGAAACGATGACTGAGCAGACGCGGAGCGGATTCGTGACCTTCGTGGGGCGGCCGAACGTCGGAAAGTCCACTCTCACGAACGCGCTGGTGGGCGAGAAGATCGCGATCACCAGCGAGAAGCCGCAGACGACTCGACGGGCGATCCGCGGAATCGTGAACCGTCCGGAGGGGCAGCTCGTCATCGTCGACACACCGGGCATCCACAAGCCCCGGACGCTTCTGGGTGAGCGCTTGAACGACCTCGTCGAGCAGGTGCTCGGCGACGTCGATGTGATCGGCTTCTGCGTGCCGGCGACCGAGAAGGTCGGACCGGGAGATCGCCGCATCGCGGCCTCGCTCGACGGATACCGTCGCGCGAAGAAGATCGCCATCGTCACCAAGACCGACGCCGCAGGGCGGGATGAGATCACCGAACGCCTGCTCGAGGTCGACGCGCTGCGCGAGGACTGGGACGCGGTGATCCCGATCTCGGCGCTCACGAACGACCAGCTCGAGGTCCTCGCCGACGAGGTGCTCTCGCTCATGCCGGTAGGGCCCGCGCTCTACGGCGAGGGAGTCACGACCGACGAGTCGGAAGAGGATCGCATCGCCGAGATGATCCGCGAGGCGGCGCTCGACGGGGTTCGTGACGAGCTTCCCCACTCGATAGCAGTCATGATCGACGACATCGCCCCCCGCGAGGGAACCGACCTGACCGATGTGCATGCGTCGATCGTCGTCGAGCGCGACAGTCAGAAGGCGATCATCATCGGGCACAAGGGCAAGCGGCTCGCCGACGTCGGACGCCGTGCTCGCGTGGGCATCGAAGAGCTGCTCGGCACGAGGGTCTTCCTCGGCCTGCATGTCAAGGTCGCGAAGGAATGGCAGCGCGACCCGAAGCAGCTCGGCCGCCTCGGCTTCTGACATGAGACACCGAGACGCGTCGCGGATCGGGTGCTCAAGCGGACGAGAGAGATGAGCGCCCGCGGTGACAACCGCGAAGCCCAGAGAGACGAAGCGTTCGCTCGGCTCTTCGACGCCAACTGGGCGGCGGTCAGGCATCATGTCGAAGGCGTCGTCGAGGACCCCGCTGAGGTCACGGAGATCGTCTCCGAGGTCTTCCTCCTGGCATGGTCCCGGCTCATCCCCGCGAAGCCGATGGATCGGATCTGGCTGATCCGGGCAGCCGATCGTCTGATCGGCGTCCGATCGGGTCGGTCGACGCTGCGGCATTCGGTCATCGATGCCGTGCATGAGGGGGTGTCGCGAGACGAGGATCCGCCAGACCTGGCGATGCGCGCCAGGGTTCTCGCAGCTCTGAGTGCCCTCACCACGGGAGAGCGGCGTATCATCATGCTGACGTACTGGGATGAGCTCGCAGTGGGGGAGATCGCTGAACTGCTTCGCAGCCCGCGCGTCCGAGTGCGGAAGAAGCTCTCGCGCGCGCAGGCGAAGCTGTGCGCGGAGCTCGGACTGGAAGGGGCGGAGGGATCATGACGGATGACCGTTCTGAGCTCGAACGTGTCCTGATGCAGGCCGACCCCGCGCGAACTCCCCGCGACGCGAAGCCCGATGCCGAGGCAGAAAGGACCCTCGAGCGCATCATCCGCACCGCCGCGAAGCCTCGGCGCCAGCGCCGGCGCGCACTCGGCTGGGCGTCGGCTGTCGCGGTGGGTGCCGTCGCGATCGTCGTCGCGGTCGCCGTGCTGGTTCCGCAGGGCGAGGCGGTGGCGGGTTCGCCCGAGCCCCTGGACTTCGCCGCAGGGGAGAGCACGGCCCAGACGCTCGAGGCGGCACGGGCGACACTCAGCGCGACGCCAGGACCCGCCGATCCGGAGCGCGTCGTCAGATCGGCGACGTGGGGGTTGGACATCAACGGCAATACCGGGGCGACGAAGGTCGTCCCGCAGCTCAACACCCTTCGCTGGGAGCCCGACCTCTCGGGTCGGATGGTCTCGGTGCGGGGTGTGCCGTACGACCCGACGGACGCGTCCGCGAACATCGGTGCGGAGATCAGCAGCTCGGGCGAGGTCGTCGCAGACCTGCCGATGGAGCCCGGTCAGTTCACGACCCCCGTTCCCGACGTCTTCGGAGATTCCCGCGAGGAGGTGTCCGCTGCGCTCATGGCGTTCGGCATGCCGTCGGATCCGTCAGGGTCTGAGGTCGTCGCCGCCGCGACATCGGTGCTCGAGCAATGGACCCTCACGAATGCCCAGGAGTCGCAGGTGCTCGACGTCCTCGCGGATGCGGACGGAGTGGAGGCGCTCGGCACCACCTCCGACCGCCTGGGACGACAGGTCGCAGGACTGCGTGTGATCACGCCGGACGGCGCCGCGAGCGACGTCGTGCTCCTGTCCCTCGACACGGGGAGGATCGTCGGTGTCGAGCGGACCAACCTCGTCGCGAACGACCTGATAGCCGGTGGTGCGATCATCTCGTACACGATGTGGGACGTCGATGAGGATCTCGTGAGATGAGACGACGAGGGGTGCTCGCTCGAAACGATGCGACCGCTCCCGCAGGCGGTTGGGCCCACATCATCGACACGGCGACGAACGTCCGGTGCGTCTTCTGAGGGTAGGGTCGCGACATGACACTTGCCATGCACTGGATCGCGTCATCGTGGGGCACCCCTGACACGTGGGAGTTCGTCGAGCACGAGGTGCCTCGCCCCGGCCCTGGCGAGATCTCGATCCGCGTCCGCGCGGCGGGCGTGAACCCGGCAGATGCGAAGCACGTCGCAGCGGCGCGGCCCGGTGTGGAGCTGCCGGTGTCGATCGGCTACGAGGTCTCGGGCGAGATCACCGCGATCGGACCCGACACGCAGATCGGATCCGGACCCGCCAGCGTGGGCGACGAGGTCGTCGCGTTCCGCGTGAGCGGGGGATACGCCACCGCACTCACCATCCCCGCTGAGAAGGCCTTCGCGAAGCCGACGACCCTGACTCACCCAGAGGCCGCGAACCTGCTTCTCGCCGGTACGACGGCGGCCGAGATGCTCTCGGTGACGAAGGCCGCTCCCGGCGAGACGATCCTGCTGCACGGCGCCTCAGGTGCGGTCGGGGTGAGCGTGCTCCAGCAGGCGGCGTTCCGCGGCATCCGAGTGATCGGCACCGCGAGTGCGAAGAGATTCGATGTGGTCGAGCGCTTCGGCGGCATCCCCGTCACCTACGGGCCGGGGCTCGCCGACCGCGTGAGACAGGCAACAGCCGGAGGCGCCGTGGCAGCCGCACTCGACGCCGTCGGCACCGATGAGGCCATCGACGTGTCCCTCGAGCTGGTCGACGAACGTCGTCGCATTGTGACGATCGCCGCGTCCCAGAGGGCTGGCGCTGACGGCATCCTCGCGATCGCGGGCTCCATGCCCGCGAGCGCCCGGTTCCGCGACGACATCCGCGCCGAGCTGGTCGCACTCGCGCAGAACGGCGACCTCGTCGTCCCTGTGACCCGCACCTTCCCGCTGAACGAGGCGCCTGCTGCGCTGCAGCTGCTCGCCGGTGGTCACCCCGGCGGCAAGCTCGCGCTCATCCCGTCGTCCTAGTCGATCTCGCGCAGAGCTGACGTCACGATGACGACTCCGTCGCCGTACGTCTCATCGACCGCAGCCTGCAGCGAGCCGTCGTCCCACACGACGTTCACCCAGACGTAGCCGCGCTCGACCCAGAGAGTGAGGGCATCGCGGCCCAGCGAGGCCGCGAGCTCGTCCTGCACGCGGGTGAGGTCTGCCTCTGAGGTCATGCCGTCGACACCGCCCGCCGGGTCTTCCGGTCGGATGGGATCGTAGAGCGCGAGCATGATGGGCGGATCCGTGACGATGTACCGCTCGCCGTCGAAGGTTCCGTAGACGGCGTAGGTGCCCCACGTGGTGTCGGCACTGGTCTCGCTGCCGTCGACACCCTCCCACGTCCAGTCCTCGAGCGGGATCCCCGAGCACTGGGGCGGGTACGACTCGGCGACGATCCCGAGACACAGCTGCGCCTCGCCGGCGACGTCGAGCACCATGCCCGTGCCGATGACGCGTCCTTCCGGAGGCACCACGTTCGCGGTATCCCACGCGGGCGATCCCGAGCTCGTGGGTGTGGGCGAGGAGGCGGGGCCGGTGGAACACGCGGCGAGACCGAGCACACCCATGAGGGCTGCTGCGGCGAGAAGCATGCGACTGCGCGGTGTGCTCATGCCTGACAGTGTCTCGTGTCGGTGGATCGTCTCACTGGCGAGTCAGACGGCTTCCGCATCCCTGCTACCATGGCCGCATGCCTTTCGGCGGTCTGCTTCTTCTTAGCTGCCGCGACGAGTCCTAAAGCTAGGGCCTTCCTCGTCGCGGCGCTTGTGTTGGCCCGTTCACATTTCTGACGAAGAGAAGAAGCCCCATCATGCAGAACACTCAGCGCCCGTCCGCGATGCCGATCCACAAGTACCGGCCGTACCACGAGCAGATCACCGTTCACCTGCCCGACCGCACCTGGCCCGACGCCCGTATCACCGAGGCCCCTCGCTGGTGCGCTGTCGATCTCCGCGACGGTAACCAGGCCCTCATCGACCCGATGTCGCCCGAGCGCAAGCGCGTGATGTTCGAGCTGCTCGTCAGCATGGGCTACAAGGAGATCGAGGTCGGGTTCCCTTCGGCCAGTCAGACGGACTTCGACTTCGTCCGTCAGCTCATCGAAGAGAACCTGATCCCCGACGACGTGACGATCCAGGTCCTGACGCAGGCCCGCGAGCACCTGATCGCGCGCACCTACGAGTCGATCGCCGGCGCGAAGCAGGCCATCGTGCACCTCTACAACTCGACCAGCGTGCTGCAGCGCGAGGTCGTGTTCCGCACCGACAAGCAGGGCATCATCGACATCGCGCTCGAGGGTGCACGTCTGTGCCGTCAGTACGAGAAGACGATCCCGGACACGAAGGTCTACTACGAGTACTCGCCCGAGAGCTACACCGGCACCGAGCTCGAGTTCGCCGTCGACGTCTGCAACCAGGTCATCGAGATCTTCGAGCCGACGCCCGACCGCAAGGTGATCATCAACCTCCCCGCCACCGTCGAGATGGCCTCGCCCAACGTCTACGCCGACTCGATCGAGTGGATGAGCCGCAACCTCGCACACCGCGAGAACGTCATCCTCTCGCTGCACCCGCACAACGACCGCGGCACCGCGATCGCTGCCGCCGAGCTCGGATACATGGCTGGCGCCGACCGCATCGAGGGCTGCCTGTTCGGCAACGGCGAGCGCACCGGCAACGTCGACATCGTCGCGCTGGGCATCAACCTCTTCACGCAGGGCATCGACCCGCAGATCGACTTCAGCGACATCGACCAGGTCAAGCGCACGGTCGAGTACTGCAATCAGCTGCCGGTGCCCGAGCGCAGTCCGTGGGCCGGCGACCTGGTCTTCACCGCATTCAGCGGATCGCACCAGGACGCGATCAAGAAGGGCTTCGAGGCGATGGCCGCCCGGGCCGAGGCCGAAGGCGTCACGGTCGACGACATCGAGTGGGCCGTGCCCTATCTGCCGGTCGACCCGAAGGACCTCGGCCGGTCGTACGAGGCCGTGATCCGCGTCAACTCGCAGTCCGGCAAGGGCGGCGTGGCCTACCTGCTCAAGGCCGATCACGCGATCGATCTGCCCCGCAAGCTGCAGATCGAGTTCTCGGGTGTCGTCCAGACCAAGACCGATGCCGAGGGCGGCGAGGTCACCAGCGAGCAGATCTGGTCGATTTTCAACGACGAGTACCTGCCCGCAGCCGAAGAGGCCGCCAAGTGGGGCCGCTTCGAGCTGCTCGCCACGCAGACCCGCAGCGACATGTCAGGGGATGTCGTGCTCGACGTCGTGCTGCGCGACGATGATCAGCAGGTCGCGGTCGCCGGCAACGGCAACGGCCCCGTCGCGGCCTTCGTCGAGGTGCTGCGCGGGCAGGGCTTCGACATCACGGTGTACGACTACGTCGAGCACGCTCTCAGCGCCGGCGGCGACGCGCAGGCCGCGGCCTACGTCGAGCTGCAGGTCGGAGACCAGCGTCTGTGGGGCGTCGGCATCGACGGCGACATCTCGACGGCGTCGCTCAAGGCGATCGTGTCGGGCGTCAACCGCTCGATCCGCACGCGTCAGCAGGAGCTCGCAGCGGTCTGAACCTCGGCTCGAGTGGGCACCTGCTGCCGGTATGCGTGCGTGATACCGGCAGCAGGTGCCATCTTCGTCTGAGGGGATCACCTCGACCTGACCCCGGCGGTCGGAATACGCGTACGATTCCGACCGGAGGCGCTCTTTCGACGGCGTCGCAGCAGACGGGCGTCAGTTTGCGCTGGGCTTGACGACCTGGATGACGCCGGTCTCAGCGGCGACCTTGCGACGGTAGAGTCGTCGCTGCTCGGGCAGGGACACGTCGAAGCTGACGGCGAGCACGCGGATGACAGCGGTGACGATGATGCCCAGCACGGCGGCGAGGGTGATCGACATCCCCAGGCTGTTCGCGGTCGCAATGAAGACGCATCCGGCACCGGCGGCGACGGCGTAGAGCGAGCCGACGTGCATGATCGACGTCGGGAGTCCCATGAGCATGTCTCGCAGCACACCGCCTCCGACGGCCGCGCAGACGCCGATGAAGACGGCGGGCACGGGAGGGATGCCGAACGCGATCGCCTTGCTCGTGCCGAACGCACCGAACATGCCGATCACGACGGCGTCGAGCACCACGATCACGGTGTTGAGTCGATTGAAGAGTCCCGCGAGCAGCATCCCCAACAGCGACGCGCCCGTGGCCGTGAGCAGATACCAGTTGCTCTGCAGCGTCGCGGGGGTCTGGCCGAGAAGGATGTCGCGGATGAGGCCGCCCCCCATGCCGATCATGATCCCGATGATCGCGACTCCGAGCCAGTCGAGTCGTCGCTGGCCTTGGAATCCCGAGGCGAACATCGCGCCCTGGACTCCGCCGAGGCCTACGCCGAGCAGGTCCGCCCAGAGCGGAATGATGAAGAGCGGTTCGGTCACGCCTCTATTCTCCCGCACGGAGGATAATCGAACGGTGCCCACCTACCGAGACGAAGCGGTGATCCTGCGCACCCACAAGCTGGGTGAGGCCGATCGCATCGTCACCATGCTCTCTCGGCGACACGGCAAGATCCGCGCAGTCGCGAAGGGCGTGCGACGCACGTCGTCGAAGTTCGGGTCGCGTCTCGAGCCGTTCATGGTCGCCGATGTGCAGCTCTACCAGGGGCGCACTCTCGACATCGTCCAGCAGGCCGAGTCGCTCGGCTCGTACGGATCCGACATCGCGGCCCACTACGACCGATTCACCTCTGCGAACGCGATGGTCGAGACTGCCGACCGGCTCAGCGACTCCGAGGCGACGCCCGATCAGTACCTCCTGCTGGTCGGTGGCCTGCGTGCGCTGTCTCGGGGCGAGCATTCGCCCCGCAGCATCCTCGACTCCTATCTGCTTCGGGTCATGGCGCTGTCGGGGTGGGCTCCGTCGCTCGGCGACTGCGCGCGATGCGCCACCCCGGGGCCTCACGCGCATTTCGTCGGGCAGCTCGGCGGGGCCGTCTGCCCGAACTGCGCGCCGGCGGGCAGCCCGAAGGTCGCGGAGAAGACCCTGTCGCTGCTGCGGTCGCTCATGGCCGGTGAATGGGAAGCGATCGACGCTGCTCCGCACGCCGACAACGCCGCAGCATCCGGCCTCGTCGCCGCCTACGCCCAATGGCATCTGGAGCGCGGCATCCGCTCACTCGAGCATCTGGTGGCCGACATCCCCCGAGAAGGAGCACGGTGAGTCCCAAGCCCTACACGCACAAGGATGCCGTGGCCTATCGCCCGCTCGACTGGACGGGTGTCTATCCGCCCACCTTCCGATCGGTCCCTGAGCACGTCGCGATCGTCATGGATGGCAACGGTCGCTGGGCCAACCGTCGGGGACTCAGCCGCGTCGAAGGGCACAAGGCAGGGGAGGAGGTGCTTCTCGACGTCGTCGCCGGCGCGATCCAGGCCGGCGTGAAGCACCTCTCCGTCTACGCGTTCTCCACGGAGAACTGGGCGCGCTCTCCTGACGAGGTGCGCTTCCTCATGGGATACAACCGAGATGTCCTGCATCGCAGACGCGATCAGCTCAACGAGTGGGGCGTGAGAGTCCGATGGGCCGGGCGCAAGCCACGGTTGTGGGGCAGCGTCATCAAGGAGCTGCAGTACGCCGAGCAGCTGACCAAGAACAACGACGTCCTCACACTCACCATGTGTGTGAACTACGGCGGCCGCATCGAGCTCGTCGACGCGATGCGCTCGATCGCCGCCGATGTCGCGGCCGGTCGGGTGAAGCCGAACGCGATCTCCGAGAAGATGATCCGTCGCAACCTCTACGTGCCTGACATGCCGGACGTCGACCTGTTCCTGCGCAGCTCGGGTGAGCAGCGCACCTCGAACTTCCTGCTGTGGCAGGCGGCGTATGCCGAGATGGTGTTCCTCGACACTCTCTGGCCAGATTTCTCGCGAGAAGAGCTGTGGCGCGCGATCGGGGTCTATCTGTCGCGTGACCGTCGCTTCGGTGGAGCGATCGACGCGCCTGACGCCTCTGCCTGAGCGCGCAGCCATCTCTCCGTCTCGCGGGGATGCCGCAGCCGCACGATCGTGAGGTGCGGGTGTTCGAGTGTGACGACGGGCATCCGTTCCGACCACTTGTGCAGGGTCTTCGTCTGCCAGGCGATGATGTTCTCCTCCGGGTCGCTGGCGAGCATCTTCCAGAGCGGCTTCTCGACGTTGCCGTTCCACATTCGGGTGCGCAGGATGCTGCGACTGAGAGTCCGTCGGAGCAGGCGTGAGCGCACCACCCGATACGGGTAGTCCAGCCAGATCACCAGCTCGGCGCGTGGGGCGAGGATCTCGTCGGTGCCCTTGCTCGTGTACTGCCACTCGGTGACCCAGCGGTCCGTCGCGGCGAACCCGCGGACGTCGTCGAGGAAGGAGGGACGCGGGGTCCAGTTCTCGCCGTGGAACAGGCCGTCGATCTCCACGTGCCGAAGCTGCCACAGCTCGGCCACACGCCGCGCGAGCGTCGTCTTGCCCGACCCGGTGACACCCGCGATCAGCACTCTCTCGGGGCTGAACGGCAGCGGATCGGCGGCGGAGAGCATCTGAGAATCCTAACGACGGAATAGCCCATAGGTGCATACGGTTGGATGTCAGTGTGAGTGAAGCCATCTCGATTGACATCTGGTCCGACATCGCCTGCCCGTGGTGCTACATCGGCAAGCGCAACCTCGAGAAGGGACTCGAAGCCGTTTCCGGCGACGAAGACGCCCCGCAGGTGAACATCACGTTCCACTCGTTCGAGCTCTCGCCCGACACTCCTGTCGACTTCGACGGCGATGAGATCGACTTCCTCGCCGGTCACAAGGGGATGCCGCGCGAGCAGGTCGAGCAGATGCTGTCGCACGTGACCGGGGTCGCCGAGAACGCCGGGCTCGAGTACCGCTTCGACCTGCTGCAGCACACCAACACGGTGAAGGCCCACGAGCTCCTGCACTTCGCGAAGGCGCAGGGCGTGCAGCACGAGATGGAGGAGCGTCTCATGTCGGCGTACTTCACCGAGGGAAAGCACGTCGGCCGCATCGACGACCTGGTCGAGCTCGCCGTTGAGGTGGGGCTCCACCCCGATGACACCCGCGAGGCCCTCGTCTCAGCTCGACACCTGGCAGATGTCCGCCAGGACCAGGCGCAGGCCCAGGCCTACGGGATCCAGGGCGTGCCGTTCTTCGTGATCGACGGTCAGTACGGCATCAGCGGCGCGCAGCCGCCTGCCGCGTTCGAGAACGTGCTCCGAGACCTCTGGTCCAAGCGCGGCGAAAGCGAGACCGAGAGCGAGACCGCCGCGGTCTAGCGGGTCAGCGCGGCTTCGATCGCGCCGACGATCTCGGGGTCGTTCGGCTTCTGCTTCGGCCGGAACCGGACGACCTCGCCGTCGGGGAGCACGAGGAACTTCTCGAAGTTCCACTCGACGCGACCGGCTTTGCCGCCGGCATCCGGAGTCTCTTTCAACGTCTTGTAGAGGTCGGTGGCGTTCCTGCCGTTGACCTTCACCTTGTCGTTGATCGGGAAGGTCACCCCGTAGGTGGTGGAGCAGAACTCGAGGATGTCGTCGACCGAGCCCGGCTCCTGACCGAAGAACTGGTTGCACGGGAACCCGACGACGCTGAACCCGCGGTCGCCGTAGAGACGCTGCAGCTCTTCGAGCTGCTCGTATTGCGGAGTGAGGCCGCACTTCGACGCGACGTTGACCACGAGCACGACGTCGGCACCCAGATCGTCGATCGTCTTCTCGTTGCCTTCGGCGTCTGTGAAGGGGATGGAGCGCACTGCGGGATCAGTCATATTCACAGCTTAGGTCGATGCGCCGATACCGGCTCCGTGTCTGGGAGAATGGAGGGGATATGACTGTCGCCACCGCATCCGCTCGCACTCTCAACATCGGTCCGATCGCCCTCGACGTACCGGTGGTGCTCGCACCCATGGCGGGTATCACCAACACCGCTTTCCGACGCCTCTGCCGCGAGTACGGCGCGGGGCTCTATGTGAGCGAGATGATCACGTCCCGGGCGCTGGTCGAGCGCAACGAGACGACGATGCGATTGATCAGGCACCACGAGTCCGAGACCCCCCGGTCGATCCAGCTCTACGGCGTCGACCCGCACACCATCTCCGAGGCCGTCCGCATCATCGTCGCTGAAGACCACGCCGACCACATCGATCTGAACTTCGGCTGCCCGGTGCCCAAGGTCACCCGCAAGGGCGGCGGGGCCGCTCTGCCGTGGAAGAGCACGCTGTTCTCGCAGATCGTCACGCAGGCCGTCAAGGCGGCGGGCGATGTGCCGCTGACGATCAAGATGCGCAAGGGCATCGACCCTGACCACCTCACCTTCCTCGATGCTGGTCGCGCCGCCGAAGACGCGGGTGTCTCTGCTATCGCGCTGCATGCACGCACAGCGAGCGAGTTCTACTCCGGCTTCGCCGACTGGAACGCGATCGGCGAGCTCAAGCAGGCGGTCACGAGCGTCCCGGTGCTCGGCAACGGCGACATCTGGTCGGCGGATGACGCCGTGCGCATGATGCAGCAGACCGATTGCGACGGCGTCGTCGTCGGCCGCGGCTGCCTCGGTCGGCCTTGGCTCTTCGGCGAACTCGCCGCCGCATTCGGCGCCGAGTCCCACCCGGTCGATGCGACCCTCGGCTTCGTTGCCGATGCGTTCCGTCGTCATGCCGAGCTCCTCGTCGATTTCTACGAGGACGAAGGAC
Source organism: Microbacterium sp. WCS2018Hpa-9 (assembly GCF_031843745.1). NCBI lineage: Bacteria > Bacillati > Actinomycetota > Actinomycetes > Micrococcales > Microbacteriaceae > Microbacterium > Microbacterium sp. WCS2018Hpa-9. The sequence continues at coordinate 236,672 of NZ_JAVTIY010000005.1, forward strand.
GCGGATGCCGCGACGTGCGCAAGCACGTCGCGTGGTACTTCAAGGGCTACCCGGTCGGCGGCGACATCCGCACCGGGCTCGCGACCGCATCCAGCCTGGCTGAGATCGACGATCTGCTCGGTCAGCTCGATCACACGGCGCCGTACCCCGGCGCGGATGCCGAGGGCCAGCGCGGTCGATCCGGACGCCCGAAGCGTCCGGCGCTGCCGGACAAGTGGCTGGAGTCGCGGGAGCTCGCGGCATCGGCATCCGAGATGATGCGAGGGGCGGAGATCGAGAACAGTGGCGGTTGATCCTCAGGCATACCCGGCGCGCGGTCGCTCGGACGGATACGACCCGCGCGACGCCGAGCGATTCTTCGCCGAGACCCATCGATCGGAACGCGACGACTTCGCTCGCGATCGCGCGCGCGTGCTGCACTCGGCAGCCCTGCGCAGGCTGGCGGCCAAGACGCAGGTGCTCAGCCCCGCGAGCACGGCCGACTTCGCCCGCAACCGTCTGACCCACTCGCTCGAGGTCGCTCAGGTCGGACGCGAACTCGCGACCGCGCTCGGTGTCTCGGCCGATGTCGTCGACACCGCCTGCCTCAGTCACGATCTCGGACATCCTCCCTTCGGTCATAACGGTGAACGTGCGCTGAACGAGTGGGCAGAGCCGATCGGCGGCTTCGAAGGCAACGCGCAGTCCCTGCGCATCCTGACGCGGCTCGAGGCCAAGGCCATCGACGACAACGGACAGTCAGTCGGCCTGAACCTCACCAGGGCCAGCCTCGACGCGACCTGCAAGTATCCCTGGACCGTCGACAGCCCGGTGCCCGACCCCGGTGGGCGTCTCAAGTTCGGCGTGTATCCCGAAGACGAAGCGGTGTTCCGCTGGATGCGCGACGGTGTTCCAGGGCGTCGACGCTGCATCGAGGCCGAGATCATGGATCTCTCCGACGACATCGGCTACTCCGTGCACGACTTCGAGGATGCGATCCTCAACGGCTATGTCGACGTCTCCCAGCTCGCCGATCCGCAGGCGCATGATGCGCTGATCGATCGCATCCAGCAGTGGGTCGGCTACGACTTCACGCGCGACGAGCTCGCCGATGCGCTCTACCGGCTGGCGTCGCAGCCGATGTGGCTGCAGTCGTTCGACCGGTCGCGTCGAGATCTCGCACGGCTCAAGAACCTCACGAGCGACTTCATCGGTCGCTTCGCGCGCGCAGCCGTCTCGGCCACGCGCGAGGCGTATGCCGGCCCCGCGCTCGTGCGCTACAACGCGCACGTCGTCGTGCCGCGCGTCATCGAGGCCGAGATCGCCGTTCTCAAGGGCATCATGGGGCAGGCGATCGTCACGATCGAGGCCCGCAAGGGTGTCTACAAAGAGCAGCGCCGCGTGCTGAAGAGGCTCGCCGACGCGCTCTGGTCGACAGACACGCTCTGGTCTGCAGGCGCGGATGTGCTCGAGCCGGCATTCTCCGCGGACTTCGTCGCCGCGACGACGGACGCCGAACGCGCACGCGTGATCGTCGACCAGATCGCGAGCCTCACGGATCAGAGCGCGATCGACTGGCACAACAGGCTGGTCGGCGAGATCGATCCGGCAGAGGTCGGCATCTGGACACCACGTCACGCGCGACCGGGTGCGCGGGAGCACACGCCGCGGCAGGCGGTCGTCGAAGGGGCCGGCTGATGCCCCGCATCCGTCAGGCCGACGTCGACGAGGTCAAGGCCCGCATCAACATCGCCGACATCGTCGGGGAGCGCGTCGCCCTCAAGTCCGCAGGCGTCGGGTCACTCAAGGGTCTGTGCCCGTTCCACGACGAGAAGAGCCCGAGCTTCCACGTGCGGCCGCAGGTCGGCTACTACCACTGCTTCGGATGCGGCGAATCCGGCGACGTCTACTCGTTCCTCCGCGAGATGGACCACGTCAGCTTCACCGAGGCCGTCGAGCGTCTCGCAGGCCGCATCGGATTCTCGCTGCACTACGAAGACGGCGGGTCGGCGCCGGAGACAAGCGGGCGCAGCCGCCTCTACGCCGCCAACACCGCCGCCGCGGAGTACTTCCGGGCGCAGCTGCTCACCGCAGATGCCGAGGCCGGACGCCGTTTTCTCGGCGAGCGGGGATTCGACGCGGGTGCTGCCGCGCATTTCGGTGTCGGCTTCGCACCGCGCGGGTGGGACAAGATGCTGAAGGCTCTCACCGCGCAGGGGTTCACCCGAGACGAGCTGAGTGCCGCCGGTCTGGTGTCGACGGGGCAGCGCGGCGTCTACGACCGCTTCCGTGGCCGTCTCGTCTGGCCGATCCGCGATGTGTCGGGCCAGACCATCGGATTCGGCGCGCGCAAGCTGTTCGACGACGATCAGGGCCCGAAGTACCTGAACACCCCGGAGACCCCGATCTACAAGAAGGCCCAGGTTCTCTACGGTCTCGATCTCGCCAAGCGCGACATCTCTCGTGGAGACCCTCGTCGGGTCGTGGTGGTCGAGGGGTACACCGACGTCATGGCGTGCCACCTTGCGGGCCTCACGACCGCGATCGCGACCTGCGGCACCGCGTTCGGAACCGACCACATCAAGGTGCTGCGTCGCGTCATGGGCGACGACAACGCCTCGGGAGAGGTCGTCTTCACGTTCGACGGCGATGAGGCCGGCCAGAAGGCGGCGCTTCGGGCCTTCACCGAGGATGACCGCTTCAACGCCCAGACGTTCGTCGCAGTGGCGCCCGACGGCCTCGACCCGTGCGACCTCAGGCTGCAGCGCGGCGACGCCGCCGTGCGCTCCCTGATGGAGACCAAGCAGCCGATGTTCGAGTTCGCGATCGACAGGAAGCTCAGCGGCTTCGACCTCTCGACGGTCGAAGGCCGTGTCGGTGCCCTTCGTGCGGCGTCGCCGATCGTGGCCGAGATCCGCGATCGGCTGCTGCGACCCGGCTATGAGCGCGTGCTGGCTCGGCGGTTGGGCATGGACCCCACCGAGGTGCGCAACGAGGTCGAGCGCGCAGCGCGCGGGGGATCGCAGTCGTCGAGACACGAGCCGGCCAGGCGTGAGAGTGCGAGCGACTCCGCGTCCGGTGCGCCAGGGGTGGCTCCGGTCACCCTCGCGAGCCTGCCGCGGACTGCGGATGCGGCCGTGGAGCGCGACGCTCTGATGGGGGCGCTTCAGTACGGGCATCAGATCGATCAGGCGCTGCTCACGCGGGCCCTCAGCGCGCCGTTCCGGACACCGGGGCTGGATGCCGTGCGCGAGGCCGTCGCATCGGCAGCTGATCGGACTCGGGCCGGTTGGGTGACGGATACCGTCAACTCGGTGCGAGAGCCCTACCGGTCGCTCGCGGGCGAGCTGCTGATGACCCCCTTCCCGGCGCGCAACGAAGAGGGCGCCGTCGCCTCGACGACCGACCTTGCCAAGCGACTCATCATGCGCATCCTGGAACACGAGAAGCAGGAGCTCCTCGGCGCGGTGCAGCGGGTTCCGGCTGACTCCGACGGCGGGCGTGCTCTGCGCATGCGCCTCCGTGACATCGACGTCGAGCGTCAGCGGTTCGCCGAGTCGTAACGGCGGCTGTCAGGCGCGGCAGGGCAGGATGGAAGAATGTTCTCTCGGCCCGAATCGACCAATGCGATCGACAGCTCAGATCTGGTGATCGACCGCATCGGGCACAGCGGCCCGACCCGCGCCATCGACGGGGTCAGCTTCTCGCTCGCGCCGGGCGAGCTCATCTGCGTCGCCGGCCCGACAGGCTCGGGCAAGTCCACTCTGGTCGCCGCACTGGCGGGTTCGACCGATCCATCCGTCCGGGTCGTGGGCGGCAGCGCGCAGGTCTGCGGAGTCGACATCCGCCGGCCGGGTCGCAGACATCGCCTGCTGACCTACCGCACCGGTTTCGTGCCGCAGGGTGCCGGCGCCGACCTTCCGCCCCAGCTCACGGTCAGCGAGGTCATCTCCGAGCCGATCCTGATCCGCGAGAAGCGGGTGAACACCAAAGCCCTGTCCATCCGAGTCGCGACGCTGCTCGACGAGCTGCACCTGCCTCTCGGAACGGCCTCGAAGTTCCCCTATGAGCTCAGCGCCGGCATGCGCCAGCGCGTCGCGATAGCCAGATCGTTCGTGCTCGAGCCGCGGGTGCTCATCGCTGACGAGATCCTCGCCAACCTCGACCTCGAGGTGCGGCCCGTGGTGTTCGACGCGATCACCCGACGCCGCAAGGAGCAGGGGATGGGTGCGTTGCTGGTCACGAATGACGCTGATTTCATCCGCGAGCTGAACGCCGAGACGCTGATGCTGCGCGGCGGTCACGTGGTTGCTCGCGGCGTCGGCAAGGACCTGCTGTGGGCCCCGAATGCCGAGGCGGATTCCGGGCACTGACGCGGTTGCAGACGACACGCCCGACCTGCGGCCGTTGTCACGAGCAGGCTCCGGAGTTTGCTAGGATTGACGAGTTGCCCGCGCAGCGGAGCACATTCCTCGGTAGCTCAATTGGCAGAGCAGCCGGCTGTTAACCGGCAGGTTCTTGGTTCGAGTCCAAGCCGGGGAGCCAATGAAAAGCCCCTCTTCGGAGGGGCTTTTCCCTTGTGTGGCGTCAACCCTCGCGCCATGCGTCTAGACCGGGCGCGCCCCCCTGTGAACGCGAACGAGGCCCCGTCGACTGACGGGGCCTCGTACTGCGAATCTGAGTCAGATCAGCGTGCAGCGCCCTTGAGCGAGCCGGTGGTCTGACCAGCGGGGTCAGAGATGACGCACTGCACGACGCGGTCGTTCAGTTCGTCCCAGGTCTGCTGGGTCGGCGTGATCGGGTAGACCTCGAGCACGGAGTCATTGAACGCGATGCCGACGAAGGTCGTGTAGGCGTCGCCGATGCACTCCTGCGATGCGGCGTCGATGTTCTCCTCCGAGAACTCGCCGTCGTCCATCGTGATCTCGTAGTAGACCTCTTCGTCGTGCGGCTGGTCGCACGGGACGACGTCGGCGTCCTCGATCAGGCCGGTGTCACTCGCCATCTTGCAGTCGCCGAGCTTCAGCGAGAAGATGTCGATGTTCGAGCTCTCGGTGACCTGACCGGACTCCTCGTCGCGGTCTGCGTCTCCGGAGCCTCCTCCCAGAATCCCGTTGAGCGCGCTACAGCCGGTCAGTGCGACCGACAGCGCTACGGCAGAACCTGCCAGCGCCAGTGCGCGTCGCGTGCGCATCTTCATCATTTCGTCCCCTCCAGAGCCTTGGTGAGCGGGTATATCGATATCCCGCCTCAAGCACGCTATCCGGCTCGGAGTCTGTGATGCAACTCCGAGAAGGCTGTGGTTGGGCTGAAAGGTCGGGTCAGCCTTCGAGATCGTCGACGCCGGGCACCCAGCTGGCGCCGGGCTTGCCCCATCCGCGTTTCTTGGCGATCTTCTGCACGGTCTTCCAGTCGCCGTCCGAAAGGCGGTCGATGTACAGGATCCCGTCGAGGTGGTCGAACTCGTGCTGCATGATGCGCGCACGCCATCCGTCGACCGAGATCTCGACGGGCGAGCCGTCGAGATCGATGCCTGTGACGCGCACCCGCTCGGAGCGACGCAGCGGGAATCGCTCGCCGGGGAACGAGAGGCATCCTTCGGATTCGAGCTCGTCGTCTGGCTCGCCCGGTTCCAGCGGCACCATCCAGAGTTCGGGGTTGATGAGGACCCCGCGCCACGGCTGATCGTCGTCGTCCACGTAGGCGTACGTGTAGATGCGCAGGGGCACGCCGACCTGGGGTGCGGCCAGACCGACACCGGGCGCGGTGTCCATCGTCTCGAACATGTCGGCGACGAGCGTGCGGATGTCGTCGGTGATCTCTTCGACGACGGATGCGGGGGAGTGCAGGACGGGATCGCCCATGATGCGAATAGGAAGAACAGCCACGCCATAACCCTACTCGGCGCATATCGCCGGGTAGGGTCTTAGGGTGAGCATCTCCGTATGGATGACAGGGGCGGAAGACGTCACCGACCAGCTGGTAGGCGCGTTCCAGAACCCGGGACTGCTCCTCGGCATCCCCCTCGCACTCGCAGGCGCGGTCTTCATGTCGCTCGGCGCGCAGTATCAGCATCGCGGCGTCGAGAAGATGGAGCGACTGAGCGGAGCGAATGGGGCGTCCGGCCTCTCAATGACCCAGGTCCGCGGGTTGCTGACTCGGCCGTCGTGGCTCGTCGGGACTCTGATGCTCGCCTTGGCCATCGTGTGTCAACTCGCAGCCCTCACTGTGGCGCCCCTGATCGTCGTTCAGCCGCTCGGTGCGATCGCTCTCGTCATGACGACGCTGCTCAACGCCCGCATCTCGGGGCACTCACCGACCAAGCAGTCGATCACCGCGATCGTGTGCTGCGTCGGCGGAATCTTCCTCTTCGTCTTCTTCGCGGCGATCTTCGCCACGGAGAAGGAGGTCACCGACACAGAGCTCTTCACGATCCTGGCCATCTTGCTCGTCGTGATCATCATCCTCGGCGCATGCTGGCTCGTCCTTCGTCACCGCATGCGTGCGCTCTTCTACATCGTCGGCGCAGGAATCCTCTACGGCTTCGTCGCGACGCTCGCGAAGGTCGTCATCAAGCGCGTCCAGGCGGGCAACTTCGACTGGATCACCATCGTCTGCGTGATCGCCCTGATCGCCGCGGCGGCTGTCGGAGCCTACTTCGTGCAGACGGCCTACAGCTCGGGCCCGCCGGATCTCGTCATCGCAGGGCTCACCGTCGTAGACCCCCTGATCGCCGTGCTCATCGGCATGGTGGTCCTCGGCGAGGCAGCCGCTGCACCGCCGTGGGTTCTCGTGATCTTCGCGATCGCGGGAGCCATCGCCGTATGGGGCGTCGTCGGACTCGCGCGTTACCACCCTCAGGTGCTCAGCGACAGTCAGGACCTCGGGATCCCTCGCGGAAGCGACGACGCCACGGGCGGCGAGCCCGAAGAGGCCTGAGCCGATCCTGCCGATCAGGGTTAGTACGCGGGATCGATGAGGTCAGGAGAGACCTCTGAGGCGGCAGCCTCGTCGACGAAGAACACCGTGCGCTTGCGACCCTTGGCGCCGGCCGCCGGAACGTTCGTGTAGCTCGCACCGGCAAGGGCGAGGCCGAGCGCCGACGCCTTGTCTGCGCCCGTGAGCACGAGCCAGACGCGCTTCGAAGCGTTGAGCACCGGACGCGTCAGGGTGACTCGCTCAGGCGGCGGTTTGGGGGAGTCCCGCACCGGCAGTGCGGCGGCATCGGTCACCGTGACCTCGGGGCGATCGGGGAAGAGCGAGGCGATGTGGCCGTCCGGCCCCACGCCGAGGAAGCAGACGGCGAACGACGGCCACGGGTGCTCCTCGGTTCCGTAGCGCGCGAGCTCTGCGGCGTAGGCGGCTGCAGCCTCGTCAAGGGTCAGACCCTCACTTGCGGCGGCGACCTCGTGCACGTTCTCGGCAGGAACGGGGATGTGGTCGAGAAGAGCCTCCCGCGACTGCACGGCGTTGCGGTCGGCGTCGTCGCGAGCGACGAAGCGCTCATCGCCCCACCAGAAATGCACCAGCGACCAGTCGATCTGAGCCGACCGAGCGTCTTCGCGAGTCGCCCGCAGGACCGCGCCGCCCATGGAGCCGCCCGTGAGGGCGATATGAGCGACGCGGCCGTTGCGCGTGCGGGCGCGAAGGCGCGTCAGGAATCGGTCTGCCACGCTCGCGGCGAGTGCCGCGGGCGTCGGCTCGACCACGACCCGCTTCTCAGCGGATGCTGTCTGCGTCGACATCATTCTCCTGTCTCGGGCGGACCCAGCTTCTCCCAGCCCTCGGTGATCACTCGACCGTACAGGACGTCCGGGTCGAGGCGACGCAGCTCCTCGGCGAGGCACTCGCGCAGCGTGCGGCGGGGGAGGTGCAGGTCGTGGTCGGGCTGATCAGGCTGCGTCAGCACTGCCATTCCCGGAGTGGGGCGTTCGAGCAGGATGTCTCCGGATGAGCGGTGAAGCCGCACCGACTTGATGCCCTCCTGCCAGTGCTCGGGGTCTTCGTACGACCACTTGACCGGGACTTCGAGGGCCATCTGCAGCCACGCGGCCAGCAGGGCCGTCGACGGCGAAGCGGATCCACCGCGGACCTCGACAGCCGTGACCTCTTCGAACGGCGGCTGGTCGAGCACGGCGGCGAGCTGCTCGCGCCAGTGCGTGAGACGCGTCCAGGCGAGGTCGGTGTCTCCCGGAGCATGCGTCTCGCCGAGCTGCGCGAGGCGATCACGGACGTCGGGTGCCGTCGCGGCATCCGTGATGCGTCTCTGCGCGATCTTGCCGAGCGGCGACCCGGCCGGCGACTTCGGCGCCTCCTCGGGCCACCACGCGACGACGGGGGCATCGGGCAGAAGCAGCCCCGTGACGAGGCTCTCTTCGTTGCTCGCGGCGTCTCCGTAGGCGCGGAGGACGACCACCTCGGAGGCTCCGGCGTCGCCGCCGACGCGGATCTGCGCGTCCAGTCGCGATTCGCCGTCGCCCGTGGTGAGCACGATGACGCGCATGGGATGCTCGCGTGAGGCGTCGTTGGCCGCGTCGATCGCGGCTTCAGCGACACCGTTGCGGGCCGAGATGATCAGTGTGAGCACGCGGCCGAGCGCGACGGCCCCGCCCTCTTCGCGCACCTTGACGAGCTGCTTGGCGACCTGGCTGACGGTCGTGTCGGGAAGGTCGATGATCATGGGCGTCTCCAGACTCGTCCGTCACGGGCAAGGAGGTCGTCGGCGGATGCCGGACCCCATGAACCGGGGGCGTACTGGTCGACCGGACCACCCTCGGCTGCCCAGTACTTCTCCACGGGGTCGAGGATCTTCCAGGAGAGCTCGACCTCTTCATGCCGCGGGAACAGCGGCGGATCGCCCAGGAGGACGTCGAGGATCAGTCGTTCGTATGCCTCGGGGCTCGCCTCGGTGAACGCGTGGCCGTAGCCGAAATCCATGGTGACGTCGCGCACGTTGGTTCCGTTGCCCGGCACCTTCGAGCCGAAGCGGATCGTGACGCCCTCATCGGGCTGGACGCGGATCACGAGCGCGTTCTGGCCGAGCTCCGACGTGTTCGAGCGGCCGAACAGGTGCTCCGGCGCCTTCTTGAACACGACGGCGACCTCGGTGACACGTCGGCCGAGACGCTTGCCCGTGCGGAGGTAGAACGGGACACCGGACCAGCGACGGGTATCGATCTCGAGCTTGATCGCGGCATACGTCTCGGTAGCGGATTCCGGGTTCATCCCGTCCTCGTCGAGGAAGCCGGTGACCTGCTCGCCACCCTGCCAGCCGCCCGCGTACTGACCGCGGGCCGTGGCGAGTGCGAGGTCTTCGGGAACGTGCACCGCGGCGAGTACCTTCTCCTTCTCGGCGCGGAGGTGCTCGGCGGAGAGGCTGATCGGCTCTTCCATCGCGGTGAGCGCGAGCAGCTGCAGCAGGTGGTTCTGGATGACATCGCGCGCGGCACCGACGCCGTCGTAGTATCCCGCACGGCCTCCGACGCCGATGTCCTCGGCCATCGTGATCTGCACGTGGTCGACGTAGTTGCGGTTCCAGATCGGCTCGTACAGCTCGTTCGCGAAGCGCAGCGCCAGGATGTTCTGGACTGTCTCCTTGCCGAGGTAGTGATCGATGCGGAAGATCGAGTCGGCCGAGAACGCCACCTCGAGGGCGGCGTTGAGCTCGCGTGCCGACTCGAGGTCGTGGCCGAACGGCTTCTCGATCACGACACGGCGCCAGCGCTCGTCGTCATCGTCGTTCGCACCGACGAGACCCGAATCCTTGAGCTGCTTCGCGACGAGAGGGAAGTCCTTCGGCGGGATCGACAGGTAGAACGCGTGGTTGCCCATCGTGCCGCGTTCGACGTCGAGCTGGTCGACGGTCTCACGGAGCTTGCGGAACGACTCGGCGTTGTCGAACTCGCCCGAGACGAAGCGGATGCCCTGGAGCAGCTGCGCCCAGGTCTCCTCGCGGAACGGCGTGCGAGCGTGCTGCTTGACGGCGTCGTAGACGACCTGGGCGAAGTCCTGGTCCTCCCAGTCGCGTCGGGCGAAGCCGACGAGAGCGAACCCGGGTGGCAGGAGCCCGCGGTTGGCGAGGTCGTAGACGGCGGGCATGAGCTTCTTGCGTGACAGGTCTCCAGTCACACCGAAGATCACGAGAGCACTGGGCCCCGCGATCCGGTTGAGACGGCGATCATCGGGGTCACGCAGCGGGTTGTGCCCGCGCGAGATTGGAACAGACATCAGTGGGGGATTCTCCTGGCTGTTACTTCTGTGCGGCTTCGAAGAGGGTGAGGACGTCGGCCGACGAATCGGTGATCGTCAGGGAGACGACCGGGCGGCCGTGCTCGGCCAGGACGCCGGCATCGCCGGCCGCCTGTGCCTCGATGAGCTGGCCGAACGTGAACGGTCGCTCGGGGATCTCGAGATCGACGTCGGTGCGCTCCAGGATCTGCAGGAACACGCCCTGCGCCGGTCCGCCCTTGTGATACTGGCCGGTGGAGTGCAGGAACCGGGGCCCCCAACCGAACGTTGTCGGACGACCGGAGTCGGCGGCGACGAGCTCGCGAAGACCCTGTAGCTGCGGGACGTCGAGCCGGTTGACGTATGCCTGGATCGACACGTAGCCGTCCGCCGGCAGCGCAGCCCACAGCGCGTCGAGCACACCCTCGACGGTTCCGGATGCCGCGAGAGCGGGGTCGGACACGCGAACCTCGACGCCGTTCTCGACGAATGCCGGAGCGGTCGGTGCCGGACGGGCGTCGAGCAGACCGCGCGCCGCGACCTTCGCCGACTCGACGTCGGGCTGATCGAAGGGATTGATCCCGAGCAGGTAGCCGGCGATCGCCGTCGCGTACTCCCAGACGATGAGCTGCGCACCCAGCGAACCGCTGACGAGGATCTCGCCTTCGTGTCGCTCGCGCAGGTGGAACTCGTTCGCGTCGTCGACGAGCCGCACGATCTGCAGATCGGACGGCTGGGAATCGAGCTCGGGCGACACGGGCAGCAGCACGACGGGCAGGATGCCGGTGCCGTCCTTGCCGGTGGACTCGGCGATGAGCTGCTCGATCCAGTCGGGCAGGCCGTTGATGTGCGTGCCGTCGGTGATCAGGCCGAGCTTGTCGCGACGAGGCACCGTGGCGGAGATCGCCGCGGCCAGGCGCAGGGCGGGGTTGTCGGCCGAATCGATCGCGACCTCGAGGAGCGAGGCCTCTGCCTCGTCGAGGAGCTCGTCGATGTCAGCGCCGGCGAGGCCGGTCGGCACGAGTCCGAACGCGGTGAGCGCCGAGTAGCGTCCGCCGACGTTGGGGTCGGCGTTGAACACGCGATAGCCGGCTTCGCGAGCGGCGGCGTCGAGCGGCGAGCCCGGGTCGGTCACCACGATGATGCGCTCGACGGGGTCGATGCCGATGTCGCGGAACGCGGCCTCGAACGTGCGCCGCTGCGAGTCGGTCTCGACCGTCGAGCCGGACTTCGACGACACCACGAGTGCGGTCTCCTGCAGACCACCGTCGAGTGCGGCGAGGACCTGGCTCGGAGACGTCGAGTCGAGGATCGTGAGCGGCACGCCCGCGGTCTGAGCGATCACCTCGGGGGCGAGCGACGAGCCGCCCATGCCCGCGAGCACGACTCTCGTCACACCGTTCGCTTGCAGATCGGCGCGCAGGGCGGCGATCTCGGCGACCAGAGGACGCGAGACGGACACCGCCTCGACCCAACCCAGACGGATCGACGCCTCTGATTCGGCTGCCGGGCCCCACAGGGCCGCGTCGCCACCGGTCACACGCGAGGCGACGAGGTCGTGGACGAGAGCGGGGACCGTCTCGTCGATCGCGACCCGAGCCGCGCCAGAGGCGTGGATCGCAAAGGTCATCGCTGCGCCTCGAGGCCCTCGGCCACCTGCGTCAGCAGGTCGTGCCACGAGTCGATGAACTTGGCGACGCCCTCGTCCTCGAGCACCTGCGTGACGTCGGTGAAGTCGATCCCGAGGTCGGCGAGGCCGGCGAACACCGCGCGGGCTTCTTCGTAGCCACTCGTGATTGTGTCGCCCGCGACCACCCCGTGGTCGAACGTCGCCTCGAGCGTCTTCTCGGGCATCGTGTTGACGACGTCCTTGGCGACGAGCTCGGTGACGTACAGAGTGTCGGGCAGCGCCGGGTCCTTGACGCCGGTCGATGCCCACAGCGGACGCTGCGCGTTCGCACCGAGCTTGATGAGGTCCTGAGCACGCTTCTCGGCGAACTTCTGCTCGAAGAGCTCGTAGGCGAGACGCGCGTTCGCGAGCCCGGCCTTGCTCTTGAGCGCCTCGGCCTCGTCGGTCCCGATCGCCGAGAGACGCTTGTCGGTCTCGGTGTCGACGCGAGAGACGAAGAACGAGGCCACCGAGTGGATGCTCGACAGGTCGAAGTCGGCACTGTGCGCCCGCTCGAGCCCGGTCAGATACGCGTCGATGACCTCGGCGTAGCGCTCGAGGCTGAAGATCAGGGTGACGTTGACGCTGATGCCAGACGCGATCGCCTCGGTGATGGCGGGCAGACCCGCCTTCGTCGCGGGGATCTTCACGAGCAGGTTCGGCCGGTCGACCTTGGCCCAGAGCTTCTTGGCCTGCTCGACGGTGCCCTCGGTGTCGTGTGCGAGGTCGGGGGAGACCTCGATCGAGACGCGGCCGTCCACGTGACCCGACTTCTCCCACACGGGGCGGAAGATGTCGAGAGCGGCGGCGACGTCCTGCGTGGTCGCCGCGAAGACGGCTTCTTCAGCCGTGGCGCCCGATGCGGCGAGCTCGGTGACCTGCGCGTCGTACGACGTGTTGTTCTTATCGGTGATCGCATTGGCGAAGATCGTCGGGTTGGTCGTGACGCCGACGACGTTGCGGGTCTCGATCAGCTCGGCGAGGTTGCCGGAGGAGATACGGGTGCGTGACAGGTCGTCGAGCCAGATGCTGACACCGGCTGCTGCGAGGTCTGCGGTGGGGGTGCTCATGCGTTCTCCTTGATGGTCTCGCGTGCGGCCGCGATGACGGCCTCGGTGGTGATGCCGAACTTCTGGAACAGGGTCTTGTAGTCGGCGGAGGCGCCGAAGTGGTCGATGCCGACCGAGCGGCCGCGGTCGCCCACGATGCCGCGCCAGCTGAGCACGGAACCGGCTTCCACCGAGACGCGGGCCGTGACGGCCTTCGGCAGGACCGACTCGCGGTATGCCTCGTCCTGCTCCTCGAACCACTCGAGCGACGGAGCGGAGACGACGCGCACGTTGATGCCCTCGTCGGCGAGTGCCGCACGGGCGTCGACCGCGAGCTGCACCTCGGAGCCCGTCGCGACGATGATCACGTCGGGGGTTCCGTTCGGAGCCTCGGCGAGCACGTAGGCGCCCTTCGCGACGCCGTCGGTCGAGGCGAAGACATCGCCCTCGGCTGTGCCCTGTCCGCGCTCGAACACCGGGATGTTCTGGCGTGTCAGGGCGATGCCGGCCGGGCCCTCATGCCGACGGAGGATCTCGAGCCATGCGGCTGAGGTCTCGTTGGCGTCGGCGGGGCGCACCAGGGTGAAATTCGGGATGGCGCGCAGCGTCGCGATCTGCTCGATCGGCTGATGCGTGGGCCCGTCTTCGCCGAGAGCGACGGAGTCGTGCGTCCAGACGAAGATGCTGGGCACGTTCATCAGCGCGGCCAGACGCACCGGCGGGCGCATGTAGTCGCTGAAGATGAGGAACGTGCCGCCGAAGGCGCGCGTCGGGCCGTGCAGCACGATGCCGTTGACGATCGCGCCCATGGCGTGCTCACGGATGCCGAAGTGCAGCACACGGCCGTAGGGGTCGCCAGACCACTCGTGCGTCGACCACTCGGCGGGGATGAAGGACTTGGAGTCCTTGATCGTGGTGAGGTTCGACTCGGCGAGGTCGGCCGAGCCACCCCAGAGTTCGGGAAGCTCGGCGGCGAGAGCGTTGATGACCTGTCCCGAGGCTGCACGGGTCGAGACGTCCTTGCCGCTCTCGAAGACGGGAAGCGCCGTGGCGATGTCTGCCGGAAGCTCCTTGGCCTCGAGGCGGTCGAGGAGGGCCTTGCGCTCGGGGTTGGCGGCGGCCCAGGCGTCGAACGACTGCTGCCATGCGGCGCGGCTCTCGGCGGCGCGGTCAGCGAGGCCACGGGTGCGGGCGATGACGTCGTCAGCGACGGCGAAGTGCTCGTCGGCGTCGAATCCGAGGACCTTCTTGGTCGCGGCGAGCTCGTCGCCACCCAGGGCGGATCCGTGGATCTTGCCGGAGTTCTGCTTGCCCGGCGACGGCCAGCCGATGATCGTCTTCAGGATGATGAGCGAGGGCTTGGAGGTCTCGCCCTTCGCAGCCTCGATGGCGGCGTGGAGCTCGGCGACGTCTTCGACGTACTCTCCGGACTTCTTCCAGTCGACGGTCTGCACCTGCCAGCCGTAGGCCTCGTAGCGCTTGGCCACGTCTTCGGTGAAGGCGACGTTCGTGTCGTCCTCGATCGAGATCTGGTTGGAGTCGTAGATCGCGATGAGGTTGCCGAGCTCCTGGTGGCCGGCGAGCGAGGAGGCCTCGCTGGTGACGCCCTCCTGGAGGTCGCCGTCGCCGGCGATCACATAGACGAAGTGGTCGAACGGGCTGGTGCCCGCTTCGGCCTCGGGGTCGAAGAGACCGCGCTCGTAGCGAGCGGCGTAGGCGAAGCCCACTGCGGAGGCGAGTCCCTGGCCGAGCGGGCCGGTGGTGATCTCGACGCCCTTGGTGTGGCCGTACTCGGGGTGTCCGGGGGTGAGCGAGCCCCAGGTGCGCAGCGCCTTGAGGTCGTCGAGCTCGAGGCCGAAGCCGCCCAGGTAGAGCTGCACGTACTGGGTGAGGGAGGAGTGTCCGACCGAGAGGATGAAGCGGTCGCGACCAAGCCAGTCGGTGTCGGTCGGATCGTGACGCAGCACCCGCTGGTAGAGGAGATACGCGGCCGGAGCCAGGCTCATGGCAGTGCCGGGGTGGCCGTTGCCGACCTTCTCCACGGCATCCGCAGCCAGAAGACGCGCGGTGTCCACCGCGCGTCGGTCGATCTCATCCCACTGCAATTCCGACACTGTGAAGCCCTTCTGCAACTGTTCGAGAGCGCCCGGATTGCACGATCGCAGTCCGCAACGCTACGGAAGGGTTTGTGATGTGCGCTGGGCGCGCGAGTCATTTCAGCATAGCGCCGAGGTTTGACCCATTACCCCCCTTTACAACGCTCCGTCCTTCCAGTAATTCCCTGGATCTGTCGCGGCTTCCGCGGCCCGGTGGGACTGCGGATCAGGGTTTCTGGAACGCGATTCCGTGACACCCGGGCGAGGCGGATGCAGAAGGGAACACGGCTCACGGACGGACGGCGGGCGAGCCTCTCGTCTCGCGTGCCCTAGACTGGGAAACGCTGTCGTGACGCGTGTGGAGGAGGCGATCGAGATCTCGACGATGTCTGATCAGACCGTTGTGAAGAAGTCCATCGGTCGCACCGTGAAGGCGTACGTCGCCCTCACCAAGCCGCGCGTCCTCGAACTGCTGCTGGTGTCGACCGTCCCGGTGATGTTCCTCGCCCAGGGCGGTCTACCCGATATGTGGCTGGTTCTGGCCACCGTCATCGGCGGATCGTTGAGCGCGGGGTCCGCCGCGGCGTTCAACATGTATCTCGACCGCGACATCGACGCCCATATGCATCGCACCGAGAACCGTCCGCTCGTCACGGGTGAGATCACCCCGAGGGGCGCTCTGATCTTCTCGTGGACGCTGGCCGTGGTCTCGACCGTATGGCTGTGGTACACGACGAACTGGCTGGCCGCGACGCTGTCGGCATCCGCCATCTTCTTCTACGTCGTGATCTACACGATGATCCTCAAGCGCCGCACGGAGCAGAACATCATCTGGGGCGGCATCGCCGGATGCTTCCCCGTGCTCATCGGCTGGGCCGCCGTCACCGGTTCGCTGGACTGGCCGGCGTTCATCCTCTTCGCACTCATCTTCCTCTGGACGCCGCCGCACTACTGGCCACTCTCGATGAAGTACAAAGACGACTACGAAGACGTCGACGTGCCCATGCTCGGCGTGACCCGCAACGCCTCGCAGGTCGGACTCCAGGTCATCCTTTATGCCTGGGCCACCGTCGCCTGCTCGCTGCTGCTGATCCCGATCGCGAACATGGGCCTCGTCTACGGCGTCTCGGCCGCCGTGTTCGGCGGCTGGTTCATCTACGAGTCGCACCGTCTGTACAACCAGGCGGTGCGGGGCAACGAGGCGCGGCCGATGCGAGTCTTCCACGCCTCGATCACCTACTTGACGCTGATCTTCGTAGCCGTCGCCGTCGACCCGCTGCTGCCGTTCTGAGTCTCGTCGTCCTCGGTGATCTGCGCGGCATCCGCGTCGGTCGCATCGCTCTCGACCGTCGTGGTCTCGTTGTCGTCGACGCCGTCTGATTCGGCGTTCCAGTCGATCGGCTCGACGACGACGGGGGTGGGGGACGGCAGAAGCGCCTGCACGGCGCTCAGCGCCACCGCGATCAGGATGCCGATGACGCCTGCGCCCAGAAGCCCGGCGCCGACGACGACGAGCGACTGCCCGACGTAGACCTCGATGCCGGTGGCCGTGCCGTCGAGCAGAGTGCTCGTCATGGTGCCGATCTGACCGGCGATGAGCCAACCGCCCACACCGGCCGAGGCGAGCGAGAGTGCGAGGAGGAGCCAGAAGCCGATGCTGCGTGTCAGTGACTTGTTCATGCCAGCCACGTTGCACGACGAGCTGATGAGCCTCTGATGCCGCAGCTATGCATCCACTGTGCCGAGGGCGCGGAGAGCGCCGAGCAATCGGCGCGCTCGGTCACTCCCGGGGAGCGAGCGGCTTCTTCAGGTGCAGCACCACGACCGTGTATGCCGCGGCCGAGAGCGATGCGAGCACCATGTGGATCCCGACGAGCAGGGGAGGAAGACCCTCACGCGCCTGCCAGATGCCGACACCGACCTGCACGAGGATCGCGATCACGAGCACGAGCAGCCACTTGCGAGGCTCGAGACGCAGCGCCCACGCCGAGATGGTGAGCGCGGCGACGAGGGCGGCGAGGATGTATCCGGGCCACGCGTGGACGTGCGCGAGCACAGTGGCGTCGAACCCGTGACGCAGCACGTCTGCATCACCTGAATGCGGGCCGGAGCCGGTGGTGAGAACGCCGAAGACGATCGTGACGGCGAGAGCAAGGCCGGTGACATGGCTCAGGATCGCGAACCACTTCGGGACCGCGCGCTCCCTCGGACCCGGCTGCCCGTAGAGGCGCACCAGGAACGCCGCGGTGACGCACACCAGCAGCAGAGACGACACGTAGTGGAACCCGACGATGAAGGGGTTCAGGCCCGTGAGCACGGTGATGCCGCCGACGAGTGCCTGCGCGACGACTCCGAGCAGAACGATCCAGGCGAGGATGACGAGATCACGTCGCTCGGTCGTCAGGCGGACCGAGCGCACCATGGCCGCGATCACGGCGATGAGCAGAGCGCCCATGGCGAACGGGGTCGCGGGAAGCGAGAACAGCGACACGATCACGAAGGTGACGACGGCCGCGACGATGCCGGCAGCCGCGAAGCGCAGGGCCGAGAAGACCAGGAGCCGGCCGCCGGTACGCGCCAGCACGAGAAGCAGAACGGCGAGGGCGACGATGCCGACCACGCCCGTCATGACACGGTTGCCGAACTCGATGATTCCGTGGATTCCCTGATCGGCATAGATCGGAACGAGCGACTCGGGAGTGCAGAGCGGCCACTCAGAGCATCCGAGGCCGGATCCGGTGAGGCGCACTGCGCCACCGGTGCCGATGATGATCGTCTGGGCCAGGAAAGACAGCCAGGCGAAGACGCGGAGCGCTCGTCCCCAGAGCATCGCGTGCGCCGACGCCGGTGCGTTCACGGGGGAGGAGATCGAGGTCTGGGGCATAAGTCTTCTCCGAACCGCCCGGACACGGCGAGCGGCCCTGTCTTCAGGCGGAACCTGTAGAATCGGATTGTTGTGATGAGCGCTTACCGCGCTGAAGCATCACCAACAGTTTAGGCGCGATGGATGCGCCGGTGATGAGGGCCCACCAACGGCACCCGCTCCCGCAGACTCGACGGGGATCAGGTGTGTCGGGGCGGATGACACCGTTTTGGGACCTGTGAGGAGAGTGTGTGATGTCGGATGTACTGATCGACCGCCCGGAGCTTGACGGCCTGGGGGTGTACGAATTCGGATGGCATGACGAAGATGCCGCCGGAGCCATCGCCAAGCGTGGAATCTCTGAAGAGGTGGTCCGCGGGATCTCGGCGCTCAAGCACGAGCCCGAATGGATGCTGAAGACCCGCCTCAAGGGATACCAGCTCTTCGGACGCAAGCCGATGCCGACCTGGGGTGCAGACCTCAGCGAGATCGACTTCGACAACATCAAATACTTCGTGCGCTCCACGGAGAAGCAGGCGCAGTCCTGGGAGGACCTGCCTGTCGAGATCCGCGAGACCTACGAGCGCCTCGGCATCCCCGAGGCCGAGCGCCAGCGCCTCGTCGCCGGAGTCGCCGCACAGTACGAGTCCGAGGTCGTCTACCACCAGATCCGCGAGGACCTGGAGGAGCAGGGTGTCATCTTCATGGACACCGACACGGCGCTGCGTGAGCACCCGGAGTTCTTCGAGGAGTACTTCGGAACGGTGATCCCCGCCGGCGACAACAAGTTCGCCGCGCTGAACACCGCCGTGTGGTCTGGCGGCTCGTTCGTCTACGTCCCCAAGGGGGTGCACGTCGAGATCCCGCTGCAGGCGTACTTCCGCATCAACACCGAGAACATGGGCCAGTTCGAGCGGACGCTGATCATCGCCGACGAGGACAGCTACATCCACTACATCGAGGGCTGCACGGCTCCGATCTACAAGTCGGACTCGCTGCACTCGGCCGTGGTCGAGATCATCGTGAAGAAGAACGCCCGCGTTCGGTACACGACGATCCAGAACTGGTCGAACAACGTCTACAACCTCGTCACCAAGCGTGCGGTCGCACACGAGGGCGCGACGATGGAGTGGGTCGACGGCAACATCGGCTCCAAGGTGACGATGAAGTACCCGTCGATCTACCTGATGGGCGAGCACGCCAAGGGCGAGACGCTCTCGGTCGCCTTCGCGGGCCCCGGTCAGCACCAGGACGCCGGCGCGAAGATGATCCACATGGCGCCGTACACCCAGTCGTCGATCGTCTCGAAGTCGATCGCCCGTGGTGGCGGTCGTGCGGGATACCGCGGTGAGGTCCGGGTGGACGCCAACGCGCATCACTCCGCGAACACCGTGCGCTGCGACGCTCTGCTGGTCGACACCAAGTCGCGCTCCGACACGTATCCGGCGATCGACATCCGCGTCGACGACGTGCAGCTCGGCCACGAGGCGACCGTCTCGAAGGTCAGTGAAGAGCAGCTCTTCTACCTGCAGTCTCGCGGCATGCCCGAGGACGAGGCGATGGCGATGATCGTGCGCGGCTTCATCGAGCCGATCGCGCGCGAGCTGCCCATGGAGTACGCGATGGAACTGAACAAGCTCATCGAAATGGGCATGGAAGGATCGGTCGGCTAAATGGCGGCCTCGACGACAGCGCCCAGCGAGGCGCAGCACACGAACGCGCACATCGACCCCGCAGCACAGGTCTCATCCGCCGGATTCGTTCCGGTGCAGACCCGCTCGGAGCGCCCCCACTCCTTCGACCCTGACGACTTCGGTGCGCCGACCGGCCGCGAGGTCAACTGGAAGCACACTCCGGTCGCCAAGCTCTCGCCTCTCTTCGAGGTCGCGGGCTCGGGAGAAGGCGTGAACTACTCGTTCGGCTCGGGGGAGCAGTACGTGTCGGCGCCGCTGGCGGCCGGCGATGCGCCGCGCGGAGAGGTCTTCCTCGCGGAGGACATCACCGCCGCGATCGCATGGCAGGGCTCGCCCGAGGCGCTGCACATCCGCATCCCGCGTGAAGAAGAGGTCGCTGAGCCCGTCTTCGTCGCGATCGACGGGCTCGGTGCAGACCGTCGCGCCGACGCGCACATCGTGATCGAAGCGCTCGAGCACAGCTCCGCCACCGTCGTGCTCCAGCACACGGGCGCTGCGCAGTACTCGCAGAACGTCGAGATCATCGTGCGCGACGGAGCGAAGCTCACCGTCATCAGCCTGCAGCAGTGGCAGGACGAGGCAGTGCACACCTCGGCGCACCAGGCTCGCGTCGACGCGGATGCCACCCTCAAGCACTTCGTCATCAGCTTCGGCGGCGGCGTCGTCCGGGTGAACCCGAGCGTCGAGCTCGCAGGCGCAGGCTCGGAGGGCTACCTCTACGGTCTCTCCTACGCCGACGCCGGCCAGCACCTCGAGAGCCAGGTCTTCCTGCACCACAAGGGGCCGCACACCAAGGGCGACGTGCTCTACAAGGGCGCGCTCCAGGGTCAGGGCGCGCACAGTGTCTGGATCGGCGACGTGCTGATCGGCGCCCACGCGAACGGCACCGATTCGTACGAGGCCAACCGCAACCTGGTGCTCACCGAGGGTGCTCGCGCCGACTCGATCCCGAACCTCGAGATCGAGACCGGGGACATCCTCGGAGCCGGCCATGCCAGCGCCACCGGTCGTTTCGATGACGAGCAGCTGTTCTACCTGCAGGCCCGAGGGATCAGCGAAGAGGAAGCACGCCGCCTCGTCGTGCTCGGCTTCCTCACCGACATCGTCCAGCGCCTGGGAATCCCCGCGCTGGAGGCCGAGCTTCTCGCCGCGATCGAGACGGAGCTCGCCGAGGTGAACGCATGACCGCCGAGCGCGTCTGCGGTGTAGCCGAACTCGAGCAGGACATGCCGCTGCGTGTCGAGCCGAACGGCGTGCCGATCACCGTCATCAAGGACTCCGAAGGCGTGATCCACGCCATCGGAGACACCTGCACCCACGGTGACATCTCACTCTCCGAGGGCTTCGTCGAAGGAGAGACAGTGGAATGCTGGGCCCACGGCTCGGCGTTCTCGCTGCTCACCGGCAAGCCCCAGAATCTCCCTGCTTATGAGCCCGTTCCGGTCTACGTCGTCGAGATCGACGGCGACGACGTGCTCATCGACCCGACCGTGACGAAGGAAGTCTGAATGTCTGTTCTCGAAATCCGCGACCTCTACGTGACGGTCGAGACCGAGGCGGGAATCACCCCGATCCTCAACGGAATCACCCTCACGATGAACACGGGTGAGACGCACGCGATCATGGGCCCCAACGGCTCGGGCAAGTCGACTCTCGCTTACACGATCGCCGGCCACCCGAAGTACACGGTGGCGTCCGGCTCGATCACGTTCGACGGCCAGGACGTCCTCGCCATGAGCGTCGACGAGCGCGCTCGTGCGGGCCTGTTCCTCGCGATGCAGTACCCGGTCGAGATCCCCGGTGTGACGGTGACGAACTTCCTCCGCACGGCCAAGACCGCGATCGACGGCGAGGCTCCGGCGATCCGCGGGTGGACCAAGGACGTCAAGGCGGCCATGTCCAACCTCCGTATGGACCCGAAGTTCGCCCAGCGCAACGTCAACGAGGGCTTCTCGGGTGGCGAGAAGAAGCGTCACGAGATCCTCCAGCTCGAGGTGCTCAAGCCGAAGTTCGCAGTCCTCGACGAGACCGACTCCGGTCTCGACGTCGACGCGCTGAAGATCGTCTCCGAGGGCGTCAACCGCGCCAAGGAGTCGACGGGTCTCGGCGTGCTGCTCATCACGCACTACACTCGCATCCTCCGCTACATCCGCCCCGACTTCGTGCACGTGATCGTCGCGGGCAAGATCGTCGAAGAGGGCGGCCCGGAGCTCGCCGACCGGCTCGAGGACGAGGGATACGACCGTTTCCTCGACCCCGCAGCCCCCATCGAGGCGTAGGCTGATTCGCATGACAGCCACCCTCACCGACGCGAAGTACGACGAAGTCACCGAGGCTCTCAAAGACGTCATGGACCCGGAACTCGGGATCAATGTCGTCGACCTCGGCCTCATCTACGATCTCGCGTGGGATGACGAGAACGACGCTCTCGTCATCCACATGACGCTCACCAGTGCAGGCTGCCCACTGACCGACGTGCTCGAGGACCAGACCGCTCAGGCTCTGGACAGCGTCGTGGATCGCTTCCGCATCAACTGGGTGTGGATGCCGCCGTGGGGTCCCGAGAAGATCACGGACGACGGGCGCGACATGATGCGCGCCCTCGGCTTCGCCATCTGAGGATGCTCGAGGTCAAGGCCCTGCCCCTGGCAGAGCTACGCGAGCGCAGCAGCGAGAAGTGGCGGGAGTATCCCGCCGACGTGCTTCCGCTCTTCGTCGCGGAGACCGACTTCCCGTTGGCGCCGGCGATCTCATCGGCTCTTCGACGCGCTGTCGACCTCGGCGATACCGGGTACATCGCCTCGCGAACGCCGCTGCCTGAGACCTACGCGGCCTTCGCTCTCCGTCGCTTCGGCTGGCGTGCGGATCCGTCGCGGATGCGCACGACCGCCGACGTGAGCATGGGGATCGTCGAGATACTGCGCCGCGTCACGCAGCCGGGGGAGCGCGTGGTAGTCACCACGCCGGTCTACCCGCCGTTCTTCGACCTGGTCTCCGAGGCCGGCGCCGAGGTCGTGCGGGTGCCGCTGCTCGACACCGGCACGGAGTGGGAGATCGATCTCGACGGCATCCGCGCAGCCTTCGAAGACGGTGCCACCGCGATGTTGCTCTGCAACCCGCACAACCCGACCGGCACGGTGCACAGCCGCGACTCGCTGACCGCTCTCGCCGAGATCGCCGACGAGTTCGGTGCTGCGGTGATCGCGGATGAGATCCACGCGCCGCTCGCCCAGCCGGGAACCGGGTTCACGCCCTTCCTCGACGCGGGTGACGCCGCCGAGCGCGTGGGCTACGCCGTCGTGAGCGCGAGCAAGGCATTCAATCTCGCGGGCCTCAAATGCGCGCTCATGGTGACCGCCGTCGACCGCACCAGCGCCATCGTGCGCGGGCTTCCGGTCGAGGTCGAGTGGCGCACCGGGCAGTTCGGCCTCCTGGCGGCTGTGGCCGCATTCTCCGAGGAGAGCGACGAGTGGCTCGACGGGCTGCTCAGGACGCTCGATGAGAATCGCGTGCTGCTCGAGGATCTCCTGACGTCGAAGCTCCCCGCCGCGCGCTATCGGATCCCCGATGCCGGATACCTGGCCTGGATCGATCTCTCGGGTCTCGGATGGGGAGACAACCCCGCGCGCCGGATCCTGAAGGAGGCGAAGGTCGCCCTGCACTTCGGACCCGCCTTCGGCGAGCAGGGCAGCGGGTTCGTCCGGCTGAACTTCGGCACGAGCCCGGAGGTCATCACCGAGGCCATCGAGCGCATCGCGTCGCTCGTGGACCGATGACGACCGAGCAGCAGGCGACCGCATCGATCTGGGACCGGGAGCGACTCTGGGTCACCGCCGGTGCTGTCGCACTGATCTTCCTCGCCGCGATCGAAGCACTGGCGGTCACGACCGTCATGCCCATCGTCAGCGAAGCGCTCGACGGGCGCGAGCTGTACGCCGTCGCGTTCGCCGGAACGCTCGCGACGAGCGTGATCGGCATGGTCGCGGCGGGTGCCTGGTCGGATGCCCGTGGTCCGCGCGGTGCCCTGTACGCCGCGGTGTCGCTGTTCATCGCCGGACTGCTGCTGTCGGGCTTTGCCGTCTCGATGGATCAGTTCCTCGTCGGCCGTCTCGTCCAGGGCCTCGGCGCCGGTGGTCAGACGGTGGCGCTGTACGTGTTGGTGGCCCGTCTGTACCCACCGCACCTTCATGGAAGGATCTTCGCAGCGTTCGCCGCCGCCTGGGTCGTGCCGTCGATGATCGGCCCGTTCCTCGCCGGGGCGGTGGCAGAGTATCTCGACTGGCGCTGGGCGTTCCTCGGCGTCGCCGTGCTGACGATCATCGCCTTCGTGATCGTCGTGGCGCGGTTGCGAGGCGTCGACCTCGGACACGGCGAACCGCAGAATCGCCAGGCGCTCGTCATCCGCCTTGTTCTCGCGGTGGTGGTCGCGGTCTTCGCGGTGCTGATCGGCTTCACAGCCGAGATGACCGTGCACCTCGCATGGCCGGTGGCGATCGGATCCGTCATCGTGATCGCCGTCGCACTGCTGCCGCTTGTTCCCCGGCGCACGCTCCGCGCCGGTCGCGGTCTGCCGAGTGTCGTTCTCATGCGCGGCATCGCCGCAGGGGCATTCTTCGCGGCCGAGGCATACATCCCCTACCTGCTGATGGAGCGCTTCGACTTCACGGCCACCTGGGCGGGGATCGCGCTCATGTTCGCCGCCTTCGCATGGGCCGGGGCTTCGCAGCTGCAGGGGACCTTCGGCGAACGTCTCGGCAACACCCGCATCACCGTGATCAGCCTGTTGCTCATCCTCGTGGCACTCGTGCTCGTCTTCGCGTCAGCGCAGTGGGGTGTGTCGCCTGTGCTCGTCGTCGTGGGGTGGGGCTTCGCCGGTGGTGGCATGGGGCTGCTGTATCCGCGCCTCACGGTGCTGACGCTCGCCTATTCGAACGAGGGCAACCAGGGGTTCAACTCGTCGGCGCTGTCGATCTCAGACGCTGCGGGTTCGGCTGTGGCGATCGCCCTGGCGGGGCTGGCTGTCGCGACGCTGGGCGGGGATGCCGCGTCGTTCGGGGTGGTCTTCGCGTTCTGCCTCGGTCTGGTGCTGCTGGCGTTCGTGCCGGGACTCAGGCTGGGCCACGCCGCGGAGTCGTCCGAGGGCTGACGCCGACGCCGAGCGGTTCTCCGGCGAGCGCGGTGACGCCCAGGTCGAAGACGCGGTCGAGGCCGGCGGTGACGTCGGCCGTGCCGTCGGCGAGAGCGGCTCCGTGGCTGTCGGCGTGCATGCGCTGCTGCACGAGCGTCGCGTGGCCGAGCACGAAGTGCAGGACTGCCGCTGCTCGATCGGCGGCGTCGGTGTGGCCGTGGCGCGCGAGCGCGGCCTCGAGCGCGGTCTGGGCGTATGACGAGCCGAGACGCAGGGCGTAGGTGCTGAGCACGAGCTCCGCGCCGTCGCGATAGGTGAACAGGGCGTCGCGGATGCCGCGCGCGGTGGTCAGCACGTCGGCATCGTCGCGGGGGATCCCCGCAGTGATCCGGTCGGCCAGCTCTGCCAGAAGCTCCTGCTTGCTCGAGAAGTGCCAGTAGAGAGCGCTCGGCTGGACATCGAGCCTGCCCGCGATCCGCCGCATCGACAGGTCGGCGAGGCCGACTTCGTCGAGGAGGGCCAGCGCCACGCGCGCGACGCCGGCACGGTCGTGACGGACCGAGTTGTGCTCTGGGCTCATGTGATCAGTATAGTGAACACCGTTCAGGTGAACAGTGTTCAGGAAGGTGTCGATCATGACCCAGCAACGCGATGACCTCGGTCGCGAACTAGCAAGAGTGGCGATCTTCGCCGCGCTCATCATCGTTCTCGGCATGGTGACGATACCGATTCCCGGCGGCGTGCCGATCACCGCGCAGACCCTGGGGGTCATGCTCGCCGGTGCTGTGCTCGGACCCCGCCTGGCCCCGCTCTCGATTCTCCTGGTGCTCGCTCTCGCCGCGATCGGACTTCCTGTCCTCGCCGGTGGGCGGGGCGGCCTCGGCGTCCTCGTCGGTCCGACCGCCGGATACCTGCTCGGATGGGTGGCAGGCGTCATCGTGATCGGTCTCATCGTGGGCAGCGGTCGACTCAGTTGGTGGCGGATCGCCCTCGGAGTCGTCGTCGGCGGCATCCTGGTCGTGTATCTGTGCGGGATCCCCGTGACGGCTCTGGTGCTCGGGCTCGACCTCGGCCCGACCGCGCTCGCGAGTCTGGTGTTCCTCCCCGGCGATCTACTCAAGGCGGCCGCGGCGACGGCGCTGGTTCTCGCGCTGCGGCGCGCGTACCCCCGGGCGTTCGGCCTGCGTGGCGCCGCAGCGCCCGTATCCGTCAGTGCGATCTGAGACCGCGGTCGGATCGATCTCGCTCGACGGCGTGACCGTCGAGCGGGAAGGGCGGTCGATCCTGCGCGATGTGAGCGTCGAGCTCACGGCCCCGAGGATCGCGGTGATCGGCGCGAACGGATCGGGCAAATCGACTTTCGCGCGCCTCTTGAACGGCCTCGTGCTGCCGGATGCAGGGCGAGTCACGGTGCACGACCTCGATTCGCGCCGCGACACGAAGGCCCTTCGACGTCGTGTCGGTTTCGTCTTCACTGACCCGCAGTCGCAGATCCTGATGCCGACGCCCGCGGAAGATCTCGCGCTCTCGCTGCGCGGCTCACCCCGGATGGAGGTCGCCAGTCGGGTGGCAGCCGCACTCGCCGAGCACGGACTGACCGACAGGGCGGACGTCCCCGCGTCCGAGCTGTCCGGCGGTCAGAAGCAGTTGCTGGCTCTCGCGTCGGTGCTGATCACCGAGCCGCGACTGATCGTGGCAGACGAACCGACGACGCTGCTGGATCTGCGCAACGCCCGAAGGGTCTCCGATCTGCTGCTGGCGCTGCCGTCGCAGGTCGTCATCGCCACCCATGACCTCGATCTTGCGGTGAGATGCGACCATGCGGTGCTCTTCGACGCAGGGTCGCTCATCGCAGCCGGCGCCCCGGAGGACATGGTCGCCGAGTACCGCGGGCTGTGCGGATGATCCAGTCGTATCGGCCCGGGGCGAGCATCGTCCACCGGATGCCGGCGGGGCCCAAGCTCGCGCTCTTCGCTGCGCTCGCGCTCGTGTCGTCCGCGTACCCGCATGACGGATGGAGCGTCACGGTCTCGCTCGTCGTCGCGGGCACGCTGTATCTCGTCGCCGGGCTGCCGGTGAAGGTCCTGATCGTCGAGATATGGCGGCTGCGCTGGCTCGTGCTGGTTCTCGGGTCGGCGCTGTGGATCTTCGTCTCGCCGCTCACCGCGTGGATCAGCACGACCAGGGTGACGTCGCTGCTCCTGCTGGCCGCGCTCCTCACGATCACGACTCGCATGGGTGATCTGCTCGACGTGCTGCACCGGATGCTGCGGCCGCTGCGTCGGCTGGGTGTCGACGCCGATGCGGTCGCGATGACGATCTCGCTGACGCTCACGATGATTCCGGTGGTCGCCGGCTTCGCCCATACGGTGCGCGAGGCGCAGCGGGCGCGGGGCATCCGTCTCGGCCTTCGGACCACTGTGCCGCTCATGGTCAGGACGCTACGCCACGCGGACGAGGTCGGCGACGCTCTCGCCGCTCGCGGTCTGGTGTGACCGGCGGGCGAGACGCTGGGAGAGCAGCATTCCGCCGACGGCGAGCGCGGCCGTCGGAACCGTCGTTCCTGCCACGAGAAGCAGGACGACCGAGGCGACGCCGAGCGCCGCCGCGATCACGATCCGGTGAGGTGAGTCAGCCGCTCGGGGCGACGGCTGCGTCTCGATGCGCGTGAGCGTGACCGCGATCAGCGCGGTGAGGGCCAGTGCGGTCGCGAGCCAGAGCGGACGAGACACCCACCACGCGACGGTGCTCGGATCCGGCAGCGCGATTCCGCCGGCGAGCGAGGCCGTGGCGCAGAGTCCGGCCATGGCGAGCAGCGTCGGCATGTGCCACAGGTAGATCGTCATGGTGCGTCTGTTGACGAAAGCGGCGAATGCGGCCGGGGCCGGGCGACGGCTGAACGCGCCGATGCGATCGCGGAGAAGCGCGACGGCGCTCAGGTGCACGACCCCGACGAGAAGCAGTGCTGCGGTGGGTGGGTTGATGTTGGCGATGAGGTCAGGGGAGTAGAAGCCGGTCGTGAAGGCGCCGAGGAGTGCGATCACCGCCACCGCTCCTGCGATCGCCCGTGTTCGTCGGCTCAGTCCGTCGATCGTGCCATCGGCGAGGAAGAAGCCGACCTGCTGCAGTGCGAGCCAGACGAATGCGAGATTCAGGAAGCCCACTCCCTCGAGCCCGGTGATCGCGCGGAGCGCGTCGACGGCGAGCGATGCTGCGACCATTGCGGCCAGGGTGCTCAGCGGCTTCCGGGCGTGAGCCCTCGCGAGCGCAGGAAGAAGTGCCTGGCACCCCAGGAAGACGGCGAGGAACCACAGTGGCTGGCTGTAGCGGAAGCCGGCGACCGCGATGATGTCGGCCGGGATGCCGGCGACGCTCAGCGCCGCGAGCGCCGCGCCGACGATCCCGATGGCGAACAGGGCCGGCCGCAGCAGCCGATGCACCCGGGCGGCGATGAACGCGGCTGCGGTGCCGCCGCGCGCCTGCGTGCGCCGGAAGGAGATGTAGCCGGCGAACCCGCCGATGATGAAGAAGAGCGGCATCACCTGGAGAACCCAGCTGATGGGCACGATCCACCATGATCCTTCGCTGGCGTTCGCGAACACCGGACTGCCGTCGACGACGGTGACTCCGACCATGATGGCGTGGAGCAGCACGACTCCCACGACGCAGATCGCACGCAGGAAGTCGATCGTGGTGTCGCGCCCGCCCGGAGAAGGCAGCGGCGGAGCGGTGCGCGGTGGTGCCTCGACGATGGTCATGGTTTCCTCCTCGGATGGGTGTCCGAGGAGCGTATGAACGCGGTGCCGTGCGGGGGATCACCCCCAGGAGTGGTTCGCACCCCTACCAGGGTGTGATCCTGCTGAGGCTCAGGATGCGGGTTCGACCAGGCCGGCGTCGTACGCGAGGATCACGGCGTGCACGCGGTCGCGAAGCCGGAGCTTCGCCAGCACCTTGCCGACGTGGGTCTTCACGGTCTGCTCCGCGATGAACAAATCGGTCGCGATCTCGCTGTTCGACCTGCCTCGCCCGATGAGCACCAGCACCTCTCGCTCTCTGTCTGTGAGCTCCGCCAGCGCGGTCGCGGCTCGCGGCGTGCGCGGTCGCCGACCGGCGAACTGCTCGATCATGCGCCTCGTCACGCTGGGAGCGAGCAGCGCGTCGCCCCCGGCGACCACGCGCACGGCGTGGACGAGCTCTTCGGGCAGGGCATCCTTCAACAGGAATCCGCTGGCTCCAGCTTCGAGCGCGTCGTAGACGTAGTCGTCGATGTCGAAGGTCGTGAGCATGAGGATCCTCGGCACGTGGGCTGCGAGATAGCCCGGGCCGAGGATCCGACGGGTCGCTTCGATGCCGTCGACCTCCGGCATCCGCACGTCCATCAGGATGACGTCCGGATCTAGCCGCGCTGCGAGAGTGACGGCCTCGGTGCCGTTCGCGGCCTGCCCCGTGACACGGATGCCGTCGTGAGCGTCGAGGAGCGCGGCGAATCCGGCGCGCACCATGGCCTGATCGTCGGCGATGAGGACGCTGATCGTCACGGGGTCTCCTCTGGTTGCTCTGGGGCGTCGTCGCGTGGGGGTGCGTCTCGGAGCGGCAGTGAGGCGGCGACTTCCCAGCCGCCGTCCGTCGTGGGGCTCGCGGCGAATGTGCCGCCCAGCAGCTCGACGCGCTCGCGCATGCCGCGCAGCCCGTATCCGCCGCCGGGAGACGCGGGTGAGTCTGAAGCCCGGCCGTTGCGGACGCGGATTCCGACGGCATCGGCGTCGGCCTGCACGCGCACGGTGACGGCGGCGCCCGATGCGTGGCGCACCGCGTTGCTCAACGCCTCCTGAGCGATGCGGAAGGCCGCGATCTGCACGGCCTGCGGCGCATCCGTCACTGCTCCTGTGATCTCGAGGCCCACGGTCACACCCGCTCGACGGATGGTGTCGACGAGAGCGGGGATGTCGTCGATGCCCTGCTGAGGTGCGAGCTCGGCTGTCTGGTCTTCGGTGCGCAGCACCCCGAGCATCCGTCGCATCTCGGTCAGCGAGGTCCGAGCTGTGGCCGCGATGCTGTCGAACTCGACGGATGCGGCATCGCCGATCTCGGGCAGCCGGTAGCGTGCGGTCGACGCCTGCACCTGGATCACGGACATGCTGTGCGCGATCACGTCGTGCAGTTCACGGGCGATGCGGGTGCGTTCCTCGACGAGGGCTCGTCGCGATTCCTCGAGAGCGGAGTGCTCGCGCTCTCGCGTGAGCTCGGCAGACACCCTGACCCGCCCGGCGACGAGGACTGCCACCAGGTACATCGCCGCGGCCACGGAGCTCGTGACGATGAGGTCGGCGGTGACGCTGCCGGCCGTCTCGGGCGTGGCGACGATTTCGGGGCGCAGCAGCGGCGCAGTGAGGGAGAGCAGAGCTCCGATGGCCAGGGGGAGCACGCCAGCCCTGGCGCCGTGGACGAAGGTCACGACGCCGACCAGGAGCACGAAGGACAGCAGGGCGGGCACCGACCACGGCCAGGGTGCCTCGGTCGCGAGAGCAGGGACCACGAGAAGCGGAAGCGTGAACGCCGCAGCGCAGAACATCGCGATCGCCCAACGAGGATGGTTCAGCGCCAGAAGAGGCGCCGCGCACACCGCGGCACCCAGGATGAACGAGAGCGGCAACGACGTGCCGTACAGCACGGTCTGCACCGGCACGAGAATCGCGAACAGCACGAGGCTCACAGCGCCGAGCGCCGTGAGCACGGCGGTGCGACGGCTGATGCGGGGAGCGCGCTCGGTGCGCGGCCGACGACGTGCCATGTCTGTCATCCTGCCAGTTGCAGATCACGGGTGCGTCTCCGGCGGGATGCCGTGACGCGGTCGATCACCAGCCCGATGACGAGCGCCACGGCGATGCCGATGCCGGCGCTCACGAGCGGCTGTTCCTTGACCCACGAGCCCGCGAGCAGTCCGATGGCGAGGCTCAGAGCACTCCAGCTGATGCCTCCCACGATGCTCAGCGGAAGAAACCTCCGCCACGGAAAGCGCAGAGCACCGGCCGACATGTTGACGGCGACACGACCGACCGGGATGTAGCGGGCGCCCAGAATGAGCGCCGCACTGCGGTGCGCGAGCGCTCTCTCCGCGTGAGCGAAGGCCGAGGCGACTCGCGGACGCCGCATCCACGCCCACCGTGTCGTGCCCAGCCTGCGGCCGAGGGCGAACGCGATGTTGTCGCCGATCGTCGCGCCCACAGCGGCGATGAGGCCGAGTGGCAGCAGCGCCCAGAACTCACCCGTTGACGCGAGCACCGCCGCGGCGGCCACGAGCACGGTCTCGCTCGGCACCGGCGGGAAGAAGCCGTCGATGATCGTCACCGCGAGCAGCACGGCGTACAGCCAGGGAGAGGCGACGGTCTGCAGAATGAGCTCGTTGATAACATCCACCTCAGAAGGCTAGGAAGCAGGTGGCAGGTGGGGCATCACCCTGAGGTATCGGCCGCATCCCCCTGGAGAGGTAGATCTGGCGACCGCCCGACCGAGATCGGCGCGACCACGGTGCACGGTCTGCTGGTCGACGACCAGACCCGGTGCGAGCACTATCAGGGGCCGCTCGATGTCATCGCCCTCAGGTTCGCCTGCTGCGGCGACTGGTACCCGTGCCATCTGTGTCATACGGAGTTCGCCGGGCACGAGCTGCGGCAGTGGTCGACGGACGCTCGTGCGACGCAGGCGGTGCTCTGCGGCGTCTGTGGTTCGCTGCTGCGTATCGATGCCTACCTCGAGACATCCGAGTGTCCGACGTGCTCGGCGGTCTTCAATCCGGGCTGCCGGCTGCATCACGATCTGTACTTCGACTGAACGCTCAGCCGAGCGATCTATACTGGGAGTTTGGCCCCTCGGCCTGAATCCCCTTGAACGAACGGACATCCCGCCTGTGCTTGCCGTGCACGAACTCGAGATCCGCGTGGGCGCACGCCTCCTTATGGAGAACGTGTCGTTCCGTGTGAGCGACGGAGACAAGATCGGTCTCGTCGGCCGCAACGGTGCAGGCAAGACCACGCTCACCAAGGTGCTCGCCGGTGACGTCCTGCCCTCCGGCGGAAGCGTGACCCGCTCAGGTCAACTCGGCTACCTGCCGCAGGATCCGCGATCGGGCAACCCCGAAGACCTCGCTCGCACGCGCATCCTCGACGCCCGCGGACTCGGCCAGCTCAACCTCGGGATGAGCGAAGCGGCGCTCGCGATGGGGTCGGACGACCCCGCGGTCGCCGACAAGGCGATGAAGCGCTACGCGCGCCTCACCGAGGAGTTCGAAGGACAGGGCGGGTACGCGGCCGAGGCCGAGGCGGCCTCCATCGCGAACAACCTCTCGCTGCCCGACCGCATCCTCGACCAGCCGCTCTCGACGCTGTCCGGTGGTCAGCGTCGTCGTATCGAGCTGGCCCGCATCCTCTTCTCCGATGCCGAGACGATGATCCTCGATGAGCCCACCAACCACCTCGATGCCGACAGCGTCGTGTGGCTGCGTGAGTTCCTCAAGAACTACAAGGGCGGGCTGATCGTGATCAGCCACGACGTCGAGCTCGTCGGCGAGACCGTCAACCGGGTGTTCTACCTCGACGCGAACCGCCAGATCATCGACACCTACAACATGAACTGGAAGAACTACCTGCGTCAGCGGGTGGCCGACGAGGAGCGCCGCAAGAAGGAGCGCGCCAACGCCGAGAAGAAGGCCACGACCCTGCAGCTGCAGGCAGCCCGCTTCGGGGCGAAGGCGTCGAAGGCCGCTGCCGCACATCAGATGATCGCGCGTGCCGACAAGCTGCTCGCCGGACTCGATGACGTCCGCCAGGAAGAACGCGTCGCCAAGCTGCGCTTCCCGAAGCCTGCTCCCTGCGGCAAGACCCCGATGATGGCGACCGGACTCTCGAAGTCCTACGGCTCACTCGAGATCTTCACCGACGTCGACCTCGCGATCGACCGCGGATCCAAGGTCGTCGTGCTCGGACTCAACGGTGCCGGAAAGACGACCCTGCTGCGCATGCTCGCAGGCGTCGACCAGCCCGACACCGGTCAGCTCGAGCCCGGACACGGTCTGAAGGTCGGGTACTACGCGCAGGAGCACGAGAACCTCGATGTGAATCGATCGGTGCTCGAGAACATGGTGTCGGCAGCTCCGCACATCACCGAGATGGAAGCGCGACGGGTGCTCGGCTCGTTCCTGTTCACTGGCGACGACGTTCTCAAGCCTGCCGGGGTGCTCTCCGGCGGTGAGAAGACGCGTCTGTCACTGGCGACGCTCGTCGTCTCGTCTGCGAACCTGCTGCTGCTCGACGAGCCCACCAACAACCTCGACCCCGCGTCGCGCGAGGAGATCCTCGGCGCGCTCGCGCACTACGAGGGAGCAGTCGTGCTCGTCTCGCACGACCCGGGTGCGGTGCAGTCGCTCAACCCCGAGCGTGTGCTGATCCTCCCCGACGGGGTCGAAGACCTCTGGAGCCAGGAGTACCAGGACCTCATCGAGCTCGCCTGATCCGTCGCCCCTCGTGGCATAGTCGAGAGCGTGACGCACGACGAACATGACTTCGACACCGCCCAGCTCAACGAGTGGCTGAAGGGTCGGCACGCTCTCACCGGGCTCGCCCCCGACTGGGATCTCGGCGCGCTTCCTGACGACCCGAGCGCGCTCTTCGCCACGTGGCTGCGCGCAGCGGCTGACGGCGGAGTGGCTGAGCCGCACACGGTGACCCTCGCGACTGTGGATACCGACGGACTGCCCGACGCTCGCACCCTCATCCTGAAGCGGATCGATGAGCGAGGCTGGGCCTTCGCCAGCACGAGGTCGTCTCGCAAGGGCGCGCAACTGGCTGCCTCGCCGGCCGCAGCCCTGAACTTCTGGTGGCAGCCGCAGGTGCGCGCGGTGCGGGTGCGCGGCCGCGTCGAGGAGGCGACGCCCGAGGAGAGTGCGGCCGACCTCGCCGCCCGCTCCACGGCAGCGCGAGCGGAGGTCGCGGATGGTGACTGGGTGCTGTGGCGGATCGTCCCCACCCGGATCGAGTTCTGGCAGGGGTCGAGAGACCGCCGTCACACGCGAGTGATCTTCGACGCCGTCGACGACGGATGGAGCCGCTCGATCACGGGCGGCCCGGCAGATCAGAAGTCGGAAGGGTGAAGGGCATGTGCGGATACCAGGTGATCGATATCGGCGCTCTCGACGAGTGGCGCGCACACCATGGCGGGTTCGACCAGACGCGGTCGCGCGATGGCCGTCGCGTCGTAGATCACGAACTGACGGTGCAGTACATCGGCCTCACCGCGAACGCCCTTCAACCGGGTGAGGAAGCGGGCTACTGGCACGTCCATTCGCGGGTTGAAGAGCTCTACGTGTTCCTCGACGGGCGCGGGCAGATGGGACTCGATGACGAGGTCGTGGAGGTGGGACCGGGAACGGTGATCCGCGTTGGACAGGGCGTCGCGCGTACCTGGCGCGCTCGGCCCGACAGCCCGGGAGAGCTGCGTTGGCTCTGCATCCGAGCCGGCGGGGAAGAGCTTCCGCATCTCCCCGACGACAGCGCTCGCCTGCCCGAGAAGCCGATGCCCTGGCGGGACTGAGCTGTGGCTGACCTCCTGCCACCGCGTCCGTCATCGCCTCCGACGCTCACGGATGACTTCACGCGGGGGCTCGACGCGGGGAAGTGGGTTCCGCACTACCTGCCGCATTGGACGGTGCCCGAGCGGTCCGAAGCGCGATTCGCTTTCGTCGAGGGCGGGCTGGAACTCCGGATCGAGCAGGATCAGCTCGACTGGCGCCCGGACGACGCGCCGCTACGGGTGTCGAATCTGCAGACGGCGACATACTTCGGTCCGGTCGGATCGACCGCCGGCACGCATCGCCACCGCGACGACGGACTCGTGGTCGAAACGCATACGCCGCAGCGACTGCTCTTCACGCCTCGTCACGGTCGGATCGACCTCACGGTCGCCGCGAGCACCGACGAAGGATGCATGCTCGCGGCGTGGCTGGTCGGCACCGAACACCTCTCCGAGACAGACGCCGGCGAGATCTGCATCTTCGAGATCGACGCCTCAGCTATCGGGAGCACGACGCGGGCACGCACGGGCATCAAGTCGCACCACGACCCGAGGTTGACGACCGACATGGCCGAGGTGACCCTCCCGTTCGATGCCCGGGGGCCGCATACCTGGACCGTGATCTGGGGCGATGGCGAGACGACCATCGGCTGCGAGGGACAGGTGGTGCGCCGCCTCGGCCAGGCGCCGGACTATCCCATGGTCCTGATGATCGACCTCTTCGAGATCGGCGGGCCCGTTGGCGCGTACCCCAAGACCGCCGTCATCGGCGGGGTGACGGCCTGGGACTGATCGGAGTCAGCGCGCGTCGAGCAGCTCGTCTTCGACGTCGGCATCCTTGTCGCGCCGCCGAGACGTCTTCACCGGTGCCGGCATCCCCTCGACCTCTTCGCGGTGCTTCACGATCTCGGTGCGGATGATGTAGCCGATGAAGATGAAGCCCATCAGCGCGAACAGGATCCACTGGATCGCGTAGGACAGGTGCGGACCCGGGTCGTCGGTGGGGGAGTCGAAGCCTCCGAGCGTGCCCTCTCCGGCAGGCTCTTCGCTGACGATCTGCCCGTATGCGCTCGTGATGACATCGCCGCTGACCAGCTCGGCGATCGACGGCAGGTTGATCGTGGGCACCTGCCCCTCGGGGGCGCCTCGCCCAGAGGCGGGGAGCTGCTCGCCCGGTCGCAGTCGGACGATGACTTCGACCTCGCCGCGCGGGGGCGCCGGAACGGCGTCGGGGGAGTCGCCGTCACCCGGCGGCACCCAGCCGCGGTCGACGATGAACACGCGCCCGTCGGCGTCGCGGAACGGCACCAGCACCTCATATGCGCTGGTGCCTCCGTGCGGGCGGTTGCGCACGAGCAGCTGCTCGTCTGCGACGTACTCACCGGTCAGCACGACAGGATGCCACACATCGCCGGGGGCGAGAGCGCCGTCGTCGCCGATGAGGTCGGAGAGCGGCACGGGGTCTGCGTCGTAGTTCTTCTCGACCAGGGCGATCTGCTCGGACCGGGTCTCGTTCCTCTCGAACTGCCAGTTCGAGAGGAACGCGCACGCGACGGCGAAACCGATCGCCACCAGCACGTATACGGTCCATCTACCCATGCGGGCACTCACGAGGGCACACCATCTCTCACTGTCACGGGGAAATCCCTTGCGGCCAGGAAATCGCGGAGGAATCCGACATGCTCATCGCACGCGAGCCAGACCTTCTCACGGTCAGCGGCGTGGATACGAGGATTGCGCCACACCACCTGCATGGTCGCCGCGCTCCGACAACCGGCGCGCGAGCATTCCAGTCCACTCACTCGCGATCCTGGCGGCTCTCGTGGATGGTGAAGACGTCAGGGGCGGAGTCCTTTTCGACCGGCAGGGTCGGCGCCGGGGCCGGAGCCTCCAGCTGCTGCACGGGAGACTCTGCCGTCGTCTCGGTGCTGTCGCTCCCCGCGTTCGCGAACACGACCGCGATATAAGGAAGAAGTGCGGCGGCCAGGGCGAAGACCCAGGTGTACCAGCCGTACGGCTGCACGAACATCATCAGAGCGAAGCAGACGATGCGGATGGTCATCGTGAGCGCGTATCGGCGCACACGATGGTCTGCCTCGTCTTTCGGCGACTGCGGAAGCGAGGTGACAGCAGGGACCAGTGGCTTGCTCTTCACGATGAGTCCAGCCTACGCCGGTGCGGGGGCGACGGCGCGCCCGTCTGCACCTCAGGACGAGAAGATGAACGGCAGCGTGAACGCCCCGACGAAGACGAAGCTGACGATCGTCATGACGATGCCGATGATCAGGAATCCGACCATGATGTAGCCCATGATCAAGCCGGCGAACGCCATGCCGCGGCCGCCGATCTCGGGGTTCTCCTTGGTCTTGCGCAGCGCCATGTGGCCGGTGATGACGGCGACGATCGAGGCGAGCAGCGGAACGACCGCCCAGAACAGGACCACACCCGCGATGCCGCAGATCAGTGACGTGATCGCGAGGCCGCTGGCGGGACGCGGAGCCGGGTAGATCGGCGTGCCGTAGGCGGGGTAACCCGCGCCCGGCTGACCGGCTGCAGGGGAGCCGTATCCCTGCTGCTGCGGCACGACGTAAGGCTGCTGCGGAGCAGGTGAGACGTAAGGCTGCTGCGGTGCAGGCGAACCGTACGGCTGCTGTGTTCCGTACTGCGGCTGCTGCGACGGTGCGCCGTAGGGCTGCTGCGTCGGGGCGATCGACGGAGCGGCCCCCGGGTACGCCTGAGTCGGCTGTGCGGGAGCGGCTCCGGGGTACGCCGGCGGCTGTGCAGCGGCGGGAGCCGCTTGGTAGGGGTGTGCGGGAGGCGCCGGCGCGGCCGCAGGAGGAGGCGTCGGCTGTCCGCCGGGAGTGGTGGGGATGCTGCTGTCGCTCACGGTGAAGCCTTTCGTCGGGTTCAGCGTTCCAGTCGGGGCATGGATCTGTCAAACGTCGAGCCGGTTACGTCGGGGCATCATCGGTAGGATCGATGACGACCCGGCCCCGAACCCCACCGGCCAGATCAGGAGTGGAAAATGAGTTCTCGCGTCGTCCTCGTCACCGGCGGAAATCGCGGCATAGGCCGCGCGATCGCCGAACGATTCGTCAGGGACGGCTACCGCGTCGCCGTCACGGCTCGCAGCGGCGAAGGCCCCGAGGGCACTCTGACGGTTCGTGCGGATGTCACCGATGCCGCTGCGCTCGATGCAGCCTTCACCGAGGTCGAGCATCGGCTCGGCCCCGTGGAGATCGTCGTGGCCAACGCGGGCATCACCAAGGACACTCTGTTGCTGCGGATGAGCGAGGACGACTTCGACAGCGTGGTCGCGACGAACCTCGGCGGCACCTTCCGCGTCGTCAAGCGCGCCTCTAAGGGCATGCTGCGGGCTCGATTCGGCCGAGTCATCCTCATCTCCAGCGTCGTGGGCCTCTACGGCTCCGCTGGCCAGGTGAACTACTCCGCCTCGAAGAGCGCGCTCGTCGGCTTCGCCCGTTCTCTGACGAGGGAGCTCGGCGGACGTGGCATCACCGCGAACGTCGTCGCGCCCGGATTCATCGAGACCGACATGACGGCTGAGCTTCCCGAAGAGACTCAGAAGCAGTACAAGGCGAACATCCCGGCCGGACGTTTCGCGACGCCCGATGAGGTGGCAGGCGTCGTCACGTGGCTCGCGGGCGATGACGCCGGGTACATCTCGGGTGCTGTCATCCCCGTCGACGGCGGCCTCGGGATGGGGCACTGATCCTCCGCCGTCGACGCTCCGTCATCGGCGGGTGATCGCGGCGTCGAGCAGTGCGGCGAGCCGGTTCGGCACCGAGAACTGCGGCCAGTGACCTGATCCGATGCGCACCACCTCGACATCGTCGATCGCGCGGAACTCGTCGGCATACGGCCCCCACTGCTCGAGTTCGGACTCGAGTGTCTCTTGGTCGAGACCGCCCATGAGCAGCGTCACCGGCACCCGATGACGCTCACCGGAGCCGAGTGCGATCTCATCAGTGGGCACGCGCGCGGGCACGCTGTGCGTGAGGGGTGCGGTGCGAGCGCGGGTCGCGTCGTCGAGGTCGTCGACGTCTTCAGCCGGGAAGAAATCCCACCCGGGGAACGGGACGACGCCGTCGACGATCTCGAACTCGCTGATGCCGAACCCGGACGGCGGCGGCACCGTGTCGACGAAGATCACCCGCGAGACGCGATCGGGCCGCGCATCGGCGACGCCCCATGCGACGTTGCCACCGCCGCTGTGACCGACGACGACCACGGGCTCGGATACGGCGTCTACTGCGGCCACCGCAGCGCCGACCCAGTCGGCGATGCCGATGTCAGCGGACTCGGCGGCAGGAAGACCCACGCCGGGCATGGTCAGCGGATGCACCGTGTGCCCTGCACGTTCGAGATCGGTTGTCACTTCGCTCCAGCTGGACGCATCGAGCCAGAGACCGGGGATGAGGATGATGTCCATGCGCCCGAGGTTAGACGGGGCATCGGACATCCGCTAGGGCAGCAGTGCGATGACCTCGGAGAGATCCTGCGGTCCGATGACGAGGCTCGCGGCCTCGCGCACGGCGGGCTTCGCGTTGAAGGCGAGACCGAGCCCGGCGACCGCCATCATCTGCAGGTCGTTGGCGCCGTCTCCGATGGCGATCGTGGCGCGACGGGGCACGCCGAGCTCCTCCGCCCATTGCAACAGCGTGGCTGCTTTCACAGCGGCATCCACGATCTCGC
The DNA here is from genome assembly GCF_031843745.1 of Microbacterium sp. WCS2018Hpa-9. Taxonomy (NCBI): domain Bacteria; kingdom Bacillati; phylum Actinomycetota; class Actinomycetes; order Micrococcales; family Microbacteriaceae; genus Microbacterium; species Microbacterium sp. WCS2018Hpa-9. The sequence goes on from NZ_JAVTIY010000005.1 coordinate 275,657, forward strand.
CGTCGACCCGCCCTGACAGAGAGCCGTCTGCGACTTCGAGGCGGTTCGCACGCCAGCGGTCGACGCCGAGTGCGGGTGCGACATCGTCGAGGAGCTCGTGGAACCCGCCTGACACCACGCCGACGACGCCCCCGCGCTCATGCACGGCTGCCGTCAGCTCGCGCACGCCGGGAGTCGGCTCGATGCGGGCGAGCACACGAGCGAATCCCGAGACCGGCACGCCTTGGAGAGCTGCGACGCGTGAGCGCAGGCTCGTGGCGAAGTCGATCTCGCCGCGCATCGCGGCTTCGGTAGCAGCCTGCACCTCGGCCCCGCGCCCCACCTCGTCGGCGATCAGCTCGATCACCTCATTGCGGATGAGGGTGGAATCGGCATCGAGGACGACGAGGAATCGCGCGGCAGTCACGCCTCCGAGCCTAGCGACCAGAAGTCAGCGGTCGGTGCACGGCAGTCGTCGACCGACATCCTCAACGCTCGATGAAGAGACCCTTGCCCACCACGGTGATGCCGGAATCGGTCACGGTGAAGCCCCGAGCGAGATCGCGTTCGCGGTCGACACCGACGGTCGCGCCGTCGGCGAGGACGACGTTCTTGTCGAGGATGGCCCGATGCACGCGGGAACCGGCCCCGATTCTCACGCCGTCGAAGACGACAGAATCGGTGATCGTCGACCCGCCGCCGGCGAGCGTCCATGGGCCCACGACGCTGCGCTCGAGATGAGTGCCCGAGAGCACGGATCCGAGAGACACGATCGAGTCGATCGCATTGCCGATGCGCCCGACGGAGTCGCGCACGAACTTGGCGGGCGGCGAGTTCACTGCCTGCGAGTGGATCGGCCACTCCATGTTGTAGAGGTTGAAGATGGGCAGCGTGGAGATCAGATCCATGTGCGCGTCGAAGAAGGAGTCGATGGTACCCACGTCGCGCCAGTACGAGCGGTCTCGCGGGGAGGACCCCGGAACGTCGTTGCGCTTCATGTCGTAGTAGCCGGCCTCGCCCCGATCGACGAAGTACGGCACGATGTCGCCGCCCATGTCGTGACCCGAGGTGGGCGATTCGCCGTCTGCCTCGACCGCGGCGATCAGCGCATCGGCGTCGAAGATGTAGTTGCCCATCGAGGCGAGCACCTCGTGAGGCGAGTCCTCGAGGCCCGCGATGTCGGTCGGCTTCTCGAGGAACTGCTTGATGCGACCCGACTCGGTGTCGGCGTCGATCACGCCGAACTGAGAAGCCATCGCGAGCGGCTGGCGGATGCCGGCGACGGTGGCGTTCGCACCCGACTCGATGTGAGCGTCGAGCATCTGCCGGAAGTCCATGCGGTAGACGTGATCGGCGCCGATCACGACGACGATGTCGGGCTTCTCGTCGTTGATGAGGTTGAGGCTCTGCAGGATCGCGTCGGCGGAGCCCGAGAACCAGCGCTTGCCCAGACGCTGCTGCGCGGGCACGGAGGTGACGTACGAGTCGAGAAGCGCCGACATGCGCCAGGTCTGCGAGATGTGGCGGTCGAGGCTGTGCGACTTGTACTGCGTGAGGACGACGACCTGGCGCAGACCCGAGTTGATTAGGTTCGAGATCGCGAAATCGATCAATCGATACTGTCCGCCGAAAGGCACTGCAGGTTTTGCGCGGTCGGCCGTGAGGGGCATGAGACGCTTTCCCTCGCCGCCGGCGAGGATGATGCCGAAGATCTTCTTTGGAGCGGACATGCACCAACCATAGATGTGATTCGGCTCGGCTAACTAGCATCTGGACAAGTGAGTCACTACCGTCTAGACATGCGCGTCGAGATGATCACGAAGGAATACCCGCCCGAGATCTACGGAGGTGCGGGTGTGCACGTCGCAGAGCTCGTCACGGCCCTGCGGCAGAATATCGATGTACAGGTTCGGGCCTTCGGTGCTCCGCGGGATGAGGCGGGTACTTTCTCGTATCAGGCCCCCTCAGAACTGGCTTCGGCCAATGCCGCTCTGCAGACGCTCGGGACCGATCTCGAGATCGCGGCGGCGATCTCCGATGCCGATCTCGTGCACAGCCACACCTGGTACGCGAACTTCGCCGGACACCTCGCCTCGCAGCTGCACGGCATCCCCCATGTGCTCACCGCGCACAGCCTCGAGCCCCTGCGCCCGTGGAAGGCCGAGCAGCTCGGTGGCGGGTACGCGGTGTCGAGCGGCATCGAGAAGCTCGCCTACGAGAACGCGGCGGCGGTGATCGCGGTCAGCGCCGGAATGCGCGAGGACATCCTGCGCAGCTATCCCTCCGTCGACCCCGCCCGGGTGCGCGTGATCCACAACGGGATCGACGTCGAGCGGTGGCGCCCGGTGCAGAACCCCGCGTTCCTCGAGTCGGTCGGCATGGACCCTGCTCGACCGTCTGTCGTCTTCGTCGGCCGGATCACCCGCCAGAAGGGTCTGCCGTACCTGCTGCAGGCCGCGCGCCTGCTGCCCCCGGAGGTTCAGCTGATCCTCTGTGCCGGCGCGCCCGACACTCCCGAGATCATGGCGGAGGTGCAGGAGGGCGTGCGCCTTCTCCAGCAGACCCGCGAGGGAGTCATCTGGATCGATCGGATGCTGCCGCGCGACGAGCTCTCGGCGATCCTCACGGCGGCCACGACGTTCGTATGCCCGTCGGTGTATGAACCGCTGGGCATCGTGAACCTCGAGGCCATGGCCTGCGGGGCCGCTGTCGTCGGCACGGCCACCGGCGGCATCCCCGAGGTCGTCGACGACGGCGTCACCGGGCGCCTGGTGCCGATCGAGCAGCTGCAGGACGGCACCGGAACTCCGGTCGACCCCGAACGGTATGTCTCCGACCTCGCGAGCGTGCTCACCGAGGTGACATCCGATCCCGAGCAGGCTCGCGCCTACGGCGCGGCCGGTCGGGAGCGCGCTCGCGCGGAGTTCAGCTGGGATGCGATCGCCGACACCACGCGCGCGCTGTACGCGGAGCTGACCGCCTGAGCCGATAGGCTGGAGGCATGTCGATCGCCCTGGAATTCACCGACGTCGTCGTGCGCCGCGAGGGGCGCGACATCATCGATCACGTGACCTGGCAGGTCGACGATGATCAGCGGTGGGTGATCCTCGGACCCAACGGCGCAGGAAAGACCACACTGCTCCAGCTCGCGGACACGCTGATGCACCCGACGTCGGGAACCGTCACGGTGCTGGGGGAGACCCTCGGGCGAACGGACGTGTTCGAGCTGCGTCCGCGCATCGGCTTCGCCTCCTCGGCGATGGCGAAGCGCGTGCCGCGCGATGAGACAGTCCTGAACACCGTGCTCACGGCGGCATTCTCCGTGCTCGGACGCTGGAACGAGAACTACGAGGACATCGACGAGCGCCGTGCGCTGCGGGTGCTCGGAGACTGGCGTCTCGACCACCTGGCCGATCGCACGTTCGGCACCCTGAGCGACGGCGAGCAGAAGCGCGTCCAGATCGCCCGCGCCGTGATGACCGACCCCGAGCTGCTGCTGCTCGACGAGCCGACTGCCTCTCTCGACCTCGGCTCACGCGAGGAGCTGCTCGCGCTTCTGAGCGGCTATGCCTCGTCGCCGACGACACCCGCGATGCTGATGGTCACGCATCACGTCGAGGAGATCCCGGTCGGGTTCACGCACGTGCTGCTGATGCGCGAGGGGCGCATCGTGGCTGCCGGTCCCATCGCCGAGACGCTGACCGCCGACACTCTGACCGAGACGTTCGGCATGCCGATCGTCCTCAGCAGCGATGAGGGCCGCTATGCGGCCCGCGCGGCATCCTGACGCGGATCTGATAGAATCGATCCTTGGTGCTCTCTGCACCGCAGACTTCCCTCGTCCCTGGCACAATCCAGGGCAGCAACTAAGGAATCCCATGAAGACTGACATTCACCCCGTGTACAAGGCAGTCGTGTTCCGCGACCTCGGCTCGGGCGAGACGTTCCTCACCCGTTCGACGGTCTCGAGCGACAAGACGATCGAGCTCGACGGCGTCGAGTACCCCGTCATCGACGTCGAGATCTCGTCGGCATCGCACCCGTTCTACACGGGCAAGCAGCGCATCATGGACTCGGCCGGCCGCGTCGAGAAGTTCAACCAGCGCTTCAAGGGCTTCGGCGGATCGACCAAGTAACGACCACCGCGTTCGAAGGCCCCGTGTTCCTCGGAACACGGGGCCTTCGTCGTCTCACCAGGGTCGCACGCGAGGTCAGATGTCGATGATGATGCGTTCGCCGTCGATCCTGCTCGGCGGGTCGCCGGGGGATGGTGCCGGGGCGGTGCGCTGCGTCTGACGGTCGCGTTCCATTCCGGCCTCATGCGCCGAAGGCATCCAGATCGCGTCGAACGAACCGCCCAGGCCACCCCCGGAGCTCTCGTACTTCTTCTCAAGCGGCGCCTTCGCGTAGACGGACACGATCACCACTACCGTCGCGATCACGACGACGAGGAGGATAGCGATCGTGAGGAGCATCCCGAGTGCGTCGGCCATGGGACCAGGCTATGCGGCTCCCGCCGCCTCGGCATCCGTCTACAGGAGGATTCCGGCGGAGGTGCTCAGCGGATGCGGCGCCCGTGCGCGAGATCTATGAGATGCGTGAGGACCGGACCTGAGCGCACGCCGTTGTGTTCATGCTCACTGGTCACCCAGAGCTCCACGCCGGGCAGAAGGCGAGCGGTCTCGAGTGAGAACTCCATCGGCACGTAGACGTCGTTCACATAGACGGCGGCAGCGCCCGTCGCACCGGAGGTGGCGATGGCGACCTCGTTGTAGATCCGGGGCCATTCGAAGTCCGCCAGCGCGAGCGTGACGTCACGCCACGGCTGGAAGGCCGGCACCGTCTCGGTCCACTCGCGGCGGATGTGCTCGCCCGTGAACAGTGTGACGTCGTCGCGGAAGTCCTGCGGCTCCGTGCGTTCCGCCGACCAGCGTGTTGCCTGCCCGCTGGCGTAGCTCGACTCGTGGAACGCGAAGTAGAGCGGATTGCGGCCGCTGTACGGCATCGCGTGCATCAGGTCGTGGCGGAAGGCGTTTGACGCGGGATCGCGCTCGAGCAGCGACCACACGGTCTGCCACCCGTCGTTCGTGCCGAGCGCAGAACCCACCGAACGCAGTCGCGAGGGCGAGACCACTTCGCCGTCTGGCAGCACGATGTCGCCTGCATCGGCCCGATCGACCAGGCGGCGCATCACATCCCGGTGCTCGGGGAACCTGCGGTAGTACCGTTCGGAGGCCGCGCGCATCTTGTCGTAGCAGAGCGCGTAGACCTCATCGGGGTGCCGGTCGACGGTGCTGAGCCCACCCGTGATGAAGACGTCGGCGATCGAGTCCGCGTCGGTCGACAGGTAGGCCAGGGTCGTGAAGCCCCCGAAGGACTGGCCGAGCACGCTCCACGTCTCCGCGCCGAGGTGTTCGCGCATCGCCTCGCAGTCGCGGACGATCGAGTCGGCGCGCAGATGTGTGAGGTACTCGGCGACCGCGGCCGGGCCGCGCTCGAGATCAGCATCGCCAACCGGCGTCGAGAGTCCGGTGCCTCGCTGGTCGAGCATCACGACTCGATAGTGTGCGAGGGCCTCGTCGAGCCAGGCCGGGGAGGTCGATGAGTGGAACGGCCGAGGGGCCTCGTGGCCCGGACCGCCCTGCAGGAAGACCAGGTAGGGGAGTCGCTCGCCCCCGTCGCGAGTGACGACGCGCGCGAAGACATCGATCGTGCGGGTGTCTGCTGCATCTCCCCACACGAGCGGGACGGTCAGCGTGTGCTCTTCGACGGTCAGATCGAGGAGGCGGCGGATGGTTGTCGTCATGTCACATCACATTCCCGATGTAGGAGTACTTGACGAAGACCTCCGAGGCGATGTCCGCCTCGTGGAGCACGCCCTGCACTGCGTTCATCATGTAGTTCGAATCCCAGCCCATGTAGAGGTGGTGGGTGTCGTCGAGCTGATCCCACTGCCCCTTCCAGGCCATCGCGTCGTAGATCGGGCCGCCGTGGCTCGAGCAGTACGACACGGCTGCGTCGCGAGTGTCGGTCCACGCGCGGCGGAACACGCGGTTGAAGAGATGCTTGACGTCGAAGACCTCCCAGCGCTCTCCGCGGTACTCGACGTACTCGAACTCGCGTTCCCATCCGGCCGGCCACCCGCGTCGGCGGACGGCGTCGAGGATGGGGGTGAGCCCGTCGTCGTCGATCTCGGGCAGCGCGGGGCGGGCCCAGATCTTCAGGAGGTCGGAGGTGAGCCGGATCGTACGCTGCGAGATGGCCGCTGTTCCCCACACATCCGTGGTCCTGAGCGCCCTGGTCTCGGGGACGGAGCTGCGAGCGTATGCCGCATCGCGTTTCACGGAGTAGGACTCTCCGAAGACCCGCTCTGCGAGCGACTGCTCGAGCAGGGTGAGATTGCCGAGAGTCGGGGCGAGGGCGCGATGCGCGTTGCGCTCGTCATCCGAGTAGTCGATCCACGGACGCTGGCCGTCGCCCGACCAGCTGTCGCTGGGGACGGTGGGCACGATGTGCTCCACATCGAACTCGTCAGGGTCGTCGACCCCCTCGAGCCGCGCGAGGACATAGGCCGGATGCGGCAGTTCGCTGTACTTCAGAACGGCGCTGACGCGCTCGTCCGACGGCGTGATCCGGGCGAACGCGCGCGCAAGAGCCTCTCGGCCGTTCGCCCTGGCGCGACAGAGCCGGGCGACCAGTCGCTCGTTGGGCAGGTTCACGAGCGTGCGGCGGAGGTACATCGTCTGGATCCACTCGAGCGTCTCGACGAGCTCGTCGCGGCCGATGGCCCCGCGGGAGTGATCGCTGTAGACACTGAGAACCAGCGGATACGATGCGCGGCCGAAGGTGTTGACGTATCGCAGCTGCCGCGCGATCTCGGGGTCCCGCTCGAGCGAGGGGTCGAGCAGGATGCCGTAGATCTCGGCGTAGTGACGCCAGACCTCGGCATCCGCCTGGAGGTGATCGAGGTCGACGCGGGGGAAGGACTGCCGGAACGCGCTGTAGACGCCGTGCTCGCCGTTGGCGGCGACCTCGCGGCCCGTCGTCATCACGAGATAGTGCCGCCAGAACGCGCCGATGGTCTCACCGGTGTGCTGTTCGATCGGCAGCCAGAACCGCGCCTCGACGTCGAGCTGCTCGGCGTGGGTCAACCCCATCAGCATGTAGTTGTGGATGAGCTCGTGGTCGCGCAGCGGCTCGCCCGTGGAGTTCAGGCTCTCGAAGATCTGCTGCGCGTTCGCGTCGGCGCCGAGCGTGATCGAGACGTGCTCGAGCTTCTTCAGCCCCGCCCAGATCTGCGGAGCCTCGTCGGCGTGCACCTGGCTGCGGAAGAACGCATAGTTGTCATCGAAGCGCGACTCGCGCTCTGCCTGGACATCGCGCTCCAGCACCACGGATTCGTAGAGCTCGGCCCACGCGTCGTGCGGGCGCAGCTTGGTGCGTGTGGGGTCGTCCGGACGCACGAGCACCCGGTCGAGTTCTGCCGCGAGCAGGGGATCGGAGTCCTGAACCGCATGCCGGAGTGCTGCGACCAGCAGCATCAGCGTCGTGATGCGCTGCTGGCCGTCGATCAGCACGAGGTCGGTGTCGGCCTCGCTGTCATCGGCGGCCGAGAGGATCGACCCGATGAAGTGACGGTGCGACGGGTCTGCGCGGGCGACCGCACGGACATCGGAGAGAAGCTGCTCGCAGCCGCCGATGTCCCACCGGTACTGACGCTGGTACACCGGCACGACGATGGTCGTGGAGTCCTCTGCGAGCCACTCGATCGTGTTGACAGCTGTCGCCTCGACGTTGGTCGCAGTGCTCATGCTGGTGTCTCGTCCTCCCGTAACGCCCGGCGCCGAAGAGTCGCCAGGCGCCCGATTCAGTCTATTCGCTTATTCCCGGCGGCCCCCTGCGGCGCTCCAGAGGGGCCCTGTTAGGCTTGCCTTATCAGGGCCTGTTAAAACGTGCTGGCCCCCGATGAAAGGATCTGGTTCAGATCATGGGATACATCAAGTCCGCCGCCCTCGAAGACAAGGGCTTCGTCGTTCTCGACAGCTACAACCAGGAGCTCGACCCCAAGGAATGGCTCGACATCGAGTACAACGACTGGAAGTCGTCGGGTGACACCCGCTTCGCCCCGCTCGCCAGCGCCAAGGGCGAGATCGAGTGCAACGGCTTCTGGAACCACAAGCCGCCGCGCACCGACAAGGACGGCGTCTGGATCGACTCGCAGACGGCCAAGGCGCCGAACCTGACGCGTCGTGCGCAGGAGCCGGGCGCGAACGTCGGTCGCTGCCGCGTCATCGAGCTGCAGCCGACCCCGTACGGCGAGTGCCTCTACAACCTCCACCAGGACGACAACAACCGTCTGAACCCCGACGGCACCGGCTGGGTCGTGCGCGGCTTCTTCAACCTCAGCGACGACAAGGACAGCTTCTTCGTCCTGCGCGAGAACCGCACCGACCCGAGCATCGAATACCGCATCGCTCTGCCGGCAGGCGCGCAGCTCATCGTCGACACGCAGCGTCTGTGGCACGCCGCGACCCACGTGGGCACCGAGCCGCGCTACTGCCTCATCACGTCATGGACGTCGGGCCCCGAGCTCGACGCCTACATCGAGAAGTACCACGGCACGGACGACGTTCCGAACGTCGAGGTTCCGCAGGACGTGCGCGAGGCCGGGTACGCCGAGCAGGCTCGCCGTGACGCAGCTCGCGCCGCCTACTACGCCGCGAAGGGCCAGCAGGTCAAGCAGGCGATGAGCGAGGCCTGATCCTCGTCTGATCTACGACCGTTCGCGGTCTGAAGGCCCCGGTCCTGCGGCCGGGGCCTTCGTCGTGTGAATCACATGCTTGTGATTTCGCCTGGTCTGGGCGAGAATAGGCCCACAACCGCATATTCACGCCAGTTCTCGTTGTTTCAGGTCGTTGGGGAAGACGCACCTGATGAAACGGAGAGATCATGGCGACGGCTTACGCACGCGGAGTGGTTTTCATCCACTCTGCACCTCGCGCGCTCTGCCCGCACCTGGAATGGGCGGTCGGACGCGCTATCGGTCGCGCAGTGAACTTCGACTGGAGCGACCAGCCGGTGCTCGACGGTGCTCGTCGCGCCGAGTTCTACTGGGACGGCCCGGTCGGCACGGGTGCTGCTCTCGCGACCGCGATCCGCGGCTGGGAGCATCTCCGCTTCGAGGTCACCGAGGATCCCACGCCCCGCAGCGACGGCGGACGCTGGCTGCACACTCCCGACCTCGGCATCCACTATGCGCAGACGGATGCCGCGGGCAACATCGTCGTCGGTGAGGACCGCATTCGCTATGCGATGGAGATCGCCGCCGGCAGCGCGACCGAGCTGCAGCGCGAGCTCGACATCGCGCTCGGCTCCGCCTGGGATGAGGAACTGGAGCCGTTCCGTCATGCGAGCGACGACGCCCGCGTGGTATGGCTGCACAAGGTCGGCTAGGCGGCCACCCAGACCTGGAACGGGAAGGCGCGAGTATCGGATGCCGGTGAGCGATCCCGGACGCTGAGAAGGCGAATTCCCGTTCCACACATGACGAAGACCCCGTTCCCAGGCACCCGGGAACGGGGTCTTCGTCTGTCAGATGACGGCCGAGCGTGGCATCTCGGCCCCGGCCGCGGTGCCCCCTGTCATGACGTCCTCCCACGCGAGCCGCAGTCGATCCATCGCCTCGGCAGTGCGCTCCGGCGGCAGGGTGATCGGAATCCGCAAGCGCCTCTCGAGCACGCCGCCCGTGGAGAACCGCGGCCCGGGAGGAAGGATCAGCCCGCGATCACGCGCGGCCAGCGACAGGGCGGTCGACACGGGGGCGCCCAGGTCGAGCCAGGCCGAGAGACCGCCGCTCGTCTGCGGCATGGCTATCGTCTCGAATGCTCCGAGTCCTGCAGCAACGGCCTCGCGACCGGCACGCAGGCGCGTCGCGACATGGGCGGTGAGCGCCGGCATCTCCTGCAGCAACTCGACGGCGATGCACTGTTCGAGCAGTGCCGTGCCGAGCTCGAACGAGGGACGGGTGGCGAGCAGGCGGGCCATCACCGAGCGGTCGGCCCGGATCCAGCCGATGCGCATGCCTCCCCAGGCGATCTTCGACATCGAGCCCACGGTGATGACGTGCGGACTGAACGCCGAGAGGGGAAGCGGGGTCCAGCCTCGGTCGATGTCGAGCTCGGCGGTCGTCTCATCGACGATCAGGTGAGTGCCGACGCTCCGAGCCGTCGCTGCGATGCGAGACCGCTCGACGTCGGAGAGCGTGGCCCCCGTGGGATTGTGGAAGTCGGGGATGAGGTACGCGAGGTGGGGGCGCCCGCGCAGCAGGGTATCGGTGAGATGGCCCTCATCCCAGCCGGTGACATCGACGGGGGTCGGCAGCAGCCGGTAGCCGTGGCGGTGGAGCGCCTCGAGTGCATGCGGGAAGGTGGGCTGCTCGACGAGCGCGCGCTCACCCCGCCGGCCGATCGTGGCGAGCACCAGGTTGAACGCGTTGAGCGCGCCTGACGTGATCATGATCTCGTCGGCATCCGTCGGCACTCCCCGCTGGGTGAAGCGCTGTGCGACAGCCTCGCGCAGCTCGGGCAGGCCTCGCAGCGAGTAACCGCTGGTGCCGCGCATCGCCGCGAGCCGGGGGAGCGATCGCACCGTCGCGTCGTACAGCCCGGGAGTCGAATCCATCGACGCGATCGACAGGTCGATCGCCGATTCGTCTGCCGCGCCGCCGGACGGGGCTGCGGTGTGCGGCAGCGTGACGCGGGTGCCGCCCCCGTGCAGGCGCGAGACGTACCCGTCGTTTTCGAGGAGGTCGTAGACGCGGGTGGTCGTGGAACGCGATCGTCGCAGCTCGAGCGCGAGCGCTCGCTCGCTGGGCAGCCGCTCGCCCACGGTGAGCCGACCGTCGAGGATCAACGCGCGGATGTGCTCTGCGAGGGCCTTCGCCGTCGCATCGGCGACGGTGTGGGCCCCGAGCTGCTGGACGAGCCGTGAGGTCATGACTCCAGCATGCCGCAAAGTGGACCGAAGAAAGCAGGCCACTTGTCGCCGAGTGGTCTCGTGGACCCGATGGATGACTGGGCCAGCATGGAGAGATGCAGCTTCGTTCCGTCTTCCTCCCGATCAGCGCCACCAGTCGACGCGACGCCGTCGAGCGCATCGTGCAGCTGCTCGTCGGGTTGTTCCTCTACGGCGTCGCGCTCGGTCTGATGGTGCGCGGGGGCATCGGCGTTGCGCCGTGGGATGTCCTCGCTCTCGGCGTCTCAGGGCAGACGGGGATCGGATACGGCGTCGTCACCGTGCTGGTCTCGGTGCTCGTACTGCTGCTGTGGATCCCGCTGCGGCAGCGCGTCGGGCTCGGCACACTGCTCAACGCACTGCTCGTCGGGCCCAGCGCGGATCTGGCCCTCGCCGTCATTCCCGCACCGCCGTCGATCTGGGTCGGTGCTCCGATGTTCGTGGCGGGGCTGGTGCTGCTCGCCTTCGCCACCGGGCTGTACATCGCGGCCGACTTCGGCCCCGGCCCGCGTGACGGCCTGATGACGGGGCTCGTGGGACGCACCGGCTGGCCCGTGTGGCTCGTGCGCACACTCATCGAGGGGAGCGTCCTGCTGATCGGGTTCCTGCTCGGCGGGCCGGTGGGCGTCGGGACGGTGCTCTTCGCCTTCGGCGTGGGACCGCTCATCGGCTGGTTCCTGCCATGGACCATTCGCGTCCGGGCGGCGAGATCCCGTCAGCTCGCACGGGCGACCGCGCACTAGACCTGCAGAGACGAGAGCGGCCCCCGGGATACCCGGGGGCCGCTCTTCGTCATCGCTGCGGGTCAGTCAGCGCTCGCGAAGACGGCGACGGCGTTGTGGCCGCCGAAGCCGAACGAGTTGCTGATCGCGATCTGCGGACCGTCGCCGAGCGGCGTGGGCTCGCCCGAGAGGCGGAACGGCACGGCCGGGTCGGGCTCGGTCATGTTGATGGTCGGCGGGGCGACGCGGTCGCGGATCGCGAGCAGCGCGAAGATCGCCTCGAGAGCTCCCGTGCCGCCGAGCAGGTGCCCGGTCGACGCCTTGGTGGCCGAGACGGGGATCTCATCGATACGCTCGCCGAAGACCTTCTTGAGAGCGACGTACTCATTGGGGTCGCCCACGGGGGTCGACGTGGCGTGCGCGTTGATGTGGGTGACCTGGTCGGCGGTGACGCCGGCCTCGTCGAGCGCCTGCGTCACGGCGCGTGCGGCGCCGTTGCCTTCGGGGTCGTTGCCCGTGATGTGATACGCGTCAGCGGTGACGCCACCGCCGAGCACGTAGCCGTAGATCTTGGCACCGCGTGCCTTGGCGTGGTCCTCGGTCTCGAGGATGAGTGCGGCTGCGCCCTCGCCCATCACGAAGCCGTCGCGGTCGATCGCGCCGGGTCGCGAGGCGGTGGCGGGATCGTCATTGCGACGGGACAGAGCCTGCGCCGAGGCGAACGACGCCATCGTGATCGGGTGGATCGCCGATTCGGTGCCACCTGCGATAACGACGTCGGCGAGACCGTCCTGCAGGTGGTGGAAGGCGTGGATGATCGACTCGGTGCTCGAGGCGCATGCGCTGACGACGGTCTGCGCATAGGCGCGAGCCTGGAACTGCAGCGACAGGTTGCCGGCCGCGGCGTTCGGCATCAGCATCGGGACGGTCAACGGCATCACGCGCCGGGGACCCTTTTCGCGCAGGGTGTCCCACGCGTCGAGCAGGGTCCAGAGGCCGCCGATGCCGGTGGCGAAGTCGACTCCGAGGCGCTCGGGAGCGACCTCGGGAGAACCGGCATCCGCCCATGCCTCGCGCGCCGCGATGAGCGCGAACTGCGAGGAGGGGTCGAGCCGCTTCGCCTCGTGGCGGGGCAGGACCTCTTCGGGGCGCACGATCGCCTCGGCGGCGAAAGTGACGGGCAGTTCGTACTGCTGCACCCAGTCGTGCTCGAGGGTGCGGGTGCCGGACTGGCCTGCGAGCAGGTTCGTCCAGTTCTCGGGAGCTGTCCCGCCGATGGCGGACGTGGCGCCGATGCCGGTGACGACGATGCGCTTGGTCATGTGTGGTTCCTTGTCAGGCGGGTCGAGCAGAGAGCGGGCAAGGCGGAGGATGCCACGCCCCGACGGTGCGGGGGTGGCATCCTTCGAGGATTACTCCTGGCCTGCGACGATGAAGTTGACAGCGTCGCCGACGGTCTTGAGGTTCTTGACCTCGTCGTCGGGGATGGTGACGCCGAACTTCTCCTCGGCGTTGACGACGATCGTCATCATCGAGATCGAGTCGATGTCGAGGTCGTCGGTGAACGACTTCTCGAGGGCGACCTCGGATGCGTTGATGCCGGTCTCGTCGGTGATCAGCTCTGCGAGGCCAGCGAGGACCTCATCGTTGGTGAAAGCCATGTGGTCTTCCTCTTTCTTACGGGTTGTATTCGGAACCGTGGAACAGTCTAGGGAAAGTCAGCGCATTCTCAGGGAAGGACGACGACCTGAGCGGCGAACACGAGTCCGGCGCCGAAGCCGATCTGCAGGGCGAGGCCGCCCGAGAGCTCGGGGTGCTCGGCCATCAGACGGTGGCTGGCGAGCGGGATGGAGGCCGCCGACGTGTTGCCTGTGGTCTCGATGTCGCGCGCGATCACCGTCGACTCGGGCAGCTTCAGCTGCTTGGCGAATTCGTCGATGATGCGCATGTTCGCCTGGTGCGGGATGAATGCGGCGATGTCGGTCGGCTCGACGCCGGCCCTGTCGAGCGCCTCGCGCGCGACCTTCGCCATCTCCCAGACGGCCCAGCGGAAGACCGTCTGACCCTCCTGGCGCAGGGTCGGCCACGGCACCTCGCCGTCGCGGAACTCGGTGAGCGTCGCGTTCATGCCGACCGCATCGGCCTTCGAGCCGTCGGATCCCCACACCGCGGGGGCGATGCCCGGCGTGTCGCTCGGACCGATGAGGGCTGCTCCCGCGCCGTCGCCGAGCAGGAAGGAGATGCTCCGGTCGGCCGGGTCGACGACGTCTGACAGCTTCTCGGTGCCGATCACGAGGGCGTAGCGAGCTGCGCCCGACTTGATCAGCGCGTCTGCCTGAGTGATCGCGTAGGCGTAGCCGGCGCACGCCGCGTTGACGTCGTAGGCGGCCGCAGGGTTCGCACCCACGCGGTCGGCCACGATCGCCGACACCGATGGCGACTGCTTCGGGTTGCTGATGGTGGCGACGATCACGAGGTCGACCTGGTCGGCGGGGATGCCGGACTTCTCGATGGCCTCCGCGCCGGCGATCGCGGCGAGGTCGATCGCATCCGTGCCCTTGTCGGCGCGCACACGGGTCACGATGCCGGTGCGCTGGCGGATCCACTCGTCGCTCGAGTCGATCGGTCCGATCAGGTCGTCGTTGGGGACGGCGTTCTCACCGCGGGCAGCGCCGAAGGAGTAGATCCGCGTGTACGCCGGACCGGTGACCTGGTTCAGGATGGGGCTCATGCGGCTTCTCCGTTCAGCAGCGCGACGGCCGCATCGAGATCATCGGGGGTCTTCACGGCGACGGCGGGAACTCCGCGCAGACCGCGCTTGGCGAGACCGGTGAGCGCACCGGCGGGCGCGAGCTCGATCAGGCCGGTGATGCCGTGATCGGCGAACGACGCCATGCAGAGGTCCCAGCGCACCGGCGATGAGACCTGGTCGACGAGGTAGCTCAGCGCTCGGGTTCCCTCGGTGACGACAGAACCGTCACGGTTGGTCCAGAGCGTGATGTCCGGGTCGGCCGGGGTCACGGTCGCGACCGCGTCGCGCAGGGCGGCGACTGCTGAGGCCATGTACGACGTGTGGAACGCGCCGGCCACCTGCAGCGGGATGACCCGGGTGCCCTTGACGGGCTCGGAGGCGAGGGCATCGAGCCCTGCGAGCTCACCGGCGACCACGAGCTGGCCGCCGCCGTTGTAGTTGGCGGGGGAGAGCCCGAGCTCGGTGAGACGCGTGAGGACTGTCTCTTCATCGCCGCCCAGCACGGCGCTCATGCCGGTGGGGGTCTGCGCGGCGGCGTCAGCCATGGCGCGACCTCGGATGCCCACCAGGCGCATTCCTGTCTCGGCATCGATCACACCGCTGCCCACGAGCGCGGCGATCTCGCCTACCGAGTGTCCGGCGATACCGTCGACTCGACGACCGGCACGCGCTGTGAGCGCGTTCGCCGCGATCAGCGAGGCGGCGACGATCAGAGGTTGAGCGATGCGCGTGTCGCGGATCGTGTCGGCATCCGACACCGTGCCGTGCTGCTGAAGATCGACCTCCGCCGCCTCGGAGAACGCGGCGAGGCTGTCTGCCACACCGTCGAGCTCGAGCCAGGGGGAGAGGAAACCGGGGGTCTGCGAGCCCTGTCCAGGGCATACGACGACAATCACAACCCCAGTCTGCCAACGATCTGCCGTGAGTGGTGGATGATCCATCACAAGATTCGAGAAAACCCTTGTGTGTGGCGTACAGCTGATCGGCGCTCCGAGGGCCGATCAGCGCGATGGACGACGCAGGGGAGCCCGGCGACGCACCTGCTCTGCGGCGCCGATCGATCCGAGGATGAGGGCGGTCTGCAGGATCAGAGCCTCGCGAGGACCCGTGGCATCCCAGCCGATGACCTCGCTGACGCGCTTCAGCCGGTAGCGCACGGTGTTCGGGTGCACGAACAGCTCTCGGGCGGTCGCCTCGAGCGATCGACCGTTGTCGAGGTAGCTCCAGAGGGTGGTCACGAGATCGGTGGAGTGCGCCTGCAGCGGGCGATAGATGCGCTCGATCAGCGTCTGCTTGGCGAGCGGATCGCCCGCAAGAGCCCGCTCGGGAAGGAGGTCGTCTGCGTCGACCGGCCGGGGAGCGCTGCGCCAGGCGCGGGCCACGGCGAACCCTGCGAGGGCCGCCCGTGCACTCTGACTCGCGTCGACGAGCGCGGCGACCGCGGGGCCGAGCACGACATAACCGGGGCCGAACGAGGGCTCGAGTCGCGTGGCGATCTCTTCGAAGCCGAGTTCTTCCTCTTCGCCTTCGGCAGGCTCCTGGCCGGCGATACGAGCACGGCCGATCACGAGCACGAGTCTGGACCCCTGCACTCCGATGAGCACGTCGACCGCGAGCTTGCGCGCCGTGCGACGCACGAGATCGACGTCGAACTGCGGGGGAGTCGTGCCGACCAGCACCGCGACCTCTCCGTGGCCGTGCCATCCCAGGGCAGCGATCCGACTCGGCAGCTCTTCGTCTGCTTCGCCGGTGAGGATGGAGTCGACGACGAGTGCCTCGAGCCTGGCGTCCCACAGACCGCGAGCCTCAGCGGCTCTGGCGTAGACGTCGGCAGCGGCGAAGGCCACGTCGCGCGAGTAGAGCAGGATCGCCTCTCGGAGATCTGCGCCTCGTCCGGCGACGCGCTCTTCGGTCACCTCGACGGTGACCCGGATGAGCTGCAGAGTCTGCTGCAGGCTGACGCTGCGCAGCAGCTCTCGGGGTGCTGCCGCGAAGATGTCAGCGGCGATCCATGGTGTCGACGTCGGATCCTCGTACCACTGGATGAACGACGTGATGCCCGCCTGAGCCACCAGCCCGACCGCAGAGCGGCGGGCTGGTGGCATGTCGGCGTACCACGGCAGGGTGTCCTCGAGGCGCTTGATGGTCACAGAGGCGATGTCGCCTGAGATCCGGCGCAGCCAGGTGAGCGTGGCGGACTTGTCCATGTCGCGCGAAGAGGAACCCGTCACCGATGACTCAGCTTTCGCCGCCCGCGTTGCCGCTGGTGCCGGCGTTCACGTCGTGCAGGCTGTACTTCTGGATGGCCTGCGCGGCGAGAGAACGGTCGACGACCCCGTCTTCGGCAAGAGACTGCAACGTGCGGACGACGATCGACGGACCGTCGATCTTGAAGAAGCGACGGGCGGCTGCACGCGTGTCGGAGAAGCCGAAGCCGTCGGCGCCCAGCGTCGCGAAACGCTGCGGGACCCACGGTCGGATCTGGTCCTGCACGGCGTGCATGAAGTCGCTCACGGCGACGACCGGACCCTCGGCGCCCTGCAGCTTCTGCGTGAGGTACGCGGTGCGGGGCTCTTCTTCTGGGTGCAGGAAGTTGTGCTCGTCGGCGGCGAGACCGTCGCGGCGCAGCTCGGTCCACGAGGTGACCGACCAGACATCGGCGATCACACCCCAGTCGTTCTTCAGCAGCTGCTGCGCCTCGAGGGCCCAGGGGAGTCCGACGCCCGATGCGAAGAGCTGGGCGCGGGGTCCCTCTCCCGCGCCGACTGACACGCGGTGGATGCCGCGCACGATGCCGTCGACATCCACGTTCTCGGGCTCGGAGGGCATCACCATGGGCTCGTTGTAGAGCGTGATGTAGTACATGACGTTCGGGTCTTCGTGGTTTCCGCCGTACATGCGCTCGAGACCGGAGCGCATGATGTGCGCGATCTCGTAGCCGTAGGCCGGGTCGTACGAGACCGTCGCCGGGTTGGTGGCGGCGAGCAGGTGCGAGTGGCCGTCGGCGTGCTGCAGGCCCTCACCCGTGAGGGTGGTGCGGCCGGCCGTGGCGCCCATGATGAACCCGCGGGCCATCTGGTCGCCGGCAGCCCACTGAGCGTCACCCGTGCGCTGGAATCCGAACATCGAGTAGAAGAGGTAGATCGGGATCAGCGGCTCGCCGTGCGTGGCATACGAGGTGCCGGCCGCGGTGAACGCCGCGAGGGCGCCTGCCTCGTTGATGCCGACGTGCACGATCTGACCCTGCGGGCTCTCCTTGTAGGCGAGGAGGAGCTCACGGTCGACCGAGGTGTAGTGCTGGCCGTTCGGGTTGTAGATCTTCGCCGAGGGGAAGTACGCGTCCATTCCGAAGGTGCGAGCCTCGTCGGGGATGATGGGCACGATGCGGTGGCCGAAGTCCTTCGAGCGCAGCAGGTCTTTCAGCAGACGGACGAACGCCATGGTGGTGGCGATCTCCTGCGTGCCGGAGCCCTTCTTGGGCAGCGCGTACGCCGTGTCGTCGGGGAGCGACAGACCGACGTGTGTCGAACGACGCTCAGGCAGGAACCCGCCGAGGGCGTTGCGACGCTCGAGCATGTACTGGATCGTCTCGTCCTGGGGACCCGGGTTGTAGTACGGGGGCAGGTACGGGTTCTCCTCGAGCTGCGCGTCCGTGATCGGGATGTGCATCGCGTCGCGGAACGTCTTGAGGTTGTCCAGCGTCATCTTCTTCATCTGGTGGGTCGCGTTGCGGCCCTCGAAGTGCGGACCCAGGCCGTAGCCCTTGACGGTCTTGGCGAGGATGACGGTGGGCTTGCCCTTGTGCTCGGTCGCGGCCTTGAACGCGGCGTAGACCTTGCGGTAGTCGTGACCACCGCGCTTGAGGTTCCAGATCTGGTCGTCGGAGTAGTCCTTGACCAGGGCGGCGGCACGCTCGTCGCGGCCGAAGAAGTGCTCGCGGACGTACGCGCCGGACTCGGCCTTGTACGTCTGGTAGTCGCCGTCGGGGGTGACGTTCATCAGGTTGAGCAGAGCGCCCTCGGTGTCGCGGGCGAGCAGGTCGTCCCACTCGCGGCCCCAGACGACCTTGATGACGTTCCAGCCGGCACCGCGGAAGAACGACTCGAGCTCCTGGACGATCTTGCCGTTGCCGCGCACAGGGCCGTCGAGGCGCTGCAGGTTGCAGTTGACGATGAACGTGAGGTTGTCGAGGCCCTCGTTGGCTGCGACCTGCAGCTGACCGCGGCTCTCGACCTCGTCCATCTCGCCGTCGCCGAGGAAGGCCCAGACGTGCGACTCGGAGGTGTCCTTGATGCCGCGGTTCTCGAGGTACTTGT
Source organism: Microbacterium sp. WCS2018Hpa-9 (assembly GCF_031843745.1). NCBI lineage: Bacteria > Bacillati > Actinomycetota > Actinomycetes > Micrococcales > Microbacteriaceae > Microbacterium > Microbacterium sp. WCS2018Hpa-9. Next base: position 294,439 of record NZ_JAVTIY010000005.1, read on the forward strand.
TCGACATCGCCTGGTAGATGGCGTTGATCGGACCGAGACCCATCGAGACGGTCGGGAACTGCCAGTACTCCGGCATCAGACGCGGGTGCGGGTACGAGGGGATGCCGTGCGGGGCGTGCGACTTCTCCTGGCGGAAGCCGTCGAGCTGGTCTTCGCTCAGGCGGCCTTCGAGGAAGGAACGGGCGTACGTGCCGGGGGAGGCGTGGCCCTGGACGAAGATCTGGTCTCCGCCGCCCGGGTTGTCGAGACCCTTGAAGAAGTGGTTGAAGCCCACCTCGTAGAGGGCGGCCGACGACGCGTAGGTCGAGATGTGACCGCCGACGCCGATGCCGGGGCGCTGTGCGCGGTGCACCGTGATGGCCGCGTTCCAGCGGATCCACGCGCGGTAGCGACGCTCGACCTCTTCGTCACCCGGGAACTCGGGCTCGTTCTCGGGCGCGATCGTGTTGATGTAGTCCGTGGTCGGGACCATCGGCACGCCCAGGTGCAGCTCCTTCGAGCGCTTGAGCAGGCTGAGCATGATCTCGCGGCCACGGCCGTGGCCCTTCGCGTCGACGAGTTCGTCGAGCGACTGCTGCCACTCGCCCGTCTCCTCCGGATCGCTGTCGAGGGGGCCCTGGGAATACGGATCCTGGTCGTGCACAGTCACGGGGGAGCCTTTCGTCAAGCTGGCAGGTCATGCCATTGAAACGGGAAGCGACGCGGGCAACCTTGTCGGTTGTGCACAACGCGTGCCGCCCTCAGCCTATCCCCCTTCCTCGACATGAGCGCGCACCGGGTCATCTGTAGACTGGACGCACCAGGGCCTTTAGCTCAGCTGGTAGAGCGCCACGTTTACACCGTGGATGTCGTCGGTTCGATCCCGGCAGGGCCCACCTCACTCTCGTCCTGGTTCTGGACTGCGCTGGAAGATAGCGCACCATGGCGCTGGTGGCCAGACTGCACGCATTCTTTCCTGTGACCGCGCCCCTCTCATAGAGTTCTTCGTGGACTCTGAGCGGCTCGCGGACGTCAAGGCGATGCCGGGAAGGAGCCACGTGAACACCTGTCAGAAGTGTCAGTTCGCCCTGGCCAACCCGGTCGGCCGCCTGAGCGTCTCCCGCATCGGCCTGTTCTCCGACGCCCGGTTTCCCGGGCGCAGCATCGTGAGCCTCCGCGATCACTACGACGACATCGCCGACGCGCCGCCGGCAGTCGCGGAGCTGTTCATGGCCGACATCCACTGCGCCGCGCGCATCATCAGACGAGCCACCGGCGCCGACCGCGTCGACCTCGCCCTCTCGAGTAAGGCCGACTCGCACGTGCACGCTCACCTCATCCCTCGTCGTCGCGACCGTGACCCGCTGCCGGACAACGGCCCGTGGGAGGACCCGAGGGAGCGCCGACCGCTCGAACCGCTCGCCGAAGCGATCGCCATCGGTCTGCTCAGCGCCGCGTTCGACGTCGCCGGAGCCGGTCTCTCCGGCTCATAGCGACGGCGCACCCGGGCACTGAGCCCGGATGCGCCGTCGAATCGCGCTGAAGCTGCTACTGCTGGATGAAGGCGAGGATGTCGGGGTTGATCACGTCGGCGTGCGTGGTCAGCATGCCGTGCGGGAAGCCCTCGTAGATCTTCAGGGTCGAGTCGCTCAGAAGCTCGGCCTGCTTCACCGATGCATCCTTGTACGGCACGACCTGGTCGTCATCGCCCTGGATGACCAGGACCGGCACCGTGATGGCCTTGAGGTCATCGGTCTGGTCGGTCTCGGAGAAGGCCTTGATCCCCTCGTAGTGAGCAAGCGCGCTGCCCGTCATGCCCTGGCGCCACCAGTTCGCCACCACGGGCTCGGAGAGTTCCACGCCCTCGCGGTTGAATCCGTAGAAGGGCCCGGAGGCGACCGCCTGGAAGAACTCCGCACGGTTCGCAGCCAGCGCCTCGCGGAAGCCGTCGAAGACCGAGATCGGCGTGCCCTCCGGGTTGGCGTCCGTCTGCACCATCAGCGGGGGCACTGACGACACGAGCACAGCCTTGGCGACTCGCCCCTGGGGCTGACCGTACTGTGCGACATAGCGTGCGACCTGGCCGCCACCCGTCGAGTGGCCGATGTGGATCGCATTGCGAAGGTCGAGGTGCTCGACGACCGCTGAGGCATCGCTGGCGTAGTGATCCATGTCGTGTCCGGTGCCGATCTGCGACGACCTTCCGTGACCCCGGCGGTCGCTGGCGATGACGCGGTAGCCCTTGCCGAGGAAGAACAGCATCTGAGCGTCCCAGTCATCCGACGAGAGCGGCCAGCCGTGGTGGAACATGATGGGCTGCGCGTCAGGGCTGCCCCAGTCCTTGTAGTAGATCTCTGCGCCATCATCCGTGGTCACGAACGCCATGATCAGCCTCCAGGTTTCCGTCGTCCCGAACGATGCCGGGCGACTGTCGATCGCCCCACGTCTGCTTCGTGGGAGCGCGACCACGCTAACCCGCGCGTCACCATCGACCGCTCGACATCTGTATGGGATCCACCCCGGTCGCTTTCGACATCTGTCCGGTGTCGACCGGCGGTCTCGCGGTAGCGTCTGCACCATGTCGAACTCTCGCATCTCGCACGGTGCGGGATTCTGGGTGGTCGCGTCCGCCTTCGTGCTCGTGATGGCGTACGCGACGGTGCCCACCCCGCTGTACCCGCTCTACCAGGAGGCCGACGGGTTCCCCGTCTCGGTCATCACGCTGATCTTCGCGGCCTTCGCCGTCGGCGTCGTGCTCAGCCTGTTCCTGCTCGGGCACGTCAGCGACTGGATGGGGCGGCGCCGGATGCTGGTCATCGCGATCCTCATCGCTGCGCTCAGCGCCGTCCTGTTCCTGCTGTGGCACGAGGTGCCCGGTCTCCTCGTCGCGCGGCTGGTGAACGGTGCGAGCGTCGGCATCCTCACCGCCACGGCCACCGCACATCTCGGCGAGCTGCGCGCGCACTCCAGACCGACCGAGAACGTGACCGTCGCAGCGTCGGTGGCCGGTGCGGCGAACCTCGGTGGATTGGCGCTCGGACCGCTGATCGGCGGTCTGTTCGCCGAGTTCCTGCCCGCACCGCTCGTGCTGCCGCACGCGGTGTTCCTCGTCGTGCTCATCGCCGCCGCGATCGCCGTCGCCTGCGTTCCCGAGACCGTGACACCGCCGAGTGTGCCGCGGCGGTATCGGCCCCAGCGCATCGCTGCGCCACCGCGCTCGAGAACGGCGTTCGTCGCCGCCGGGTTCGGGGCGTTCGCGGGGTTCGCCCTCTTCGGGCTGTTCACCTCACTCGCACCGACCATCCTCATCAGCACCTTCGGCGAGCACGACCACCTTCTCGCCGGCGTGACGGCGTGCTCGGTGTTCGCCGCCGCGGCATCCGGGCAGGTGGCTCTCGCCCGCGTGCCGCTGCGCATCCAGCTCACCGTCGCGGCTGTCTGCTGCGCGCTGGGCCTCGTCGCGGTCGCCGCAGGAACACTGCTGCCGTCGCTCGCGGTGTTCCTCGGCGGAGGCGTCGTGGCAGGCGTCGGTGTGGGGTTGCTGTTCAAATCGGCGGTGGCCACGGCATCCGGACTCGCCGAGCCCGGTCGACGCGGTGAGACGTTGGCGCTGATCTTCCTGATCGCGTACTGCGGGCTCGCCCTGCCGGTGCTCGCCATCGGCGTCATCCTCACGTTCGCGTCGCAGACGACGGTGCTGCTCGTGTTCATCTCCGTCGTCCTGGTCGCGACGGTCTCGGCAGCGGCGATCATGCGTCGCGCGATCGCCAGGCCCGCGTCGCGCGCGCAGCATTGAGAGTTCGTCTCTATCGGCGACGAAACCGCCTCGTAACCGTCCCGCCATCGTTCCGCTGAGAAGACCTGCCAAGCTGATATCAGCGAAAGGCGGACGTCGTGACCGAACCCTCACCCTTCGGGCTGCTGCTGCGGTCGTTGCGAGTGGGCCAGAACCTGACCCTCGAAGCACTCGCGGCACGATCGGGCGTCAGCGTTCGCACGATCGGCGATCTCGAACGAGGCGCAAGCGTCTCTCCGCAACGCCGCACGGTCGACGCCCTGGCCGACGGGCTCGGCCTCGATGCGGCCGATCAGCATGCGTTCCTCCGCGCGGCGCGGTCGCGACCGCGTGCCGCCCTCGCGACCGACAGCCCTGGCGCGATCTCGCCACACAGGGTGTTCGACTTCTCGGGCCGCGACGCCGAGATCGATGAGGCGCTCGCGATCCTCTACGGCCCGGCGGCTTCGGATCCGCAGCTCCCCGCGCTGATCATCAGCGGGGCCCCGGGAATCGGCAAGACGACCGTGGCGATCGAGATCCTCGAGCGGGGAGGGCGGTATCGCGGTCACCACATCGTGTTCCTCGGGGTGGACGGCTTCAGCGCGTCGCCCCTCACTCCGCTGCAGGTGATGACCGCCATGCTGCGCCAGCTCCCCGGAGCGGAGCAGAAGCCGCCTGCGGACCTCGGCGAGGCGAGGGCGCGCTGGCGAGCGGCCGCCGACGTCGCTCCGATCACGGTTCTGCTCGACAACGTCGCGAACGAGGCTCAGATCCGTCCCATCCTGTCGATCTGCGCCGGCGATGTCGTCGTCGTGACCTCTCGTCGCAGCCTCGCCGGCCTGGAGGGCGTGCGGCGACTTCGTCTCGGACCACTGCGACGAGACGAGAGCATCTCGTTCCTCCATCGACTGATTCCGCAGGCCGCGACCGATAGCGACGCTCTGGGCGAGGTGGCGGCCCTCTGCGATGACATCCCTCTGGCGCTCCGCGTGGTCGGCAACCGCATCGCCAGCCGGCCCGCGTGGACCGTCGACGACCTGCTCGGCCGGATGCGCACGTCGGAGGACCGGCTCCGCCTTCTCGTCGCCGGCGATCTGGCGGTGGAAACGGCCATCTCGCTCTCCTATGACGAGCTCGACCCTCGAACCGCCGCACTGTTCCGCTGGATCTCCCTCATCGACGGGAGGACGTTCGGCGCTCATCTCGCCGCTGCGGCGGCGCGTTCGGCCGATCTCGCCGAGGTCGAGTCTCGCCTGGACGAACTCACCGATCTGGGGATGCTCGAAGCGCGTGGCGGCGATCGCTATCGCCTGCACGATCTGATGCGGCTCTTCGGACGGAGCAAGCTGGGCATGACGGTCGGGCCGGACGAGATCTCACGGCGCCGCGATCACGTCAGATCCTGGCTGCTCGGAAGCCTGGAGCGCGCGGGCGCCTGGTATGAGCCGCAGAGGGAGCCGACTGCTCTCGGGCGCACCGGCCGCGGGTTCGTCAGCGCGGAGGCCGCCGCAGTCTGGATCCGCGCAGAGGCCGAGCACTGGTGGCCGGCGTACACGGAAGCCGCAGAGCTCGGCGACGACGCGGTGGTCTGCGACGTCGCCGATGCGCTGCACTGGTACTCCGACATCTGGATGACCTGGGGCAACTGGCACCGGTTCTTCTCGCTCGCCGCGAGCGCCGCGCAGAGCCTGGGCGATCCAGGAAAGGAAGCCGCCCAGCTGGGATATGTCGCGTGGGCCGAGATCGTCGAGGTCGGCGATCGCGAGAAGGCGGTGGTCACCGGACGGTCGGCGCTGGCCGCTGCGCGGCGGGCCGGCGACTCCGCGCAGGAGGGGTGGGCGCAGTACTACATCGGATGGGCGAGCTGGTCCCTGGATCGTCTCGTCGACGCGGATGAGGCGGCCGCGGCCGCGATCGACGCCTTCCGTGTCGCGCAGGAGACGACGGGGCTCGAGAACGCCCAAGTGCTGTCGTCCATGGTCAAGGGCAAACGCGGCAAGTTCCTCGAGTCCATCGCCGAGTCGGAGGCCACACTCGCGCGGGTCCGATCCGCCGAGACCACCGACAGCCTCACCAGCATCGTCACCCAGTACGCGGCATGTCTCGATCTCATCGACGCCTACGTCGCCGTCGGACGACACGAGGACGCGAAGCGCGTCGGCGAGCTGGGCATCGCCATCGCTCGTTCGCTGAACGACGACACCCGAGTCCTGCTCATGATGCGCCGACACATCCGTGCTCTCATCCACGCGGGTGAAGGCGAGGCGGCGATCGCCGAGGCGGACGAAGCCCTGAGCCTTCTGGGGCCTGGCAGCAGCGAGGCGTTCATCTTCGAGAAAGTGCGCCGGGAGGTGTCGCTCATCGGCTCATCTCGAGCATCCGGAACGGCCGGGGAAGCGGGCATGACCGTCGCGTGAGACACCGGGGTCACAGACGACCGGTCGACTCCCAGAGCCGGATGAGCTTCAGCGCCAGGTGCAGAGTGCTGCGCTTCACACCGTCGTCGAGAGCGTCCTTCACCACCGCGGGCATGCGCTCGAGCCGGTAGTAGAGGGTCGTTCGATGGACGAAGAGGATCTGGCACGCGGCGACCACGTTGGCACCGACGTCGAGATACGTCTCGACGGTCAGACGCTGGCTGTCGTCCGTCTGCGAGTAGAGGACGTGCGCGGCCGGCGAGATGATCCGGAGGGCGTCAGGATCTGCAGACGCAGAGGCGAGCAACCGCCAGCCACCCAGCTCGCTCGCGTCGACGGACGGGTGGAACTGGGGGAGGGCCGCAGCGAGAGAGGCGGCGATCGCCGCCTCATCCGCTGCGCTTCGGAGGTCTGTGGCGCCTCTCGCCGGCGAGGCTGAGCCGATCCCGAGGATCCTCATCCCGCGTCGGGCGGCCTCCTGCAGGAGGACGTCGGTGAGGTCGATGTCGGACGGCTGCCCGACCAGCATGACCACACCGCCCTCGAGCGTGACGAAGTGAGCGGGGACAGGACGCAGATGGGCGAGGTGGCGGCCGAAGGCGATGCGCTCGACGTCGGTGACGGCGGAGTCGATCAGAACGGCGCGCACGACCGTGCCCGCCTCGCGCTGCACCCACCTCTGCCGGAGCGCGCGCGAATAGGCGTCTCGGCGCACCGACTCCTCGACGTCCAGCAGGTCGCGCAGGATCGACTCGCGATCCGCTCGCGAGGAACCGAGGTCACGGCGAAGGCTGATCCGGACGAGCGCGGTCGCCGCATCGACGGCTTCGAACTCGCTCGCCGTGAGGGGCGAGCCTGCACCCAGATCGACCACGATGAACGCGATGGCCACACCGTCGTCCTGCACCGCGACGGAGAGGATCGAGGCCGACTGCGCGCTGACAGGCGTCGCTGAGCCGACCTCGTGGATCATCACTCTGCGGTTCAGTGATGACTCGAGCTGGAGCGCGATCCCGTGCAGCGCCATCGAGGTGGCTTCGGCCGTCGTGTCGCTGATCGTCATGGGTTCGCTCCTGTGCGGGGGATGGGCTCACCGTGTCGTTCTGCGTCGGTGGGAGGGGACTCCGCCTCACCGAACTCCAGTACGTCTCATGGAACCCTCTTCGGCGTGTGCACACCAGGAAGAAAGCAGGCAGAAGTGAGGATGCGTCGTCTTCGACTCCTGTCGGATGGTCGGGGGCGCCTCGGTTCTTAGATTCGTCTCACACACACGAACGACCGCGAGGTGGCGAGATGATGAGATCCAGCACGGTGGTCCTCGTGCACGGCGCCTTTGTGGACGCATCGGGGTGGTGGCCGATCGTGCTCCGTCTGCTCGACGGCGGACATCGGGTGCTCGCGCCTCACGTGAACGGTCGCAGCTTCCACGGTGACTGCGACTACATCCGTGGATTCGTCGAGCGCGTCGACGGAGAGGTTCTCCTCGTCGGGCATGGATACGGAGCAGCGGTCGTCACCGTGGCCGGCGAAGCGACGAACGTCACCGGACTGCTCTTCATCTCGGGATACGCCCTGGATCAGGGAGAGAGCATCGCCGAGATGCGCGATCTCTTCACCCCGGACGAAGCGTCAGGCCACCTCGTGCCCGCCCTGTTGCCCGCAGACGGCGGAGCACGTCGGACAGAGCTCACTGTCGCTCCCGACCAGTTCGCTCGTCTGCTCGCGCAGGGCTTGCCCTCCGACGAGTCGGGTGTTCTCGCGGTCTCGCAGCGCCCGATCGCCGCTTCGGTGTTCACCGAGCGGGCGTCCGGCGCGGGCTGGAGGGCGAAGCCGAGCTGGGGCGTGGTGGCGACCGACGACCGGTTGGTCAGCCCGCAGCTCCAGCGCTTCGGGTATCAGCGGGCGGGCTGCCGAGCGGTGATGGAACTCGACGCGCCCCATCTGGTCACTCAGAGCCACGCTGCGGAGATCGTGCAGCTCATCGGACGCATCCTCGAGGAGATCGCTGACCATGGCTGAGGTGCAGGTGAGTGCTGCAGAGACGCGCGTCGGGTGGAAGGCCGGGTTCGCTCCGCTCGCCGTGCCCATCTTCCGTCTGGTGTGGCTGGCGTCCATCGTCAGCAACATCGGAAGCTGGATGCAGACGGTCGGCGCCCAGTGGCTGCTCGTTCAAGACGACGGATCCCCGCTGCTCGTGGCGCTGGTCCAGACGGCCTCGGCAGCTCCCGTGCTGCTGTTCGCGATTCCGGCCGGCGTCATCGGCGAGTTCCTCAACCGTCGGCTCGTCCTTCTCTGGTCGCAGATCGTGCAACTCGCGGTCGTGCTCGGGTTGACCTACCTGACGGCGATCGGTCAGACGACCACGACGATCCTGCTGGCGTCGACGTTCGTGCTGGGGACGGTCTCGGCGATCCAGCTCCCTGCGTTCCAGGCGCTGGTGCCCGACATCGTGCCGCCCAAGCTGCTGATCGACGCGGCGAGCCTCTCATCCATCGGCGTGAACATCGCGCGGGCGGTGGGACCGGCGATCGCCGGTCTCGTCGTCGCGCAGTTCGGAGTCGCGGCGGTCTTCTTCCTCAATGCGCTCTCGTTCCTCGTGTTCCTCGGGGTGCTCTTCTTCTGGAAGACGTACAGCCCGCCCGCGACTCGGCCGGAACCCTTCGTCGATGCGACCAGGGCCGGGATCCGCTACGTCCGCCATTCGCGGATCGTCCGGCTCATCCTGCTGCGGCTCGCTGTCTTCCTCATTCCCGCGAACGCCCTGTGGGCGCTCCTCCCGACCATCGCCAAGAACTCCCTCGGGTTCTCCGCCAGTGGATACGGCCTCCTACTGGCTGCGCTCGGGGCCGGATCGATCGTCGGTGCGTTCGTGCTCCCGTGGGCACGACGCGTCGCGGCCGTCAACGGCGTGGTGCTGGCATCCTCGGTGGTCTTCGGCGTGGGCCTCGTGACGCTCGAGGTCTCGCCCACGCTGTGGGTGACATTTCCGGCACTCGTGGCGACAGGGCTCGCGTGGATCGGTGTGATCGCCACCATCAACGGGACCATCCAGGCGTTCCTGCCCGTCTGGGTGCGCACGCGCGGCCTCTCCTTCTACCAACTCGTGCTGTTCGGATGCACCGCCGCCGGCTCTGCAGGCGCAGGTGTGCTCGCGGCGATCTGGGACCCGGGTCTCGTGGTCGTCGGAGCCGGGATACTGTGTGGCCTCGGCGGGATCTCCCTGCTCGTGTGGCCCATGCCCGCCACGGCCGGTATCGGCCGGGGGATCGTCGAGGTGCCAGGGGTCGAGGATCAGCCGCGCGCCGGTGGTGACGATGACTCTGCCGTTCTGGTGCTGATCCGATACCGGATTCCGCAGGAGCGAAGGCAGGAATTCCTCGCCCTGATGCAGCGGGTCGAGCAGACGCGTCTGCGGACCGGTGCCAGGGACTGGCAGGTGTACGTGGATGCGGACGACCCGGAGTCCGTCGTGGAGGCGTACGCGGTCGGCTCGTGGCGGGAGCATGTGAGCCAGCACGAGGGGCGGACCACCGAGTTCGATGCAGAGCTCATCGCTCGTGCCCGCGCCATGAGCGACACCGCACCGGAGATCGCGCACTTGCTGGAGATCTCGCGACCTCACCGCCACCGCATGGGCATCACACCGCTGCGGTGATCAGAGCGGAGCGACCTCGGCCAGGTATCGATGGATGAGAGTGATCGCCATGGCGCCTTCGCCCACCGCCGACGCGACGCGCTTGACGGAGTTCGCGCGGACATCACCGGCGGCGAAGACCCCGGGGACGGACGTCTCGAGATAGTAGGGGGCGCGCGCCAGCGGCCATCGATCCAGGTCGTCGGGCGAGAGGTCGACGCCGGTGAGCAGGAAAGCGCGGGCGTCGAGCCGGACATCGGTCGTCTCCGCCCATTCGGTGTTGGGCGCCCCGCCGATGCAGACGAAGAGGTGCGTGGCAGGCAACCGCGTGGCCGTGCCCGCCTGGTCGAGGACGATCTCCTGCAGGTGGTCGTCGCCGTCCACGGCGACGACCCGGGTGTTCACGAGGATGGTGACGTTCGGCTGCACGGCGAGCCGGTTGAGCAGGTACGCCGACATGGTCGACGAGAGCGATGGTCCGCGCACGAGCACCGTGACATGCGCGGCGTGTGCGGCCAGGTTCATCGCGGCCTGACCTGCGGAGTTCGCGCCGCCGACGACGTACACATGCTGTCCGATGCAGGTGGAGGCCTCGCTGGTGCCGGCGCCGTAGTAGACGCCCGCGCCCTCGAGGTCGTGGGCGCGAGGCAGGTCGAGACGACGCCACTGCACTCCTGTCGCGCACAGGGCCGCGCGGGCGTGGATCTCCGAGCCGTCGGCCAGCAGCGCCCGCACGTCGTGGTCTCTGAACGTGCGGTCGACCCCGTGGCGCATGAGGACGAGATCCGCACCGAACGAGACCGCCTGCCGGCGTGCACGCTCTGCGAGCTCTGCTCCGGAGATCCCACCGGGAAAGCCGAGGTAGTTCTCGATGAGACTGCTGAAGCCGGCCTGCCCACCCACGGCATCGCGTTCGACGACGGCCACGCTGAGACCTTCCGACGCGGCGTAGACCGCAGCCGAGAGTCCTGCAGGACCCGCACCGTGGATGATCAGGTCGTACGTCGACCGGGCTGGCGGGTTGACCCAGCCCAGAGCCGACGCGACCTGCTCAGGGGTCGGGTCTTCGAGGATGCCGCCATCCGACAGGACCACCAGGGGGAGGCGCCTGCCGGCGAGATCGACATCCGCCGCAGACGAGGATCCCGCCGGCACCACGATCGAGAGGAAGGGGACTTCGCTGCGGGTCAGATAGTCGCGGAGAGCGTATGCGTCCGGGCCATCGGCATCCGCGATGAGCCGAAGAGGCGGCTTGTCGTCTGCAGGCTCGGTCATGCGTTCCCGGCGAGCTGCTCTTGCCAATCCGCCGGCACTCGCTCAGCAGGACCCGGGGTGGTCTGCGACAGCGGATGGCTGTGGGGCGCAGCGAGCACGGGGCCGTCGAAAGCGGTCTCGGTGTCGAAATCCCAGAACCAGTCCTCGCCGGGCTCGAAGCTCTGGATCACCCGATGGCCGCTCGTGTGCGCATGCTTCGTCGCGTGCTTGTGCAAGGAGTCGTCACAGCATCCGATGTGCCCACAGAATGCACACCGTCGCAGATGCAGCCACCACGAGCCGATGCTCTCGCAATCCACGCACCCGGGGCCGGATGGCGGGACATCTGAACGGATGAAGTCGCTGACATCGCTCATGGGCGGGTCTCCTGTCGTCGGTGTGCTGTCGGGGTCATGATGTCGGGATTCCGCGTGGTACTCAAGCATGTCTGCCGGAGTCTTGCTGCTCGTTCGACACCCGTCGAAGCCCTGCTCGTGGACATCCTCTAGGTTCGAGAACGTGAGCAGCTCTCCCTCCCGCCGAGTCCCGATCCAATCGCAGAAGGTCGATGCACCCCTGACATCCAGCGCGACCTTCCTCGTGCTGCAGATCGCAGACGGCGCGGACGCCGCAGCGACCGTGCGTGACGCGATCAGCGGCATCGACGACATCGTGAAGAACGTGGGATTCCGTGATCTCGATGCGATGCTGTCGTGCACGGTCGGCATCGGCCCTGCCGCCTGGCCGCGACTCACCGCCCGCCGAGCTCCCGCGGAGCTGCACCCCTTCGCGCCGGTCGTGGGCGCCGCGCACACCGCACCCAGCACCCCCGGTGATCTGCTCTTCCACATCCGTGCGAACCGACAGGATCTCGTCTTCGAGTTCGAACGGCAGCTTCTCGACGCTCTCGGCGACGCCGTGACCGTCATCGACGAGACGACCGGCTTCCGCTACTTCGACGTCCGCGACCTGCTCGGCTTCGTCGACGGCACTGCGAATCCGGTCGGGAATGCCGTGAACGATTCGACTCTCGTGGGTGCGGAAGACGGAGACAACGTCGGCGGCAGCTACGTCGTCGTCCAGAAGTATCTGCATGAGCTCGACCAGTGGCAGTCTCTGACGACCGAGCAGCAGGAGGCGATCATCGGTCGGAAGAAAGCGGACAACGTCGAGTTGGACGACGCCGTCGTGGGGCAGAAATCCCACAAGACGCTCGCCACCATCGTCGTCGACGGTGTCGAGCACGACATCCTCCGTGACAACATGCCCTTCGGGAGCCCTGGTTCCTCGTCGTTCGGCACTTACTTCATCGGATACTCGCGATATCTCTGGGTCATCGAGAAGATGCTCGAGAACATGTTCATCGGCGATCCGCCCGGCGCTCACGACAGGCTGCTCGACTTCTCGAAGGCGACAACCGGCTGCACCTTCTTCGCTCCATCCGCGGACTTCCTCAGCAGCCTCGCGGACGAGCAGCTCCCTGCGTAGCCACCCGGGTGAGCGCTTCTCACCCGGCGCGAGCGGGTCGACCGTGGTCAGCGCTCGGCTCACCGTCGGGCTCGCGGACGACATACAACCCCGACGGTGCGTTCGCGGTGAACGCGAGCGCCTCGATCCACTGCCGGTTGAGGTCGGGTACCCGGCCGACGGAGTAACTGAAGACGAGATTGCAACCAGGGTGCAACCACACCGTGCTGCGACCGCCGCCGATGCTGGTGTCATCCTTCCAGGTGAACAGGAAGGGCTCACCTCGTCGCAGCTTCGTCGTCACGACCACCTGCAGATGGTGGAGCGTGCGATCGTCGATCTCGGCCTTCTGGCTTCCTTCGTACACGAACCTGCCCATACGCCCACACCTACAGTGGCGCGTGGCGTGTCGCAAGACCCTTGCAGACCGCCCGCGCGACCGGGCGGGAAGAACGGGGAGCAGGGCGAGGCGTAAGGTCGATGCCATGCGTCCGCAACCGCTGCTCGTCTATGACGGTGACTGTGCCTTCTGCACCACGTGGGTGCGGCGACTCGAGCGGTGGCTCCCCAGGTTCCCTGAGGCTCAGCCATGGCAGTGGCTCGACCTCGACGAGATCGGCCTGAGCTCCGCCGAGGTCACCCGTTACGCGTGGCTCCTGGTCGGCGAACGCCGGTTCCGCGGTCACGCCGCTTTCGCCGCACTGCTGAGGATGCAGCGCTCGAGGCCCCTCCGCGTCGTGGGCCAGCTGCTCGTGACGCCCCCGTTCTCCTGGGCTGCGGCGCTCGGCTACACGCTGATCGCCCGCTTCAGGCACCGGCTTCCCGGGGGGACCGCCGCCTGCGCGCTGCCGCGCCCCGAGAGTCGCGCTGTCAACTGATCGCGACTCCGGTACTCTCGGCGCATGGCCACCGCAACGACGCAGACCCCCAAACGTGAGGCATTCGGATCGCGGAACGTCTTCATCCTCTCTGCGATCGGCTCGGCCGTTGGGCTGGGGAACATCTGGCGGTTCCCCTACGTGGCGTACGAGGGTGGGGGCGGCGCGTTCCTCATCCCCTATCTTTGCGCGCTGCTGACCGCCGGCATCCCGCTGCTGTTCTTCGACTACGCGATCGGTCACCGGTTCCGCGGTTCTGCACCGCTGGCGTTCCGCCGGATGCACCGCAGGGCAGAGCCGCTCGGCTGGTGGCAGGTGCTCATCTGCGTGGTCATCTCGGTCTACTACGCGGTCATCATCGCGTGGGCGGCGATGTACACCTGGTTCTCCGCTCAGCTCACCTGGGGGCCCGGCAACGAGAACGACTTCTTCTTCATCGACTTCCTCCGCTCGGCCGACGTCGCCGAGGTCGGCATCTCGACCGAGTTCGTGCCTCAGGTCGGGCTGCCGCTCGTCGCGGTCTGGCTGATCGTCATCGTGATCATGGCGCTGGGTGTCAAGCGCGGCATCGGCCGGGCCAACATGATCCTGATGCCGCTGCTGACGGTGATGTTCGCGATCCTCGTGGTGCAGTCGCTGTTCCTGCCCGGCGCGATGGACGGACTGAATGCCTTCTTCACCCCGAACTGGGAGGCACTCGGAGACCCCGCCGTGTGGGCCTCGGCCTACGGGCACATCTTCTTCTCGCTGTCGGTCGCCTTCGGCATCATGGTGACGTACTCGTCGTACCTGAAGCGCAAGACCGACCTCACTGGCTCCGGCCTGGTGGTCGCCTTCGCGAACTCGGGCTTCGAGATCCTCGCGGGCATCGGCGTGTTCGCCGCCCTCGGCTTCATGGCTCAGGCGCAGGGCACCGAGGTCGCCGGAGTCGCGTCGTCGGGCATCGGACTGGCGTTCATCGCGTTCCCGACGATCGTCTCGCAGGCGGCCGGCGGCTCGATCATCGGCGTCCTGTTCTTCGGGGCGCTGGTCTTCGCCGGCGTGACCTCGCTCATCTCCATCCTCGAGGTGATCGTCGCAGCCCTCCAGGACAAGCTCGGGTGGGCGCGCATCCGCACGACCCTCACGGTGTCGATTCCGCTCGCGATCGTCTCGATGGCCCTCTTCTCGACGACAACCGCTCTGTCGGTCCTGGATACGGCTGACGCGTTCGTCAACGCCTTCGGCATCATGGCCGTCGCGCTCGTGGCCGTGATCGTCGTGGCCTGGCTGCTGCATAAGCTGCCGGCGCTCGTCGATCACCTCGACCGCCGTTCGAGCTTCCGGGTCGGTCGGGTCTGGATGCTGCTGGTCGGTGCGCTGGCGCCGCTGGTGCTCGGCTACCTGCTCGTCACCGAGCTGATCTCGAAGATCTCCGAGCCGTACGGCGGTTACCCGGGATGGTTCCTCGCCGTCTTCGGATGGGGGATGGTCATCGCACTCGTTGCGCTCGCACTGCTGCTGTCGGCGCTGCCGTGGGGCGGTCGCTCGCACGCCAAGGACGACCCGGAATACGACGAGTTCCTCGCCGAGGAAGACTACGAGCCGGATGCCGAGACCTCGTCGATCCAGACGGTGCCGACCTCGGAACCTCGCACGACGGAGAAGGGAGCGGGCTCATGACCACGACGGCGATCGTCATGATGATCATCGCGATGGTCACGATCTGGGGCGGCCTCGTCGCCGCCGTCGTGAACCTCGCGCGTCACCCCGAGGCCGCGGACTCGAATCCCGCCCCGCCCGTAGAGCTCTGACCGACGCCGGGCGGCTCGGCTGACCCCCGGGTCGCGTCAGGACCCGCATCATTGGCGGCGCGTCTATCGGGCGTCGGCCGGCCACCGCAGGAGACTCAGGGCGCCGATCACAAGGGTCACCTTCTCGTCGTCGCGCAGACAGGTCAGCAGCGTGCGACCGCATCCACGGCAGAGGAGGATGACTCCGGCCGGATCGAGTTCGGCGATCGCATCCGCGAGCTCGGCCTCGCGGTCGCAGTGCGAACATTCCGCTCGCGCGCTGGTCATGTCCCTGCCGAAGAGCTCGAGCAGGATCCCGCCTGCGGCATTGCCGTCGACTCTCGTGCGATGACCGGGGTGAGCAGCGTCCATCAGGCACCTCCGAAGCGCTCTGTGCGGATCCGTTCGGGCGGATGCCCCGCCGCGACGAGCAGGTCTGCGACCGCCTCGACGAAGCCCGTGGGTCCGCAGACGTAGACCGAAGGGTGCTCGGCGGCGGGGAAGGTGGAGGCCATGATCGTCGCCGCATCCACCCTGCCGGCCGGTCGGGCCGAGCCCGCAGGCGCCGAGCGGCTGTAAGCCCAGTCGACGAGGAAGGCATCGTCGGCGAGGCTTTCGAGTTCGTCTGCGTAGAACGCGTCGCCGGTCGAACGCACCGCGTACAGCAACCGCATAGGTGCCGAGCTGCCCGCGCTCGCATGCTGCCTCGCCATCGCGATGAGCGGAACGATCCCCGATCCGCCGGCGATCAGTTGCACGGGCTCGGTCTGAGCGGGAGTCCACACGAAGTAGGCGCCGATCGGCCCGCGAACTTCCAGTTCGTCTCCCGCACGCACATCCTCGACGAGATAGGGAGAGACCTCTCCCTCGGGCACTTCGTCGACGGCGAGTTCAATGATGTCGGAGTCACCGGACGACGCGAGGGAGTACGACCTGACCGCCTGATAGCCGTCTTCTGCGGTCAGACGCACATCGACGTGCTGGCCGGCCAGGTTCCCCGGCCACCCGTCGACCCGCAGCTCGAGCACGCGACCGTGGGGCGTCGGGTTTCGCGTCTCGACGACTCTCGCGACCAGCCACAGTGGCGCCGTGGTCACCAGTAACGCTCCTCTTTCCACGGATCTCCGTACATGTTGTAGCCGTTCTGCTCCCAGAATCCGGGTTCGTCGTTCTCGAGCAGATCCAGACCATGGACCCACTTGGCGGACTTCCAGAAGTAGAGGTGGGGGACCAGAAGGCGCGCAGGGCCCCCGTGCTCTGCCGCGAGCGGCTGCCCCTCGAACTCGAACGCCACCCATGCCTTGCCGCCGGTGAGGTCGGCGCGAGGGACGTTGGTGGTGTACCCGCCATAGGAGAAGACCCGCGTGAAATCGCCGTCTCCGGCATCCTGCAGCAGGTGATCGAGAGAGACGCCGCGCCACTGGGTGCCGAGCTTCGACCATCGGGTCACGCAGTGGATGTCCGTGGTGATGGTGTCGATCGGGAGCGCCTGCAGGTCGTCCCACGACCAGGTGCGGCGGATGCCGTCGAGACCGACGACGGCGAACTCCCACGTGTCGGTGGAGACGCGCGGCGTCGGCCCCGCGGAGAGCACCGGAAAGTCCTCGGTGAGGTACTGGCCCGGAGGGAGGCGGTCGTCTGACTCACGTCGCCGTGCACCGAAGCCGCGGGAGATCACACCCATGATCGTCTTCTTTCGTTCGGTCGGAGTGGGGCTGCGAATCGCTCGTAGGAGTCACCTGCCGTCTGCGACCGATTCTAGGGCGATCTCGGAACGGCGCGCCCTAATCATTTTCTACTCATAAACGTGCGCTTCGTGCTAGCTTCACTCGTAAAACAGTTGATCAAGACACGGAGTCACATTGCTGAGTAGTTTCGCTGTTTCTGCTGATTCCACTCAGCCTGACGACACCCCTGCCTCGCCCGAGAAGCTGGCGCGCGACAACATGCCGCTCGCGACCTTCCTGGCTGTCGAGAAGGCGAGGTCGGCGACGCACGTCGACCTCGACGATCTGCTCTCCGCCGCACGCCTGGGCCTCGCCCGCGCGGCGATGTCATATGACCCGGCGCGGGGCATTCCGTTCGGCGCCTTCGCGAGCAGCCAGATCAACTGGGCGATGCTGTCGGAGATGCGGCGAGCAGACCCAGCAGGCGAGCGCGGTCGCGACAAGATCGAACGCGTGCGGGTCGCCGCCGAGACGGTCCTCGCTCGCACCGGCCGCGTGGCGAGCACAGCCGAGCTCGCCAGGGAGTCGGGTCTCGCCGTCGACGTCGTGGCCGAGATGATGAAGCTCGACGAGATGGTGCGCACGGCGATCAGCTTCGAGGAGCACTTCGACGTCGAGACGGGTCGTCAAGCGGTCGACCTCACCGACAGCGTCATCCTCCCCGAACACGCGGTCGAGCAGTCCGAGACCCGGGCGATGATGAATCGCGTGGTCGACGCCCTGCCGGCGGCGATGCAGCAGGTCGTCCGCGGGATCTACCTCGACGACCGGATGGTGAAGGACATCGCCGAAGAGCTCGCGGTGAGCCACGCCTACGTGTCGAAGCTGCGCTCGCGTGGTCTCGAACTGATGCGGGAAGCCATGGAGGCCTGGGAGACCGGCACGACGGGCGACCGATCGACCAAGGCGCGGGCGGAGTTCTTCGAGACGCTGTTCGGCCCGATCCGCCCCGAGACCCGCGACCGGTCGAGCGAGCTTCTCGCCGCCGTGTGACACGTCGACCCGAATCTTCTCCGTCGATGGTTACGTCGGCGCCGCATGTCGCGAATGTCGGTTGTGCAGGCCCACGGATGGGCCCGCGTCCAGCCCCATAACCACGGAGGAATTCTCATGGGTCTTCAGATCGCAACCAACGTCGGTGCACTCAACGCGTACCGCAACCTCTCTGTCAACCAGAACGACGTCTCGAAGTCGCTCGAGAAGCTCTCGAGCGGTCTGCGCATCAACCGCGCAGCCGATGACGCCGCCGGTCTCGCCATCTCCGAGGGCCTGCGTTCGCAGGTCAACGGCCTGAACGTCGCAGCCCGCAACGCTCAGGACGGCATCTCGGTCATCCAGACCGCAGAAGGCGCGCTCACCGAGGTGCACTCGATCCTGCAGCGCGTTCGTGACCTCGCTGTGCAGGCGGGTTCCGACTCGAACAACGCCGATTCGCGCACCGCCATCAAGACCGAGATCGACTCGCTCGGCGAGGAGCTCACCCGCGTCGCCGCCAGCACCAACTTCAACGGGATCAAGCTGCTCGACAGCGCGAGCACGCTGACGTTCCAGGTCGGAGCTGGGTCGGACGCCGCAGAGGACCAGATCGCGGTCACGCTGACCGACTTCTCGGGCCTCGGCGCGACCATCGGCGCGCTGACGGTCGACTCCGCTGCGAACGCGCTCACCACGATCGCCGCGGTCGACGCGCAGATCACCAACGTCTCGACGGCACGTGCCGGCCTCGGTGCGGTGCAGAACCGCTTCGAGTCGACGATCAACTCGCTGCAGGTCTCGGCCGAGAACCTGGCCGCAGCGAAGAGCCGCATCGCGGACACCGACATGGCGGCCGAGATGGTCAAGTACACCGCCTCGAACATCCTGCAGCAGGCCGGCACCGCCATGCTCGCTCAGGCGAACCAGTCGGGCCAGGGCGTCCTGCAGCTTCTCCGTTGAGTCGCTGCGCCTGAGGCGCATCAGGCGCCCGGGCGGAGTCACCTCCGCTCGGGCGCCTTCCTGTAGGACACCCCAGACCACACCGCACGGAAGACGACCGGGATGAAACTCGACGGACTCGTATCAGGGCTCAAGACACAAGAGCTCATCAAAGCGCTCATGGACGTCTCGGCGATTCCGAAGACGCTCATCACCAACAAGATCGCGGACCGCAACTCGATCATCACGAACCTCCAGTCGTTGAACACCACGCTGCAGGAGCTCGTCGCCAAGGCCAAGACCGCCGCCGCGCCCTCGTCGCTGGCCTCGTTCACCGCATCCTCCTCATCCGAGACCGTCACCGTCACCGCCGGTGCGAAAGCGTCGGCGTTCTCGACCGACATCGTCGTCGATGCCGTCGCCGCGGCGCATTCCATCGTGACGGCATCCGCCGGGGCGACGGAGTGGGGTGGCGCATTCACTCTCGTCGGCTCCGACGGCGAGCCGATCGAGGTGACCCCGCTCGGCACCGGTCCGCAGGACCTGGCCAAAGCCATCAACGCGTCGAAGGCCGGAGTGAGCGCGACGGTCGTCCCCGCCGGTATGGATGCCGACGGCAAGCCGCTCTCGCGCATCCAGCTGACGTCGATCGAGACCGGCGCGGCCGGTGAGTTCACCGTGCACAGGGGCACTGCCGCGGACGTCGCAGCGGGCACCTCGACGGATCTCGGCGCCGAGCCGGGCGCCGCCGTCATCACGCAGGGCGCGGACGCGCGGATCCGTCTGTTCGCCGGAACCACCGCCGAGCAGACGCTGAACAGCGCCAGCAACACGATCAGCGTGGGGGAGGGCATCGAGGTCACGGTCACGAAGCCCAGCGCTGATCCTGTGACGGTGGCCGTCGCCAGGGACGACAAGAAGCAGACCACGACCGCCGAGACATACGTCAAGGAGATCGCCGCGCTGCTGACGCGCATCGACAACGGATCGAAGGCGACGGTCGGAGATGTGGGCGAGTCCACCACTCTCGGCGTGTTCACCGGAGACAGTACCGTTCGCAATCTCCGCGGCGCTCTCGCGAACGCGATGCAGCATCCGGTCGACGGAGTATCGCCGTCGACGATCGGAATCTCGATCAGCGACAAGGGCGTGCTCTCGTTCGACGCGGAGAAGTTCGGAAAGGCCCTCGCCGAGGATCCGGAGAAGACCCAGGAGATCTTCTCGTCGATCGCCGGACGCGTCGAAGGCGTCACCGACCAGTACTCCGACAAGTACGACGGGCTGCTGACGCAGCGCATCACCGGTCAGGAGACCGAGGTCAAGACGCTCAAGACCCAGGTCGAGCGATGGGACGTCCGGCTGGAGCAGCGGCAGGCGACGCTCGAGCGCACGTATGCGCAGCTCGAGGTCCAGCTCTCGAAGCTGCAGTCGCAGTCGTCGTGGCTCACCTCGCAGCTCGCAGGCCTCAACAGCACGACGACGTCGTGACCTGAGCACCGCCACCACCATCGCATCGGAGACCAGAACCATGCCCATCACCTCTCTCGACCGCGCCAAGCAGCAGTACCTCGAGCAGCAGGTCGCCTCGGCCACGCCCGAACGCCTTCTCGTGCTGCTCTACGACCGCCTTCTGGTCGACATCGAGCGCGCAGACGCCTCGCAGGAGTCGGCAGACTGGGCGGCGGCGGGGAACCACCTCCTGCACGCGCAGCAGATCGTCGCCGAGCTGAACAGCTCGCTCACCGATGAGTGGGACGGCTCGGCCGAACTGCGTGGCGTCTACACCTACCTCACGGGCCGTCTGATCACCGCGAACATCGCCCGTGATCGGATCGCCACCGCAGAGTGCCGCGATCTCGTCATTCCGTTGCGCGAGGCCTGGCATGCGGCTGCCGCGGCGATCACGTCGAGCACGCAGACGCCCATCACGGCACTGGCCTGAGCCCCCCGTGCCTGACAACCTCTCGGCCTGGCTGACGGTGCTCGACCAGTTCGAGCGGGCTCTCGACGCTGCCGACGAGCAGCTCGACGAGCAGTCCTTCGACGCGCCGCCCGGCCCCGTGCCGGAGGAGCTGCGCGAGCGCGCCGAAGCCGTGCTCGCGCGTCAGCAGCTCATGATCGGCGGACTCGTCACCTCCCGCGCCCATGTCGCGCGCGAGATCGCCGCGCTGCGGCGGGTGCCGACCTCGAAGACCGACGCGCCCGTCTATCTCGACGTCGAGGGTTGAGCATCACGGTTACGTGAGCGGTCGGGTGTCGCGATAGTCGACACAGAGCACGGATCGCTCGACGATTGGCCAGGGATCGGCTTCTCCACCAACGTCCGGAGTGCCCCCGTGCTCGAATCCGTCACCTCCTCTGCGCTGATCAGCGCCCTCGACGGGCTGGCCCTGCGCCAACGCTCGATCGCCGAGAACATCGCCAACGTCAACACCCCCGGCTACCAGGCCCAGCGCGTCCAGTTCGAGGACGAGCTGCGCTCCGCCGTCGAAGGCGGATCCGGCACCGTCGCCGCGACGGTCGAAAGATCGCTCGAGCCGACCAGGTTGAACGGCAACAACGTCAACCTCGACACCGAGACCCTGTCGAACATCGACACCGTGCTGCGGTTCCAGTTCGCGAGTCAGGCGATCGGCGGCCAGGCGGCGTCGATCACCAAGGCGATCGGGCAGGCCTCCGCATGACCTTCGACGCGATCGGCATCGCCGGCACCGGCCTGACCGCGCACCGCAAGTGGCTCGACGCGCTCAGCGACAACATCGCGAACGTGAACACGGCCACCCCTGCGGGCCAGGAGGCCTTCCGAGAGAAGTTCGTCACCGTGCAGGCCGGCACGGAGAGCCCTGGCGTCTACGTCGCGGGCGTCGTCGAATCCGATGCCGAGGCCAAGCTCGTGTACGACCCCGAGCACCCCTACGCGAACGAGGACGGCTATGTGCAGTACCCGAACGTCGAGCTCGGCGACCAGATGAGCATGCTGATCCTCGCGCAGCGCGGATACGAGGCGAACGCCGCTGTCGTCGATCGTGCGAAGACGACCTACGAGGCCGCACTGCAGATCGGCCGCAACTGATGCCCGGCGTCGAGGCCGTCGCCGCGACAGGCGTCACCCCGCTCTCTGCGCTCAGCTTCGAGACGGGGCCGGAGGTGTCAGGTGCCTCGGCATCGGGCAGTACCTTCGCGACATCGCTCTCGGGCGCTGTGGAGAACCTCCAGCAGCTGCAGTCGTCGTCGAACGAACTCGCGGTGCAGGCGGTCACCGGCGACCTGCAGGACATTCATCAGGCGATGATCGCCTCGACACGCGCCTCCGTGACGCTCGATCTGGTGGTCGCCGTGCGTGACCGCAGCGTCTCGGCATTCAACGAGATCATGAGGATGCAGGCCTGACGATGCCCAAGATGCTCACGAGCTACTACGACCGCGCGAAGCTGGTCGTCTCAGGATTCTCGCTCGCACAGCGCACGATCGCCGTCATCGGCGTCGCGCTGCTCGTGATGGGGGCCATCGCGCTCGGCGCGTGGCTCACCAAGCCGCAGATGAGTCCGCTGTTCACCGGTCTGAGTGCCGGCGATGCCTCGGCGGTCGTCGAGCAGCTGAAGTCGGCGGGCGTGGGCTACGAGCTCACCGAGGGCGGCGCGACCATCCTCGTGCCCGACGATCAGGTCTACGCGCAGCGCCTGGCAGCGGCGTCGGCCGGGCTTCCGGGCGACACCAGCGAGGGATACACGCTGCTCGACGACATGGGCGTGACGGCGAGCGAGTTCCAGCAGTCGGTCACCTACAAGCGCGCCATCGAGGGCGAGCTGGCCGGCACGATCGGTGCCATGGAGGGCATCTCGACCGCCTCCGTGCAGCTCGCGATCCCCGAGGAGAGCGTCTTCGTGTCGGAGCGGCAGAGCCCGACCGCATCCGTGTTCGTGAAGACCCGCAACGGATCGACCCTCAGCGACGAGAAGATCGAGGCGATCGTGCACCTCACGAGCGCCGCTGTGCCGGGGATGACCCCCGAGGACGTCGCTGTGACCGATCAGGACGGCCGGGTGCTCTCGGCTGTCGGAACCGGCCTCACCGGCAACTCGTCGAAGCAGGCGACAGAGCACGAGGCGAAGGTCGCCGCTTCGGTCAGCAACATGCTCGAGACGATCGTCGGGCCCGGAAACGCCACCGTGACGGTGTCGGCCGACGTCGCGAACTCCACGTCAGAGCGCATGGACGAGACGTACTCGGCCCCCGAGGGCGAGCTGAGCGCGTCGGAGGAGACCAAGACGGAGACCTACAACGGCGGTCAAGCGGGCGGCACCGGCGTGCTCGGGCCCGACAACATCGCGGTCCCGAACAACGCGGAGGGCACAGGCGCCTACGAATTCGAGGAGACCTCTCGCGACAACGCCGTGAACAAGTCGACGGAGAAGACCATCACTCCGGCAGGAGAGGTGACGCGGCAGACGGTGAGCATCGCGCTGAACAGGGGAACCGTCACGGGTGTGACGGCCAACCAGATCGAATCGCTCGTGGCATCGGCCGCCGGCATCAACGTCGAGCGCGGCGACGAGATCGCCGTCGAGTTCGTCGAGTTCAACGAGGCGGGAGCGACCGCGGCTGCGACCGCGCTCCAGGCGGCAGAGGCCGAGCGTGAGGCGCAGCTGCAGCAGGAGCTTCTGCGGTCGGCGATCATCGGCGGATCGATCCTGCTCGCCGTGATCATCCTGATCGTCTTCCTCGTCGTGCGCCGCAAGATGAAGCGTCGCGTGCTCTACACAGAAGACGGCCCCATCGAGTACTTCGCCACGGTCACCGAGAGCGAGGAGCAGAAGCTCCGCTCGCTCAGAGGGCTGAAGGAGGCCGAGGCGATCATCGCACCGGCACCCACCAAGCTGCTGCCCTCGGCATCGATCGAGCTCGATGACGAGCCGGAGCCCGACAAGGTGCTCGTCGAGCGCAGACGCCGTGAGATCGACGATCTGGCCAAGCGCGAACCCGACACGATCGCCAGCGCGCTGGCCGACCTGATGGACGAGGCGACCGTATGAGCGCGCTGACCGAGTTGCTGGATGCGCAGGCCGACACGGTCGAGGTCTCGACCGCCGTGGCGCCCGCAGCGGTTGCCGTGCCGGAGATGAGCGGCCTTCGCAAGGCCGCGATCGTGCTGATGAACATGGACCGCGCCGCCAGCGCCGAGGTGCTGCGTCACCTGGGCGAGGAGCGTTCCGAGATGCTCGCCGCCGAGCTCACGCAGCTCGGGGGAGTGGACGTCGCCTCGACCGCCCGCGCTCTCGCGGAGTTCCGCCGCATCGCCACCGGCGGCTCCGTGCCGTCGCGTGGCGGTCAGGAACTCGCGACCGGACTGCTCGAGACGGCGTTCGGGCGCGAGAAGGCCGTCGGGATGGTCGGCAGGGTGATGTCGCAGGGCTCGGTGTCCTTCGACTTCCTCAACGCGGCCGACCCGGCGCAGCTCGCCACGATCATCGAGGGCGAGCTGCCGACCACGGTCGCCGTGGTGCTGGCGAACCTGCGTGCTGATCGCGCGGCGGCCGTGCTCGCCGCACTGCAGGACCCGCTGCGCACCGATGTCGCCCAGGCGATCGCGACGATGGGCACCGCGACCCAGGAGGCGATCTCGATCGTCGCCGATTCTCTGCGCTCTCGTACCGGCGTCTTCGCGATGCGCGACAACCACGAGTCGATCGGCGGCGTCCAGCCTCTCGTCGAGATCATCAACAGGTCGGACACCGCCCTCGAGAAGTCGCTGCTCGCGAGCCTCGAGGGGCGCGACCTCGCGCTGGCCGAAGACATCCGCAGCCGCATGGTCACGTTCGCCGACATCGCTCGCCTCGAAGACCGCGACGCCCAGCGGGTGCTGCGCGGCATAGACCTTCGCATGCTCGCACTCGCGCTGAAGGGCGCCGACGAGCAGATCACTGACAAGGTCAAGAGCAACATGACCGAGCGCAACCAGGAGAACCTCGCTGAGGAGACCCGAGTGCTGGGCCCCGTGCGCATGAGACAGGTCGATGAGGCCCGCGCCGAGATCGTGCGCATCATCCGTGATCTGGAGGCCGCGGAGGAGATCACGATCTCTCGCGAAGACGAGGACGAGCTCATCGAGTGATCCCTCTGACGGCAGGTGATTCGGCCGCGGCGGTTACGGCCGCGGAGGAGCGTCGCGATAGTGGGCAGGGAGCACGGATCGCTCGACCCACGGGCCACGGACAGGCCTCGCCCTTCGATTCCGAGGTGTCCTCCGTGCTCGATTCCGCCTTCACGCCACTGGTCGTGCCGCGCGTCGGCGAGACTCCCATCGACCTCCGAGGCGAGGCCGATCGCGCTCGCACCCGGGGCTACGCCGACGGCTTCGCCGAAGGTCGCAGAATCGCGCTCGACGAGGGCGAGGCGCAGCGCGCCGCGCAGCAGCAGCGGATGCAGGAACTCCGAGAGCTGTATCTGCACGAGCGAGGCTCTGGCCTGCGCGCACTGGAGACGGCGCAGGCGGCGCTCGACCAGCGCATCGACGAGCTGAGCACGCTCGCTGCCGACAGAATCGAAGAGCTCGCCGTCATGCTGGCCACGACGATCCTCGGAGCGGAGCTGTCGGATCCTGCACGATCCGCCGCTCACGCGCTGCGGCGGGCCCTGGCGGAGATGCCGGCGGACAGGTGGACTCGCGTCGCCTTCAGCGTGCAGGACGCCGGTGTCCTGCAGGAGGAGGCGTCGACGATCGACGCGCTCCGCGGCATCCGGATCTCGACCTCTCATGCCGTGGACAACGGCGGCGCCATCGTGGAGATCGAGAACGGGGCGGTCGACACGCGCATCTCTGCGGCGCTCGCCCGCGCTGCCGCCGCACTCGACGGCGGCGACCAGGACGCCGAGGTGATCGGGTGATCACCGAGACGCGGTCGTGGCAGCGCGCTCTCGCCGCCGCGCGCCCCGAGCGCTCCGGCACCGTGAAGGCGGTGCGCGGACTCGGTGTCGAGGTGCTCGGCATCGACGGCGCGGTCGGCGACCGCATCCGCATCGACGCGGCGGACGGCCGCCCGGTCGATGCCGAGATCGTCGCCGTCGACGGAGCCTCGGCCCGGTGCATGCCCCTCGGCAGACTCGACGGGATCACCGCTCGTGCCCGTGTGCGGCACGGGGGAGCACCGCTGCAGGTGCCGACGGGACGAGCGCTGCTCGGACGTGTGCTCGACGGACTCGGTCGGCCGATCGACGGCAAGGGGCCGCTCGACAGGAGCGCGGCCTTCGTCTCACTCGACCATGATGCTCCGAGCGTGATGGACCGACAACGCATCGACAGACAGCTGGGGCTCGGAGTGCGCGTGCTCGACACGATGACGCCCGTGGGCTCGGGGCAGCGTCTCGGTCTCTTCGCCGGGTCGGGTGTGGGCAAGTCGTCGCTGATGTCGATGATCGCCCGCGGATCCACCGCCGATGTGAACGTCATCGCCCTCGTCGGTGAGCGCGGTCGCGAGGTGCGGGAGTTCCTCGAAGACGACTTGGGGCCTGAGGGTCTGGCGCGTTCGGTGGTGATCGTCGCGACCTCGGACCAACCTGCGATGGCACGGCTGCGCTCGGCGTTCGTCGCCACACGGATCGCCGAGGGGTTCCGCGATGACGGACTCGACGTGGTGCTGATGATGGACTCGTTGACCCGCGTCGCCATGGCTCAGCGTGAGATCGGGCTGAGCGCCGGCGAACCGCCAGCCACTCGGGGCTATCCGCCATCGACCTTCTCGGTGCTCGCGCGGCTGCTCGAGCGTGCCGGAACCGGACCCGTCGGGTCGATCACCGGCCTCTACACGGTGCTGGTCGACGGCGACGACCACAACGAACCGATCGCGGATGCCGCCAGAGGGATCCTCGACGGACATGTGGTGCTCGACCGGGCGCTCGCGATCCGCGGGCACTTTCCTGCGGTGGACGTGCTCGGGTCGGTGTCTCGCGTCGTGTCGAAGATCACTACGCCGGAGCAACGGCAGAACGCCGTGACGCTGCGCAGCGTGCTGGCGGCCCGGCGCAGTGCGAACGACTTGATCGAGATCGGCGCGTATCGCCAGGGGGCCAATCCGATGGTCGACGCCGCGCTCGCGCACGAGGGTGCGATCTCTCGTTTCCTCACCCAGAGCATCGACGACTTCGCCGCATCCGACGATTCCTGGCAGCAGCTCGCCGCCCTCACCACCGACTTCGGAGGACTCACCCCATGACCTTCCCACTGGCTGGTCTGCTGCGTGTGCGCGGCGCCCAGGAGCGTGTCGCCGCCGAGCACCTCTCGCGAGCGAGCGCAGAACGGGCGCAGGCCGAGACCGCCGAGCAGAGCGCGATCACGAGCCTCGCCGACATCAGCGCGCAGATCGATGATCCTCGGGCGTTGATGGCCATGGCTGCGGCCCGCGCCGCGGGGCGCAGCACGCTCAGCGATCTGCAGGCTCTGGTCGACATGAGGCGCGGCGAGGAATCCGAAGCCAGATCTGCGCACGTCGAGGCGCGACGCGATCTGAAGGGGCTCGAGCGACTCGAGAGCACCCACCGGGTCGAGACCGCCAAGGCCGAGCTCGCCGCCGAGCAGACCGCGCTCGATGAGATCGCCGTCGTGCGCACCTCGCGACGTGAGGGGAGCGCAGCGTGACCGGGCTTGCGGCGGTGATCGCCCGCGTCGACGCGATCGAGACCCAGATCGTGTCGCTGGATCCGGCGGGGCGTGCGGCCGCGGCCTCTGCAGCGGCCACGACGGAGGCGACCGCCGAGACGTCGGCGGCCAGCTCGACGACGTTCGCCGGAGTCCTGGAGGCGGCCAAGGCGGCCTCGACCACCGAGACCACCTCGAGCACCGCGAGCACCGAGTCCACGGCAGCCACGGCTGCCGCCGGCACCGGTGCATCCGGCGGAGAGAACGCAGACGTCATCGCGGCACTCCAGACCCTGTTCTCGGCGAACGCCTCGGGCGCAGGCGGATCGACTCCGTCGATCCAGAAGATCATGGAGATGCTCGGATGACCGCGGTGGGACTGCTCGCGACCATGCCCGGCGCCGGCTCCGGCGAGGCGGACACCGGGGGTCGAGCGTCGGCTGACTCGGGTTCGCTGTTCGGCGATGCCCTCACCGCAGCAGGTCGGACGCTCGACCGCGCGACGGACTCGGGCACGGCGAAGCCCGCCACGGCCGAGCAGAGCGGGCCGACGGTAGAGGCGTCAGCGGCACCCGACCGCGCGATCGACCCACAGGCGGCGATCGCGGCGATGACCCACCTCGTCGCGTGGTCGGCTCCGGTGACCGCGGAGCTCTCTGCGACGACCCCGCAGACGACGACCCCGCAGGCGACGACGTCCGAGACCGCCGGTCCGAAGGCACCGACACCGCAGGCGACGTCCGAGACGACTCTGCCGAGTGCGACGGCTCCGGACACCACGGGGGAGACCATGCCGGGTAAGGCCGGGGCGGAGGCGAGTTCTGTCGATGAGGCGAGCGGAGCCACCGAGACGGATGCAGTGACCACCGTTCCTTCTGACACCGTGCCGGCAACACACATGACTTCGGCTTCAGCGACAGCGACGGCTCCCGCTTCGGCTCCTGCTTCGTCGCCTGCGTCGGCTCCCGCTGCGGCGAGCGCGGCAGTCGCCGCCGGCGGCCGCGGCGAACTCCGGACATCGCAGGGCCGGCCTGGCGACCCCCGAGGGGTCGTCGACGTGACAGCGACGCCGCAAGACCCCGCGAGCGGCGGTGCCGAACCGGCGCTGTCCGACCCGGTTGCTGCCGTGATCCGGCCGGAGCCCTTCCCTCGGCAGTCGCCGCCGGCGATCCCGTCCGTGGTCGGCATCCCCGTACCCGCCCCCGGCGTCGGTGGCCCTCTGGAGCAGCAGATGGCGAGTGATGCGGGGGACCAGCCGCAGGGCTCGCAGCCCGTACCCGCGACGGCCCCCATCGCGCCGGTCGCTCCTGGCCCGACGGTCGCCCCCGCGTCGTCGCCCGACGGCGCCAGCGCCGCGAATCGGTCGGTCGCAGCGCAAGTCGCTCCGGTGATCGTGAGCATCGCCCAGCGTCCGATGGGCACCCACCAGCTCACGATGACGGTGAACCCCGACAGTCTCGGCCCCGTCACGGTGCGTGCGCACATCACCGCATCCGGAGAGGTGCAGGTCGAGCTCAGTGGTGCGACCGATGCCGGGCGCGATGCGTTGCGCACCATGCTCGTCGAGCTGCGCCGTGACCTCGCCGCGGTGATGCCGCACGCCACTCTGAGCGTCAACCACGGCGCGTCCGCGGACTCCTCCGGCGACCGCGGCCAGCAGGCCGCAGGCGATGCGCCGCCACAGCAGGGTGCAGGCGATCGTGATGAGAACCGCGGCCGACCCGACCACCGCCGCGGTGTCGAGCAGGCCCCCGATCTGCCCCGCACCATCCAGACAACGCCCTCTGCCATCTCCGGCGCGGGGCTCGACATCTTCGCCTGAGAGGACGACCGAATGACTGTCGACGCAGTGAGCGCCCCGAGCTCGATCCACACGGGAGGCACCACCGACCCCGCAGCCCGCAAGCAGGTGCTCGACGGAGAGGTGTTCCTCAAGCTCCTCGTCACCCAGCTGACGCACCAGGATCCCTCGAGTCCGATGGACACCAACGAGATGATCTCGCAGACCACCCAGCTCGCCATGATGGAGCAGCTGACGGCACTCGCCGACAACGGCGCCGAGGCCTTCGCCCTCAACATGCGTCAGGCGGCGAGCGCCCTCATCGGCCAGGAGGCGAGCTACAAGGATGCCGACGGCAAGACCGTCTCGGGCATCGTGACCAAGGTCTCGTTCGACGGACCGATTCCGCAGGTGACCATCGGCGACAAGACCGTCGCGCTCGACGTCATCACGGGCGTCACCACCGCACAGACCAACCCCACTGCACCCACCCCCGCTGCGCCCACCCCCGCCGCAGTCTGACCTCCGTCTCACCCAGGAAGAGAGAACCCCATGCTCCGCTCGCTCTACTCCGGAATCTCCGGCCTCCGCTCGCACCAGACCATGCTCGATGTCACGGGCAACAACATCGCGAACGTCAACACGGCCGGGTTCAAGGGCTCGTCCGTGCTGTTCCAGGACTCGCTGTCACAGCTCATCGGCAACCCGGGCATCCCCGACGACGAGGTCGGCGGCCGCAACCCCGCCCAGGTCGGTCTCGGTGTGCAGGTCGCCGGCGTGCGCACCAACTTCGCACAGGGCTCGGCCCAGGCGACCGGTCGTGGAGGCGACCTGATGATCTCGGGCGACGGGTTCTTCGCCGTCCAGTCAGGCGGAGAGACCCTGTACACCCGGGCGGGTGGCTTCTCGTTCGACGCCACCGGCAAGATGGTCACCGCCGACGGCTCGGTCGTGCAGGGCTGGCCGGCGCAGAACGGTGTGGTCAACACTGGGCAGGCGGCGGGAAACATCGTGCTCCCTCTCGACGCCGTGTCGCCCGCGAAGGCGACGACGACGGCCACCGTCACCGGCAACCTCCCGTCGACGGCAGCGACCGGCGATGAGCTGGTGCGCGACGTCACCGTCTACGACGCGCAGGGCACGCCCTCGACGCTCAGCCTGACCTTCACGAAGACGGCGACCGGATGGGACGTCACCGAGCCCACCAGTGGTGCGACCGGGTCGCTGGCATTCACCGACGGCAAGCAGACGGGAGCGGGCCTCACGCTCACCGCCGGCGCCGTGAGCGTCGACCTCGGTTCGGTCACCGGCTACGCGGAACTGTCGACGGTCGCCGTGTCCAAGCAGGACGGTGCGGCTGCCGGCACGTTGAAGTCGTACAGCATCACCGGTGACGGATCCATCGTCGGCACGTTCAGCAACGGTGCCACGCAGACCCTCGGCAAGATCGCCATGGCCACGTTCGCCAACCCCGAGGGACTCGAGAAGGCCGGCGGAACGGCATACCGCGCATCCGTCAACTCCGGCGCCGTGCGCATGGGCGAGCCGGGCCAGGCAGGCTTCGGCAGCCTCGTCTCCGGTGCGCTCGAGATGAGCAACGTCGACCTCTCGCAGGAGTTCACCAACCTGATCGTCGCTCAGCGCGGCTTCCAGGCCAACGCGCGCATCATCACGACCAGCGACGAGGTCCTGCAGGAGCTCACCCAGCTGAAGCGCTGATAGCCCGCACGGACTCGCGCAGATCCGCCCCCACGCGGCCCGCCCCTGGTTACCGGGGGCGGGCCGCGTCGCGATAGTCGGGGCAGACTTCCCCCTCTCATCCGAATCCCGGAGACCCCCCGATGATCATCGTCACCCGCCTCGACCGCACCCGGTTCGCGGTGAACCCTGACCTGATCGAACGCATCCACGCGTCGCCGGACACGACTCTGCACATGGTCGACGGGCATGTGTACGTGGTCGAGGAGGATCTCGACGCCCTGATCGACCTGATCGTCGCCTACCGTGCGCGCGTCGTCGGCGCAGCCCAGGCGCTGACCTCCCAGACGGGCGCGTGATCATGGATCCCGCGTTCATCATCGGAGTGGTCCTGGCGTTCGGCGCCCTGGTCGCGATGATCACGATGGAGGGGGCGAGCTTCGAGGCTCTGCTCATTCCCGCGCCGATGATCCTGGTACTGGGCTCGACGATCGGCGTCGGCATCGCCAGCCACACTCTCCGCGACACGATCCTCGCAGTGAAGAGCCTCGGCCGCATGGTCCGAGGGCCGAAGATGACGCCGGAGGCGGTGATCCCGTTCCTCGTCGGGTACGCCGAGAAGGCTCGAGGCGAAGGCCTTCTCGCTCTCGAGCAGGAACTCGACTCCGCGCCGGACGAGTTCACCCGGCAGGCGCTTCAGGCTCTCGCCGACGGCACGGATGCCGAGGATCTGCGGATGGTCATGGATGACGAGATCGCCGCGACGTCGTCGCGGAACCGCGTCGCGTCGAAGTTCTTCGGCTCGCTGGGCGGATACGCGCCCACGATCGGGATCGTCGGCACCGTCGTCTCGCTGACCCACGTGCTCGAGAAGCTCGACGAACCAGACCACCTCGGCCCGATGATCGCCGCGGCCTTCGTCGCGACCCTGTGGGGCCTGCTCTCGGCCAACTTCATCTGGAACCCGATCGCCGGCCGACTGAGCCGGATCGGGGCCGTCGAGCTCGAGAGGATGACCCTCGTCTCCGAGGGGATGCTCGCCATCCAGGCCGGCAGCGCGCCGCACCTCCTGCAGGAGCGCCTCGAGGCGCTGTCGACCGTGAAGCCCAAGGCCAGCAAGCAGAAGCGGGAGCCTGAGCGCGCAGAGGGCGTCCAGTGAGCACTGCCCGTCGAGCTCGCGGTCGCGGGCATGAGGACGACTCGCACGACGAGCCGGACGAGCGCTGGGCCGTGTCGTATGCCGACATGGTCACGGTTCTGATGTGTCTGTTCATCGTGCTGTTCGCCGTATCGAACGTCGACAAGACGAAGTTCGAGATGCTCGCGAACAGCCTGGCGACGGGTTTCGGGCAGGAGAGCACCGAGGGCGGTGCCGACACGGCAGAGGGCATGATCGTGCCGCCCGAGCTGCAGGACGACGACGGGGTGGTCGATCTCGCCGCCCGCGCGGAGACCGAGTTCGAGTCGCTCGTCGGCCTGCGTGATCGCATGAGCACCTCGCTGGCGGCTCAGGGGTTGCAGGACACCGTGCAGTTCGTGATCGACGATCGGGGACTCCAGGTCGGACTGGTCGGCGCCGAGACCTTCTTCGCCGACAACAGCACCGACCTCTCGGCGAAGGCCGATGCCGTGCTCGACACCATCGGAGACGTGCTGGCCACGGTCGACAACCAGGTGAGCGTCGAAGGGCACGCAGACCACAGGGTCTCCGCGGCCCCCTTCCCGACCAACTGGGAGCTCTCGGGCGGGCGCGCGACCCAGGTGGCTCGATTCCTCGTCGAGCACGAAGGCTTGGGGGGTCCACGCGTGAAGGCCACCGCGTTCTCCGACACCCGCCCCATCGTGCCGGGCGACACCCCACAGGCGCTGGCCAGCAACAGACGCGTCGACATCGTCGTCGAGTCGAACGAAGAAGAGCAGGTGAGAGCGCTGATACCCGCTCTCGCGGCTGCTGCGAACAAGTGAGCACTCACGTGAACACCACCGTCGAGGAGACCATCATGACCGCATCCGCCGTGCTCGAGGACCCGGCCGTGCGCTACCCGGCGTACGATTTCGGACGCCCGGCCCAGCTCGGGCGCGAGAGCACACGGCATCTCGAGGCGGCGTTCGAGTCGTTCGCCCGGCTGTGGTCGTCGCAGCTGACGGACAAGATCCGCGTGCGGGCGCACCTGGCGCTCGAGAGCGTCGACCTGGTCTCGTATGAGGAGTACTCCGACACGCTCCCCGGCACGACGGCGATGGTCGCGGGGTCGTTCGCCGACCGTGATGAGCCGTGCGTCGTGCAGTTCGGACTCGACAGCGCCCTGCTGTGGGTCGTGCAGATGATGGGGGGCAGGAGCACATCGCTTCCCGCAGCCCGCACGTTCACTCCGATCGAACTGGCCCTCGTCCGCAACCTGATGGAGGGCACGTTCGAGCACCTCCACGCCAGCCTCGACGCTCTGCTTCCCGGGGCGCCGAGGTTCAGTGCGGTGCACTACAACCCCCAGTACATGCAGGTCATCTCCGCCACCGCCGCGGTGATCGTCGCCCGCTACACCATGCGGCTGGGGGACTCCGAGTCGACGGCGACCGTCATGCTGCCCGCTTCGGCAGTCGTCGACCGCCTGGCAGCCACCGGATCGGATGCCACATCGGCGCATTCGGCCGAGCAGACCCTCGAGCAGGTGCGCAGCACCCCGCTCGAGCTGACGCTGCGTCTCGCGCCCATCACGATCGGCACCGGCGAGATCCTCGACCTCGCTCCGGGCGACCTGCTGCGTCTGCCGCACCCTGAGACCCGACCCTACGAGCTCATGGCCGGGCAGACGCGCATCGCCCTCGCCACACCCGGCAGCAGGGGCTCGCGCCTCACCTGCAAGATCACGACCACCCATGAGGAGACCCACTGATGAGCACCTTCCACGAGACCGCCATCGCCGCGGCGATCGCCGGCAAGCTGCCGTTCGGCTATCCCGTCATCCCGGCGCCGTCGACCGACCCCGGTGCGTCGGGCGACGCGGTCGTCGTCACCTTCACGGGCAGCCCCGGCGCGCGCATCGCGATCCAGGTCGTCGATCCGTCGCAGCTCGAGGACGGCTCGAAGAACGCACCGCTGACCGATCGACTGCATCCGATCTTCGAGGCGGCCACCGCCGTGCTCGGCAGCGGATCACTCGGCGACGGTGCTGTGCTCGCCGCCGCCGATGTCTTCACCGACGCGGGCACTCAGGTGTTCGACATGGTCGACGCAGACGGCAGCGTCGTCGCCCGCGCTTCCGTGCGCATCGACGGAGCCAGGTCTGCTGCGGCAGGTGGCCCGCAGCGACTGAATCGCATCGCGGGCGTCGAGATGGAACTCGTGGTCGAGATCGGACGCACGCGGATGCCGGTGCGCGACGTGCTCTCGCTCGAGCCGGGGCGTGTGGTGGAGCTCGACCGCGCCGCAGGGTCTCCCGCAGACATCAAGCTGAACGGCCGCCTGATCGGGCACGGCACCGTCGTGGTCGCGGAGGGCGACTTCGCGATCCGCGTCGAGCGCATCCTCGACGGCGCCGAGGCGGTCTGACAATGGACGACATCCTCGTCGCGCTCCGTGCGATCGTGGCGCTGGGCGCGGTGCTCGGCCTGCTGCTCTTCCTGAGCCGTCGCCTGCAGAAGTCGCAGGCGAAGGGGGTGAGCCCGCTCGCCGGGCTGATGCCGAAGAAGCTCGCCAAGCTGTCGGAGCTCGTGCCTTCGCGTCCGGCGGCAGCCCCGCGGGCACGTCCCGAGAAGATCACCGTCGTGGCGCGGTCGGGCATCGGGGGCAAGGCGCAGCTCGTGGTGGCCGAGTTCGGGGGCATCCGCTATGTGCTCGGCGTGACCGAGCACGGGATCAACGTCGTCGACACGCAGGAGGCTCCTCCGCTCGCCGAGGAGATCCTCGCAGAGGGGAACCGTCCCGCTGTCTCCGAGATGCCTGACGACATCGTCGACCGCGCGCTGCGCTCCGTCGCCTGACGGCGGCCACCCCATCGGTCATCGCGGTTACGTGCACCTCGTCGTGTCGCGATAGTCGACTGCGAGCACGGATCGCTCGACCCTCTGGCTACGGATCGGCCACGTCACCCATCTTCGGAGTGCCGCCGTGCCCGTATCCGCCGCAGTCGCCGCGTCGCCACCTGCGCGCGCACCGCGACTGCCGCGTCGTGCCTGGGTGCTCGTCGGCGCCTCGCTCGGCATCGCGACGGTGCTGGTGCTGCTGCAGGCCACGGGAGCGCACGCTGCCGCGCCGCTGCTCCCGACCGAGACCGGTGACGGCGACGGTGTGACGATCAACGGCATCAACGGGGCTCCGTCCGACAGCATCATGACGCTGCTGGGCATCACCGTGCTCAGCGTCGCCCCGGCTCTGCTGCTGATGATGTCGAGCTTCACCAAGATCTTCGTGGTGCTCGCCCTCACCCGCAATGCGCTCTCGCTGCCGTCGATCCCGCCGAACCAGGTGCTCGCCGGGCTCAGCCTCTTTCTGACGCTGTTCATCATGTGGCCGGTGCTCACCGACATCAACGCCGTCGCGGTCGCGCCGTTCACCGACGGTCAGATCGACTTCGGCAGGGCGTTCGAGCTCGCCCAGGAGCCGCTGCGGCAGTGGATGCTCACCTACACCCGCGAAGAGGACATCGCCCTCATGCACCGGGCGGCGCAGATGGAGAATCCCACGGACGCCTCCAGCATCCCGCTGCAGACCCTCGTGCCGGCGTTCATGATCAGCGAGCTGCGCGCCGCCTTCCTGATCGGGTTCATCATCTTCGTCCCCTTCCTCGTGATCGACCTCGTCGTCGCCAGCGCACTGATGTCGATGGGCATGATGATGCTTCCGCCGGTCATGATCTCGCTGCCGTTCAAGATCCTCCTGTTCCTGCTCATCGACGGCTGGGGGATGGTCATCACCGCGCTCATCCAGTCGTACAACGGGGGTGGCTGATGAACCCGGAGGCTGTCATCGACATCGGGCAGGCGGCGCTGATCGTGGGCGCGAAGCTGTGCGCGCCACTGCTCATCACCGCGCTCGTGGTGGGATTCGCCATCTCGCTGCTGCAGTCCATCACCCAGGTGCAGGAGATGACGATCTCGTTCGTGCCGAAGCTCGTCGCCGTCGGCATCGCCCTGCTCGTGACCGGGCACTGGATGATCGCCGAGATGATCGCCTTCACGAATGAGATGTTCGCGCGCATCCCGTCGCTGCTGAACGGCGGCTGATGAACATCCCCATCGACTTCACGTGGCTCGAGGCGACCTCCCTCGCCTGCGTGCGGATCACCGCCTTCCTGGTGCTGGCCCCGCCGTTCAGCCACGGCACGATCCCGATGCGGATCCGCGCCATGCTCGGCGTGGGTCTCGCTCTCGCGGTGTCGCCGGTGGTGACGGCCGGCTACGAGCGCCTCGACACTGGCGCCTTCATGCTCGCCCTGGCTGGTCAGGCCCTGACGGGCGCGCTCCTCGGCTTTCTCGTGATGGTGCTCTTCAGCGCGATCCAGGGTGCGGGCCATCTCGTCGACACCTTCGGCGGGTTCCAGCTGGCGCAGGCGTTCGACCCCGGCATGGCGATCAACGGCGCGCAGTTCACCCGACTGTTCCAGATGACCGCGATCATGCTGCTGTTCGCCTCGGACGGATACCAGCTCGTGCTCGGCGGCCTGTTCCGCTCCTTCGACGCGGTGCCGGTCACGGGCATGATCGATCTCGCCAAGCCTGCTGAGGCGCTCGTCGGCGCTGCGGGGCAGATGATGCTCAGCGCCGTGCAGATCGCGGGCCCGCTGCTGATCGTGCTCTTCCTCGCAGACGTCGGGCTCGGACTGGTCAGCCGCGTCGCGCCGGCCCTGAACGCGTTCGCGATGGGCTTCCCGATCAAGATCGGCCTCACACTGCTGCTCGTCGGATTCGTCTACGCGGCGCTGCCCAGTGTGGTCGCGGTCATCGCCGAGGAGGCCGCGAGGCTGCTCCTGGGGGTGACGCGATGAGCGAGTCCGACAGCGGCGAACGCACTGAGAAGGCGACCGAGCGTCGCCTGAAGGAGGCGCGCAAGAAGGGGCAGATCGGTCGCAGCCAGGACTTCACCGCCTGGGTCTGCATCGCGGCCGCCGCCGTGATGATGGTGCCGACGATCGCCTCGGGAACGCAGGTCGTCACCGAGCTCTTCCTCGCCGTGACGCCCGTCGCGATGAACCCCACCGACGACGCGGCGATCGACGTGCTCGGCTCGGCGATCGCATCGCTCGGCGGCATCCTGCTCCCGATGCTGGTGGTGGTGCTGCTCGCGACGACGGCCACAGCGGTCGCGCAGGGCGGCATCCATCTGCGAGGTGTGACGATGCGCACCGAGCAGTTCAACATCGTGACGGGTATGAAGCGGGTCTTCGGGCAGCAGGCGCTGTGGGAGGGCGCCAAAGCACTGCTGAAGACGGTGGCCATCGGGCTCGCGCTGTGGATCGTGGTCGCAGGTCTCGTGCCCGTGCTCATGGCCAGCGGCAGCCACAACATCACCTGGCTGCTCGAGCAGGCGGCCGGGGGAGCCGTCGCGCTCCTGCAGGTCGCCGTCGCCGTGGGCATCCTGCTGGCGGCGATCGACGTGGCCGTGGTGATGCGACGCAACCGCAAGCACACCCACATGACGAAGAACGAGGCCAAGGACGAGCACAAGAAGAGCGAGGGCGACCCGCTCGTACGCTCCCAACGCCGTTCGAGGCAGCTCGCCATGAGCCGCAATCGGATGATCGCCGCAGTCGGCGACAGCGATGTCGTTCTCGTGAACCCGACCCACGTCGCGGTCGCGCTGCGGTACGAGCCGGGCAAGTCGGCCCCTCGGGTCGTGGCGAAGGGGGCGGGAATAGTCGCGCAGAAGATCCGCGAGAGGGCGGAAGAGGCCGGCGTGCCGATGATCAAAGACATCCCGCTCGCGCGTGCGCTGCACTCGGCCTGCGAGATCGGGCGGGAGATACCCGAAGAGCTCTACACCGCCGTCGCACAGGTGCTCGCCTTCATCGAGCATCTCAAGCGCCGAGGAGCGGCCAGGGGGACGCACACGATGCCCTTCGCGAGCACCAGGGACCGCGGCCTGTGAGCCGGGTCGCGATCAGATCAGGACGAGTAGAGAGCATGAGAAGGCGAGACGCATGATCGGTCAGCTGTTGTCCAAGGCGACGGTGCCCGTCGGAGTGGTGGGCATCATCCTCCTACTCATCGTGCCCATCCCGACCGGGCTCCTCGATGTACTCATCGTCCTGAACATCTCGTTCGCGCTGCTGATCCTTCTCACCGCGATGTTCGTGAAGAAGCCGCTCGACTTCTCGGTCTTCCCCAGCCTGCTGCTCGTCGCGACGCTCTTCCGGCTCGGTCTGAACGTCGCGTCGACGCGTCTCGTGCTCAGCGAGGCGCATGCGGGCCAGGTGATCCAGGCGTTCGGAGAGATCACGATCAGCGGATCCCTCGTGATCGGTGCAGTGATCTTCCTCATCCTCACCGTCATCCAGTTCGTCGTCGTCACCAAGGGTGCAGAGCGCGTCGCCGAGGTCGGAGCACGGTTCACCCTCGATGCCATGCCGGGCAAGCAGATGGCGATCGACGCGGATCTGAACGCCGGGCTGATCACCGATACCGAGGCGCGCAAGCGTCGAGCCGAGGTGGCGGCAGAGGCAGACTTCTACGGCGCGATGGACGGTGCGTCGAAGTTCGTCAAGGGTGACGCGATCGCGGGCATCGTGATCGTCATCATCAACTTCGTCGGCGGCATCATCATCGGCATGGTGCAGCACGGCATGGAGGTCGGCGACGCACTCGAGACCTACAGCATCCTGACGATCGGTGACGGTCTGGTGACCCAGATCCCCGCACTGCTCATGGCGGTGTCGACCGGCATGATCGTGACTCGCGAGAACGCCGAGTCCGAGATGGGCCAGGCGGCCGGTCGTCAGCTCATGCAGTCGCGCAACGCCCTCGTGATCACGGGCCTCGCGGCCATCGCGATGGGCTTCATCCCCGGGATGCCTCTGGTGATCTTCTTGGCGATCGGGGCCGTGCTGCTGTTCGCGGCATCCCGCGTCAAGGCGAGCGAAGACCGCGATGCCGCAGCGGAGGCCGATGCGCTGCAGCAGGAGGCCGTCGAGGCCGGGGTCGAGGGGCCCGAAGAGCTCATGGACAGGATGCGCGTGCATGCTCTCGAGATCTCTCTGTCTCCTGACATCGTCGACCTGGCGTCCGGGGGAGCAGGGGATCTGCTCACCCGGGTGAAGTCCCTTCGTCGCAAGCTCGCTCTCGACATCGGCATCCTGATGCCGCCGGTGCGCACCCGCGACAACATCGATCTGCCGGCGCAGACCTACTCGATCCTGATCGCCGGGGTCGAGGCCGGCCGCGGTTCGGTGCCGCGCGGGCACGTGCTCGCGATCGGAACGGGTCTCGAGCAGCTTCCGGGCACGGCCGTCGTCGACCCCGTGTTCGGCCTCGAGGGCAAGTGGGTGCCCGCCGAGATGTCGCGCGCCGCCGACATGGCGGGCGCGACGGTGATCGACCGGGCGAGCGTGATCATCACCCACCTCTCGGACATCGTGCAGAGCCAGGCCGATCGGCTCCTCTCGCTCGAAGACGTGCGCCAGCTGACAGAGCACCTGAAGCAGTCCAGCCCCGCGACAGTCGAGGAGCTCACCCCGGCGGTGCTGTCGCTCGCGGCGATCCAGCGAGTCCTGGCGGGGCTTCTCGCCGAGCGGGTGCCGATCAACGACCTCGCCCGCATCTACGAGGCGCTCGCCCTCCGGGGCAAGACCTCGACCGAGACCGCGGGGCTGATCGACGCGGCCAGAGCGGCACTCGGGCCGGCGATCGCCGCGCGCTTCGCCGAGGATGGACGGATCCGTGTCGTCATGTTCGACCCGATGCTCGAACAGCAGATGCTCGAGGGGATGCGGGTCATCGACGGTCATCCGCAGATCGTGCTGACTCCGGAGTCGACGATGCAGGTGCTCGACAATGTGCGGCGCACGGTCGCCGAGCTCGAGCAGGTGGGTCCGGAACCCGTGCTCGTGTGCGCTCCGTCTCTGCGTCAGGCCGTGCGACGGATGGTCTCGTCGCAGGTCAGCGGCCTCCCCGTGCTGTCGTACGACGAGGCCGCGGCGGGCGGCCTCGCGACCGATGTGGTCGGGGTGGTGCGCATGACGCAGTCGGCTCTTCCGAGCGCGGCGGTGTAACGCCGGATTCTGCTCATTTACGAGTTGAGTGCGATACGTTTGTGAGCAGAGGGCGCAACAGCGCTCACGCCATGGAAGGCAGACGACGCATGCTGGTACTCACGAGACGCGCCAACGAGAGCATCGTGATAGGCGACGACATCACCGTCACCATCCTCGCGGTGACCCCCAGCGGCGTGCGCGTCGGCATCGATGCCCCTCGGGACAAGCGCATCAACCGCGCCGAGATCGTCCTCGCAGTGAGCGATGCGAACCAGGAAGCCGTCCAGACATCCTCCGACGAGTCTGCGGAATCGGTTCTCCTCGGTGTCCTGGGAAGAACGACCCCCGCTCCCTGATCCGCTCGCACGAGCGTCATCTCGCCGCACTCCGAGTTACTGGCCCGCTCCTTGTCGCGATAGTCGTGGATGTGACGGGCGATCCCGTCATGGAAACCGTGACATGACGAGGTGACGAATCGTGGCCGCTCACGACCTGAGCATGCAACTGATGCGAGAGCGCGACCTTCTCGAGGTGCTGCTCTTCAAGCTCGACGAGCAGCAGATGCTGCTCGCGACCGGACGCAACCGCTGGATCCACCATGCGGCGAACGAGATCGAGCGGGTCATCGCGGCCATGCCGACGGTCGCCCTCTCGCGTGACACGCTGGTCATCGCGGTGGCCGACGAATGGGGCGTGCCCGAGGCGACGACGCTGCGCGATCTGATCGAGGCCGCGCCGACCGATGCGTGGCGTGAGATCCTGACGGGTCACCTCGACGCGATGACGACCCTGGCCGACGAGATCGGTGACATGAAGAAGGTCAACGAGCAGCGACTGCGCACGGCCATCCGGGTGACGCAGGAGACGATCGCAGGTCTCGGCGTGCCGACCGGCGAGTACGACACGCACGGCGATGTCGTCCGCGGCGGAGACTCCCGACTCCTCGACACGAGGGTGTGAGGCGACGATGTCTTCTTTCGCAGCACTCCGACTCGCAGAATCCGCGCTTTCCGCCGCCCGAGCGGGAATGACCGTGACCGGTCAGAACATCGCCAATCAGGCCACCCCCGGTTACACACGCCAGCGCGTCGAGCAGACATCGTTCTCCGCGCCGGGGCAGACGGGACTCTGGCCGTCGGGACTCGGCATCGGCGGCGGAGTCGGGGTGACCGGGATCGCGCGGCTGGGCGACGACATCCTCGATGCTCGCGTCCGTGATGCTCTGTCGACGTCGGGCTTCTGGGTCGCTCGCGCGACGGCCGCCGGCAGTGCCGAAGACGTGCTGGCCGAACCGACGAAGGACGGTCTCGCGGCGAATCTCAACCGCTTCTGGGCCGGCTGGTCCGACCTCGCCAACACGCCGGACCCGGCGGCAGCACAGGTCGTGCTCACGAACGCCAACGTGCTCATCGGACAGGTCGCCGCGGGTTACCAGACGATCGCCGGGCAGTGGAGCGATCTGCGCGGACAGGTCGACAGCCAGCTGGCCGACGTCAATGCCGTCGCAGGTCAGGTGGCCTCGCTCAACGGTCAGATCAGGGACGCACTGCAGTCCGGGCGCAACGCCAACGAGCTGATCGACCAGCGCAACGTCCTCGCTCAGCAGCTCTCGACCGCGGTCGGTGCCAAGGGCATCGTCGAGGCGGATGGAACCCTCACCCTTCGCGTCGACGGCAATGCGCTCGTGTCGCGCGACAGCAGTCGCGCGCTCGTGGCGAGCGGGCCGCGTGACATCGCCGACGCCGGTCGGATCACCGTCGCGTGGGCCGATCGACCAGGCCTGGCAGTGCCGATCACGGGCGGTATCGTCGGCGGCACGATCAGCGCGCTCGCCCC
The DNA here is from genome assembly GCF_031843745.1 of Microbacterium sp. WCS2018Hpa-9. Lineage (NCBI taxonomy): Bacteria > Bacillati > Actinomycetota > Actinomycetes > Micrococcales > Microbacteriaceae > Microbacterium > Microbacterium sp. WCS2018Hpa-9. Next base: position 336,390 of record NZ_JAVTIY010000005.1, read on the forward strand.
CGCATCCGACGGCGGCACGCTCGCGGGAGTCGCAGCGGCATACAACGAGACGGCGACCGCGCTGGCGACCGCTGTGAACGACGTGCACCGCACGGGTGTCACATCGTCCGGTGCTGCCGGGGGCGATTTCTTCGCGCTCAATGGTGCCGGCCCAGCTGCTCTCGGGCTCAGCGTGGTTCCCACCGGTCTCGACCAGCTGGCTCTGGCAGCGCCGGGAGCCGGCGCCAAGGACACCACGATCGCCGACCGCATCAGCGCGCTCAGTGCATCGGCGACAGGGCCCACCAAGACCTGGTCGACCTTCGTCACCGGGTTCGCGGTCTCCGTCGCGGGCGACCTGCAGCGTGCCGACATCGCCGATATGGGAGCTGTTGCGGCGGTCACCGCCCAGCAGTCGAACTCGTCGGTCGACGGCGATGAGGAGACGATCAACCTCCTGACCTACCAGACCGCCTATCAGGCAGCGGCCCGCGTGCTGACCGCTGTCGACGAGGCTCTGGATCTGTTGATCAACCGCACCGGCCTCGTCGGCCGCTGACTCTGGGGAGAGTGAACATGATCGGTCGCATCACGAGCAACACCATGACGCAGCAGTCCCTGCGGACTCTGCAGACCAACCTCGCAGACCGCGAGCGCCTGCAGAACCAGGCGGCCTCGCAGCGCGCCTTCCGCTCGCCGAGCGAAGACCCTGCTGCGGCAGCCACAGCGCTCGGCGTGCACGGCGACCAGTCGCGCGTCGCCCAGTTCGCGCGCAACCTCAGCGACGGGATGGCGTGGGTGACAACCGTCGACACCGCTCTCGGAGCCAGTGCCGACCTGCTCAACCGTGCGCGGGATCTCACTGCTCAGGGTGCGAACTCCGGGGCGCTCAGCCCGACGGCGCGCGAGTCGATCGCGCAGGAGCTCGAGTCGATCAGCGCGGAGCTGCTCGCCAAGGCGAGCACGAGGGTGCTCGGTCGCAGCGTCTTCGCCGGCACGAGCGATGCGGGATCTGCCTTCGACGCCACCACCTTCACGTTCAACGGCGGGGCGGGCGACGGAGTGCATCGCCGTATCAGCGACAACGAGACGGTGCGCGTCGACTTCGACGGCTCGCAGGCGTTCGGCGAGGGCGCTGACAGTGCGTTCGCCCTGCTGAAGGACATCGCGGCGGACCTGCGCAGTGGCGTCGAGGTCGGCGCACGTCTCGGCGACATCGACGCGCGCTTGAAGGACGTCAATGCGGCGCGAGGAACGACAGGCGCTCGTCAGGTGCAGATCGAGCGCGCCTCGGCCCAGAACCTCGCGGCATCGATCGATCTCGAAGCCCGCCGCACCGAGGTCGAGAACGTCGACAGCCTCGAGGTGCTCGTTCGTCTGCAGTCGGCCGAGCTCGTGTTCCAGTCCGCACTGCAGGTGACGGCCCGATCGCTGCAGACCAATCTGATGGAGTTCCTGCGATGAGTGCGTCCACCGACCAGATGACCGAGGCGCTGGACGTCGAGTTCGCGTCACCCATGCCGGGCCTGAGCCCGCACACGGCGTTCACCCTCGAGCGGATCGACGGCGCGGAGGGGCTGCACGCGCTGCGCGCCACGGATGCCGATGTGCGGCTGTTCCTTCTCGATCCGCACTCCGGGGACTACGGCTACGAGCCGACCGTTCCCGCCGACGTGCGAGCGCAGATCGGCGCCGCCGACGATTCCGAGGTCCGTGTGTTCGTCGTGGCGAACCCGTCTGCAGACGGCGTCTACATCAACCTGCGCGCTCCGATCCTCATCCATGCCGAGTCCGGCCGCGCGGTGCAGGCGATCCTCGAGGACCAGCGGTACCCGATCCGCGCGCTTCTGGGCGGGTGAACGCGCGTCCGGTTCGCCGACTCTTCCGGCGGGGCGGACTCTCGGCAGGCAGTGGATTCTGAAATTCACCGCATATACCAAGCAAGAGCAACTATCCTCTGAAGAGCACAGGCTGGGGTACTGGCGGGATCCCGGCGTCGTCGCAGGAGATCGGGGACCTGGGGCACGTCACGGATGCGGTTGGTAGGGGTACAGCGCAAGGCGCTCGGCGACGAGCGACATTCCATGGGACGGAAGACAACATGAGCACATCAAGAACGCTCGAGACGAATCGGGTGAGCAAGCGGGAGTTCGTGCAGAGGTTCGCACGACGCGGCGGCATCTCGGTTCAGGCGGCACAGACCGCGTACACCGCGATGATCGACGAGCTCCTCGACCTCGTCGGCCGGGGCAACACGGTGACGCTCACCAACTTCGGCAAGTTCTATCCGCAGACGCACAAGGGTCATCGTGTGCAGTTCGCGAAGGATGACGGAGACGCCGAGGTCAACGACTACACGGTGCTGAAGTTCTCTGCGACTCGAGAGGTGAACCGGCGGGTCAAGGTGAACGACTAGTCATCGTTATCTGAACGTAAACGAGAATCCCCGGAGGTTTTGGCCTCCGGGGATCTTTCATGCCCGTCTCGCCCCTAGCATGTAGTTGAATGTAGTTCCGGTCGCTGGGGAGAGGCCACGCTGTGAGTCGCTGGGGAGGGCTTGCACTTACAGTGAAAGAGGCGAATTCGATGCCTATGCGCCCCCATGACCAGCTCGTGGTCGATCACCTGCACATCGTCGGCGCGGCGACGGCGTACGTGGCCTCACGCATCACGCATGTCTCCCGTGACGACCTCGCCTCTGCCGGTGCGTTCGCACTGGTCCGCGCTGCCGAGAAGTTCGATGCGAGCCTCGGTGTGCCCTTCGGCGCGTTCGCGCGGGCGCGCGTCAACTGGGCGTTGAAAGACGAGCTGCGGTCGATGGACTGGGCACCTCGAGACGTAAGGGTGCGGGCCAAGCAGACGATCAAGGTCAGGCAGACCCTCTCGGCAGCGCTCGGCCGCACACCCACCGTGGCGGAGATCGCGGCAGCCATGGGCGTCGACACCGCTGTCGCGCGAGAGGGACTGGCGGACGCCGACCGTCTGATCACGAGCCTCGACGCGCCCGATGCGCCGGAGATCGTGTGGACCGGCTACCTTCCGGAAGAGCTTGCCATCGCTTCCGAGCGCGACGAGTTCCTGCGACGGGCCGTCGACGCGCTGCCGGAGCGCAAGCGGTCGATCATCACGGCGATCTACTTCGACGACCGCACGGTGACGGAGCTCGCTGACGAGCTGGGCGTATCGCACGCCGCCGTCTCGCAGCAGCGAGCCGCAGCGGTGCGCATGCTCCGCGATGCGCTGGACCGACACTACGCCGACGCCCCGCCGACCGAGTCCACGCCGACCCCGCGCTCATCCGCGTCCGGCCTGGACGCGTATTTCGAGCGCCTCGCCGCCAGCGGCCAACGGTTCACCCGCGCGATACTGTCGCACGCCGTCGGCGTCTGATCAGGAGCCCGCAGACCGACGCTTCGGCGAGGTCGGTCAGAGACCGAATCCGTAGTTCGCCTGCCCCACCAGAATGAGGTTGACCGTCGTCGGGTAGACCTCGGGCTCCTCATCTTCATCGTCGAGAAGCTCGAGCTTATGGATCGGCACGAAGATGCTGCCGTCCGGTTCGAAGATGAGATCCTTGGGCACGAAAGACGCGAAGATCGACCGCGTCGCGTTGCGCAGTTCGAAGGTGCGCCCGACGTCGCCCCGCTCGAAGAGGTTCATCTCGACCTCATCCGACCAGACCTTGCCATCGGGGAAGCGGGCCTCGATGCGATACGTGCTCGGCTCGACCGACTTGATGTTGAGGTCCTCCACGACGTCCGCGAACAGCGCGTCCGGCTGCTCGAGCTCGAACGCGATGGCACGGAGGTGGTCGTAGTTGAGGCGAGCCCGGCGCGAGAACAGGGCGACGTTCTCGATCTCGTCGGGGTCGGCGTGCGGAGCCTGGTCGATCAGGTACTGCCGCACCTCGTCAGGACCGGGGTACTCGAATCGCATGTGGTAGTGGAATCGCCCTGGGCGGTTGACGATGTAGGTGCTCACGTCGCTGATGTCGTTCACGGTCAGGCAGTAGATGCGCTTCACAGACGACAGGCCGTCGAACAGCGACAGGAACTGGTTCTGCCGATTGTCTCCCTCTGCGCCGCCGCGGCGACCTGCAGGGAAGACCTTCTCGAACTCGTCGAAGATGATCAGGCACTCGTCGAGCGTGTCGAGGAACTCGACGATGCCGTCGTTGTCCTCTGAGACGATCACCACAGGCAGGCACTGCTCGCGGGCCTCCTCGGCGACCATGCGCAGGAACAGCGTCTTGCCGATTCCCTTGTCACCCGAGAGCATCACGCCGAGGCTGCGATCGGTGAGGGCATAGGAGCGGAAGATCTTGTCGACCTTCTTGTCGCGGCCGCCGTAGACGCGCTCGGTGCCCACGGTGAGGTCGTCGATCTTGATCAGACTGAATCCCTCTTTCGAGGTGAAATGCACTCGATAGGTGCCGAGAGGGAACTCGTGATGCGTGCGGACGGCCGCGTCGTACACGCGGACGTGTCCGCCGGTCTCGATGTAGGTGCTGGTCAAGATCCTTCTCCTTCGCTCCCCGTACTCATATATCGGTCGAGATTCGATCGCCGTAAGGGGTTCGGGAAGAAACTTTTCGCAGTACCCTGAGCCAACAGTGGGCGTGGGGACGCCCGGGTCAGGGGATCCATCATGGGCGAGTACGCAGAAGACGAACAGCCGGTCGCAGGTTCGATCGTCATCGTGGTCGAGGCCGCGCCGCAGGGGCTGATGCAGTACACGCTCGATCCCGACGACCGGCAGCCCGCATGGCAGGCGGTGCTCGTCGCTCACGACGACGCCGTGATGGGGGCCGCGACCACGCCTGAGCAGACGGCGGAGCTGCTCGTGCGCGGGAGCGTCGAGTGCATCAAGCAGAGCATCCCGAGCCTCGAGGTCGGTGGGTTGACCATGCGACCCGAGCTCGGCCCGAACGACAACGCACAGATCGTCGCGGCCGGCGAGGCCAGGTTCCTGAGGTCTGAGTGGGAAGCGGTCGTCAGGCTCGCCGACGGTCTACCTGAGGTCTGACTCCGAGCGGGGTCTCCCACGCACGCAGCGTCGTCAGCCGGGCGTCAGGTACGCGTCGACGATCATCGGACCGCGGATCTGACGGAGCTCGTCGATGATGCGCTCGAGGCCGCGAGCGGAGACCGACGGCATCTGCAGGTCGTGGGGGCCGAGCGGTTCGAGTCGTCCTGTGCGGATGCGGATGACCTCCCAGCCGGAGGAGCGCAGGGCACGGTCTTTTCGCAGGTCCGTCTGCTCTCGTTTGCCGATGTGCTCGAGTCCGTGGCGCCCGACGGTGTCGTACTCGATCGCGACGCGAAGCTCAGGCAGCAGGATGTCTGGCCAGACCTCGGTGTGACGGAAGAAGGGGCGCGCCACCTTTACCGCGTTGACACCAGGCTCGAAGGCGATGCGAGAGGCGAGTGCTGCGCGGAGACGGGCTTCGGCGGCGGATGCCGGTGCAGGAGCGCACACGCTCGAGAAAGCCTCGCCGGTCGGCAGAGCGGGAGTCTTGCCGCACAGTTCGAGCTGCGGTTTCGGGCGCCGCGGGATCGCGCGGGCCTCACCCAGCACCACGGGCTGAGGCCTGGCCAGCATGGAGCACTCCGGGCACCATGCCGACTGGCGCCGCACCCGCCCCGGTCGCTCGCGCTGTTCCGACGGAGTCGCGGCGAAACGGTGGCCGACCCGGCATTCCCAGCACAGCAGCACGTCGGCCGCCAGCGGCACCTGCGAGAGCGCGATGCCGTGATTGAGCTCAGGGTGGTACTGGCGGATCAACTCGGGGTAGGCGGCCCATTGCGAGCGATAGGTGCCGACCTCGTAGGGCACGTCTCGCCCTCGCGAGAACTGGCGTCTCGCCCACCACGACTGCACGGGTTCGGTCACGTCGGGCAACCTACCTGTCGCCGCCGACATCGCCAGGGGGCGTCGGACGTGACAGACTCGCGGAGAGGAACGAGTCCGGTGAACGGACAGAGGGAGTCATCATGCCGCAGCGGATCGTGATCAGTGGCGCATCAGGTCTGATCGGCACGGCCCTCGCGTCGTCTCTGCGCTCAGACGGCGTGGAGGTGACGACCCTCGTGCGTCGCCCTCCGCGCGACGCCTCCGAGGTGCAGTGGACGCCGGGGGAGCGCGAACTCGACCCCGATGTGCTGGCCGGTGCTGACGCAGTGGTGGCCCTGGGCGGGGCGAGCGTAGGCCGCCTGCCGTGGACCCGTCGCTACCGCCGTGAGCTCGTCGAGTCCCGGCTGACCACCACTCGCACGCTCGCGACGGCGGTGCGCACACTCCGCGACGATGCTCCGTCGCTCGTCTCAGCATCCGCGGTCGGCTACTACGGCTCGGCTCCCGGCGAGATCCTGACCGAGGCATCTCTCGCCGGCGACACGTTCCTCGCTCAGCTCTGCGTGCGGTGGGAGCAGGAGGCGCTGCGTGCGGGGGAGCAGACGAGAGTGGCGCTGCTGCGCACTGCCCCGATCATCCATCGCCAGGGTGTGCTCAAACCGCTGATCCAGCTCACCCGCTTCGGGGTCGCGGGTCCCATCGGGCCCGGCACCCAGATCTGGCCGTGGATCTCTCTCGAAGACGAGGTCCGCGGCATCCGACACGTGATCGACCAGCGCCTCGAGGGCCCCGTGAACTTCACCGGCCCGACCCGCGCCTCGGCGAACGACATCGGTCGCGCACTCGCACAGAAGATGCGGCGTCCGTTCTGGATCCCCGCTCCGACCTGGGCGCTGAGACTCGCGCTGAGCCGTGCTGCCGCCGACTCGCTGCTCGTCTCGGATGCCGATGTGAGACCGGCGGCGCTCGAGGGCTCCGGGTTCGAGTTCTCCCACAAGACCGCGAAGCAGGCCGTCGACGCGGCGATCTGATCGCGGTGCGTCGACGACCACGTCTGGTCAGTGCGCGTGCGGGTCGCGCCGGTTGAGCGTCTCGACCACCTGCGCGTAGTCGCCCCGAGCCTCGCCGTAGCGCAGGAACTTCACGTTCTCGACCTGGATCTCGGTCGCGTCCGGCTGGGTCTCGATCAGTTCGACGACCTCGGTGACGAACTCGTCGAGGGGCATCGCGAAGTCGCTGGTCTCCTGCCCCGGCATGAGGGATGTACGCACAGCGGGGGGTTCGAGCTCGAGCACGCTCACGCTCGTGCCGGCGAGCTGCAGGCGCAGCGATTCGCTGAGCATGTGGATGGCTGCCTTCGTGGCGTTGTACGAGGGGGTGACGCGCAGCGGCGCGAAGGCCAGACCGGACGACACCGTCATGATCGTGGCATCCGGCATGGTGCGCAGATGCTCGATGAAGGCCGCGATCAGCCGGATCGGGCCGAGCAGGTTCGTGGTGACCGTCGCCTCGGCCGTCTCGAGGAACCCCTCGGGCGACTTCCAGTCCTCGGGGCGCATGATCCCGGCCATCGCGATGACGACGTCGAGGGAGGGATGCGCGGCCAGGACGGTCTGCGCGGCCGTGCGGATGCTGTCGGCATCCGTCATGTCGATCTGGACGGTGTCGATGCCCGGGTTCGCCGCGGCGATCTCGTCGAGCAGCTCGGCACGGCGCCCGCCCACGATCACGGTGTTTCCTCGTTCGCTGAAGCGCTGGGCGAGCGCGAGGCCGATGCCGCTCGTGGCGCCGGGGATGAAGATGGTGTTTCCGCTGATGTTCATGCCTCCACTCTTCGGCCTGGCGGAGCGGCTCACCAGAGACGGCCCATCCAGGGATCCGCGGTCCCTGGATGCACGACGCCGAGCACGAGATACTTCACTGGTGGACAGAGAAGCACTGGCCGAGTTCCTCGTGCGACGCAGGGAGCAGCTGAAGCCGTCGGACGTCGGGCTCGGCGCGGGAGCGCGCCGCCGTACTCCCGGTCTCCGCCGCGAGGAGGTCGCCCAGCTCGCAGCGATGTCGACCGACTACTACGCGCGCCTCGAACAGCAGCGAGGTCCGCAGCCCAGCGTGCAGATCCTCGCCTCACTCGCGCGGGCGCTGCGATTGACTCCCGACGAGCGCGACTACCTGCATCGCGTCTGCGGGCACAGCGCCCCGGACCGCACGACGTTCACCGACTATGTGCATCCGGGCTTGCTCCGTGTTCTCGACCGCCTCGATGACACGCCGGCCTTCGTCGTCTCCGTGCTCGATGAGGTCCTGATCCAGAATGACGCGGCCCGGGGTCTGCTCGGAGACGTGAGCGGACTGGAGGGGATCGAGCGCAGTGGGATCTACCGATGGTTCGCGCACCCGCACGACGAGCGCGGGCGCTACCCGGAGCAGGATCACCCACGGCACAGCCGCGTGCTCGTCGCATCGCTGCGATCCGCTTACGGGGCGCTCGGCGAGCGCTCTCGAGCCGGTGAGATCGTGCGCGAGCTCACCGCGCGCAGCCCGGAGTTCGCCGAGCTGTGGGACGTGCACGAGGTGCGGCGGCGTTTCGACGACCACAAGGTCCTGATCCATCCCGAGATCGGCCCGATCGAGGTCGACTGCCAGGCGTTGTTCACCGAGGATGAATCCCAGGCGCTCATCGTGCTGACAGCGGCGCCGGGCAGCGACGCTGCGAGCAAGCTCGAACTGCTCAGAGTGCTCGGGACACAGCGGGTCTGACCGGCACCCAGCACGACACCCTGCTGCTGTAGTCGACGAACTCCGACCCGAATCTCGCTTCCAGATCCGCCTCCTCGAGCGGGCGCACGACCGAGTTCCAGAGCAGGGATCCGAACAGCGAATACGCGACGACGAGCCAGGAACCCAGGATGAGGCCGACGCTGATGCCCTGTGCGATGCCGGCGACCGCCATCGGGTTGCGCACGTAGCGGTACGGACCGGTGATCACGAGCCGCCGCGCCATCTGCGACGGGAGCGGGGTGCCCTCACCCTCGACCGACATCGATACGGCCGACCAGATTCCGAGGGCGGTCGCGGCGGCGAGCAGCACCCCGCCGGCCAGGTGGACCACGAGCGGAACCTCGATGCGCAGCGACCATCGGGCCTCCACGAGCGACACCACGATGGGTATGGCCAGCAGGAAGGTGCCCCAGAAGAACAGCGTCTGCAGTCCGGTGCGGGCGAGCAGCGCTCGCGTTCCGATCCTCGCAGCCGGCCGGAACGAGAGCGGACCGGTGACCAGCCATTCCACAGGGGCTCGCCCACAGAGCAGGACGATACCGGCTGCGATGCTCGCCCCGGCTGCGATCACCATGACCAGGGCGCCCCATCCGGCGAGACCCGTTGCCGTGGCGTAGACGGCCATGCCGGCGGCCACGATGGTCGTCCACGGAACGGCGACCCAGAGAGCCCATCGTGAACCGGCTGCGACCACCGCCGAACCGACCACGAAGAGCGGGATGTCGAACACCGCCACGAGTCCAGCAGGCAGGTCTCCGAGGGTGAGGCGACGCAGGTCGTCCGACAGCGCCACCGCGATCCACCATGCTGCTCCGGCCAGAGCCTGCACGGCGAAATACAGTCGAGCCGTCACCGGTGTGATCGGGATCCCTGCGATGACCGGCATGCCGTCAGTCTATGAGCGCCGTCTGCCGACTCCCGCTCAGCAAGCCGCCTCAGGACTCCTCGTGCGAGGCGGGATCCGCGTCGAAGAGCCGTCCGTCTGCGCGTCCGAGCGCCGTGATCGCCTCGACCTCGGCGGTGGTGAGCACGACCTCTCCGGCGGCGAGGTTCGCGACCTGGTGCTCGAGGGAGGACGCCTTCGGGATGGCGACGGTCTCGCGTGCGATGTGCCAAGCGAGCACGGTCTGCGCGGGGGAGATGCCGTGGGCGGCGGCGACCTCGCCGATCACCTGTTCCTCGATCAGCTGCTTCGCGCGACCGAGCGGACTCCACGCCTCGGTGAGGATTCCGTGCTCACGGTGATAGGCGAGCTGCTCGTCCTGCGGGAAGTACGGATGCACCTCGATCTGGTTGACGACAGGGCGGACGCCGGTCTCGCGCTCGATGCGCTCGAGGTGCTCGGGAAGGAAGTTCGAGACCCCGATCTGTCTCACGACTCCGCGCTGTTGAGCCTCCACCAGCGCCTCCCACGCCTGCACATACTCGTCCTGATGCGGGTTCGGCCAGTGGATCAGGTGCAGGTCGATCGCTTCGACACCGAGCCGTGACCGGCTCTCCTCGATGCTCGTCCGCGCCTTCGCGCGCGGGTGATGGCGGCCGGGCAGTTTGGTCGTGACGATGAGCTCCGCGGCGTCCACGTCGGATGCGCGCACCCCGCGACCCACTGATCCCTCGTTCTCGTAGTTGAATGCCGAGTCGATCAGGCGATACCCGGCGCCGATCGCCGAGGCGACGGCATCCGCGCCCGCATCCCCGTTGAGGGCGTAGGTCCCGAACCCGAGAGCCGGAAGAGCGAAGCCGTTGTGCGCGGTGAAGTGGGGGAGAGCGGTCATGCCGCCAGCGTACGCTGGGGCGATGAGCGGACTGCAGAGGATGGCGCCAGATGACGGTGTCCCTGATAATGCGGCGCGGTGTCCCTGCGGCTCAGGAGACGTCTTCGGTGGATGCTGCGGGCCCCTGCTCGGCGGGGCCGCCGCGCCCACGGCGGAGCGCCTGATGCGCTCGCGGTTCACGGCGTTCTCGCTGAAGGACGCCGGGTACCTGCTGGCGACCTGGCACCCTTCGACCCGCCCCGCCGAGATCGATCTCGACGACGACGTGGTCTGGCGACGGCTCGTGATCGTCGATCGCAGCGCCGGCGGCCCTTTCGATCGCGACGGCGAGGTCGAGTTCGAGGCCTTCTGGCAGCAGGGCGCCGAGCGGGGTTCGCTCCGTGAACGGAGCCGCTTCGTGCGCGAGGAGCGAAGGTGGCTGTATCTCGACGGCCAGGTCGGGTGATGGACGTGACCGCGCAGCGACTAGATTTGAGAGCGTGAACGCCAGCCCAGAACACCAGCGCATCCTGCTCGACGTCGCCGACCTGGACCGGCGCATCGCGCAGGCGGAGCGTGCACGCACCAAGCCCCCTCAGGCCGCCCGCATCGCCGAGCTCGTCGCGATCCGTCAGGATCAGCTCCGCGAGCTGACCGCGCTGACCGGCACGCGAGACGACGTGCGCACCGAGCTCAAGCGGCTCGAGTCCGATGTGAAGCTCGTCGAGCAGCGCCGTGCCCGCGACGCCGATCGTCTCGCCACCGCGACGAACTCGAAGGAGGCGCAGGCGCTCGAGCACGAGATCGCCAGCCTCGCGAAGCGCCAGAGCGACCTCGAGGACATCGAGCTCGATGTCATGGGCCGTGTCGAAGACGCCGACGCAGCGGTCGCCGCTCAGCAGGCGCTGCTCGGGACGACCACCGCAGAGGGCACCGGGCTCACCGCTCAGGCCAAGGCCGACGTCGCTGCCGCGACCGACCTCATCGCCCAGCTGACTCGCGATCGCGAGGCAGTGACGGCATCTCTTCCGGCGCCGCTCCTGGCCGACTACGCGCGTCGCGCCGCGAACAGCGCCGGTGCCGCCGTGCTGAGCCGCGGCACCTGCGAAGGCTGCCGGATGCTGCTTCCGGGCACCGACCTCAACGACATCCGCAACGCGCCCGACGACCTCGTGGTCTTCTGTCCCGAGTGCGGATGCATCCTGGTGCGCACCGAGGAATCCGGGCTGTGATCTCTGCGCCGCGAGCGCGACGGCGGTGAACTCGCGGCAGCAGACCGAGCGTCGTGTCGTCCTGGTGGCGGCTCGCTCGGGCGGTTACACCGCGGTGGAGCTCGATGCCGACGACGCCGAGGCCCGTCGTTTCGAGCTCTCCGCGTCTGAGATGCCCACGTGGGTCGCGGCTCAGGAGGGCGAGAACCCGCCGCGCTGGGTGATCCGCAGCGCCAGGGAGATCTACCCCGTCCTCCTCGACGCGGGCGTGCTTCTCAGCCGTTCGCACGACCTCCTGCTCTGCCATGCGATCCTTCGCGACACAGACAAGGTCCCGCGCCCGCTCGCTCCGTCGGAGGCCTGGGTGCGACGCGAACCCGTCGACGAAGCGCCGGCGCTGTTCGACGTCGTCGCGCATGACGCACCGGATGACCCTGTCGGCGAAGCCCTCGACCAGTATCGCGAGCAGCGTCGTGTTCTCAGGGACGGCAAAGACGGACGGCTCACGCTGCTCACCTCGGCCGAATCGGCCGGAGGACTCATCGCAGAGGAGATGCGGGCAGCCGGCCTGCCCTGGAACGAGTCGGTGCACGACGGCATCCTCACCGAGATCCTCGGCACTCGCCCGGTCGCGGGAGGTCTCCCCAGCCTCATGGTTGCTCAGGGCGAGCGGGTGCGTTCTATCCTCGGGGACCCCCAGCTCAACCTCGAGAGCCAGCCGAAGCTGCTCCGTGCTCTGCACCGCGTCGGCGTGCAGGTCGAGTCGACCGGCCGGTGGGAGCTCGCCCAGCACAGCCATGCCGTGGTCGAGCCGCTGCTGGCGTACAAGAAGCTGTCGCGTCTGCTGAGTGCCAACGGATGGGCCTGGCTCGCCGAATGGGTGCACGACGGCCGCTTTCGACCGATCTACATCACGGGCGGTGTTGTGACGGGGCGGTGGGCATCGGCCGGCGGCGGTGCCCTGCAGCTGCCGCGCAACCTGCGTGCCGCGGTGCGCGCTGACGAAGGATGGACGCTGGTCGTCGCCGACGTCGCTCAGCTGGAGCCGCGGATGCTCGCCGGCATGGCGGGCGATCGTGCGATGGTGCGAGCGGCGCAGGGAAAAGACCTCTACGCCGGCGTCGTGGAGTCCGGCGCGGTCGCCACCCGTGAAGAGGCGAAATACGCCGTCCTCGGGGCGATGTATGGAGCGACGACCGGCGACAGCGGGCGACTGGTTCCCCGGCTGCGCAAGGTTTATCCGCGGGCGATGGCGCTCGTCGACAAGGCCGCACGGTTCGGTGAAGACGGGGGAGTCGTGTCGACCTGGCTGGGGCGATCGTCACCTCGTCCGTCGATCGAGTGGGAGGCGATGCAGGCTGCCGCCACCGATCCTGACGTCGATCCCGCCGAGGTGGCGCTCGCGCGGCGTCGCGCGCGCGACTGGGGACGCTTCACCCGCAACTTCGTCGTGCAGGGCACCGCGGCCGAGTGGTCGTTGATCTGGCTCGCTGAGATCAGGCACCGCCTGCAGCGGCTTCCCGAGGCAGAGCGGGAAGCCTCGGCATCCGGGATCTTCGGTTCGCGCGCGCACCTGGCCTTCTTCCTGCACGATGAGGTGATCCTGCATGTTCCTCAGGAGCAGGCGGATGCCGCCGCGGATGCCGTGCGCGAAGCGGCGGCGGTGGCCACACGCCGGCTCTTCGGGGGTTTCCCGATCGATGTCCCGCTCGATCTGCGCATCGCGGAGTCGGCCGAGAAGTAGGACGCTCTGGTCGTAGACTGGACGTGCGAATGGGTCGACTGGACGGTCGCGTGGCGGGAAACCGCACCGAGGAACGTCCGGGCTCCTCAGGGCAGGACGGTGGGTAACACCCACCCGGAGCAATCCGCGAGAAAGTGCCACAGAGAGCAGACCGCCCCGCAAGGGGTAAGGGTGAAAGGGTGGTGTAAGAGACCACCGGGGGCCATGGTGACATGGCCCGCCAGGTAAACCTCGTCCGGAGCAAGGTCAGACAGAGGATGTTGACGCGGCTCGCCGAGTCCTCGGGTAGACCGCTAGAGTGCCACGGCAACGTGTCGCCGAGAGAGATGGCCGTCGAAGGGGCGAAGAACCCCGGAACAGAACCCGGCGTACAGGTCGGCCCATTCGCACTTCACCCCACTTGACCAGAGCGCTTCCGACGCGCTCACGTGCGGTCGTCGTGCCCCCCGAGGTGCGCTTCCGGCTTGTCAGCGTCCGAAGCCTTCCGGCGCTGGAGGTTGCGTCGCACGAGGGGCCAGAACAGCACGAGCACGCCGGTGGCGATGAGGCTCGTCCAGACCTGAGTGCGGCCTCCCTCGCTGAACATCATCACGACGATCACCGCCGCGATGCAGGCGATCAGCAGGATGTTGAGCCAGGGGTGCAGCCACATCTTGAGCTTGAGGTTCGCGACCTCCTCCGGCGTCATCTTCTGGCGGAGTCGCCACTGCGTGAGAGCGATGAAGACATAGACGAGCAGGGCGACGAGGCCGGCCGAGTTCATGATGAAGTCGAAGATGCCCGACCCCGGCGTCAGGAAGTTCACCAGCGTGGCGATGAGTCCGCCGCTGGTGGAGGCCAGCAGCGCCATCACCGGCACGCCGCTCTTCGACCTCTTCGCCACGATCTTGGGAGCGAAGCCCTGCTCGGCGAGCGCCGCGAACATGCGCGATGCCGAGTAGAGACCCGAGTTCAGCACCGAGATGACGGCGGTGAAGATGACGAGCTGCATGATGATGCTCGCCCCGGGGATGCCGAACTGCTCCAGGGCGTAGGTGAATGGCGCATTCGCCACATCGGTCGGAACCGGCAGCTCGTTCCACGGCACGACGGTGACGATGATGAGCACCGAGCCGACGAAGAACAGCAGGATGCGCCAGATGATCGTGCTCGTCGCCTGGCGGATGCCTTTGGCAGGGTCCTCCGACTCGGCGGACGCCATCACGGCGATCTCCGTGCCGAAGTAGGAGAAGATCACCAGCGCGACCCCCGTGAACGCGACGCCGAAGCCGTTCGGAGCGAAGCCGCCGTGCTCCCACAGGTTCGAGATCGAGACCTCGGAGTTCGGCCACAGGCCGAACGCGAACAGCAGACCGGCGCCGAGGAAGACGACGATCGCGAGCACCTTGACACTGGCGAGCCAGAACTCGACCTCGCCGAAGGCCCGGACGGAGATGACGTTCGTGCCGACGAAGATCCCGATCAGTATCAGCGACCACGCCCACGACGGGACTGCGGGGAACCAGCTCGCCATGGTCTCGCCGCCCAGCACGGCCTCGTAGGCGAGCACGCCGACCCAGAAGTACCAGTACAGCCATCCGACGAGGTACGCGGCCCAGTTGCCGAGGCCCACGCGTGCGTACTCCATGAACGAGCCGATGGCCGGCCGCGACGCCGCCATCTCGCCGAGCATGCGCATGGCGAGGAACACGAGCAGTCCGCCGATGAGATACGACAGCACCGCCGCCGGCCCGACAGCGCGGATGACGTTGCCCGATCCGACGAAGAGGCTCGCACCGATGATCCCGCCGAGGGTGATCATCGTGACGTGGCGCGATCGCAGCTTCTTCGCCTGAGGTCTCTCGACGGGCACGAACCCCGCTGTCGTCGCCGGCGAAACCGGCTTCTCCCAGGATGATCCTGATGGTTCGTTCATCTCGAACCTGCCTTTCGTTGCCACGTGGGCCTCATGTCGAGGACGTCGTTCAGAGTTGTCTCGCCGAGAAGGACACGGAAGAGATGCCATGGTGGCATGTTGTTGTGGTTCCGCGCAGTATTTCGGTGGACTGGTCGCTGCCGACCCCGCGCCCGGACATGGAGAAGGGGCCCCC
>NZ_JAVTIY010000006.1:0-340220 GCF_031843745.1 Microbacterium sp. WCS2018Hpa-9
CGGGGCGCACAGCGCCCCGCCCGATCCCGTACAATTGAAGATTGCGTGTCATCGCAGGCCGTCTGTCGTGTAACGGCAGCCGGAACCTCATGAACAAAGGAAAACAACAATGACAATGACAGACCCGGTCGCAGATCTGCTGACCCGTCTGCGCAACGCGAACTCGGCGCATCACGATTCCGTGACCCTGCCGTCGAGCAAGCTCAAGACGCACATCGCCGAGATCCTCCAGCAGGAGGGCTACATCGCAGGATGGGAGACGTCTGACGCTCGCGTCGGCACGAACCTCACCCTGCAGCTGAAGTACGGCCCCAACCGTGAGCGTTCGATCGCGGGCATCAAGCGCGTGTCGAAGCCCGGCCTCCGCGTCTACGCGAAGTCCACCGAGCTGCCCAGGGTCCTCGGCGGACTCGGCGTGGCCATCCTGTCCACCTCCTCCGGTCTTCTCACCGACCGTCAGGCAGAGCAGAAGGGCGTGGGCGGAGAAGTTCTCGCCTACGTGTGGTAATCGAAAATGTCGCGTATTGGACGACTTCCCATCGACGTTCCCGCGGGCGTGACCATCTCGGTCGACGGCCGTGAGGTCGCGGTGAAGGGCCCCAAGGGTGAGCTCACCCTGACGGTCGCCAAGCCCATCGAGGTCGCGGTCGAGGAGAACCAGGTTCTCGTCACCCGTCCCGACGACGAGCGCGAGTCCCGGTCGCTTCACGGCCTGACCCGCACGCTCATCAACAACAACATCATCGGCGTGACCCAGGGCTACACCAAGGGTCTCGAGGTCGTCGGAACCGGTTACCGAGTGGCACAGAAGGGCAGCTCGGTCGAGTTCGCTCTCGGCTTCTCGCACCCGGTCCTCATCGACCCGCCCGCCGGTATCACGCTCACGGTCGAGGGCACCAACAAGCTCACGGTCAGTGGTATCGACAAGCAGGCTGTCGGCGAGGCAGCTGCGAACATCCGCAAGATCCGCAAGCCCGAGCCGTACAAGGGCAAGGGCGTGCGCTACGCCGGCGAGATCGTGCGTCGCAAGGCCGGAAAGAGTGGTAAGTAACCATGGCTCTCAAGTCAAAGTCTGACGCCCGCGCGCGTCGTCATGCCCGCCTTCGCAAGAAGGTCGTCGGCACCGAGTCGCGTCCGCGTCTCGTCGTCAACCGTTCGGCTCGCCACGTCTTCGTGCAGCTTGTCGACGACAGCAAGGGTCACACCGTGGCGTCGGCATCGACGCTCGAGACCGACCTGCGCTCGCTCGAGGGTGACAAGACCGCCAAGGCCCGCAAGGTCGGCGAGCTTCTCGCCGAGCGTGCGAAGTCTGCCGGCGTTTCCGAGGCAGTGTTCGACCGTGGCGGCAACCGCTACGCCGGTCGTGTCGCCGCCATCGCCGACGGCGCCCGCGAAGGGGGTCTGGCACTGTGAGTGACAACAAGGAGAACGAAGTGACCGAAGCGGCAGCTGCCACTTCCGAGACTGCCACCGGCACCACGCAGGCAGAGCCGTCTCAGCGCGACAACCGCCGCGGCGGTGGCCGTGGTGACCGCAACCAGGGTGGCCGTGACCGCAACTCCCGCGACCGTGGGGACAACCAGTTCCTCGAGCGCGTGGTCACCATCAACCGCGTCTCGAAGGTCGTGAAGGGTGGTCGTCGCTTCAGCTTCACCGCTCTCGTGGTCGTCGGTGACGGCAACGGTCTGGTGGGCGTCGGCTACGGCAAGGCCCGCGAGGTCCCTCTGGCGATCGCCAAGGGTGTCGAAGAGGCCAAGCGCAACTTCTTCCGCGTTCCGCGCGTCGGAAGCACCATCCCGCACCCCGTGCAGGGTGAGGCCGCAGCAGGCGTCGTCCTGCTTCGTCCGGCCGCTGCCGGTACCGGTGTCATCGCCGGTGGTCCGGTCCGCGCCGTGCTCGAGTGCGCCGGTATCCACGACGTGCTGTCGAAGTCGCTCGGCTCGTCGAACACGATCAACATCGTGCACGCGACGGTGACGGCCCTGAAGATGCTCGAGGAGCCCCGTGCGGTCGCCGCACGTCGTGGCCTCGAGTTCGACCAGGTCGCACCCGCGCGTCTCGTCCGTGCGGAGGCTGACGCCATCGCCGCACAGAAGGTAGGTGCCTGATGGCTGCGCGCCTGAAGGTCACGCAGGTCAAATCCAAGGTGAGCGAGAAGCAGAACCAGCGTGACACGCTGCGCAGCCTCGGTCTGAAGCGCATCGGTGACAGCACCGTTCGCCCCGACGACGCGCAGACGCGCGGTTACGTCAAGACCGTCGCCCACCTCGTCAAGGTTGAGGAGATCGACTAATGGCTGAGAAGAACGAAGCCGTCGAGGCCGAGAAGGCCCCGAAGAAGGCTGCCGCTCCCAAGGCCGCAGCCGACAAGAAGCCCGCCGCCAAGAAGGCACCTGCAAAGGCGTCTTCGGCCAAGGCTGACGCCGTCAAGAAGCCTGCTGCCAAGAAGGCTGCGCCGAAGAAGGATGCTCCGGCATCCCGCCCCGGCGTGCTGAAGGTGCACCACCTGCGTCCGGTCCCCGGATCCAACACCGCGAAGACCCGTGTCGGTCGCGGTGAGGGCTCCAAGGGTAAGACTGCGGGTCGCGGTACCAAGGGTACGAGGGCTCGCAACACCGTTCGCGTCGGATTCGAGGGTGGGCAGATGCCGCTGCACATGCGCACCCCGAAGCTGCGCGGGTTCAAGAACCCGTTCCGCGTCGAGTACCAGGTCGTGAACCTGGAGAAGCTCGCGGAGCTGTACCCCAAGGGTGGCGACGTCACCATCGGCGACCTGGTCGCCAAGGGTGCCGTTCGCAAGAACGAGAAGGTCAAGGTTCTCGGAAACGGCGACATCGCCGTGAAGCTCACCGTAGCGGTCGACAAGGTCTCGGGTTCTGCCGAGCAGAAGATCGTGGCGGCTGGCGGATCCGTCAAGTAACCACTTCATGAGAGGGGTCGGAGATTCTCCGGCCCCTCTTATGGGTTAGCCTGTTCTTTCAGCCGTCCTCAAGGGACCGGCAACCTTTCAGGAGGACGTCCTTGTTTAGCGCCATCGCGCGGATCTTCCGCACGCCCGACCTGCGTCGGAAGATCGGTTTCACCCTCGCCATCGTCGCCATCTACCGGCTTGGCTCGAATGTGCCTGCTCCGTTCGTGAACTTTCCGAACGTCGAGGAGTGCCTCGCGCTGAACTCCGGGACAGAGGGACTCCTCGGGCTCGTCAACCTGTTCTCGGGTGGCGCGCTCCTCCAGCTCTCGATCTTCGCGCTCGGTGTCATGCCGTACATCACCGCGACGATCATCACGCAGCTCCTTCGCGTCGTCATTCCTCACTTCGAGGCTCTGCACAAGGAGGGCCAGGCAGGCCAGGCCCGCCTGACCCAGTACACGCGCTACCTCACGATCGCCCTGGCGCTGCTGCAGTCGACCACGCTCGTGACCGTGGCCCGCAGCGGCCAGCTCTTCGGCACGACCGACATCGCCGCGTGCCAGAACCTCCTCACCAACGACGTGTGGTGGGCGCAGCTGCTCATGATCATGACCATGACCGCCGGCACCGGACTCATCATGTGGTTCGCCGAGCTCGTCACCGAGCGCGGCATCGGCAACGGCATGTCGCTGCTCATCTTCACCTCGATCGCCGCCACCTTCCCCGGCGCCATGTGGCTCATCTGGGAGAGCAAGGGCTTCGAGGTCTTCCTCCTGGTGCTCCTGGTCGGGATCATCGTCATGGCGCTCGTGGTGTTCGTCGAGCAGTCGCAGCGGCGCATCCCGGTGCAGTACGCCAAGCGCATGGTCGGTCGTCGCACCTACGGCGGCACCAACACCTACATCCCGATCAAGGTCAACATGGCCGGCGTGATCCCCGTGATCTTCGCCTCGTCGCTGCTGTACATCCCTGCACTCATCGCGCAGTTCAACACCCCGCAGGACGGCTCCGAGCCGGCCGCATGGGTGACCTGGATCAGCGCGAACTTCACGACCGGCAACAGCCCCATCTACATGGCGGTGTACTTCCTGCTGATCATCGGCTTCACGTACTTCTACGTCGCGATCACCTTCAACCCGGTCGAGGTCGCAGACAACATGAAGAAGTACGGCGGGTTCATCCCCGGCATCCGTGCCGGTCGTCCCACCGCTGAGTACCTTGACTACGTGCTCACCCGCATCACGCTGCCCGGGTCGATCTACCTCGGCCTTATCGCGCTGATCCCGCTGATCGCTCTCGCCACCGTCGGCGCCAACCAGAACTTCCCGTTCGGTGGCGCGTCGATCCTCATCATCGTCGGTGTCGGTCTCGAGACGGTCAAGCAGATCGACGCGCAGCTGCAGCAGCGTCACTACGAAGGGCTCCTCCGATGACTCGATCAGCTCGTCTTCTCATCGTCGGTCCGCAGGGATCGGGCAAGGGTACGCAGGGCGTCCGCATCGCCGAGTCGTACGGCATCCCGGTCGTCTCGACCGGAGACATCTTCCGCGCGAACATCAAAGAGGGCACGCCGCTCGGCCAGCAGGTCACAGCCATCCTCGACAAGGGTGACCTGGTTCCCGACGAGCTGACCAGCGAGATCGTTCGCGATCGCCTGTCGCAGGACGACGCGGCCAACGGCTTCCTGCTCGACGGATACCCCCGTAATGCGGCTCAGGTGCAGCATCTCGACGCGTTCCTGGCTGCTCGCGGCGAGTCGCTCGACGCCGTCATCCTTCTCGACGTCCCCCGCGAAGAGAGCATCGAGCGGTTGAAGCTCCGTGCTGCCGAGCAGGGCCGTTCGGATGACACCGACGAGGCCATCGCGCACCGCCTGGACATCTACGAGCACGAGACGGCCCCGATCCTCGAGGTCTACGGCCCCCGTGGCATCGTCGACCGCATCGACGGGGTCGGCTCGCTCGACGAGATCACCGAGCGTGTGTTCGCGGCTCTCGTCGCTCGCGGCCTGCGTCTCGCGGCCTGAACACCGCACCATGTTCCGCAAGTCGATCTACAAGAACGCGGCTCAGCTGCGCGCGATGGTCGAGCCCGGCCTCATCACGGCCGCGGCACTGGATGCTGTCCGGCCGCTGATTCGACCGGGCGTCACGACGCTCGAGCTCGACGCCGAGGCCAACCGCGTGATCCTGGCCCGTGGCGCCGAGTCGAACTTCCAGCTTGTTCGCGGCTACCGGCACACCACGTGCATCTCGGTCAACGAGGAGGTCGTGCACGGCATCCCCGGTGAGCGGGTCCTGGAGGCCGGCGACATCGTGTCGATCGACTGCGGAGCGCAGTTCGAGGGGTGGAACGGAGACAGCGCGATCACGGTCGTCGTCCCCGATGACACGCGCCCCGAGCTCGTGGCGCAGCGGCAGGAGCTGTCGCGCGTGACAGAGGGGTCCATGTGGGCCGGTATCGCCGCAATGGCGTCCGCTTCACACCTGGGTGACATCGGCGCCGCCATCCAGGGTTTCATCGAGGCTCAGGGCCCGTCAGCCGTCTCAGGCGAGACCTACGGCATCCTTCGCGAATACGTCGGCCACGGCATCGGTCGCAAGATGCATGAGGCGCCGAGCGTCTTCAACTACCGCACGCCCGATCCCGGTGCTGAGGTCAAGCCCGGTCTCGTGCTGGCCATCGAGCCGATGGTGACCGCCGGCAGCGACGAGACCTTCGTCGAGGACGATGACTGGACGGTCTCGACGGTCGACGGCACCGACGGATCGCACTGGGAGCACAGTGTCGCGCTGCACGCGGATGGCATCTGGGTGCTCACCGCACCCGACGGGGGAGCGGCAGGCCTCGCACCCTTCGGCGTGACGCCGACGCCGATCGCCTGACCTGTCGGCACCAGCAGGCGCGGCGAGATCTGTGATCCTGCTCGCGATCACAACGCGCACATAGGTTTCTCCGGGCACAATGGGTGTATGGGTGCGCATGCACCCGCAGACTTCAGGCCGGGTCCGCCACGGGCGGGCCGCGACAGAAACGGAAAGCAATGGCAGCCGCGAAGAGCAACACCAACTGGTTCGTGATCGGCGTCTCGGCGGCTGTGGTGGTCGTCCTGGCCGTTCTCGCCTTCGTCGTCGTGTTCCTGAACAACCAGGCCACCGATCCCGGCACGGCCCCGCAGAGCTCCATCGTCAACGAGGAGACCGGCGCGATCTCGTTCGGCACGGGCGAGGACGAGATCGACACGTACGTCGACTTCATGTGCCCCGTGTGCGGACAGTTCGAGGACGCCTACGGCGAGCAGCTGCAGGCCGCAGCGGCTGATGACCAGATCACGCTGAACATCCACCCGGTGTCGATCCTCAACCGATACTCCACGACGGGCGAATACTCGTCGCTTTCCGCGGGTTCGATGTATTGCGTCGCCGCAGAGGCTCCCGACTCGACCCTGGACTACTTCAACCTGCTCTTCGCGAACCAGCCGGAGGAGAACTCCGCCGGACTCAGCGCCGATGAGCTGAGCGCCCTCGCCGAGCAGGCGGGCGCGGGCGCCGCCGCAGACTGCATCGCCGACGGCACCTACAACAAGTTCGCCGAGTCGCAGACCAAGGCGCACGAGATCTCTGGAACGCCGACCATCGAGATCAACGGCACCCGCATCGAGAACAGCGAGATCGCCACGGAGTTCGCCAAGATCCTCGGCTGATCTTCATCATTCGCATAACGGGAGTTCCGGCATCCTGCTCAGGTTGCCGGAACTCCCGTTGTCGGATAACATAGATCCTTGGTGCCTTGCGCCTTGATTCGGCGTGTCTGAATCGGCACAAGTACCGCAATCCAACCACCCACCGCAGATCGACCGGTCTGCAGAAGCGTCAGCGAGGCTATGGCTAAGAAAGACGGTGTCATCGAGATCGAGGGCGTGATCTCCGAGGCTCTGCCCAACGCGATGTTCCGCGTTGAGCTCTCCAACGGACACAAGGTCCTTGCAACGATCTCAGGCAAGATGCGGCAGAACTACATCCGCATCATCCCCGAAGACCGCGTGGTCGTAGAGCTCAGCCCCTACGACTTGACCCGTGGACGAATCGTCTACCGCTACCGCTGATCGGTCGAGAAGTAACACCCCAGGCACTCAGCCTGCCCGGTGAAGACAGCGAATAGGAAACATCATGAAGGTCAACCCCAGCGTCAAGCCCATGTGCGATCACTGCAAGGTGATTCGCCGCCACGGCCGCGTCATGGTCATCTGCAAGAGCAACCCGCGCCACAAGCAGCGCCAGGGCTGAGCACCCGTCGGCTTGCCGACGGACTCTTCGGATCTGACTCACAACTCAATACACACAACGGCAGGATCAGATCCCACGCAAGTGGGGGACACCTCGGGACAGAGGCCCGAGCACCGATCCTGCTCCACACCTCTACCAATCTCAGGAGAACCGCATGGCACGTCTTGCCGGCGTTGACATCCCGCGCGATAAGCGCGTGGTGATCGCCCTTACCTACATCTACGGCGTCGGCCGTACCCGCTCGGTCGAGATCCTCAAGGCTACAGAGATCGACGAGAGCATCCGCGTGAAGGACCTCAGCGATGACCAGCTGATCACCCTCCGCGACTACATCGAAGGCAACTACAAGGTGGAGGGTGACCTGCGCCGCGAGGTCGCCGCAGACATCCGCCGCAAGGTCGAGATCGGCTCCTACGAGGGCGTCCGCCACCGTCGTGGCCTCCCGGTCCGTGGTCAGCGCACCAAGACCAACGCCCGTACCCGCAAGGGCCCGAAGCGCACCGTCGCAGGCAAGAAGAAGGCCCGCTAAGCGCGGCCCCCAGGGACTAGGAGAACACTTTCATGGCTGCACCCAAGGCCGCCGCGCGCAAGCCGCGCCGCAAGGAAAAGAAGAACATCGCGCTGGGCCATGCCCACATCAAGTCGACGTTCAACAACACCATCGTTTCGATCACCGACCCGTCCGGCGCTGTCATCAGCTGGGCATCGTCGGGTGGCGTGGGCTTCAAGGGCTCGCGCAAGTCGACCCCCTACGCCGCTGGCCTGGCCGCCGAGTCGGCTGCCCGTCAGGCGCAGGAGCACGGCGTCAAGAAGGTCGACGTCTTCGTCAAGGGACCGGGCTCGGGTCGCGAGACCGCGATCCGTTCGCTGACGGCCGCCGGCCTCGAGGTCGGCTCGATCCAGGACGTCACCCCGCAGGCGCACAACGGTTGCCGCCCGCCGAAGCGCCGCCGCGTCTGATCCGGCTGGTTGAGCCGCTCGGTCCTTCGGGGCCGAGCGGCTCGACGCCCGCCAGCGCGGGCATCGACTCCCAAAACTCAAAACCTCACCCCACCACATGTCATATAGCGGGCATGTGATCGAAAGGAACACAGAGTGCTTATTGCACAGCGTCCCACACTGACCGAGGAAAAGATCGTCGAGAACCGTAGCCGGTTCATCATCGAGCCTCTGGAGCCCGGCTTCGGATACACGATCGGCAATGCGCTTCGTCGCAGCCTGCTGTCGTCGATCCCCGGCGCCGCGGTCACCAGCGTTCGCATCGACGGCGTGCTGCACGAGTTCAGCACCATCCCCGGCGTGAAGGAGGATGTCACCGAGATCATCCTCAACATCAAGCAGCTCGTGGTCTCGTCGGAGCGCGACGAGCCCATCACCGCTTACCTGCGCAAGACCGGTTCGGGCGAAGTGACCGCCGCTGACATCTCGGCTCCGGCCGGTGTCGAGGTCCAGAACCCCGAGCTCGTCATCGCGACGCTCAACGAGACCGCGAAGTTCGAGCTCGAGCTCACGATCGAGCGTGGCCGTGGCTACGTCTCGGCGACGCAGAACCGTAACGAGTACGCCGAGGCCGGTCAGATCCCGATCGACTCGATCTACTCGCCGGTGCTCAAGGTCAGCTACCGCGTCGACGCCACCCGTGCGGGTGAGCGCACCGACTTCGACAAGCTCGTCCTCGACGTCGAGACCAAGTCCGCCATCAGCCCCCGCGACGCTGTCGCTTCGGCTGCGAAGACGCTCACCGAGCTGTTCGGTCTCGCTCGCGAGCTGAACGTCGAGGCTGAGGGCATCGAGATCGGCCCGGCACCGGTGGAGGCAGTGAACTCCAGCGAACTGTCGATGCCGATCGAGGACCTCGACCTCTCGGTCCGCTCGTACAACTGCCTGAAGCGTGAGGGCATCAACACTGTTTCCGAGCTCGTCGCCCTGTCGGAGACGCAGCTCATGAACATCCGCAATTTCGGCCAGAAGTCGGTCGACGAGGTGCGCGACAAGCTCATCTCGCTCGGTCTGTCGCTCAAGGATTCGGTGCCCGGTTTCGACGGCGCCCACTTCTACGGCGGCAGCGAAGACGAGTCCTTCTGAAACCCGACCTTTCTGACCAGGAGTTAGACGATTATGCCCAAGCCCACTAAGGGTCCCCGCCTCGGAGGCGGCCCCGCACACGAGCGTCTGCTGCTTGCCAACATGGCGGCACAGCTCTTCATCCACAAGTCGATCAAGACGACCGAGACCAAGGCCAAGCGCCTGCGTCCGCTCGCAGAGCGTCTCATCACGCTCGGCAAGCGCGGCGACCTGAACGCGCGTCGTCGTGCGATGACCGTGCTGCGCTCCAACAAGGACGCCGGACACGTGCTCTTCACCGAGATCGCTCCGCTCGTCGCAGACCGTGAGGGTGGCTACACCCGCATCACGAAGGTCGGCAACCGCAAGGGTGACAACGCCCCCATGGCAGTGATCGAGCTCGTTCTCGAGCCCGTCACCCCCAAGGCGAAGTCCACCAAGAAGGCTGCCAAGGCTGAGAAGCCCGCCGAGGTCGTCGAGGAGGCTCCCGCTGAGGAGGCTCCCGTTGACGAGGCCACCGACGCCGGCGCCGAGTCGCCGGCCGAGGGAGAGGCAGCCGAGGCTGCCGCCGAGGACGCTGTCGAGAAGAAGTCCGAGTAAGCACCTCGCTCGTTCGAAGAAGCCCGCCGCCCCGAAAGTGACGGCGGGCTTCTTCGTTTCCGGGGCGCTGGAATCAGCGAGTACGCAGATCCTTGCGCAGGATCTTTCCGGATGCCGACTTCGGAATCGCGTCGATGAACTCGACCTGTCGTACCTTCTCGTGAGGTGCGACGTGCGCGGCGACGTGTGCCATCACGGCATCCGCGTCGAGCTCCGCACCCTGCTGCACCACCACGAACGCCTTCGGGACCTCTTGTCCATCGGCATCCGGCACCCCGATGACAGCCGCATCGGCGATGGACGGATGCTCGAGCAGCACCGCCTCGAGCACTGCCGGTGCGACCTGGTAGCCCTTGTACTTGATGAGCTCCTTGAGCCGGTCGACGATGCGGAAGATGCCGTCGCGCGTCACGGTCGCGACGTCGCCGGTGTGCAGCCAGCCGTCGGCGTCGAGCATCTCGGCTGTGGCGTCGGGCCTGTTCAGGTAGCCGGCCATCACCTGGGGGCCGCGGATCAGCAGCTCACCCGGTTCGCTGGCGCCCTCATTCGGCGCATCGACGTCGGTGCCGTCTTCGGCGACGAGCCGCGCCTCGGTGTTGGCGAGCAGCATGCCGACCGACGAGCGGTCGATGTCGGGTCGGTCGTAGGGGATCGCATGGGTCACGGGACTCGTCTCGGTCATGCCGTAGCCCTGACAGACGGTGCATCCGAGGCGATCGGCGACTGCAGTCGCCAGGCCGCCGTCGAGGGGAGCGGCCCCTGAGAAGATGACCTTGATCGCCGAGGTGTCGTACTGGTCGATGAGCGGATGCTTCGCGAGGGCGACGGCGATCGGTGGCGCGATGAAGACCCAGCTGGTGCGGTGCTCCTGGACGACGCGGAGGAAGTCCGTGAGATCGAACCTGGGCATCGTGACCAGCGCCGCTCGCTGGCGCAGCGCGAAGTTCAGCAGCACCGTCATGCCGTAGATGTGGAAGAAGGGCAGGACGGCGAGCACGCGGTCGTCGTCGCCGAGCGAGATCGTGGAGCGGCACTGGCTGACATTGGCGATCAGGTTGCGGTGCGTCAGCATGACGCCCTTGGGTCGACCGGTGGTGCCCGAGGAGTAGGGGAGCACTGCGAGATGTGTCGCCGGGTCGAAGCTCACCTCGGGGGCGGTGCGGCCCTCGCCGAGCAGGGCGGGCAGCGACGGATGCCCGTCGGCGCCGTCGAGGACGATCACGTGGTCGTCGTCTAAGCCCACCGCGGCGGCCGCCGCTTTCGCCCCGGCAAGCAGCGGCGAGACGGTGATGAGCAATGTCGCCTCGGCATCCGTCAGCTGATTCGCGATCTCATCGGGTGTGTAGAGGGAGTTGATCGTGGTGGCCGTCGCCCCGGCGCGGAGGATGCCGTGGAAGACCGTCGCGAAGGCGGGGATGTTGGGGCACAGCACGCCCACCTTCGTCCCGACGCCCACCCCGCGCGCGGCAAGAGCGCCGGCGAACAGGTCGATCTGCGCGATCAGCTGGCGATAGGTCGTGGTCGCACCGCTGACGCCGTCGACTATCGCGACCGCATCGAGACGGTCGTCCTCGACATCACCGAACAGGAAGTCGTGGATCGAGACCTTCGGGATCTCGACATCGGGATAGGAACTGCGCACCATGAGATCTCCTTCGATCCGGGTCATCGACGACGCCGTCTGATGCGATCCAGTGTCGCACAGGAGGAGACCGGGTCCCAGGGTCTCCTTCGCGCGGGAGGGTCAGGATGCGCGGCCCCCGCAGCGCGGCGCGAAAGGGGAGGGAGCCTGCGGGTAGGCTGATCCGGTGACTGATGCAGAGACCCTGAGCAGAGGGCCTCGCGCCTACACGGCATTCATCGGCATCGGCCTGGTCGCAGGCCTCCTCTCCGGCCTCTTCGGCGTCGGCGGCGGCACGGTGATCGTCCCGCTGCTCGTGCTCTTCCTGCACTTCAACCAGCGGCTCGGCGCCGGCACGTCGCTCGCGGCGATCGTCCCGACCGCCACGGTCGGGGTCATCTCGTACGCGATCAACGGATCGGTCGCCTGGATCCCCGCGCTGATCCTCGCAGCGGGCTCGGTGGTCGGCGCGCAGATCGGCACCCGGATGCTGCCGAAGATCTCGCAGACGGTGCTGCGCTGGTTCTTCGTCGGCTTCCTCGTTGTCGTCATCGTGAGCCTGTTCCTGGTGGTCCCGTCACGCGACGCGGAGTTCGAGCTGCAGCTGCTCAACGGTCTCGCCCTCGTGGTGGTCGGTGTCGCCACCGGCATCCTGGCAGGGCTCATCGGGGTGGGCGGCGGCGTGATCGTCGTGCCGATCCTGATGCTCGCATTCGGCACGAGCGACCTCGTCGCCAAGGGCACATCGCTGCTCATGATGATCCCCACCGCGATCTCGGGCACGATCGGCAACCTGCGCAATCGCAACGTCGATCTCGTCGCCGCGGCGTTCGTCGGAGTGTCCGCCTGCACGACCACCGCGCTCGGCGCATGGCTGGCCACGCTGATCGACCCGCAGGTGGGGAACATGCTGTTCGCGGCATACCTGGTGGTCATCGCGGTGCAGATGGCGATGAAGGCGATCAAGGGTCGGAAGAACAGGGACTGAGCGGTCTTTGATCCGGCCGTCGGGCACCGATCCCCACGACCGAGAAAGTAGGATCGAGGGGTGGCAGTGAACCAAGATCTGGTCGGCCGGGAGTTCCCGCCGACGTCCCCCTACCTCGTCGGCCGCGAGAAGGTGCGCGAGTTCGCGCGCGCGGTCTTCGCCGACGCTCCGCAGCACACCGACGTCGAGGCTGCGCGTGCGGCCGGTTTCGCCGATGTCGTGGCGCCGCCGACCTTCGCGATGGTCATTCAAGACCTCACGCTGCAGCAACTGCTCGCCGAACCCGACTCGGGCATCGTGCTGGCACGCACGATCCACGCCGAGCAGAAGTTCGCCTACTCCCGGCCGATCGTCGCGGGCGACGAGCTCACGGGCCGGCTGCGCGTGACCGCCATCCGCATGATGGGCGGCAACGCCATGATCACCAGCGCGGCAGAGATCACGGATGCCGCCGGCGAGCACGTCGTCACCGCCACCAGCGTGCTGCTGGTCGGCGCCGAAGAAGGAGCAGAGTGATGCCGTTCGCTGTCGGAGACGTCGTCGCAGAGCGCACAGTGCACATCACCCGCGAGTCGCTCGTGCGGTATGCAGGAGCATCGGGCGACTTCAACCCGATCCACTACCGTGACGACATCGCCGCCGAGGTGGGTCTGCCCGGCGTCCTCGCGCACGGCATGCTCACGATGGGCATCGCCTCGTCGGTGGTCGTCGCGGCTCTCGAGCCGGGCACGCGAATCCTCGACTACGGCGTGCGATTCACCAAGCCGGTCGTGGTCGACCCCGCAGACGGAGCCGACCTTCACGTCGTCGCCACCGTCGGCGCCGTCGACGAGGAATCGACGCGCATCGACCTCAAGGTCACGTTCGGCGAGACGACCGTGCTCGTCAAGGCGCAGCTGCGCGTCGCCGCCTGATGGGCGACGGCGTGGTGCACGAGGTCGAGCCGCTCAGGCTGGCGACCCTGACGACCCTCCGAACGGGCGGGGCGCCCGAGCGGATGCTCGAGGCGTCGACCACCGCTGAGCTGATCGACGCGCTGACCGACGTCTGGTCGCGCGGCGACGAGTGGTTCGTCCTCGGCGGCGGCTCCAACCTGTTCATCGGTGACGACTCGTTCGAGGGAACCGTTATCCGCATCCTCACCCGTGGCATCGAAGAGCTTCCGTCGCCGCACGCCGGACGCATCCGGCTTCGCGCGCAGGCAGGACACGGCTGGGACGATCTCGTCGCCTACGCCGTCGAGCACGGTTATGCCGGACTCGAGGCGATGAGTGGCATCCCCGGCACCGTCGGCGCCTCGCCGGTGCAGAACATCGGTGCATACGGTCAGGAGATCCAAGAGACCCTGGTCGAGGTCGAGCTGATCGACGAGGCGACAGGCGAGGTGTCGGTCGTCCCGGCATCCGAGCTCGGGCTCGGGTTCCGGACCTCTGTGCTCAAGCACCACTACGGCAGCGTGCCGCAGCGCCGAGCCGTCATCCTGTCGGTCACGGTCGATCTTCTCGTCGCCGAAGAGCGCGTCGTCCGCGGGGAGCAGCTGCGCAGGGCACTGGGCCTCGATTCGGACGCCCCTGTGCCGCTCACCTGGGTGCGGGAGCGGATCCTCGCCACCCGCGCCTCGAAGGGGATGCTGCTCGACGAGAACGACCCTGACACACATGGCGTCGGCTCGTTCTTCCAGAATGCGATCGTGCCCGAGGTCGTCGCCCGCGCCCTGCCACCCGAGTGCCCGCGCTGGCCGGTGACCCCCGATCTCGACACCGTCACCGTGATCCCGCTCGCCTCGTACGAAGGCTATGTGCCCGCCGCGAAGCCGGAGGCGCCCGACGTGAAGGTGAGCGCCGCCTGGCTGATCGAGCAGGCCGGAATCCGCAAGGGCTTCAAGCTGCCCCGATCGCGCGCGTCCGTCTCGACCAAGCACGCTCTCGCCCTCACGAACCGTGGCGGCGCGACGGCCGCCGAGGTGTCTGAGCTCGCGCGCTTCATCCAGAGCCGCGTGCACTCCGAGTTCGGGCTCGTGCTGCAGCCGGAGCCCGTGCTGCTCGGCGTCGAACTGTAGCTCGTCAAGCCCGTCGCGGCACCGTGCCCGACTGACAACGTCGCCCGTTCGCCGTACACTCGCGGCATGAGCGGACTGATCCCCTACCTGCTGTTTCCCGGGAACGCAGCCGAAGCACTCGAGCACTACCGCGCGGTCTTCGGAGGGGAGCTCCAGCTTCTCGACTACGCCTCCGCCGGACGCCACGACGGGCCGTCAGATGCGATCGCTCACGGACAGCTCGCGGGGCCGGTCGAGCTCGCGGGTGCGGATGCAGGAGCCGACGACGATGCCGTGCAGATGAGCGGGATGTTCCTGTCGCTGCTGGGCACCGCGGATGCCTCGACTCTGACCAGCTGGTACGACCAGCTCGCTGAGGACGGTCGCGTGATCGACGCCATGCAGAAGCGTCCCTGGGGCGACTACGACGGTACGGTCATCGATCGCTACGGCATCCGCTGGCTGATCGGATTCCACGACGAGGCGTGAGCGCGTCGTCGGCTCTGTTCGCCGAGCAGTCGAACGCCGAGACCCCCTCGTATCCATGTGGATCCGAGGGGGTCTCGCGTTGCGACCGGGTCTGCCGGCGACTCAGGCGAACAGGCGCTGCAGGCGCTGAACGCCCTCGAGAAGCTGGTCGTCGCCGAGCGCGTACGACATGCGGATGTAGCCGGAGGGACCGAAGGCCTCGCCGGGAACCACCGCGACCTCGGCCTTCTCGAGGATGAAGTCCGCGAGCTCGAGCGACGTGGTCGGCGTGACGCCGCCCCAGGTGCGGCCGAGCAGACCCTGCACGTCGGGGTAGACGTAGAACGCGCCGAGCGGGTTCGGCACCACGAGGCCGTCGATCTTCGACAGCTCCGACACGATCAGGCGGCGGCGGCGGTCGAATGCCTCGCGGAACTGCTCGGCCTCGGTCTGCGGGCCGTTGAGAGCGGCGATCGCTGCCTTCTGGGCGACGTTGTTCACGTTGCTCGACAGGTGCGACTGCAGGTTGCCGGCGATCTTGATGGCATCGGCGGGTCCGACCATCCAGCCCACGCGCCAGCCGGTCATCGCATAGGTCTTCGCGACGCCGTTGACGAGGATCGTCTGGCCGGCCACCTCGGGCACGGCCTCGACGATCGAGGTCGCCGTGACGCCCTCGTAGGTGAGGTTCTGGTAGATCTCGTCCGAGATGATCCAGATGCCGTGCTCGAGCGCCCACTCGCCGATGGCCTTGGTCTCCTCGGCCGTGTACACAGAGCCTGTGGGGTTCGAGGGGGAGACGAACACGAGCGCGGTCGTGCGCTCGGTGCGGGCGGCCTCGAGCTGCTCGACCGTGACCTTGTACTCCTGGGCGGCGCCCGCGAACACCTCGACCGGGGTGCCGTCGGCGAGGCGGATCGCCTCGGGGTAGGTGGTCCAGTACGGAGCGGGCAGCAGCACCTCGTCGCCCGGGTTCACCACGGCCTGGAACGCCTGGTAGACCGACTGCTTGCCGCCGTTGGTCACGATGACCTGGCTCGGCGAGACCTCGAGTCCCGAGTCGCGCAGCGTCTTCGCGGCGATGGCCTCGCGCAGTGCCGGAAGGCCCGGGGCGGGGGTGTAGCGGTAGCTCGCCGGGTCGGCGAGAGCCTCAGCCGCTGCGTCGACGATGAACTGCGGCGTCGCGAAGTCGGGCTCGCCGGCGGCATACGAGATGACGGGCTTGCCTTCGGCCTTGAGGGCCTTCGCTTTGGCATCGACCTTGAGGGTCGCGGACTCGGCGATGGCGGACAGCTTGCGAGAGAGAGGAGCGCGTTCGGTCACGACTACGAGCGTACTCGGGTGGGGCGGGTCGATGACGGGTCGGGTGCCATCAAGAATCGTGGTTCTTTCCAGCGCTCGCCGCGGACTCGACGGATGCAGCGTCTTGTGCCCGTCGTCGCCGCCGCTGCACGAGGAAGAACGCGCCGATCGCGGCCGCGAGGCACGGGATGCCGAAGGGAAGCGTCGAGCGGAACTCGTCGGTGAGCGCGGTCGAGGCGGCGATCGCCAGCATCAGCACGGCCCCGATGATCGCGCCCGGCCGCGAGCCCCACACGGAGTACTTCGGCTTCTCGCCGCGCGCGGCCAGGCGGCGGCGGAACGCGACGTGGGTCACGAAGATCATGAACCACGTGAACAGCGCGCCGAACATCGAGATCGCGAACATGATCGCGAAGGCATCGGCCGGGTTGAGCACGTAGATCACGGTGGCGACCGCGATGCCACCGGTCGAGAGCAGCAGGGCGTTCAGAGGAGCGCCGTTCCTGCCGACCTTGCCGAACATCCGCGGTGCCTCGCCGGCACGCGACAGCGAGAACATCATGCGCGTCGAGATATAGAGCTGGCTGTTCATGGCCGACAGCGCGGCGATGATCACGACGAAGTTCAGCACGGAGTCCGCGAAGGGGATGCCGATGACCTGCATGACAGTGACGAACGGGCTCGATCCGGAGAGGATCTCGGAGACCGGCGCGATGGAGACGATCAGCGAGAGCGTGAGGATGTAGAAGATGAGCAGTCGGAAGGCGGTGACCTTGAACGCCTTCTTCACGGCCTTCTCTGGTTCTGCGGCCTCGCCGGCGGCGACCGCGATCATCTCGATGCTGAGGTAGCTGAAGATAGAGACGATCACGGCGAACCACATGCCGCTCAGGCCGTTCGGCATGAAGCCGCCTTCTGCCGCCCAGTTGTGCACTCCACGCTTCTGGTCGCCCGAGAAGAAGACCAGCCAGCCCGCGACCACGATGAACGCGATGATCGCGAAGACCTTGATCGCCGAGAACCAGTACTCGAGGGTTCCGAAGCTCTTGACGTTCATCGCGTTGACGAGGATCAGCGCTCCGCCGAACAGGATGACCCAGATCCACGGCGGGATGCCGGGGAACCACAGCTGCATGTACTCGCCGACTGCTGTGACCTCGGTGCCGACGGCGAGCACGATGCATCCCCAGTACATGTACCGCACCAGGAACCCGGCGAGCGGCCCGATGTAGTGCTCGGCATACGCTCCGAACGACCCGGAAGTCGGATGCTGCACGGTCATCTCGGCGAGCGCCGCCATCAGCAGCAGAGCGATCATGCCGCCGATGAGATAGCTCAGCACGACGCTAGGACCAGCGAAGCCGATCGCGAACCGGCTGCCGAGGAACAGGCCGGTGCCGATCGCGCCGCCGAGCGCGATCATGCCGAGCTGCCGCGCCGTCAGGGCTTTCTGCAGACCGATCTCTCGGGTCTGGATATCGGAGAATTCAGCCATGGCTGTCCTTCCAGCGTCGTTGCTTTCGGTGAGGAGCGCCGCAGTGGCCTTCTTCGGACTCGAGCGCGACGAGAGTCTTGCAAGGATTCGACCTCGATGGCACAGTCATGAAGATGATTCGAGATGTTTCCGAATTCTTGAATCCTGTTCGAGCTGGGGCTCGACCGAGGGGGGGGACGATGATGTTGGCATTGACGGATGGGGACCGGCGGATCCTGCACGAGCTGTCTCGCGACGGGCGGCTGTCGAACAAGGAGCTGGCGGCCCGTGTCGGACTCGCGCCGTCGACGTGCCATGGCCGTGTGCGACTGCTCGAGGACGCCGGGGTGATCCGCGGCTACCGCGCGGTCGTCGACCCGCAGGCGGCGGGGGCGGCGATCAGCGCCCTGGTGTCGGTCGCGGTGCTCGACCACGCCCGCAGTCAGGTCACCGATCTCGTGCCGCTCATGCGAGCGCTGCCCGGGGTGCAGCAGGTCTTCCTCCTCGGCGGTGACCGCGACCTCGTGATCCACGTCGCTGTGGCCGACGTGCCCGCCCTGCGCGAGTTCATCAGGGTCAACATCGGCGCGCACCCGGACCTCGGCCAATCGCAGACGCAGCTCGTGTTCGAGCACGCCGTCGGCGTCGCCCCGGCGTGAGCGGCGGGGCAGCGCGTGGCGGCGCGGCCGCTACGCTGAATGCTCATGAGTGCGGACGGGATGCCGATGGATGCTGACGAGCTGACGCCTGAGGCCGGAGTCCGGCCGCAGCACCTCATCGTGACGGTCTTCGGTCGCTATGTCCGTGCGCACGGGGGTGAGATCCGCATCGCGGCCCTCATCGAGATGATGTCCGCGCTGGGCATCGACCCCGGTGTCGTGCGCTCCTCGGTCTCGAGGCTGAAGCAGCGCGGGATCCTCGTGAGCGAGGGGGGAGGCGCCTACCGGCTGTCGTCGTCGCTGGAGGGCGTCTTCGCGGCCGGCGATCGTCGCATCTTCGAATCGCGCAGAGCCGAGACTGCTGACCCGTGGCTGCTCGCCTCCTTCAGCATTCCCGAGAGCGAGCGGCCCCTGCGCCATCAGCTGCGCAAGCTCCTGCAGCGGCTGGGCTTCGGGCAGGTCAGCGGAGGGCTCTGGATCGCTCCCGGCCTGATCGCGGAAGAGACCGGGACGGCGCTGCAGGGTGCCGGGCTCGACGGCTACGTCGAGCTGTTCCTCGGCTCGCGGGTGTCGTCGGATCCGCTCGACGAGGCGGTGCGCGAGTGGTGGGATCTCGAGGCCATGGAACCGCTCTATCGCGGGTTCGTCGAGTCGTTCGGAGCTGTGATCGGCGAGACCGACGAGCGACTCGCGTTTGCGGCCCACGTGCGCGCCATCACGCAGTGGCGTCGTCTGGTCTACCTGGATCCGGGGCTGCCGCTCGGGCTGCTCCCGGACGGGTGGATCGGAGTCGAGGCGGCCCGCGTCTTCGCCGAGCTCCACGCGAGCCTCGAGCCGTCGGCCGAGCGCTTCGTGACATCCGTGATGAGCTGACACTGCATATCGGTATCGCACTTGCGTGACGGTCGTCACATGTGTGACACTTCTTCGACACGGAGTGAAGGAGCTTTCATGACCGAGCACGAACTGCGCTGGGACAGAGTCCCGCAGGTGACCCGCAGCGGAGAAGAAGACACCCAGACGATGTCATCGGGTGGGTGCGTCCGCGTCTCAGGCGTCGGACCCCAGCACACCGAGGCCACGAAGATCTGGTTCGGCCAGGTGTCGAACGATCCCGGCTACCGGTCGCTCCCGCACCACCACGGCGAGGCCGAGACCGGCGGATACGTGCTCCGTGGCGCCGGCCGGATCTACTTCGGAGAGGGATACCGCGAATACCTCGACATGACCGCCGGCGACTGGGTCTTCGTGCCTCCGTTCATGCCTCACGTCGAGGCGAACATGTCGGTGACGGATGAGCTCGTCTGGCTGACGACTCGCACTCCCGACAACATCGTGGTGAACCTCGACGACGTCGATGACTCGACGCTCGAGGGCTTCCGTCGCGTATGAGCACCTCTGCTGCGTTCCATCGCGCGATCGCCCTGACCGAGGTGACGACGACGCGAGCCGACCGGGCGTTCGAGGCCCAGCCGCAGCCGGTGCCGTGGCCCAAGGCCTATGGCGGAGACCTGGTCGCCCAGAGCGTGGCGGCGGCTCTTCGCACGGTGGGTGACGACCGGTCCCTTCACTCGGTGCACAGCACGTTCCTGCGGGGCGTCGATGTGGCGGAGCCCGTGCACTACGAGGTCGAGATGATCCGCGACGGCCGGGGGTTCTCGACGCGGCACGTGCGCGGGCACCAGCACGGAAAGCTGGCATTCATGGCGACCGCGTCGTTCCATGTGTCCGAGGCTTTCCCCGAGCACGCTCCGCCGATGCCGGAGGTGCCGATGCCCGAGCTGCTGCTCTCGTCAGCCGAGGTCCTCTCGGGCGTCGACGGCGCGGACGTCGAGTACTGGTCGCACGGCCGCAGCTTCGACATGCGCCACGTGCCCGGCAGCGTCTACATCGAGATCGAGGGAGAGCGCACGGCGCATCAAGCGGTCTGGGTGCGCGCCTTCGATCGGCTCGACGACCACCCGCGCACCCACCAGCTGGCGATCGCCTACGTCTGCGACTACACGATCCTCGAGCCGGTGCTGCGTGTGCTCGGGCTCCCGTGGCGAACCGAGGGGCTGGTGACCGCCAGTCTCGATCACGCGATGTGGTTCCACACAGCCGCTCGTGCCGACGAATGGCTGCTCTACGCGCAGGAGAGCGCGGCGATCTCCGACGGCCGCGGCCTCGGCCTCGGCCGGTTCTACACCCGCGACGGGCGGCTCGTCGCCACCGTCGCGCAGGAGGGGATGATCCGCCCGGGTCGTCCGCTCTGACCACACCTCCACTTCAGTCCGAAGGGACCAGCAATGACGCTTTCCCCCTCTGCGCATGTCGACACGTTCACGCGCGATTCCCTCCCGCCGGCCCACCTGTGGCCGACGCTCGAGTTCACGATCCCCGATGTCCAGTACCCCGAGAGGCTGAACGCCGCGGTCGAGCTCCTCGACCGCACCATCGACAGCTTCGGCGCCGACCGCCCGGCGATCCTGCTCGCCGACGGCACCTCGTGGAGCTATCGCGAACTGCGCAGACGCGTCGACCAGTTCGCTCAGGTCCTCACCGAAGACCTCGGCCTCGTTCCGGGCAACAGGGTGCTCCTGCGCATGCTCAACGGCCCCTGGACCGTCGTCTGCTGGCTCGGGGCGCTCAAGGCGGGAATGGTCGTCGTCACGACGATGGTGGCGTGGCGTGCGAGAGAGCTGCGCCCGATCGCCGAGCGGGTGCGGCCCGCCGTCGCGGTGGTGGATCACCGGGGTATGAGCGACGCCGAGGCCGCGTTCGGTGAGCTGGCCGTCGCGCCCGCCGTGCTCGTCTCCGGGGGCGACGACGACGCACTGATCCGTGCCTGTGAGGCGAAGAGCGGCGAGTTCGCGGCGGTCGACACCGCGGCCGACGATGTCGCGCTCCTCGGAGCCACCAGCGGCACCACCGGCGTGCCGAAGATCACGATGCACTTCCACCGTGACATCCTCGCCAACGCCGACACCTTCGCTCACCACGTGCTGCACCTCACATCCGACGACGTGAGCGCGAGCACGGCGCCGCTCGCCTTCACGTTCGGTCTCGGCGGCAACGTCGTGTTCCCCCTGCGCACGGGTGGCGCGATGGTTCTCGTCGAGCGCGCGACCCCGGTCGAACTCGCCAAGCTCATCGAGCCGCTCGGCATCACGGTGCTCTATACGGCTCCGACCGGCTACCGAAGCGTGATCAAGGAAGGACTGGCCGGTGAGCTGCGCCGTCTGCGCATCGCCGTCGCGGCCGGCGAGCACCTCACGATCTCGACCTTCGACGCGGTGGAGGCCGCCAGCGGACTCCGACTGGTCAACGGCATCGGCGCGACCGAGATGCTGCACGTGTTCATCTCGGCATCCGGAGACGACATCCGTCCTGGCACGACGGGGCGGGCCGTGCCCGGGTATCGCGCAGCGATCCTCGACGACGACGGGCGCGAGCTCGGGGTCGGTGAGCCAGGGCGCCTGGGCGTGATCGGGCCGACCGGATGCCGCTACCTCGACGACGAGCGTCAGAGTGTCTACGTGCACGACGGGTGGAACATCACCGGCGACACGTTCGTGCGCGACGAGGACGGCTACTTCACCTTCCAGGCCCGCAACGACTCGATGATCGTGACGGCCGGGTACAACGTCGGGGCTCCCGAGGTCGAAGAGGTCGTGCTCGGCCACCCGGATGTGCTCGAGTGCGCCGTCGTCGGCTGCCTCGACCCCGAGCGCGGCATGATCGTCGCCGCGTTCGTCGTCCCCCGCGACGGCGTCTCGCCGTCCGATGACCTGACGACGAGCATCCTCGATCACGTCAAATCCCGACTGGCCGTCTACAAGTGCCCACGTCGCGTCGACTACCTGACCGAGCTGCCCCGCAATCCCAGCGGCAAGGTGCAGCACTTCATCCTTCGCGAACAAGCGGCCGCCACGGCCGATGTCGCCGTCACCGAAACCCGAGGAGCCTGACATGCGTGCAGCCGTCATCGGCGGAGGCCCCGCCGGGCTCTACTTCGCCGCTCTCATGAAGCAGCTCGATCCCACCCACGAGATCACGGTGTGGGAGCGCAACGCGCCCGACGACACGTTCGGGTTCGGGGTCGTGTTCAGCGATGAGACCCTCGGCGGGATCGAGAACGCCGACCCGGTGATCGCGCAGCGCATGGGCGAGCAGTTCGCGCGCTGGACCGACATCGACGTCGTCTTCGGCGGCGAGACCCACACCATCGGCGGTCAGGGCTTCGCGGCGATGGGGCGCAAAGAGCTGCTGCAGCTGCTGCAGCAGCGCTGCCTCGAGCTCGGAGTGACGATCCTCTTCCGCACGCCCGCGCCGGATGCGGCCGAGCTCATGGAGCAGTACGACCTCGTCCTCGGTGCCGACGGCATCAACTCGTTCGTGCGGGGGCAGTTCGCAGACCGGTTCGGGCCCGATCTCGATCGTCGCGCCTCGAAGTACATGTGGCTCGGCACCGACCGGGTGTTCGAGGCCTTCACCTTTGCGGTGTTGCACACCCCGCACGGCGTGATGCAGCTGCACGGCTACCCGTACTCCGATGCGAGAAGCACCTTCCTCATCGAGATGCACGAGGACGTGTGGAGGGCCGCCGGCCTGGACGCGACCAAGGACGAGGTCTTCCCTCCCGGCGTCAGCGACGAGCGTTCGGTCGCGAAGATCCGCGAGTTCTTCGCCGACGTGCTCGACGGCCACGAGGTGCTGACGAACAACTCCAAGTGGCTGAACTTCACCACGGTGCGCAACGATCACTGGCACCACGAGAACCTCGTGATCCTCGGCGATGCGGCGCACACCGCGCATTTCTCGATCGGTTCCGGCACGAAGCTCGCCATGGAAGACGCCCTCGCGCTCGCCGCATGCCTGCACGAGCACGCGTCGCTCGACGAGGCGCTCGACGCCTATGAGGCGGAGCGTCGCCCCGTCGTCGCGTCGACGCAGCGCGCGGCGCAGGCTTCGCTGGAATGGTTCGAGCGGATCGGTCAGTACGCCGATCAGGAACCCCTGCAGTTCGCGTTCAACCTGCTGACCCGCAGTCGCCGGATCACGCTTGAGAACCTGGCGATGCGCGACCCCGAGTTCGCAGCGGAGATCGTTCGAGGGGCACCGCTCCCGCGCCGCGACGACACCGAGCCGGCGATGTTCAGACCGCATCGCATCGGTCGTCTCGAGTTGAAGAACCGCATCGTCGTGTCGCCGATGGACATGTACTCGTCGGTCGAGGGGGTTCCGGGCGACTTCCACCTGGTGCACCTCGGCTCCAAGGCCATGGGTGGTGCCGGACTCATCATGACCGAGATGGTGTGCGTGTCGCCCGAAGGGCGGATCACTCCGGGGTGCGCGGGGCTCTACACCGACGAGCAGACGGGGGCGTGGAAGCGCATCGTCGACTACGTGCACGGCCAGTCGACCGCCAGGATCGGCGTGCAGATCGGGCATTCGGGGCGCAAGGGCTCCACCCGGCGGATGTGGGAGGGCATCGACCTGCCGCTCGAGCAGGGCAACTGGAACACGGTCGCACCGTCTGCACTGCCCTATGCGGCGGAGAACCAGGTGCCCCGAGAGATCGATCGAGCGACGATGACGGCGATCCGCGAAGATTTCGTGGCGGCGACCCGTCGTGCCATCGACGCGGGATTCGATCTCGCCGAGCTGCACGCCGCTCACGGCTACCTCATCTCGTCGTTCCTGTCGCCGGTTTCGAACCAGCGCACCGACGAGTACGGCGGGTCGCTCGAGAACCGACTGCGGTACCCGCTCGAGGTGTTCGACGCGATGCGCGCCGCATGGCCTGAGGAGCGGCCGCTCACCGTTCGCCTGTCTGCCGAGGACTGGGTCGATGGAGGCAACACGGTCGACGACGCCGTCGAGATCGCCCGCGCATTCATCGCGCACGGTGCTGCGGCGATCGACGTGTCCTCAGGGCAGATCGCGAAGCACGAGCGTCCAGGGTTCGGCCGCAGTTACCAGACCCCCTTCGCCGACGCGATCCGCAATCGGGTGGCGGCCGCAGCCGGGGTCAGCGTGATCGCGGTCGGCGCCATCTCGAGTCACGATGACGTCAACTCGATCCTGCTGGCGGGGCGCGCCGACCTCGTCGCTCTCGGGCGCACCCACCTGTGGGACCCCCAGTGGACCCTGCATGCGGCTGCGGATCAGGAGTATCGCGGAGCGGGGGCCGAGTGGGTGCCGCAGTTCCGTGCGGGCTCGCGCAAGCCGCCGTCATCGCGCACCGACGCGGTTCGCCCTCGACTCGCTCTCGTGCGGGATCCGCAGAGAGACGCCGCCGAGTCGAGTCACCGCCGCTGGGTGCCGGCGTCGACGACGCTCGACGCTCTCGCCCACTGACCCAGCGTCGTCCGACGCGCAGATCGACAGAGACACCGACACGAAGGAGACCGCACATGTCGCGGCAGATCATCAACCCAGACTCGCTCGTGAAGCCGAGCGGATTCGCCCACGGCGTCCGAGCCGGGGAGTTCGTCTATCTCGGCGGGCAGACCGCGATGGATGCCGAGGGGCACATCGTCGAGGGCGGCATCGTCGAGCAGTTCGTCCAGGCGTTCTCGAACGTGCTCACCACGCTCGCCGCCGCCGGAGGCGAGCCGCGCGATCTTGTCGACGTCACCATCTATCTCACCGACGTCGAGGACTACCAGCGCAACGGGCGCGAGATCGGCCGGCGTTGGCGCGAGCTGGCAGGCACGGAGTACCCCGCGATGGCGGGGATCGGAGTGACGAGGTTGTGGCAGCCTGAGGCGCTGATCGAGATCCAGGGCGTCGCACACCTCGCGGCATCGCAGGACAGCTGATGCGTCTCGCCACGGTGCGGCGAGCGGGCCGCACGCATGCCGCCGTCGGAGACGCCGCCGGCTGGGTGCTGCTCGACGAGTCCGATGCGCAGGAGCTGATCTGTGCGCCGAACTGGCGGGCGCACGCAGAGGCCGCGCTGCGGCATCCGGCCAGGGTCGATGTCGAGGCACGAGAGTTCG
The DNA here is from genome assembly GCF_031843745.1 of Microbacterium sp. WCS2018Hpa-9. Taxonomy (NCBI): domain Bacteria; kingdom Bacillati; phylum Actinomycetota; class Actinomycetes; order Micrococcales; family Microbacteriaceae; genus Microbacterium; species Microbacterium sp. WCS2018Hpa-9. The sequence goes on from NZ_JAVTIY010000006.1 coordinate 25,397, forward strand.
CGAACCCTGTGCCGCGGCCGTCGAAGGTGTTCTGCTGCGGATTGAACTATCGCGACCACATCGTCGAGACCGGTCGACCGGTGCCCGAGTTCCCGACCCTGTTCGCCAAATTCGCCGACACGCTAACGGGCGCAGAAGACGACATCCTCGTGCGCAACACCGACAAGCTCGACTGGGAGGCAGAACTCGCCGTCGTGGTGGGCGCCGAAGTGCACCGGGCCGACCGCGAGCAGGCGCAGGCGGCGATTCTCGGATATGCAGTGTCGAACGACATCTCCATGCGCGACTGGCAGCAGCGCACGCTGCAGTGGCTGCAGGGCAAGGCGTTCGACGCGACGACACCGGTGGGCCCCTGGGTGGTCACTGCCGACGAACTCGATCCCCGCGGCGGGCTGCGCATCACCTGTGCGGTGAACGGTGAGCTGGTGCAGGACGCAGACACGTCCGAGCTCGTGTTCGACGCCGCCGATCTGGTGGCCTACGTGTCGCAGATCACGGTGCTGCGCCCGGGTGACATCGTGCTCACCGGCACGCCGGGGGGAGTGGCGCTCGGGATGCCGGAGCCGCGGTGGCTGCGCGACGGCGACCTGGTCACGACCGAGATCGAGGGGATCGGTGTGCTCCGCAACACCATCCGCTTCGACGACCAGCCGTAGCAGCGAGTCACTGACGCGTGAGGGGCCGGGGAGGTGACTCCCCGGCCCTTGCGAGCCTGTATGAGTCAGGTGGTCGTGAGGCCGTGGGCCTTCGCCACGGCATCCAGCGTGATGCGCCCGCCCTGGACGTTGAGGCCCTTGGCGAGTGCGGCGTCGTCTGCTGCGGCACGCTCCCAGCCCTTGCCGGCGATGGCAGAGACGTAGGGGAGTGTGGCGTTGGTCAGTGCCCGCGTGGCCGTCTCGGGCACGGCGCCCGGCATGTTCGCGACGCAGTAGTAGATCGAGTCGTGCACGGCGAAGGTGGGGTTGTCGTGCGTCGTGGGACGAGAGCCCTCGAAGCATCCGCCCTGGTCGATCGCGATGTCGACCAGCACTGATCCGGGCTTCATCCCGGCGACCATCTCGTCGGTGACGAGCTTCGGCGCAGCGGCACCGGGGATCAGCACCGATCCGATCACCAGATCGGCCGTCGCGAGCTCTTCGGCGATGTCGTATCGGCTCGACGCGCGGGTCTCGAGGGCGCCACCGTAACGGTGTTCGAGCTCGCGCAGACGCGGAAGCGAGATGTCGATCACCGTGACCTTGGATCCGAGGCCGAGCGCGTTCGCGGCCGCATGCTCACCGGCGACGCCGCCGCCGATCACGACGGTCTTGGCGCGGGGGGTTCCGGCGATGCCGCCCATCAGCACGCCGCGTCCGCCCGCGGATCGCATGAGGGAGTACGAGCCCATCGTCACGGAAAGTCGACCGGCGATCTCGCTCATCGGCACCAGCAGGGGCAGGCTGCGGTCGGGCAGCTGCACGGTCTCATAGGCGACGGCCGTGGTTCCCGCGTCGACGAGCGCAGTCGTCAGCGCCCGGTCAGCGGCGAGATGCAGGTAGGTGAAGAGGGTGAGGTCGGAACGCAGGAAGCCGTACTCCTGGGCGATCGGCTCCTTCACCTTGATGAGGAGGTCTGCCTCGCCCCAGGTCTCCTCGGCCGTCTCGACGATCTCGGCGCCCGCGATCCGATACGCCTCGTCGGAGATGCCGGAACCGACTCCCGCTCCCGACTGCACGAGCACGCGATGGCCCTCGTGAACCAGTCGGTCGGCGCCCGCGGGGGTGAGCGCGGTGCGGTTCTCGTTGTTCTTGACCTCGGTCGGCACGCCGATCTTCATCGATCCTCCAAGTGACGGTTGCGTGAGTGCATCTCAGAATCGCAGAAACGGCGACGAATCGACAGAATGCCTGAAGAACATTCGTTTCCCTCACAGATCCTGCATAATCATTCGCATGGAGACGTCATCCGAAGCCCCTCAGACGAACACCCTTCGGGCGCCGGCACTCGATGCGGTCGATGCCAGGATCGTACAGCTGCTGAGCGCGGACGGTCGGATGACCAATGCAGAGCTCGCAGGCCAGCTCGGCGTCGCCCCGTCGACCGCGCACGCCCGTCTGCGTGCACTCGTCGAGCGGGGAGTCATCAGCGGCTTCCACGCGAGCGTCGACGAGCGGATGCTGGGCGCCGGCCTGCAGGCCATCATCGGCGTGAGCCTTCGGCCGAGCGCCCGACGCGAGAGCATCGTCGAGTTCGCCGACCGGGTGCGGGCGCTGCCGCAGGTGATCCAGGTCTTCTTCCTCGGTGGAGACGACGACTTCCTGCTGCACATCGCCGTCGCCGACTCGTCCGAGATGCGAGAGTTCGTGCTCGAGCACCTCTCGGCGCAGAGCAGTGTGGCCTCGACGCGCACCAGCATCGTGTTCGACTATCACCGCAACTCGGTCGCGGCGTCCTTCCGCTGAGGTTCGACGCAGACCCTGCGGCCGGACCGAGCCTCGGGCGAACGTATATATTGCTGTGCCTCACCGGGCGGAATTATCGTGAGGGCGGGGATTGGGGCGGGCGCAGAAGGCGGCTCGCACCCGCTGGGGGATGCGATGTCACGAGTACTCGATGATGCGGAGATGGCCGCGTGGCTGGGCCGACTCTCGGGCGGACTTTGGGTGCCGCCCGCCGATGGCGAGGGCGAGGGCGACGGTGCGACGGTGCCCGCGTGGTTCACGGCGGAGGTGATGCGGCTCGACGGCCCGCTCGGCATGCTGCAGCTCTCGAACTTCGGCACTATGAAGGCGGCTGACCCGGATGCGTTCGAAGCTGCCCTGCTGCGCAGATCCATCGGCGCCACGATGCTATACAGCACGCTCGAGACCTCGCACACGGTCAGCTACGAGGTCGGCGCTCCGGAGGGCATGGACATCATCATCCTTGGCATGGCGAATCAGGGCGGACAACGGTTGCGCACCGCTGCGGGCGTGCAGCTGATGAGCGTGGGGCGGATGGGATTCATGTCGAGTCTCGGGGCGTCGTCGATCGAGCATCTCGGGGTGAGCGAGACGACCGGTGTGGTCGTGCCGGTCGCCGCCGTGCCGGGATACCAGCACGTGCTCGCAGCAGGAGCCGACATGTTTCCCGATACTCCGCTGACCAGGGCCGCGGGGGCCGCTCTGGGGCGCATGCTGTTCGAATGGGCGAAAGATCCTGATCAGGAGGAAAGAGCTCTGGCGGGCACCGAAGTGGCGCTCGTCGCGCTCGTGCGCAGTCTGTTCCGGCAGTTTCCCGGTGACGGTGAGACGGATCGGGCCGGTCTGGTGCGTGCTGAGGCGGATCAGATCATCGAACGACGCCACCGGGATGCGGCATTCGGGATCGCGGAGCTCGCAGATGAACTGCATGTCAGCCGCCGCCAGCTCTTCCGGCTGTACGCCGGGATGGACGAGAGTCTCGCCGCGCGGTTGCTTCGCCGACGGTTGGTGACGGCACGGGAGCAGCTGTTGTCCACTCCGCCACAGGATCTCGCGACGGTCGCGGCGCAGTCCGGCTTCGCAGACGCGGCAGCGCTTCGTGCCCAGTTCTCCCGTCACGTCGGGGTGAGTCCGAGTGCATTCAGGATGGCCGCGCGCACGCAGGCCTCGCGTCTTGCCGAGGCGATGCTTCTCAGCGACGAGCAGCCAGGACCCACGGCCTGAGTCGGCGGCGCCGGCGCCGGAACCGAACGCGGGTCGGCGCGTACGAGGTAGAGGCGTCTGGTGTGGTCGAGACGCTGACTGAATGTGGTGCGCAGAGTGACACGCGACCGCGATTCGGGTGCCAACCGTCGCACAGCGTGCCGGGCTCCGCTCATCCGGTGACGGGACGGTCCGCAGCGCTTCCTGCGTACCGGGCGCGTGCCTAACCTGAACCTGCCCGCGTCCCCAGGCGGGCCATGACGGCGGGTGATGCGGGAGGCGCGACTTCTCATACACCGGCCGTCACGGCTTCCGGACGCGGCGGGATCGCCCGTCCGGAAGCTCGGGGGCAGGCGCGCGAGCGCTGGGCACGACGGATCGCAGGCGCACAGCGCAGGCGGACGTGCGGGTGCCTCGGTCGGGGGGGCCGAGGCATCCGCGAAACCCTGCGCGACCGCACCGCACCGCACCGCTCGGCTCGAGAACGAGGTGCGGATGCCGCCCTCAGGCGCCGAACGACGAGGGCAATGCGCAGTAGTCCGCGAAGCGCCGGGTCGGACTCGCGGGGTCTGAGACATCGACGATCGCAGCGGCGATCGAGTGCGGCGTCTCGTCGTCGGCGAGCTGCCACACGATGAAGTTCCAGAGACCGCGCGCTGTCGTGCTGAGCAGCTCAGCCGGACCCGAGACGAGGAGAACGGCGCCGCTGGCTGAGGAGGCTCGGAACGGCGCGATGACGTCGGTGCGCAGCGCCTGCTCATCGCCGTCATCGCTGTGCTCGCGCACCACCTGCTGGCCCGCCGACGTCAGGGCAGTCGCGAAGTCGTCCGCTGCTCGGCGCGAGCGCCCGGCATCCGCTCCGGCGACGACGACCAGCCGTCGCCCGCGAGGGTACAGGTGCAGGAACTCCGTTGAGATGTCGGACCAGACGTTGCTCATGATCTCAGGCTACGCCCGGTCTGGCGGGCGGGGCCGTGCCGGTCAGAGATACGTCATGAGTCCGACGAGCAGACTGACGATGAAGACGAGCAGAGGCATCATCAGCATCACGATGCACGCCCCGGCCGTCAGGAGGGCGGCGACTCCGAGCCGCACAGGCAGCGCGGCGCGGGGGACCCCAAAGCGCGGCAGCCCGCCCGACAGCATCAGCGCGACGGCCGCGACCACGATGGCGAGGGGAAGCGAGGCGAACGCGACATCGCGGATACGTTCTGGCACGATCGCCCCGTCGAGATCGAACACGAACAGGCCCAGAGGGACGGCGCTGAGGAGGGTGAGAGCGAGCGATGCGGCGCTCAGGCAGAGGGAGCTCGTGCGGCGCACGTGCACGGCTTGTTCGGACAGGGGTTCTGTTGTCGGCATCCGGCGAGCGTAGAACCGAGCGCCGACGCCCCACCGCGGTTATCCACAGGGCATCACGACAGAGCCCCTCGGATGCCGAATTACGGCATCCGAGGGGCTCTGTGCAGAGAGGGTCAGGCCTCCTCGACGAGGAAGCGGCTGTAGGCGCCGAGTGTCAGGAACGCCGGGAACTCCTCGTGCAGAGCGACCTCGCGGAACACCGATGCCGCATCGTCGAAGCGGTCGCCCTCGCGTCGCTCGACCTCGTCGAGCACCTCGCCGATCAGGCCCTCGACGTACTCGGCGGTGATCGGTGTGCCGTCTTCGGTGGTGCGGTCCTGGTGGATCCACTGCCACACCTGCGAGCGACTGATCTCGGCGGTCGCGGCATCCTCCATCAGGTTGTCGATGGCCACCGCGCCGAGCCCGCGCAGCCATGCCTCGAGGTAGCGGATCGCCACCGACACGTTGTCGCGCACGCCCTGAGCCGTGATCGGGCGGCCGATGTGCAGGTCGAGCAGCTGCGACGCGGTCACCATCACCTCGGGGCGCTGACGATCGACCTGGTTCGGGCGGTCGCCGAGCACCGCGTCGAACTCGGCCTGCGCCGTGGGGATCAGGTCGGGGTGCGCCACCCACGTGCCGTCGAAGCCGTCGCCGGCCTCGCGCTTCTTGTCGGCCGAGACCTTCTCGATCGCCCGCTCGGTCACCTCGGGGTCACGGCGGTTCGGGATGAAGGCGCTCATGCCGCCGATCGCGTAGGCGCCCCGCTTGTGGCAGGTCTGCACGAGCAGCTCGGTGTACGCCCGCATGAACGGCACCGTCATCGTCACCTCGCTGCGGTCGGGAAGCACGAAGCGTGCGCCGCGACCGCGGTAGTTCTTGATGATCGAGAAGATGTAGTCCCAGCGTCCGGCGTTCAGGCCTGCGCAGTGGTCACGCAGCTCGAAGAGGATCTCGTCCATCTCGAACGCCGCGGGCAGGGTCTCGATGAGCACGGTGGCGCGGATCGTGCCGTGCGGGATGCCGATGTACTCCTCGCTGAACGAGAACACGTCGTCCCACAGCTTGGCCTCTTCGCTGGACTCGAGCTTGGCGATGTAGAAGTACGGTCCGCGGCCGTTCGCGATCAGTTGCTGCGCGTTGTGCAAGAAGTACAGCCCGAAGTCGACGAGCGAACCGGATGCCGCGGTGCGGCGCCCCGCACGGTCGATGAACTGCAGGTGCTTCTCGGGCAGGTGCCAGCCGCGAGGGCGCATCACGATCGTGGGCGTGCGCTCGGCGGTGACTCGGTACTCCTTGCCCGGCCCTGAGTCGCTCGCGGGGCCGGTGAACGAGAGCTCTCCGCGGATGGCATCCCGCAGCGAGAGCTGACCCTCGATGACGTTCTTCCAGGTGGGGCTCGTGGCGTCCTCCTGGTCGGCGAGCCACACCCGTGCTCCGGAGTTCAGGGCGTTGATCGTCATCTTCGGGTCGGTGGGCCCGGTGATCTCGACCCGACGGTCTTCGAGTCCCGGGCCGGGGCCGGCGACACGCCAGTCGGCATCCGCACGGATGTGCGCGGTGTCGTCGCGGAAGCGCGGGTCGTGCCCGTTGCCGATCTCGAACCGGCGGCGCATGCGGTCGGCGAGCCGGTCGTGGCGACGAGCGGCGAAGCGGTGGTGCAGCTCGGTGAGGAACGCGATCGCCTCGGGAGTGAGGATCTCGTCGTAGCGCTCACGCAGCGGGCCGGTGACGGTGATCGCCGGGCCCTGCTGGGTCGTCTGGATCGGAGCGGTGGTCGGGGGAGCGGTGGGAGTGGTCATGATCTGAGTCCTTTACACGAGGCTTAGTGGAACTGCGCGGCTTCGGTGGAGCCGGCGAGGGCGAGGGTCGCGCTGTCGGGGTTGAGTGCGGTCGAGATGACGTCGAAGTAGCCGGTGCCCGCCTCGCGCTGGTGCTTGGTGGCGGTGTAGCCGTTCGCCTCTGCGGCGAACTCGGCCTCCTGCAGCTCGACATACGCGCTCATGGCGCGATCGGCGTAGCCGCGGGCGAGGTCGAACATCGAGTGGTTCAGGGCGTGGAAGCCGGCGAGCGTGATGAACTGGAACTTGTAGCCGAGGCCTGCCAGCTCCTGCTGGAACGTCGCGATCTCGGCGTCCGACAGGTGGCGCTTCCAGTTGAAGCTCGGCGAGCAGTTGTAGGCGAGCAGCTTGCCAGGGAACTGCTCGTGGATGGCTGCCGCGAAGGAACGAGCCAGCTCGATGTCGGGCTCGCCCGTCTCGACCCACAGCAGGTCGGCGTACGGGGCGAACGCGAGGCCGCGGCTGATGACCGACTCGATGCCGGGGCGGATGCGGTAGAAGCCCTCGGCGGTGCGCTCGCCGGTGGTGAACTGCTGATCGCGCGCATCGACGTCGCTCGTGAGCAGGTCGGCTGCGAGAGCATCCGTCCTGGCGATGATGACCGTCGGGACGCCCGAGACGTCGGCCGCGAGACGAGCGGCGTTCAGCGTGCGGATGTGCTGCTGCGTGGGCACGAGCACCTTGCCGCCCAGGTGGCCGCACTTCTTCTCGCTCGCAAGCTGGTCCTCCCAGTGGATGGCGGCGGCTCCCGCCTGGATCAGCGACTGCGCGAGCTCGTAGGCGTTGAGGGGGCCACCGAAGCCGGCCTCGGCATCGGCCACGATCGGGGCGATCCAGTCCTGGGTGATCTCGCCCTCGGCGTGCTCGAGCTGGTCCTGACGGATCATTGCGTTGTTGATGCGACGCACGACCGCCGGCACCGAGTTCGCGGGGTAGAGCGACTGGTCGGGGTAGGTCTGGCCGGCGAGGTTGCCGTCTGCGGCGACCTGCCACCCTGAGAGGTAGATGGCCTTGAGGCCTGCCCGCACCTGCTGCACGGCCTGGCCGCCGGTGTAGGCGCCAAGCGCTCGCACGTAGTCCTCGGTGTGCAGCAGGTTCCAGAGGTTCTCAGCCCCGCGGTGGGCGAGGGTCGCGTCTTCGCGCACCGAGCCGCGGATGCGGATGACGTCTTCGGCCGAGTACGTGCGCTCGACGCCGTCCCAACGGGGATCGGTCTCCCAGATCTCCCGGAGCTCGGCGGCCGTCTGAACCTGGTCGCCGGCGCGCAGACCTGCGGGTCGCGGGGTGTGGTTCTGAGCGGTGTTCGTCATGGTGTCTCCTCCGTTGGATGCCCGGACCGTGAAGCCGGGTGGCGTGTTTCCACTGTGGGTGAAGATCTGACCCGAAACCGGCCGATCGGTGTGTGAAGATCAACAGAAATTCTGTTTCTGTGACAGAATCGGCCGCATGAGCACCTCAGCGGTCGAAGAAGACGCCGACTCCCTCACGATCGGACGACGCATCCGTCAGCTGCGCACGGCGCGCGGGATGACCCTCGACGACCTCGCCGCGGCGGTCGATAGGGCGCCCAGCCAGATGTCGATGATCGAGACCGGCAAGCGCGAGCCGAAGCTCACCCAGCTGCAGGCGATCGCGCGCGCTCTCGGCGTCACGATCGATGCGCTGCTCGAAGGCGAGCCGCTCGACGAGCGCAGCGCGATCGAGATCGCCCTCGAGCGCGCCATGAAGGGGCAGACGTTCCAGGCGCTCGGGATCGAGCCGTTCCGCATCGCGAAGAGCATGCCGACGGATGCGCTGAAGGCGCTGCTTGCCCTGCACGGGGAGATCGACCGGCTCAGGGATGAGCGGGCGGCCACGCCGGAGGAGGCCAGGCGTGCGAACGTCGAACTGCGTCACCTGATGCGCAGGCAGGACAACCATTTCGCCGACCTCGAGAGCGAAGCCGCTGAGATCCTCGCGGCGGTCGGTCATCCGGGCGGGCCGCTCACGCAGCGCACCGCTTCGGAGATCGCCGCCTACCTCGGCTTCACCCTGCACTACGCGCCGGACCTTCCGCAGACCACGCGCAGCGTCGCCGATCTCGCGAACGGGCGCCTCTACCTCTCGAGCAGTGTGCCGGCCAAGGGCGATGCGAGAACGGCCGTGCTGCAGGCGCTGTCCAGCCGCATCCTCGGGCATGCCGAACCGCACAGCTATGCCGAGTTCCTGCGCCAGCGGGTCGAGACGAACTATCTCACCGGGGCGCTGCTGATCCCGGAGGCGCACGTGGTTCCCGCGCTGAAGGATGCGAAGTCCCGCAGGGCAATCTCGATCGAGGATCTGCGCGACGCCTATTCGGTCTCGTACGAGACGGCGGCGCACCGCTTCACGAACCTCGCGACGCGCCACCTCGACATTCCCGTGCACTTCCTCAAGGTGCACGAGTCGGGCACCATCACGAAGGCCTACGAGAACGACGACGTGAACTTCCCCACAGACAGGCTCGGTTCGATCGAGGGCCAGATGTGCTGCCGGCGGTGGACGAGCCGTGTCGTGTTCGACGAGGACGACCGTTTCAACCCGTACTACCAGTACACCGACACGGGCAACGGCACCTACTGGTGCACCGCCCGTGTCGAGGCGTCGAGCGAGGGGCTGCACTCGGTGAGCGTGGGCGTGCGCTTCGACGACACGAAGTGGTTCGTCGGTCGCGACACCCCGCACCGAGGGGTCTCGAAGCACTCGGTCGAGGTGTGCTGCCGCCGAGCGCCGGCCGAGCTCGAGGGGCGCTGGCGCGAGAACTCCTGGCCGAACGTCAAGACTCCCCGCACCCTGCTCGCCACGCTGCCGACGGGTGCCTTCCCCGGGGTCGACACGACGGACGTCTACGAGTTCCTCGAGGCACACGCACCCCGCTGACGAGCCTCAGCCGAGAGTCGCGGGCTTCTTCGGCACCAGCGAGACGGCCACCGCCGCGACGATCGCCACGAGGGCGAAGGCGACGAAGTTCCACTCGACGCCGATCGCGAGGGAGGCCAGCCAGCCGCCCATGATCGGACCGAGGATCGCACCGATGCGCGCGAAGCTCAACGCCCAGCCCGCCGCTGTCGCACGCACCGATGCCGGGTAGTAGTCGGTGATGTAGGCCGTGAGCACGAGGGACGTCGAGATCGAGCCGATGCCCGAGATGGCCACGAGCACGAGATTCACGAACATCCCGTTCGGGAACATGAGCAGCAGGCAGGCGACTCCGCCCAGCGCATAGAAGATGATGAGCACCGGCTTCGCTCCGAAGCGGTCGGCGAGGTAGCCGAGCCCCAGCCCACCGACGGCGGACGCGAGGCTGAAGACCAGCAGGAACGTGAGCGCGGGGCCGAGGTCGTAGCCGGAGGCGCGCATGATCGACGGCAGCCACGAGTTCAGGCCGTAGACCAGCAGCAGCCCGGCGAAGAGCGAGATCCAGAGGAAGACGGTCGAGCGCAGGTACCGCCGGGAGAAGAGCTGGTGCAGGATGCTGTGCCACGGGCGGCGCTCGCCCTCGGGAAGAGCGGGGCGGTCGGTGGGGATGTAGGGGTGGATGCCGAGCCGATCGGCGAGAGCGACTGCCTTTTCGTGACGACCGCGATTCTCGAGGGATTCGAGCGACTCTGGCAGCACCTTCGCGATCACGGGGATGAGCAGGATCGGGAGAGCGCCGACCGCGATCACCCAGCGCCACCCGAGGTGCGGGAGCAGCAGGATGGCGACGAGTGCCGACACGACGATGCCGAGCGAGTAGCCGGAGTACATGATCCCGTAGTTCAGGGCTCGTCGCCGTGGCGCCGAGAACTCGATCGTGAGCGCGGCGGCGACCGGGATGATGCCGCCCATGCCGAGGCCACCAAGGAAGCGGAAGAGGCCGAAGATCTCGGGGGCGGGGGCGAGCGCTGCACCGAGCTGCATCAGCGTGAAGATCGACATCGACACCAGCAGCATCCGCTTGCGGCCGACCCGATCGCTCAGGGTGCCGATGAAGAGCGCGCCGATCAGCATTCCGACGAGAGCCCAGGATGCGAGGCCTCCGAGCTCGACGGGGGAGAGCGACCAGGCGGCGTCCTCGGCGAGAGCCGGCAGCACCGCGCCGATCACGCCGATGTCGTAGCCGTCGGCGAGGATCGCCATCCAGCAGCTGAACAGGACTATCCCGGTGATGCGTCTCGGTACCGGCCACGCCTCGGTGGCGTCGGGTGCAGTGGATGTTCTAGACAACGTCGTCTCCTTCGCAGTGACGCGACAGTGCGTCGAGCGGATGCGGCCGAACGACCAACATCGCAAAACTATGACGAGCGTCACCGAAATGCAATATCTAATTCGGATCAGACGGCGTTCCATCGCAGGTTCGGCGCCGCGCGGAACTCGTCGAGTGGCGCGGAAGGGTCGGCGACCGGGAAGAGGGTGATCAAGAGGGGCGCGCTTGCGGGCAGCGGTGCGGCCAGGTAGACGAGCGCCGCAGGGCCGCTCGTGCTGCTCAGGGCAACGCGGGTGTCACGCCCTTCGATCGTCTGGACGGCATCGCTCGCGGGTGCTCGCAGGATCGCCGAGGCTGCAGACGTCGCGCGCGCGAGCAGAGTCGAGTCGCCGGCCCAGGGCAGGAGGGCGTCGGGGTGCAGCCCGCACGCCCGCGCGAGCTCGCCGTGCACCCATCGATCGCGCTTGAGCCCGTACGGGGTCGCTTCGAGGGAGAGAAGGTATCCGTAGCAGTGCAGGAGTCCGGCGTTGCCGACGGGCCAGGTGGCCTCGATGCCGGCGCGGTCATGCAGCACATCGAAGAGCGCTCGCGGGATGACGGCGGTGCCGGTGTTCTCGTCGATCGCGGTCGAGCGCCCCCAGGTGTCGAATCGGCGCGCGGCGCTGTCGTCGTCGATCGCGCTGCCGATCCACGGGATCGAGTCGAGCGCGGCGTGCGCAGAGGCGGGGGTGTCGGCGAGGGCGAGGGTCGCCGCGCGCGTGAGCTGGTCGATTTCGGACACGGCGCTCACCATACGCGACTGGCGTGGACGGAATGTTCACACGGTGTTTACGCAAGGTGGTCGTTCTGTCCACATCCATTGCCCACACTGGACGAAGCGTCCACACAGAAAGTACCCCGTGAACTCCATTCTCCTCTTCGACTTCGACGGCACGATCGCGCTCGGCGACGGTCCCGTTCTCGCCTACGCCACGCAGGTGGCGACCGCACTCGGTGACGACGGCAGCTTCGTCGAGTCGATCCGCAGCGCGCTCGCCGCATCCGATGGCGAGGCACTCGACGGCTACGACGCCGTGCGGCGGGCGGCCACGCAGCGAGGGGCCGACTCGCGACTCCTCAGTGCCGCCTACCGGGCCAGCCGTGCGCAGCTCGCCACGCCCGCAGCTCCGATCACCGCGCCCGACGGGCTCGCCGACTTCCTGGCCGAGGCGGCGACGGATGCCGAGCGGATGCTCGTCACCAACGCTCCGGCGACCCGCATCGACGCCGCGCTCGATGCCCTGGGACTCACGGGGCTCTTCGATCGCATCGTCACCGGAGCGGGCAAGCCCGCCGGACTCGAGGCCCTGCTCGCGGCTCTTCCGCACGACTCCCGGGTGCTGAGCATCGGCGACATCTGGCACAACGACCTCGCCCCCGCCCACGCTCGCGGTCACGCGACCGCGCTGATCGGCGGATTCGCCGACCCGGACGCGACCCCCACCTACCGCGCTGCCGACTTCGCGACGCTGATCCCTCAGCTCACCGCCTGGCTGCGTCCCTGAACCCGCACCTCTCCGCCCTCCCTCACCCCACCACCCCATCGAAGGATGACAATGCGTACCTCCCCCTTCCGCCGGACCGCCGCGGGGCTCGTCGCCGCAGGCGCCCTGCTCGCCGTCGTGCTCACCGGCTGCTCGACCGACACGGCCGCACCCGACGAGTCCGCCGCCCCCGCGGCCGACCCCGAGTCGCTCGTGCTCGCGCTGGTCCCCTCGCAGGACCAGGACGGCCTCGTCGACACCGCGGCTCCGCTCACCGACTACCTCACCGAGGAGCTCGGCATCGAGGTGACCGGTGTGGTCTCGAAGGACTACCAGGCCGCAGTCGAGGCGATGGGCGCCGGTCAGGCCCAGATCGGATTCCTGCCGTCGCTGCAGCTGTGGCAGGCGAACGACATGTACGACGCGTCGGTCGTGCTGCAGACCGAGCGCAACGGCAACATCACCTACCCCGCGCAGTTCATGACGAACAACCCCGACAAGTACTGCGACGACGAGCCGGTCGAGCGCGACGGGATGCTGTTCTGCAACGGCGCGGACGCCATGTCGGGCCCCGCCGGCCTCGACAGCATCGGCAAGGTCGAGGGAGCGAAGGTCGCACTGCTCGGCCCCGGCTCGCCTGCCGGCTACATCTACCCGGTCCTCGCGCTGCAGGAGGCGGGGCTCGACACGGACACCGACATCCAGCAGATCCCCGTGACCGCGAACGACGCCTCGGTGCTGGCTGTCTACAACGGCGACGCCGAGGTCGGCTTCAGCTTCTGGGATGCTCGCACGATCGTGCAGAAGGACACCCCCGACGTCGGCCAGAAGGTCGTCGTCTTCGCCCTGACCGAGGAGATCCCGAACGACGGCGTCGCTCTGTCGTCCGACCTCTCGCCCGAGCTTCAGGACCGCATCTCCACGGCTCTCGAAGACTTCTCGAACACCGAGGAGGGCTCCGAGATCCTCACGAGCATCTACTCGATCACGAAGCTCGCGCCGGCCGACCCCGACTCGCTCGACGTCGTCGCACGCGCCGCCCAGGCCCTGGGGCTCCAGTAAATTGTCCGATCAGATCCAGCACGTGGACGCCGCAGCGCAGGCTGCGGCGTCCACGCCGTGGTCCATCCGTCTCGATGGCGTCACGGTGCGATACCCCAACGGGACGATCGGCCTCGACCGGGTGTCCCTCGACATCGACGCCGGAGAGATGGTCGCCGTCGTCGGCCTCTCGGGGTCGGGCAAGTCCACGCTCATCCGCACCATCAACGGCCTCGTGCCCGTGACGAGCGGAACGCTGGATGTCGGCGAGCACCGCGTCAGCGGAGCCTCGCCGCGCACCCTGCGGCGGCTGCGCGGCGACATCGGAATGGTGTTCCAGGGGTTCAACCTCGCCGGCCGGGCGAGCGTCCTGCAGAACGTGCTCGTCGGACGCCTCGCCCACACGCCGCTCTGGCGCACTCTGCTGGGGGCCTACCCCGACGCCGACCGGCAGCTCGCCTATCAGGCTCTCGACCGTGTCGGCATCCTGCCGAAGCTCCACTCGCGCGCATCCGACCTCTCGGGAGGGCAGCAGCAACGCGTCGCCATCGCACGGGCACTGGCGCAGGAGCCCCGCATCGTCCTCGCTGACGAGCCCGTCGCGAGCCTCGACCCGCCCACCGCGCACGGCGTGATGAACGACCTCCGCCGCATCAACCGAGACCTCGGCATCACCGTGCTGGTCAACCTGCACCTGCTCGACCTCGCTCGCGAATACGGTGCGCGGATGATCGGCATGCGCGCGGGGCGGATCGTCTACGACGGTCCGGCCGCGAGCGCGACGGACGCCGACTTCGAGAGCATCTACGGTCGATCCCTCACCGCGGACGATCGGCTCGACACGTGACCGAGGCGACACCGGCACCGCTCGAGATACCTCGGCGGCCACCCGGCGCGTGGCGCGGACCCGTGATCCTGCTGGCGGTCGTCGCCATCACCGTCGTCATGTGCCTGCCCGGAATCGGCATCGGCGTCGACCTCTCGGCAATCGCGCGCAACTGGCAGAACGGCGCCGACAAGATCATCAAGCTGCTGATGCCCGACTGGAGCTTCTTCCCGCGCACGCTGCCACCGCTCATCGAGACACTGCAGATGGCCGTCATCGCGACCGCGATCGGCGCGGTGATCTCGCTGCCGCTGAGCTTCTGGGCGGCGCGCGCCACCAACCCGAACGCTCCGGCGCGCATCGCCGTGCGCGGCATCCTGAACGTCATCCGCAGCGTTCCCGACCTGCTGTACGCGGCGATCCTCGTCGCGATGGTCGGTGTCGGCGCACTCCCCGGCATCCTCGCGCTGCTGCTGTTCAACGTCGGCATCATCGTCAAGCTCGTCTCGGAGGCGATCGACACCAACGACCGGGGTCCGCTCGAGGCCGGGCGTGCGGTCGGCGCCACTCAGACGAAGATCAACCGCACGCTCGCTCTGCCCGACGCCTGGCCGGCGTTCGCGAACCAGACGCTCTACGTCTTCGAGCTCAACGTCCGCGCCTCCACCGTGCTCGGTCTGGTCGGAGCCGGCGGCATGGGGCTGCTCATCGACGCCGTGCGCACGTTCTACCGCTACGACCAGCTCTCGCTCATCATCCTGGAGATCCTCATCGTCGTCATCGTGATCGACCTCGTCTCCGACGCCATCCGACGGAGACTCGTATGACCGCCGCGCTCACCTCGCCCGGCACCCTCACGGTGATCCCCGACAAGCCGCGCCGACCCTGGCTCATCGCCTCATGGATCATCGTCACCGGCATCGTCGTGCTGGCCTTCTGGTCGATCGACATCAACTGGGCACGTCTCGCCGACCTGCCATCGGAGATCGTCCGCTACACGTTCCTCATGTTCGGCGCTCCGAACTGGGAGAAGCTGCCCGAGGCGCTCTGGCAGACCTGGCGCAGCATCGAGATGGCCTGGGTCGGCACGATCCTCGGAATCCTGCTCGCGACCCCCATCAGCCTTCTCGCCGCGCGGGGCTTCGGCCCCGCCTGGCTGCGTGCGCTGCTGCGCGGGCTGTTCTCGCTCATCCGCGCGGTTCCCGAGATCATCATCGCGATCGTGATCCTGTCGGTCACAGGGCTCACCCCCTTCACCGGCGCGCTCGCGCTCGCGATCAACGGCATCGGCACGCTGGGCAAGTGGGGCTACGAAGCGGTCGAGGCCGTGCCGCGCGGGCCGATCGAGGCCGCACGTGCGGCGGGTGGCGGCACCCTGCAGGTGCTGCGTTGGGGCGTCTGGCCCCAGGCAGAGCCCGCGTTCTGGTCGTTCTGGCTGTATCGCTTCGAGATCAACGTGCGCTCGTCCGCCGTGCTCGGTCTGATCGGTGTCGGCGGAATCGGTGACATGCTCACCTCCTATACCCAGTACCGTGAGTGGTCGACGGTGGGCGTCCTGCTCATCGTGGTCGTCGCTGTCACGATGCTGATCGATGCCGTCTCCGGCGCGATCCGCCGCCGGATCATGGAGGGGGCCCGCACCCGTGTTTTCGCCTAGCGCCCCGCCCACCGCCCGGATCGCCGCGGTGCTCAACACCCTGCAGCCCGCCGAACGCCGCGTCGCCGAGCTGATCGTCGAGTCGGCGGAGGCGGTGGTCGAATGGACCGCCCAAGAGCTCGCCGACCGAGCGGGTGTCGGCCGCGCCACGGTCGTGCGCGCGTGCCAGAGCTTCGGCTACCGCGGATACCCGCAGCTGCGCGTCGCGCTCGCCTCCGAACTCGGCAGTGCGCCGACGGAGGCGGGCATCGATCACGGACCGGGTGTGCTCGGGCGGATGCGGGGCGAGATCGATCGCGTCGCCGCATCCCTTCCAGCGCTCGCGAGCCTGCTCGACGCGGATGCCGTGAGCGAGGCCGTGCGCCTCGCCGCGTCCGCTCGCCGGCTGCTCGTGCTCGCGAACGGTCTGTCATCGCCCATCGCGAACGATCTCGCCATGCGGCTCACCGCGTCGGGTCGCGCGGCGGAGTTCATCGCGGATGCCATCGCGCAGCAGATCGCGGCACGCCATCTCACGCCCGACGACGTCTGCTTCATCGTCAGCGGATCGGGCGCCAATGAGGCGAGCCTGCGCGTCGCGACCGCGGCAGCCCGGGGCGGAGCGACGGTCATCGCCCTCACGTCCTTCGCCTCGTCGGCGCTGACCGAGGCCGCCACCCTGTCGCTCGTGATCTCGCCGACCGGGGTGAGCTTCCGCGACGAGCTCGAGCACACCTCGCGCGTCGCCTACCTCGTGTTCGCCGAGGTGTTCGCCGCGGCCGTCACGACGGAGCGGGGCGCGGATGCCGTGCAGGCACGTGCGCATGCGCTCGAGGTCGTCTCCGACAACCTCGGAGAGGGTGCGGGGGAGTAGCGGCGCCGACGGCGTCAGTCCCGGGCCGTCTGCAGCAGCGCCCACAGCTCTGCGCGGGCGGGGAACGACGACAGGTCGCTGCCGAGCAGGGCGCCGGCCTGAGCGATCCGCGACCGCAGCGTGTGACGGTGCACGCCGAGAGCAGCGGCCGCCGGGTCTGCCTTCGCATCGTGCTCGAGCCAGGTGCGCAGGGAGCGTTCGAGGTCGCCGCCTGATCGCGCGTCGTGGTCGCGCAGGGGAGCCAGCCGCGACTCGGCGACCAGACGCGCCTCGTCGGTCGCGAGCGCGCTGAGGATGCTGGACCCTGCCGCATCGGCGAAGTGGAAGACCCCTGCGCCGGACTGCTGGCGGAGTGCCGCGAGCGCCTGTGCGTGGGCACGCGAGAACGCGTCGTACGACTCCGACCCCGATGCCCCGATGCGGATGCCGAAACGTGCGGCTACCTCGTCGAGCAGCGCGTCGTCGGCCGTCGACAGGCAGAGCACGACGCCCTCCGGAGACTCGGCGAGGAAGCTGGCGGTGCCGTGCTCGGCGCGGCGGCGGTCCCACCAATCGGCGAACGGTCCGGTCGGGGCGTCTGCGGCGATCGCCACCACGACGGGCGCCGACGGCATGCCGCCGAGCACCTTGCGGGCGAGCGAGGGGTCGTCGTCGAGCAGAGAGCTCAGCAGCTGCGAGTTCAGCCGACGCTTGCTGCGGGCGAGCTGATCGCTCTGCTCGAGCGCGAGCCCGGCCATCGCGATCACCGAGGTCACGACCGTGCGCGCCTCGGCGTCGAGCGCATCGACGGCCAACGCGATCACTCCCCGCAGGTGTCCACCGCGGCCGACCGTGAAGAGCGTGAACGTCTGGTCGTCGATCGTGAGCGACTGCCCGGCTTCGAGTCCGCGGGTGAGGATCTCGGTGGCGCGTTCGCCGAGCTCGGTCAGGCGCCCCCCAGACACGGCTGATCGAGGGTGCGACAGCTGCAGGGCACCGGCAGCGTCGTACATGCCGACCCAGACGCCGAGGCGACGGCCGAGTTCGGCGACGGTCGCGTCGAGCCCCCGCGGGCGCAGCGCCGCCAGTGCGAGCGCGCGCTGGGTGTCGAGCGCCCAGGATCTGCGGGCGTACGCCTGAGCGGCGATGGCCTCGGAGTGCGCGCGGGCGACCGCGATGAACGGGGTGCGGTAGGGCACCTCGAACAGGGGGATCCCGCGGCGTGCGCACTCGAGGATGAGCTCCTCGGGGATGCCGGCGCGGTGCACGTCCGTGCCGAAGCCGAGGCCGAGCACCCCGCGGTCCGCGAGTCGCCCCACGTACACGTCGAAGTCGGTGCCGGCGTCGAACCGGGTGCCGGCGTCGAACTGGGTGCCGGTGGTCAGCAGAGCGAGATCCTCGGCGAGGAACGGCGTCGGGTCGGCGAGGTCGGAGCTGTGCACCCAGCGCAGGGGCCGATCGAGGGCGCCGGCCGCAAGGTCGCCTTCGGCCGAGATCAGGCCGAGTCCGAGGTCACGACGGCGGAACAGGGCACGCAGCGTGGGCTGCTCGGTGTCGTCCATGCACACGCTCCTCTCTCGTCGCCGCAATCGGGATTGTACGGTCGGGCGATGATCTCCTCGAGATTGTACAGCCGGGCGAATGCGTCCATGGCGGATCCGGTCGTACGCTCACGAACATGGCTCTCCTCGACACCGCAGCTGTTGCAGTCCCCCTCGGCGGACCCGACCTCCCCCAGGAGCGTCGTCTCGTGACCGAACTCCCCGGCCCCCGATCGGCCGAGATCCTCGCACGCAAGGCGGATGCCGTCGCCGCGGGCGTCGGGCACACCGTTCCCGTCGCGGCCGTCGCCGCCGGCGGGGGAGTGGTCGTCGACGCCGACGGCAACTCGCTCATCGACCTCGGCTCGGGCATCGCCGTGACGACCGTCGGCAACGCGCACCCCAAGATCGCCGCAGCGGTGGCAGCCCAGGCCGCGCAGTTCACGCACACCTGCTTCATGATCTCGCCGTACGAGTCGTACATCGAGGTGGCCGAGGCGCTGAACCGTCTCACCCCCGGGGACTTCGCCAAGAAGAGCGCCCTGTTCAACTCGGGCGCCGAGGCCGTCGAGAACGCGATCAAGATCGCCCGCAAGCACACCGGTCGCCAGGCCGTCGTCGCGTTCGACCACGGCTACCACGGCCGCACCAACCTGACGATGGCGCTGACCGCCAAGTCGATGCCCTACAAGAGCGGCTTCGGCCCGTTCGCCCCCGAGGTCTACCGCGCACCGATGTCGTACCCGTTCCGCGACGGACTCGAGGGCGGCGAGGCTGCGGCCCGCGTCATCCTGCAGCTCGAGAAGCAGATCGGCGCAGACAACCTCGCCGCCGTGATCATCGAGCCCATCCAGGGCGAGGGCGGCTTCATCGTGCCGGCCGACGGATTCCTGCCGGCGATCGCCGACTGGTGCCGCGCCAACGGCGTCGTCTTCATCGCCGACGAGGTGCAGACCGGCTTCGCCCGCACCGGCCACATGTTCGCGAGCGAGATCTTCGGCATCGAGCCCGACCTCATCACGACCGCCAAGGGCATCGCGGGCGGTCTGCCGCTCGCCGCCGTCACCGGGCGTTCCGAGATCATGGACGCCTCGCACGCAGGCGGCCTTGGGGGCACCTACGGCGGCAACCCGATCGCCTGTGCCGCAGCGCTCGCCGCGATCGACGTCTTCGAGAACGACGGCGTGATCGAGCGTGCGCGCGAGATCGGCGAGATCCTCGTGCAGCGTCTCGGCGCCATGCAGGAGAAGGATGCCCGCATCGGTGACATCCGCGGTCACGGCGCGATGATCGCCGCCGAGTTCGTGAACCCTGAGACGAACGCTCCGGATGCCGCGCTCACCGCCGCCGTCGCGAAGGCGTGCGTCGCCCAGGGTGTCATCGTGCTCACCTGCGGCACCTACGGCAACGTCATCCGCTTCCTGCCTCCGCTCTCGATCGGCGACGACCTCCTGAACGAGGGTCTCGACGTCGTCGCGACAGCGCTCGCCGCCACCGCGGCCTGACGACCAGCAGTCGCGGCTCGCCGCGACTGCCACCACACGTCCGGCCGCGACGAGGATCGGGGGATTTCGAGTCGCGGCCGGCACAACACTTCCAACGAAGGAGAAGCAGATGGCTGAGATCACTCGCGACGTGCTGATCGTCGGAGCCGGAGCCGCAGGGCTCACGGCCGCGAACGACCTGCGCAAGGCCGGACTGTCGGTCGCCGTCCTCGAAGCACGCGACCGCGTCGGCGGCCGTCTGTGGACGGATGTCATCGACGGCGCCATGCTCGAGATCGGCGGCCAGTGGGTCTCGCCCGATCAGGATGCCCTGAAGGACACGATCGAGGAGCTGGGGCTCGAGACCTACAGCCGCTATCGCGAAGGCGACAGCGTGTACGTCGGCCCGGACGGGCAGTCGCACCGCTTCACAGGCGAGATGTTCCCGGTGTCCGCCGAGACCGAGGCCGTCATCGCCGAGATCACCGACCGCCTCGACGGCATGGTCGCCGAGATCGACCCCGACCGCCCCTGGGTGCACGCAAAGGCCGAAGAGTGGGACTCGGTCACGTGGGACGCCTGGCTGCGGGCCCAGACCGACGACGACGAGGCCGTGCGCAACCTGGCCTTCGCCACCGGTTCCGCGATGCTCACCAAGCCCACGCACTCGTTCTCGCTGCTGCAGTCGCTGCTGATGGCGGCATCCGCCGGTTCGTACTCGAACCTCGTCGACGCCGACTTCATCCTCGACAAGCGCGTCGTCGGCGGCCTGCAGAAGGTGCCGCTGCTGCTCGCCGAGCGCCTCGGAGACGACGTGCTGCTGAACCAGCCGGTGCGCTCGCTCGAGTGGAGCGCCGACGGCGTGACTGCGACGACCGATGACACCACCGTGCGCGCGCGCTTCGCGATCCTCGCTCACGCTCCGGTTCTCTACAGCCGCATCGCTTTCGTGCCGCCACTGCCACGTCGCCAGCACCAGATGCACCAGCACATCTCGATGGGCTTCGTCATCAAGGTGCACGCCGTCTACGACCGCCCGTTCTGGCGCGAACAGGGTCTCAGCGGCACCGCGTTCAGCCCCTACGAGCTCGCGCACGAGGCGTACGACAACACCAACCACGCCGACGAGCGCGGCACCCTGGTCGGCTTCGTCAGCGACCAGAACGCCGACGACCTGTTCACGCTGTCGGCCGAGGAGCGCAAGGAGCGCATCCTCGAGTCGCTCTCGCACTACTACGGCGACGAGGCGAAGAACCCGGTCGTCTACTACGAAAGCGACTGGGGCACCGAGGAGTGGACCCGCGGAGCGTACGCGGCGAGCTTCGACATGGGCGGGCTGCACCGCTACGGCGCCGACCTGCGCTCGGCTGTCGGACCCATCCACTTCGCCTGCAGCGACATGGCAGGAGCCGGATACCAGCACGTCGACGGCGCGATCCGCATGGGGCACCTCGTCGCGTCGACCATCGTCGAAGCCACCCGCGCCGCAGGCGACACCGCCGAGGTCGGCTGATGACCGGCGCGGTCGTCGTCGGCTACACGGCGACGGATGCGGGAGCGGATGCTGCGGCGCTCGGCGCGCGGCTCGCGCGCAGTCTCGGCGCGGTCCTGCACCTCGTGATCGTGCTTCCCTCGGAGGGCACCCGCAACGCGGCCGTTCCCCCCGAGCGGGCATACGAAGACCACATCCGCCGCCAGGCGAAGGAGTGGCTCGAGGATGCCGTCGTCCGTCTGCCACAGGAGCTCACCCGCACCGGGCATGTGCGCTTCGCCGAGTCGTTCGCCGAGGGGCTCATCGCCGCCGGTGAGGAGTTCGATGCGCGTCTGATCGTCATCGGCACCGCCGGGGGCAGCATCTTCGGCCGCCACCGCCTCGGCAGCGTGGCCTCCGAACTTTTGCACTCTTCGACCATCCCCGTCGCGCTCGCCCCGGCCGGCACGGCGGAGCAGGACGACCACGTTCTGCCGCGGGTGACGGCGGCGGTCGGCAACCGCGCCGGCGCCGAGAACCTCCTCGACGAGGCCGCAGCGATCGCGACCGAGTCGCGCGTCGGACTGCGTCTGGTCTCGCTCGTGCCGTTCGACGTGCCGCCCGGTCTCGACACCGGCGCGATCCGGGTGGTCGGCGACGAGCACGCGAACCAAGTGCTCGAGGTGGCCAAGGGGCTGCTGCCCGAAGAGCTGAAGGCCGAGGTCGAAGAGGCCCCCGGCGACACGGTCGAAGACGCCGTCGCGAACCTCTCGTGGCTGCCCGGCGAGGTCGCCCTCGTCGGTTCCAGCCGTCTGGCGCAGCCGCGCCGCCTGTTCCTGGGCTCGACCGCAGCGAAGATGCTGCACGAACTGCCCGTGCCCATGATCGTCGTCCCGCGCACCCGCGCCGAAGCAGGAGTCCGCTGATGAGCAGCTCGAACCGGGCAACGGAGCCCGTATCCGGTGTGACGACCGGCATCTCGCAGAAAGGCCTGCGCGCGGGGGCCGTCGGAGTCCTCGGGGCCGTCGTCATCGGCGTCTCCACGATCGCCCCGGCCTACACCCTCACCGCATCGCTCGGCCCGACGGTCGCCGAGGTCGGCACCCAGGTGCCCGCGATCATGCTCGTCGGGTTCATCCCGATGCTGCTGACCGCGTTCGGCTACCGCGAGCTCAACCGCATGATGCCTGACTCGGGCACCTCGTTCACCTGGGGAGTTCGGGCCTTCGGCCCGTGGATCGGCTGGATGACGGGCTGGGGCCTGATCGCGGCGACCGTGATCGTGCTGTCGAACCTCGCCGGCATCGCCGTCGAGTTCCTGTTCCTGCTGATCGCACAGCTCAGCGGAAACCCCGAGATCGCCGACCTGGCGTTCAACCCGATCATCAACGTCGTCGTCTGCCTGCTCTTCATGCTCGGCGCGACCCTCGTGTCGTACCGCGACATGCAGACGACGCAGAAGTTCCAGTACATCCTCGTCGGCTTCCAGGTGCTCGTCCTCGTCGTGTTCGCGACGGTCGCGATCGTCAAGGCGGTCTCCGGAGACGCCCCCGAGCCGACCCCGTTCTCGTGGTCGTGGTTCAACCCGTTCGAGGTTCCGTCCTTCAGCGCCTTCGCCGCGGGTCTCTCGCTGTCGATCTTCATCTTCTGGGGCTGGGACGTCGTCCTCACCATGAACGAGGAGACGAAGGATCCGGCGAAGACGCCTGGTCGCGCCGCGATGGTCACCGTCGTGGTCGTCGTCGCCCTGTACCTCCTGCTCGCGATCGGCCTGATCATGTTCGCCGGTGTCGGCACGGGCGACTACGGGCTCGCGAACGAGGACATCTCGGCGAACGTGTTCTTCGCGCTGTCCGACCCGATCCTGGGCCCGCTCGCGTTCCTCGTCTCGCTCGCGGTGCTGTCGAGTTCGGCGGCATCCCTGCAGTCGACGGCCGTCGGCCCCGCCCGCACGCTGCTGGCGATGGGGCACTACGGCGCCCTGCCGAAGAAGTTCGCACGGGTCAGCCCGCGCTTCTTCACTCCGGGCTACTCGACGATCGTCTCGGCCGTGGTCGCGTCCGTCTTCTACGCCGTGATGCGACTGGTGAGCGAGAACGTGCTCACCGACACGATCCTGTCGCTCGGCATGATGATCTGCTTCTACTACGGCCTCACCGCGTTCGCGTGCGTCTGGTACTTCCGCAAGCAGTGGTTCGACTCGGCCAGGAGCTTCTTCTTCACCTTCCTGTTCCCGCTCGTCGGCGGCGCGATCCTCGCCGTGCTGTTCGTGACGACGCTCATCGACTCGATGGACCCCGCGTACGGCAGCGGTTCGAGCATCGGCGGCGTCGGGCTCGTGTTCGTCCTCGGCGTCGGCATCATCGTGATCGGCATCGTCATCATGATCTGGCAGTCGATCAAGCGCCCGGCGTTCTTCCGCGGCGAGACGCTCAGCATGGATGCTCCCGCGAGCGTCCGCAGACGCTGACCGGATCCGCGGCATCCGCATTCCTCCCTCCCCACAGAAAGAGATTCCATGAGCACTCAGACTGAGCAGGCCCTGCTCGACAGCATCCCCACCGGCCTCTTCATCGGGGGAGAGTGGATCGACGGCGAGACCGGCGGCACGTTCGACGTGACCGACCCGGCGACCGGCGCGGTGATCCGCACGATCGCGGATGCGACTCCCGGCGACGGCATCCGCGCGCTGGATGCTGCTGTGGCCGCTCAGGATGCCTGGGCGGCGACCGCTCCTCGCACCCGCAGCGAGATCCTGCGCCGCGCGTTCGATCTCGTGCAGGAGCACAAGGAGGATCTCGCGCTGCTGATGACGCTCGAGATGGGCAAGCCGCTCGCCGAGGCGCGAGGAGAGGTCGCCTACGGTGGCGAGTTCCTGCGCTGGTTCAGCGAGGAGGCGGTGCGCATCAGCGGCCGCTACGGCATCAACCCCGAAGGCACCGGCCACATGGTCGTCTCGCAGCGTCCCGTGGGACCGTCGTTCTTCGTCACGCCGTGGAACTTCCCGTTCGCGATGGCGACGCGCAAGATCGCCCCGGCTCTCGCCGCAGGGTGCACCGTCGTGATCAAGCCCCCGGCTCTCACGCCGCTGACGACGATGTTCTTCACCTCGCTGCTCGAGAAGGCGGGCCTGCCCGCCGGTGTGGTCAACGTGGTTCAGACGTCGAAGTCGTCGGCACTGTCGGCTCCGATCATCGCCGACCCGCGTCTGCGCAAGCTGTCGTTCACGGGTTCGACCGAGGTCGGCCGCAAGCTCATCGCCCAGGCCGCCGAGGGCGTGCTGCGGGTGTCGATGGAGCTGGGCGGCAACGCCCCGTTCGTCGTCTTCGACGACGCCGACCTCGACAAGGCGGTCGACGGAGCGCTGGCCGCGAAGTTCCGCAACATCGGCCAGGCCTGCACCGCAGCCAACCGCTTCATCGTGCACAAGGACGTCGCCGACGAGTTCGCCCGCAAGGTCACCGAGCGCGTGAAGGCGATGAAGATCGGTCGCGGCACGGAAGAGGGCGTGGCCATCGGACCGCTCATCGATGAGGGCGCGGTCGCGAAGGCGGGCGAGCTCGTCGACGACGCCGTCGAACGCGGCGCCACGCTGCTCGCCGGCGGCAAGGCGCTCGAGGGCACCGGCACCTTCTACGAGCCGACCGTGCTCACCGATGTGGTCGCCGGTTCTGCGATCCTCCGCGAGGAGATCTTCGGCCCGGTGCTCGCGATCGCGACCTTCGACACCGAGGACGACGCCGTGCGTCTCGCGAACGACACCGAGTACGGGCTCGTCTCGTACGTGTTCACCGAGAACCTGCAGCGTGGTCAGCGCATGATCGACAAGCTCGAGACCGGCATGATGGGTCTCAACGTGGGCGTGGTGTCGAACGCGGCAGCTCCGTTCGGGGGCGTCAAGCAGTCCGGCGTCGGCCGAGAGGGCGGTCTCGAGGGCATCCACGAGTACCTGTCCACCAAGTACACGCTGATCCCGATCTCCTGATCCTTCCGGTCGTCGAGCGGGCGGAGCTCCGCTCCTCGCTCGACGACCGGACACCGAACGAGAGGAAGAAGAACATGACCGATTACGCCGTCATCAACCCCGCCACCGGAGAGACGCTGGCGTCCTTCGACACGTTCACGGATGCGCAGATCGAGGAGGCACTCGCTGCCGCCGACGCCGCGCACCGCGACTGGTCGCGTTCCTCGACCGTGGCCGAGCGCGCAGCGCTCCTCCGTCGCGCGGCCGAGCTGCACCGCGAGCGTCGCGAGCAGCTCGCCGACGTGTTCGTGCGCGAGATGGGCAAGCCGCGTGAGGCAGCACTCGGAGAGGTCGACTTCGCCGCCGACATCGCCGAGTACTACGCAGACCAGGCAGAGGCGATCATGGCCGACCAGCCGATCGCCATCCTCGGAGAGGGCTCGGCGGTCGTCCGCCGGTCGTCGCTCGGACCGCTCGTCGGCATCATGCCGTGGAACTTCCCGGCCTACCAGATCGTGCGCTTCGCGGCCCCGAACCTGATCGTCGGCAACACGATCCTGCTCAAGCCCGCACCGCAGTGCCCCGAGTCGTCGACCGCGATCGAGGCGATCTACCACGACGCCGGATTCCCGAAGGGCGCCTACCAGAACGTGCTCGCGACGAACGAGCAGATCGCAGACATGATCGCCGACCCGCGCGTGCAGGGTGTCTCGCTCACGGGCTCGGAGCGTGCGGGTGCCGCGGTCGCCGAGATCGCCGGCCGCAACCTCAAGAAGGTCGCGCTCGAGCTGGGCGGCTCAGACCCGTTCATCGTGCTCTCGACCGACGACCTCGACGCCACGGTGCAGGCCGGCGTCGACGCGCGACTCGACAACAACGGACAGGCGTGCAACGGCGCGAAGCGCTTCATCATCGTCGACGGCCTGTACGACGAGTTCGTCGAGAAGTTCACCGCGGCGATGGCTTCGGTGAAGGCGACCGACCCGACGCTCGACGACACCGTGCTCGGCCCGGTCTCGTCCGAGACGGCGGCCGAGAACCTGCAGAAGCAGATCGACCAGGCCGTCGAGCAGGGCGCGACGCTGCTCACCGGCGGAACCCGCGACGGAGCGTTCTTCGCGCCGACCGTGCTCGCCGATGTGACGCCTGAGATGAACGTCTACCGTGAGGAGCTCTTCGGCCCCGCCGCGGTCGTCTACCGGGTCGCTGACGAGGACGCCGCCGTCGCTCTCGCGAACGACACGACCTTCGGTCTCGGCTCGTACGTCTTCACCACCGACGCCGAGCAGGCCGAGCGCGTCGCCGACAACATCGAGGCGGGCATGGTCTACGTCAACCTCGTGCTCGCCGACAGTCCCGAGCTGCCGTTCGGCGGCATCAAGCGCAGCGGCACCTCGCGCGAGCTCGGCCACCTCGCGGCCGACGAGTTCGTCAACAAGAAGCTCATCCGCATCGGCTGAGCGACGCTCGCCGCACGAAGGGGCGGATGCTGCGGCATCCGCCCCTTCGTGCGCTCGGTGCCCGGTGCCTGACGCGCCCGGGGTTCGACGGATGCCGGAGCCCGCATGCGCACCCGGGCGTAGGTTGGAAGCATGGCAACCGTCGCAGCGAACATCGTCAAGACCCTCCGCGCCAACGGGATCGACCGTGTCTACGGCCTTCCGGGTGACTCCCTCAACGGGTTCACCGACGCCCTCCGAAAGGACGGCAGCATCCGCTGGGTGCACGTGCGGCACGAGGAGTCGGCGGCCTTCGCCGCGGCGGCGGATGCTGCGCTCACGGGTGACCTCGCAGTCGTCGCCGGCTCATGCGGGCCCGGCAACCTGCACCTCATCAACGGCCTCTACGACGCTAACCGCTCGCGCGTCCCGGTGCTCGCGATCGCCGCGCACATTCCCACGACCGAGATCGGCACGGGGTACTTCCAGGAGACCCACCCGCAGGAGCTCTTCCGCGAGTGCAGCGTCTACGTCGAGTACGTCGCAGACCCGAAGCAGATGCCGCGCCTTCTCGAGATCGCGATGCGCGCAGCGATCGAGCAGCGCGGGGTGGCGGTGCTCGTGATCCCCGGCGACGTCGCCCTGGCCGAGATCGCCGACGACCGCGCCGTGGTGATCGAGCGGTCCCACCCGGTGATCGTTCCGAGCGGCGACGAACTCGCCCGGGCAGCGACAGTGCTCAACGCCTCGAAGAAGACCACGATCCTCGCCGGAGCGGGTGTCGAGGGCGCCCACGACGAGGTCATCGCCCTGGCCGATCGCCTCGGTGCCCCCATCGTGCACGCGCTCCGAGGCAAAGAGTTCATCGAGTACGACAATCCGTTCGACGTCGGCATGACGGGTCTGCTCGGCTTCGCCTCCGGCTATCGGGCGATGGAGGCGGCCGACACGCTGCTGGTGCTGGGCAGCGACTTCCCGTACGAGCAGTTCTACCCGGAGCACGCGCAGACCATCCAGGTCGACATCCGCGGATCGCAGCTCGGCAAGCGGCATCCGCTCGATCTCGGTCTGGTCGGCGATGTCCGCGCCACCGCCGAGGCGCTGCTGCCCCGCCTGGCCCAGAAGAGCGATCGCGACCACCTCGACGATTCGACCGCGCACTACCGCAAGACCAGGGCGAAGCTCGACGACCTCGCGACGCCCACCAAGGCAGGTCGCCCGATCCATCCGCAGTATCTCGCCCGGCTGCTCGACGAGCAGGCGGCGGATGACGCCGTCTTCACCGCCGACGTCGGCTCGCCGACCGTGTGGGCTGCGCGCTACCTGTCGATGACCGAGAACCGACGCCTGATCGGTTCTTTCACGCACGGCTCGATGGCCAACGCACTGCTGCACGGGATCGGCGCGCAGGTCTCGCATCCCGATCGCCAGGTCATCGCTCTCGCCGGTGACGGAGGGCTGGCCATGATGCTGGGAGAGCTGCTGACGCTCACGCAGAACAAGCTGCCCGTGAAGACGATCGTCGTGAACAACTCGTCGTTGAACTTCGTCGAGCTCGAGATGAAGGCCGCCGGCTTCGTGAACTACGGCACCGCGCTCGACAACCCGAGCTTCGCGGCGATCGCTGAGGCCATGGGCATCTTCGCCCGCCGCGTCGAGAACAGCGAGGATCTGCCGGATGCCGTCCGCGAGGTGCTCGCACACGACGGCCCCGCGCTGCTCGATGTCGTCACCGAACGCCAGGAGCTGTCGATGCCGCCGGCGATCGAAGCCGCGCAGGTCAAGGGCTTCGCGCTGTACGCGATCCGCACGGTCATGTCGGGCAAGGGAGACGAACTGCTCGACCTCGCGCGCGCCAACTGGCGTCAGCTGCTCTGAGCCGCGGCATCCGATCGTCGCACTCCAGCGTGCCGAACGCGGCGAAGAGGTCAGCTCTCGATGAGCGCGCGCACCTCGGCTGCCTCGACTTGGCGACCGAGCGACTCGAGCACGTTGCCGAGCTCGAGCGCCGACACCTGACGCAGCGGCGCGTGGTCCACGGCGTGCTCGAGAGCGCTGCGGTAGATCGGCACGGCGTCAGCGGCGCGGTCGTCGCCGGCGAGCAGGCGGGCGGCGAACAGCTCTGACCCTCCGGCCGAACCCGCATCCCCGATCGAGGCGAATCCGTCGGCTGCCGTGAGCGCCGCGGCCACGGCCTCATCCGTGCGTCCGAACTGAGCGAGCGCTCGACCCCGCGAGTCGGTGACGTCGGCGAGCAGCCACGCGGCCTCGTGCTCTTGAGCCAGCGCTGCGACCTCATCGAACAGGGCGAAGGCGCGGTCGTCCTGCTTCGCGCCGTAGGCCTGGCCGAGGTTGTGCAGCACGTCGGCGAGGGCGCCGATCGCCTCGGGGGCCTTGCGTGCGATCTCGGATGCCGTCTCGAGCGATTCGATCGCTTCGTCGTGCTCGTCGAATCGGGCGAGGATCTTCGCGCGCTCAGTCAGGGACATGGCCTGATCGGCGTGCTCCTCCGCCTCGCCGAAGAGCTCTGCCGCATATCCGAACACGCCGACCGCCTGACCGAACTCGCCGGCCGAGCCGAGGGCGCGCGCGAGCAGCGATGCCGTCATCGCCCGAGAAGCGGCAGGCACCTCGGCCTGCTCCTCGCGCTCGAGAACCTGACCGAACAGTTCGGCGGCGACCTCGGCGTCACCCGCGGCGAGCATCGCCCGTGCGAGGCGGAAGTCCGCCCCTGCCTGATCGCCGCCCTCCTGGGCGACGAGACGCGAGGTGACGCGGTAGCGGGCGACGGCCTTCTCGGGGTCGCCGGCGTCCTCCCAGAGCGCCCCGGCCAGCAGGTGCGCCGTCGCCAGCGCAGTGGTCGCGCCGAGCCCGGCGAGAAGCCGGGAGGCCTCATCGGCATCCGCCGCGCCTTCCGCGTAGTCCTCGCTGCCGCCGCGCACCCTGGCCCGCGTCTGCAGGGCCTGCGCGCGGTGGCCGACGCTGAGATCGTCCTGAGCCAGGAAGCGATCGAGCAGAGCGGATGCCGCCTCGATGTCGCCCTTCTGCAGCACTGCCGCGATGGCGACGAGCGTCGTCGTGTTCGAGAGGCGCACATCGTCTGCGTCGGCGAACGCTCGGGCAGCGATCTCGGCCATGTCGAGTGCCGCATCCGGTTCGTCGGCCTGCATGTGCAGCGACGCCCGGCTGATCGCGACATCTCCCCGTGACCACGCCGGAAGGGATGCCGCGTTCGCGAGCTCGTCCTCGAGGGCCGCTGCGGCATCGGCCGTGTTCAGCCCGAACGTCGCGAGACCCAGGCGCTGCTCGAGATCGGCCTGTGCCTCGAGGTCGGCAGCGCGCAGGGCGTCGATCCGTGCCGGCAGCAGCTCGGCGGCCTCGTCGGCGCGGTCGAGGGCGATGAGGATCCCGAGGCGCATCGACATGAGCTGGGCGAGCTTCGAGGGGTCTTCGACTCCCAGGGCATGCGGCAGAGCCTGCAGGGTCTCGTGCTCCGCCCCGAATTGCGCGAGGTCCATGACCCGGTCGAACCAGGCGTCCGGATCGCCGGGGGTGGCCGAGTCCGGCGCTGCGGCGAACGCATCCGACCTGATCGGCACTTCGTAGTGCTCGTCCGCGAGAGCGCGCATGCGGGCGAGGCTGCGTGCGTGGCCCTCGGTGCCGTCGCGGCGATCGAACTCGGAGCCGATGCGCTCGGCAGCGGCCCATGCGGCGGCGGCGAGTTCGGCTGCGCCCCACGTTCCGTCGTGCTCGCCGAAGAACGCGGTGAGTGCGGGGGAGTCGGCGCCGCGCACCGGGGCGTCGCCATGGCCTGCCGCGGTGACGCGGTCGAGGGCGAACGCGAATGCGGCCAGCGCCGCGAAGTGCGCGTCGACGTTGAGTCCGTCGTGCGCGAGCCACGCGATGTGGCGCTCGACCTGCGCGAGCGCCCTCGCCTCGTTGCCGGTCAGGGCGGAGAACACGATGTTGTTGGCCACGATCCGCAGGTTGTCCGGGTTGTCCTTCGCGAGGCGGTAGCTGCGCAGATGCGCGCTCTTCGCCTCGTCGAGGCGCCCGGCGCGCAGGTAGGGCACGAGCACGCGCGACAGCGCATGCTCCGGCTCCTCGCCGCAGGAGAATCCGCCTTCGAGCATCTCCTCGACGAGCCGGATGGCCTCGGCGTCGCGATCGGTCTCTGCGAAGAAGCCGGCGAACTGGCTGCGCCCGCACGCGTCGCAGTGGCTGTGGTCGTCGCGGGGCGTGGCTTCCAGCTGCACACGCAGTGCCTCGGCGTCATCGATGCGCCCGGCGTCCCAGGCGTCCTCGAATCGGGCCGTGAGCACTCCGCTCATGCCGAGCCCGGCCGCGCGGTAGTGCGTCTCCATGTCATCGAGCACCGCCGCGATCTGCTCGACCGAGAAGGCGGGAGACGAACGCAGCGACGACGCCATCCACTTGAACTGCCACATCAGATCGGCGCCGCCGTATTCGAGGTCGGCGGGGAACCGCTGCGGGTCGGCGTCGTGCCGGGCGAGGCACCACGCGAAGGAGTTCAGCATCACGTCGGTCGCGCCGTTCATGTTCGCTGAGGCGGTCTGCCGCATCCGCGCCTCGTACTCGAGCCGCTCGTCGCCGAGCTCGACGGCGAGTGCGACGGCATCCGCCACCAGCGCCTGCTCCGCCGGGCCCCACGGAGTGCGGTCGATCTCCTCGATGAGCTGCGTGAAGCGCTTCTTCGGACGTGTCATGGGGATCCTTCGAACGGAGCGGATGGTCAGAGCTGCGGTCAGATGGAGTCGCCGAAGGGGATCGAGTCCTCTTCGATGCCGGCCGAGAGCGAGACGAGGTCGGAGAGCGCCGTCGTCATGAGCGCGCGATCGGCATCGGAGAGCGGATGGTGACCGGCCAGCAGGGCCTGGATGTAGAGCAGCTGCACGGTGCGCGCGAACACCGCGTCGTCCTGCACACGCACGAGAGCTCGCACGACCCTGTTCGACCAGTTCAGGCACAGGCGTGCGCTCAGATCGTCGTCGCGGGATGCCGAGACGGTCGAGTCGATGCGATCGAGCACGCCGCCCCACAGCGATCCGGTGATGCCCTTCGTGCGACCGCGATCGATCCGGCGCAGCACCTCAGGGTCGGCGACGTAGAGCGCCGCGAGCTCGGGCTGGTCGATCGAGCGCACCGTGACGGAGCATCCGGATGCCGTCAGCACACCGCCCGCTCGTCGCTCCAGCGCCATCGCGGCATCCCGGTCGTCGAGGGGCGGAGGATCGAGGCGGTCGAGCTCGCCGGCGACGTCGACGAGCTCGATCGTGACCTGAGGATAGAGGTCCGGCAGCAACCGCACGAGGTCAGCGTCATACAGGTAGCCGCCGTTGACCAGCACCTCGGAGCCGGGCGAGATGCCGGCGACCTGGCGGAACTCGTCGACCGACTGCGCGAAACGCACGTGCGGGTACCGCTCGACGAGATCGCCGATGCGCATCGTGCCGTGCGTCGTCTCGAGGGTGAGCCATCGGGTGATGAACCTCGCCAGCTCGTCGTCGTGGCGCACGAGGGACTTCAGCCCGACCTCGTGGATCGCCACGAACTGAGCCAGTCTGTGCGGCTCGCGCAGCCCGAGTTCGAGCACCCAGCGCCGGATGCCGGCGCCCAGCTGCTCGCGGACGCGCTCGAGCGCCGCGTCGTCGACGAGCGACTCGCGGCTCGCGGTCGGGGCGAGGCCGGTCGAATCGACGACCGCCCGCACGAAGAACGCCCACTCGGGCAGCACGTCGTCGACGCGCTCGCCCAGGAGCATCCTGCCGAGGTACATGCGGGTGGCCTGACGAGCACCCGGCGGGGGAGCGTAGGGGAGCACGTAGGCGAGCCCTCGGGTGCCCGTGGCGGGTTCGCTGAGTTCGATCGCGTCGAGCGGGGTGGCGCCCAGCAGGTCGCGTCCGTACTGCAC
This sequence comes from Microbacterium sp. WCS2018Hpa-9, assembly GCF_031843745.1. Classification (NCBI taxonomy): domain Bacteria; kingdom Bacillati; phylum Actinomycetota; class Actinomycetes; order Micrococcales; family Microbacteriaceae; genus Microbacterium; species Microbacterium sp. WCS2018Hpa-9. The sequence continues at coordinate 58,143 of NZ_JAVTIY010000006.1, forward strand.
AGCGCCGTCGATGTCGTCGACAGCGTCGAGGAAGGGCGCGCGTCTCGTGATGTCGATGTCGCCGTTCGAGGACTCGAGCGTCACCCGCACGGGCAGGAACTCGGCGAAGGTGGTGGCCAGCTCGCGCACGGCTGCAGGACGCAGCAGCTCGTCGGCGTCGAAGCGGGGCGTCAGGTGCACGCTCGTGCCGATGGGCAGGTCGTCGTCGATCTCGACGACGCGGAAGGTGCCGTCGGCGCTGCCCGTCCACTCGACGGCCGAACCGCCTCGTGCGCTGCGCGAGCGGATCACGATCGAGTCGGCGACCATGAAGCAGCTGAGCAGGCCGATGCCGAACTGACCCAGGTAGTCGCTGCGAGGAAGATCGAAGATGTCGCGCTTCGAGCTGCGTCCGACCGTGGCGAGAAGATCGCCCACCTCGTCGGCGTTCAGGCCCACGCCGTCGTCTCGCAGCACGAACTCGCCGGAGCCGTCCGTCAGCGCGGTGATGCGGATGCTTCCGCCCTTGCCGTCGACCTCGCGTCGTGCAGTGATGGCGTCGCGTGCGTTCTGCAGCAGTTCGCGCAGGTACACGCGCGGACTCGAGTAGATGTGGCGGCTCAGAAGGTCGACGACACCGCGCAGGTCCACCTGGAACTGCTGCACGTCAGCGCTCACTGCGCCCCCTCCCGTTTCGTCCGCTCGCCGAGCCTAACAACAACGACGAGAGCGGGCCCGGTTCGGCACCGACCGAGAGATGCCGTATGCTTGACCAGCAGTTGTTGTCTGCATTCTTTCGCCGTGCCCCGGTCCTTTCGGTCCGCCAGCGGTGGCAGGATGGAGATGACACCCCGAGACCTCCCGGTCTCTAGGGCGGTAGCTCAATTGGCAGAGCAGCGGTCTCCAAAACCGCAGGTTGCAGGTTCGATTCCTGTCCGCCCTGCGCGTCAGCACACGCTGACACACGAAAGGTACATTCAGGATGGATCAGGACGAACCGCGCGGCGATCTCGTCGCGGCCGGCGCCACCCGCGAGAAGAAGCGTGGCATCGCGGGCTTCTTCGCAGGGATCGCCCTGTTCTTCCGTCAGGTCATCGCAGAGCTGCGCAAGGTCGTCACGCCGACCCGCAAGGAACTGGTCAAGTTCACTGCAGTGGTGCTCGTCTTCGTTCTCATCGTCATGGGCATCGTCTACGGACTTGACACCCTGTTCGCCTGGGTGACGCACATCGTCTTCGGGGTCCCGGGCGCCTGACGCCCTCGCGGCCCTGGCCGCAGTGATTGGAAAGAAGCAACGTGTCTGAACGATATTCCGACGACGCCGACTGGGCGACGGCTGCTGAGCAGTCCAGCGAAGAGGACGAGGCCCAAGAGGGCAACGTGCTCGCTGCGGAAGAGCAGTCGGCCACCCCGGCCGAACATGTCGCCCTCCACATCGAGGACGTCGACGGAGACGACGACGCCGATGCGCAGGACGACGACACCGACATCGAGATCAACGACCCGGAGGCGGACGCGATCGTGAACGACGCTCTCAACCTGGACGAAGCGGCTGAGACTGAAGCTGCCGCTGAGGTCCTCAACGAATCCGTGGCGGAAGAGACCGCTGAGCTCGAGGCCGCTGAGGCCGACGAGGTCACCCCCTACGACGGACCCGACCTCGGTGCCGACGACGAGCAGGGCGACGACGAGTCCGACGAGGACGCCGAGTCCGACGACGACGACGACGCCGAGGAAGACCCCTACGAGGCCTTCCGCATGGACCTCCGCATGCTTCCGGGCAAGTGGTACGTCATCCACTCGTACGCCGGGTTCGAGCGCAAGGTCAAGGCCAACATCGAGCAGCGCAAGTCGACGCTCGAGGTCGAGGACGAGATCTACCAGATCGAGGTCCCGATGGAAGACGTGGTCGAGATCAAGAACGGCCAGCGCAAGATGGTCACTCGCGTGCGCATCCCGGGCTACGTGCTCGTGCGCATGGAGCTCACCGAAGACACCTGGTCGGTCGTGCGCCACACTCCCGGTGTCACCGGCTTCGTGGGCAACGCCCACAACCCGACGCCGCTGCGCTTCGAAGAGGCCTTCAACATGCTGAAGTCGCTCGTCGAGGTCAAGGACGTCCCGACCGCCAAGAACATCGCGTCGAAGGGCGGCCTCGCCGTCGCTCGTCCGCTTCCCGCCGAGGTCGACTTCGAGGTCGGCGAGACCATCACGATCAAGGAGGGCTCGTTCGCGGGTCTTCCCGGTTCGATCAGCGAGATCAAGCCCGAGAGCGGCAAGCTCACGGTGCTCGTGTCGCTCTTCGAGCGCGAGACCCCGGTCGAGCTGTCGTTCGACCAGGTCACGAAGATGATGTGACATTCGCTTCACAGAACGGCCGTCCCATTCGGGGCGGCCGTTCTTGCGTATCGGGCACGCGCTCGGATCAGGTAGACTTGTGTGGTTTGCGTGCCGCTTCGGCGTGCGCGCAGACGACCGCAGCCCGGAGATGCCGGGTTCGCGGGAGAGCTGATGCGACAGCATCCGTTCGATGAAAGGAAGAGGATATGGCACCGAAGAAGAAGGTGACCGGCCTGATCAAGCTTCAGATCAACGCCGGTGCAGCCAACCCGGCGCCGCCGATCGGCCCCGCGCTCGGTCAGCATGGCGTCAACATCATGGAGTTCTGCAAGGCGTACAACGCCGCGACCGAGTCGCAGCGCGGCAACGTCATCCCCGTCGAGATCACCGTCTACGAGGACCGCAGCTTCACGTTCATCCTGAAGACCCCGCCTGCCGCGGAGCTCATCAAGAAGGCCGCCGGCGTGCCCAAGGGCTCGTCGACGCCTCACACGGTCAAGGTCGCGAAGATCACCAAGGACCAGGTCCGTCAGATCGCCGAGACCAAGCAGGCCGACCTGAACGCTAACGACATCGAGGCTGCCTCGAAGATCATCGCCGGCACCGCCCGTTCCATGGGCATCACGGTCGAGGGCTGAGGAGAATAATCATGGCTACGAAGTCCAAGGCTTACAAGGCTGCCGCCGAGAAGATCGAGGCAGACCGTTTCTACACTCCCACCGAGGCAGTCGCCCTCGCCAAGGAGACCGGCTCGTCGAAGTTCGACTCGACCGTCGAGGTCGCGCTGAAGCTCGCAGTCGACCCCCGCAAGGCAGACCAGATGGTGCGCGGCACCGTCATCCTGCCCCACGGCACCGGTAAGACCGCCCGCGTCATCGTCTTCGCCACCGGCCCCGCGGCCGAGGCAGCGATCGCCGCAGGTGCAGATGAGGTCGGCGGCGCCGAGCTCATCGAGAAGGTCGCCGCAGGCTGGACCGCGTTCGACGCGGCCGTCTCGACCCCGGAGCTCATGGGCCAGGTCGGTCGTCTCGGAAAGGTCCTGGGTCCGCGTGGACTCATGCCGAACCCGAAGACCGGCACCGTGACCCCCAACACGGCCAAGGCCGTCGAGGAGATCAAGGGCGGAAAGATCGAGTTCCGCGTCGACAAGCACGCCAACGTGCACTTCGTCGTGGGCAAGTCGTCGTTCTCGGCCGAGCAGCTCGACGAGAACATCGGCGCAGCGCTCGAGGAGATCGTCCGCCTCAAGCCGTCGAGCTCGAAGGGCCGTTACATCCAGAAGGGTGCGGTGTCGACCACGTTCGGCCCCGGCATCCCGCTGGACGTCAACGCCATCTGAGTGTGATTCCTGAAAGGCCCCCGCATCGCGCGGGGGCCTTTCTGCGTGCAGAGCGCGACATCGAACGTCATCGGATTTTGGGATGCCGGTCGGATGCCGCGTACTGTGAATGAGTTCCGCGCCACAGCAACCGCGCCTCACCGCACCCCAGGAGGGTCACATGTCTCGTCGCCTCATCGCCGTCACCGCATTGGTCGTCGCCGCCGCAGCACTCACCGCCTGCAGCGGAAGCACGACCCCCGCTGAGAGCAGCTCGAGCGAGGCCGGCTCGGACTTCGGTCTCGTCAAGGACGGCGTGCTCACTGTCGCCACCGAAGGCACCTACCGTCCGTTCAGCTTCCACGGCGACGGCGGCACGGGTGACCTCACCGGGTTCGACGTCGAGATCATCGAGGCGGTCGCCGACAAGCTCGATCTCGAGATCGAGTTCCAGGAGACTCAGTGGGATGCGATCTTCGCCGGCCTCGACGCCGGACGCTTCGACGTCATCGCGAACCAGGTCACCATCAACGAGGAGCGTGAGGAGAAGTACCTGTTCAGCGCTCCGTACACCGTCTCGCCCGGAGTCATCGTGGTCGCAGAAGACGACGACTCGATCTCGTCGTTCGACGACCTCGAGGGCAAGACCACCGCGCAGTCCCTCACCAGCAACTGGTATGAGTTGGCCACCGAGTCCGGTGCGACGGTCGAAGGCGTCGAAGGCTGGGCGCAGGCGGTCGAGCTGCTGCGTCAGGGTCGTGTCGATGCGACAGTCAACGACAAGCTGACCTTCCTCGACTACGAGACCACCAACAGCCCCTCGGGTCTGAAGATCGCCGCCGAGACCGAAGAGGCGGGCGAGCAGGCGCTGGTGTTCACCAAGGACAAGACCGACCTCGTCGAGGCCGTCGACGGCGCGCTCGAAGAGCTGCGTGCAGACGGCACACTGGCCGAGATCAGCGAGAAGTACTTCGGCGAAGACGTGACGCAGTAGCCCATGGAGAACCCCTGGCAGCTGTTCCTCGATTCGCTCGGCCCCATCGCCCTCGCGGGGGTGACGGTCACGGTGCCGCTCGCCCTGGTGTCGTTCGCGCTGGGTCTCGTGATCGCGATCGGCGTCGCGCTGATGCGGATCTCGGTCAATCCGTTGCTGTCGGGGATCGCCAGGTTCTACATCTCGGTGATCCGAGGCACGCCGATGATCGTGCAGCTGTTCGTGATCTTCTACGGGCTCGGGTCGATCGGACTCAAGATCGACCCGTGGCCCAGTGCGATCATCGCGCTGTCGCTCAACGTCGGCGGCTACGGAGCAGAGGTCGTGCGCGCCGCCATCCTGTCCGTCCCGAAGGGGCAGTGGGAGGCGGCGTACACGGTCGGCATGAATCGCACGCGCACGCTGATCCGCGTCATCCTTCCGCAGGCCGCACGGGTCTCGGTGCCGCCTCTGTCGAACACGTTCATCTCGCTCGTGAAGGACACCTCGCTCGCCTCGCTGATCCTCGTGACCGAGCTCTTCAAGGTCGCGCAGCAGATCGCTTCGGCGACGCTGGAGTTCATGGTGCTGTATCTCGCGGCCGCCCTGGTCTACTGGGTGCTGTGCCTCGTGCTGTCGTTCGGCCAGAGTGCACTCGAGAGGAGGCTCGATCGCAATGTCGCTCACTGATCCTGCACACCCGCGCTCGTCCACCGCAGACGCTCTTCTGACGGCACGCGGCCTGCACAAGCGCTTCGGTGACAACGAGGTGCTTCGCGGCATCGACCTCACGCTGCACCGCGGCGAGGTGGTCGTGCTGATCGGTCCGAGCGGGTCGGGCAAGACGACCGTCCTGCGTGCGCTCAACGGCCTCGAGACGCCGGATGCCGGCACGATCGTCGTCGCGGGCGGGCCGGACATCGACTTCGCTCCCGAGGCGCCGATGCCCAAGCGCACGCGCGCACAGAAGCGACTCGCGCTGCGCGACCGCTCGGCGATGGTGTTCCAGCATCACAATCTGTTCCCGCATCTCTCGGTGCTCGAGAACGTGATCGAGGGCCCGTGGCGGGTGCAGGGCAGGCCGAAGGCCGAGGTGATCGCCGATGCGCGCGTGCTCCTCGCCAGGGTCGGGCTCGCCGACAAGGAGAACGCCCGTCCGCACGAGCTCTCCGGTGGTCAGCAGCAGCGGGTCGGCATCGTTCGCGCGCTCGCGCTGCGCCCCGATCTCCTGCTCTTCGACGAGCCGACCAGTGCACTCGACCCCGAACTCGTCGGGGAGGTGCTGCTGGTGATCAAGGAGCTCGCCGATGAGGGCTGGAGCATGGTCGTCGTCACGCACGAGCTGAGCTTCGCCCGCGAGGCGGCAGACCATGTGCTGTTCATGGATGCGGGTGTGGTCGTCGAAGAGGGCGCCCCGGCCGACATCTTCGGCGCCCCTCAGCACGAGCGCACGAAGAGATTCCTCGCCCGCATCATGAGGCCTCTCGACGGCGACTGACCGCAGACGGTGCTGAGACGGTGGCGAGGGCTCCCTGGCCGCCTCAGGCTCCGAGCGCCGGCAGCACCAGACTGACGGCCAGCGTGATCATGACGATCGCGATGAGCGCGTCGAGGATGCGCCACGAGCGTTCGGTGCGCAGCCAGCGACCGAGATAGCGGGCGCCGAACCCCAGCGCGGTGAACCACAGGATGCTGGCGGTGATCGCGCCGGCCGCGAACAGCCAGCGATCCTCGCCGTGGGTGGCCGCGATCGACCCGAGCATCAGCACGGTGTCGAGATAGACATGGGGGTTCAGCCAGGTCAGCGCCAGCGCCGTCGCGATCACCGGAGCGAGCGCCGTGCGGGTCGCGGTCACAGCGCGTGCACCGCTCGTTCGCGCAGTTGCGTTCTCACCGTCGGCCGGGTCGACGCGCAGCTGCTCGCCGCCCCGCCACGCTCGGCGAGCCGCGAGGATCCCGTAGGCCAGCAGGAACAGCGCACCAGCCCAGCGCGCGACGACGACGAGCCAGGGAGCCGCTGAGATGACGAATCCGAGTCCGGCGACGCCCGCGGCGATCAGCAGGGCGTCCGAGACGGCGCAGATGATGACGACGGGCAGCACGTGCTCTCGGCGAATGCCCTGACGGAGGACGAAGACGTTCTGGGCGCCGATGGCGATGATCAGGGACAGGCCGAGGCCGAGGCCGGAGAACACGGGGAGCATGATCCCACGCTAAGTCCGAGTCGACATCAACACCAGTTCGTATTCCTTGTCTACCATTAGCATCGCTAATGTGAAGATCGACCCCGAACTCGCCGTCACCCTTGCCGCGGTCGCTGACGAAGGAACCTTCGACGCGGCATCCCGAGCGCTGGGGGTGACCCCCTCTGCGGTGAGCCAGCGGCTGAAGAGCCTCGAAGAGCAGCTCGGACGCGTGCTCGTGGTGCGCGCCAAGCCGGCGCGCCTCACAGAGGCAGGTGAGTCGGTCGTTCGACTGGCGCGGCAGATCGCCCTGCTCGAACATGACGCCCTCACCGCGCTCGGTCTCGACGACGTGAACGCGCCGCGCACCCGCATCCCTCTCGCCGTCAATGCGGACTCGATGGCGACGTGGTTCCTCAGCCCGCTGGCGAGACTCTCTGCGACGCACGAGCTCGATTTCGACCTGCATCGCGACGACCAGAACTTCACGGCCCGTCTGCTCGAGTCGGGCACCGTCATGGGGGCGGTCACCAGTGAGGCGGAACCCGTGGCCGGATGCTCCGTCTCGCCGCTCGGCGTGCTGGAGTACCACGCGATGGCCGCGCCCGCGTTCGCCCGGCGCTGGTTCGGCGACGGCGTCACGGCCGACGCTCTCGCCGCCGCGCCCTTCGTCGACTTCGATCGACGCGACACGCTTCAGCATGAGTGGCTGAGCGCCATGGGCGTCGCGCAGCACGGGGTCCCCAGGCACTACGTGCCGGCGTCGCATGATTACGCGCTCGCCGTCCGGCTGGGGCTCGGCTGGGGAATGGTGCCGCTGCTGCAGGGCGATCATGAGCTGGTGCGGCTCGGGGGACCACCGCTGCGCGTCAGCCTGTTCTGGCAGCAGTGGAATCTGCGGTCTCGGTTGCTCGACACGATCGCCACTGAGGTCGCGGTCGAGGCTCGGCGCGTGCTGTCGCACTGACGTCGTTGCGGCATCGAGAGCCGCGATCAGGAGCGAACGGCCCGGTGTGGGTCTTGACCTTCCCTCCTGCGCACATCGTCGACCAGCCGATCGGTTGGAGAGTCGCATAGACGTTTCGTCGGTCCAGAACTCAAGAAATGTCCAAATGTGGCGAAGTGGCACTTGTTATGCGGCATTCGATGGACAAAACTGACCCCAACCACGACGAACACGCTGATGCAGGCCCCGGAGGCGGCCATTCCCAGATGTCTGCGGTTCGCGAATCCTGAGGGGGATGTCATGGCTGAGAAAGACACACAACGCAAGGTTCTGGCAGTTCTGGCCGGTGGGCTGGTGCTCGGCGTCGGGATCGGGGTGACGCTCGCAGCCTGGAACGATTCGGAGTTCGCGACCGGCACCTTCACTGCAGGCTCGTTCAACCTGGAGGGCTCGACGACGAGCGCCGCCGCCGGTTACGACGACCACAACGTCGACCTGGGGCAGACTGCAGCCGCGCTCGTCTTCGAGCTGCCCGCTGTCGCATCGTCGATGTCGCCGGGCGACGTCGTGTACGCGCCGTTCTGGGTGCGCCTCGACAGCACGACCACGAACAGTGCCACGCTCGTCCCGTCGGGGATCACCGCGGGAACAGGGGGCAACGAGGCGAACCTCTCGTACACCGTCACGGCGATCGATCCGGGTGACGCGTGCGATGCCACCGCTGCAGGAACGGTGGTCGCGACGGGAGCGACACTCAGCGCTCAGACCGGAGCCACCTCCGTTCCGCTCGCCGAGGGCACGCCGACAGGCACCGCAGGAACGCCCGTTCAGCTGTGCTTCGCCGTGACCGCCGGTACTGGTCTCACGCAGGGTGCGACGGCGATCGCGACATGGGAGTTCACGGCCACCTCGACTGCGGACTGATCATGGCCGACACCCGCAGAGGCATGCGGGAGGGGAAGCGACTGCTCTCCCGTCGGATACGCGCCGTGCTCGCGGGCGGCCTGGTGTTCGGCGTCGGTGCGACGATGACCCTCGCCGCCTGGAACGATTCCGAGCACGGCAACGCGACCTTCACCGCGGGGCGCTTCGACGTCGTGGGCGCGACCGACGGCACGACGTTCTCGAGCCATCCGGTCGGCACTCCGGCAGCATTGTCGTTCAGTGCTCCGTTCTCGGCCATGGCACCAGGCAACACCGTGTACTCGCTGTTCAGCGTGCGCACCGCGAACCCGTCTGTCGCGGGAACGCTGCAGCTCAGCGTGACCTCGACGGCGGGAACAGGTCTCGGCACCTATCTCCGTTACGGCGTGCGCTCGATCACCGGGACGACGTGCAACGGCACCACCTACGCGGCAGGGACTGCGGTCGTGCCCGACAACTCTGCGATGTCGGTCGGCGGCACAGGGACCCAGGCGGTGGCGGCGAACGGCGGGACGACCGTGAACTACTGCTTCGCGGTCACGCTGCCGGCTGCGACCGACAACGGTGCGCAGGGGCTGACGGCGATCCAGACCTGGCAGGTCGTCGGCACCTCGAGCTGATGCGTGGGAAAGATACGGATGACGTCTGAGGAGGAACGATGAGCGCACCGACGAGGCGGAGCCTGCGCCAGCAGGCGGTGGCCATCGACGAGTCGCCCTCCGCGCCCGCAGCGTGGGCATCCGTCCCGACGCGTTCGGCTCGACGAGGTCTCGGGCGCCTGCTCGCCGACGCCCTCCTCTGGCTCGCGGCCATCGCCGGAGTCGCGTGCATGGTGCTGGTGGTCGTCGCGCTCACCGCGAACATCACGCTCATCATGTTCCGCACCGGATCCATGGCGCCGACCATTCCGGCAGGGTCCGTCGCGGTCGTCCAGAGCGTCACGGCCTCGCAGGTGCAGGTCGGCGACGTCGTCACCGTCGATCGGGAGGGAAACCTGCCGGTCACTCACCGCATCACCTCGATCGCCACAGGAGCGAACGAGGGCGAGCGTGTGATCACGATGCGGGGCGACGCCAATGCGGCAGACGACCCCTACCCGTACACCGTGCAGTCGGTGCGAGTCGTGCTGTTCTCCGTGCCGGGCATCGCCACCGTGATCGTCGCCATGGGCAACCCCTACGTGCTCGGCGGACTCACGCTCGGCGCGACGGCCCTGGTGATGTGGGCGTTCTGGCCGCGCTCGCCGAAGGATCGTCGCCCGCGGACCGAGACAGCGGGGATCGGCCGATGAACCGGCGGGCGGTATGCGCGACGGTCGCCTCGGCGGTCGTGTTCGGAGCGTGTCTCGCAGCGGGGCCCGCATGGGCGGCGCCGTCGACGCAGGTCGTGCAAGGAGAGGTTCTTCGGCTGGTCTCGGTCGCCGACTGGGACGCCGCGTCGAGCCTGCTGCCAGGGCAGCCGGTGCAGTGGGACGTGACGGTGAGTGCGGAGGCGGCGGATCCGGGCGTCGTTGCGGTGGGCGTGAGCGCGAACGGAGATGCCGCGCTCGTGACCGACGTGCTCCGTTGCGGGCAGGAGTGGGGAGAGAGCGGGTGCCCGGGGGGCCCGACCATGCTCGAGTCCGGCTGGCCGATTCCCCGAGACGGCTCGGAGGTGGAGCTTCTCGAGATGGCTGACACGGAGGTCGCGCACCTGAGGCTCGTCATCTCTGTCGCAGGTGACGACGCCGGGAGCACGCAGGTGTGGTTGCATGCGCGCGGCGCGGGGGAGTCGGCCGTGATCGGCCCGGACGGCGGGCTCGCGACGACCGGACTCTCACCGCTCGCGCCCTGGACCATCGGCGCAGCCATCGCCATGGGCGCCGTCGGAACGCTGCTGCTCGTCGCAGCCCGCCGCCGCGCCGTCGGCGAGAGGGAGGGCAGGCCATGACCGGTCGACGCGGGCGGCGTGTCCTCGCCGGCGTCGCGGGGGCAGCGCTTCTGCTGGGCATCGGCATGGCGCCGACGGTTCAGATGACCGAGGCCGCGTTCACCGACGACGACTACGCGAGGACGACCATCACCGCGTTCAAGGTTCCCGCACCGACGATCATCGCCTGCGGGGTCACGAACAACGGGCTCGGAATCTTCCAGAGCGTCAGGCTCGACTGGACGTCGCCCTACCCTGCGACCGGAACCAGACTCACGCTCACCCAGGGCGCGACGACAGCCGTGGTGCCCGCCTCGAACATCACCACGACCGGACCCGCCGCCGGTCTCTACACGCACTCGGCGGTGCTCACGCAGGCCCTGCTGACCAGCCTCATCTCCAACCTGCTCGGCAGCACGACGACGATGACGGCGACGAACCTGCTGGCGGGTACGACGTGGGTGTCGGCGGGATCGTCACGCCAGCTGTCCATCGCGTTGCTCGGACTCAACGCGTCCTGTACGTGAGATCGGAAGGGACGAGCGGGCTCAGTCGGCGAGAGCGAGCGCGCGGAAGGCGTCGCGCTCGCGAAGGTGCTCACGGCGACTCGCGGCGGCGGCAGCCGCGGCATCCGCGATGCGCGTCGGCACCTGCATGCCGGTGGTTCGTCGGTACAGCTCGTCGATGAGGTCGGTGGCGAGGCCGATGAGCTTCGCGATCTCGCGGTCGTCGCGGTCGATCCAGACGCAGCGGGGCTCGTCGTGGATAGGAGCGAAGTCGACGTGCTCCTCCCAGACGAACAGGGTGCGCTCGGCGCCGAGCACGTGCTGCTGCCACCAGATCTGGCGGAGGTAGGTGCGGGGGATGCCGCGGAACGGCTTGTTCGTGGTCTTGATCTCGGCGAGTTTGACACGGCCGTCTGCATCGACGGCGATGCCGTCGGGTGTCGCGAGGTGGCGATGCTCGACCTCGGCGCGGAACAGGGCGGACGAAGGCAGGATGCCGTGCGTCGCCGCCACCCAGGCGGCGATCTCGGGCTCGCGACGTCGCCCGTGATCGGTGTAGGCGTTGCCTCCGAAGCGGGGTCCACCGCCGAGCTTCGAGTCGGCCGCGCGTGCGATCGACCTCTCGCTCGTGAGTCCGGCGACGTCCGTGGCGGTGATGCCGCGCGAGCGTGCCCTCATCCAGGCCACGCGGTCGCGGGAGTCCGCGACGATGCGAGCTTGGAGTTCGGGAGTCACCTATCGAGCCTAACCCCGGCCGCCGACTCTCCCTCTCGCACACGCCGCTTCGCGGCATCCCTCGGACGCTCTCCGGGGCAGGGGAGCATCAGGGGAGGGTCAGGCGGGCGCGGGCCAGCCCTCGGGGCCGGAGGATCCGGCGACGTAGTCGTCGAGCGGTACTTCATTCCGCCGCCATGCCTCGAGGATCGGGGCCACGATGCGCCAGGACTGTTCCGCGGCGTCTCCGCGCACTGCCAGCATGGGATCGCCGTCCAGGACGCCGGAGAGGACCTCGGCGTAGGCCTTGAGCGCGCCTTCGCCGAGCTCGGCCGACAAGGTCGCCCGCTCGAGCTCGAACGGGTCGTCTGACGCGTTGAGGTTCAGTTCGAGCGACATCCGGTCGGGTCCCAGAGAGAACCGCAGGACTGCGCCGTCCGATGTGCCCGTGAGCCCCCGTGGCAGGTGGCGCACCGGACGGAAGCGCACGACGATCTCCCTGGCAGGCGTTCCGAGGGCTTTGCCCGAGCGGAGCCGGAACGGGATCCCCGCCCACCGGGCATTGCGCACCTCGAACGTCGCCTCGGCGAGCGTCTCGGTCTGGCGGTCGGGATCGACCCCCGGCTCGTCGACGTACGACGGCTTCGCCGCGCCGTCGATCTCTCCTGCGGTGTATCGGGCTCGGCGGGACGACGCCGCGGGGTCATCGCCCCACACCGTCGTCGCGCGCAGCACCGCGCCGGTCGCGGCGCGGAAGTCGATCTCGTCGAGAGTGGCAGGCTCCTCCATCGCGAGCACGGCGAGCACCTGCAGCAGGTGGCTCTGGATCATGTCGACCAGCGCGCCTGCCTTGTCGTAGTAGCCCGCGCGACCCTCCAACGCCAGCGATTCGTCGTAGACGATGTCGACCGACTCGATGCTCTCGGCAGACCAGAGCGGTGCGAGGACGCGGTTCGCGAACCGCGCCCCGAGCAGATTCAGTGTGGTCGAGCGGCCCAGGAAGTGGTCGACCCGGAACACCTGGCTCTCGGGGACGAGCGCGGTCAACGTCCGATTCAGCTCGCGAGCGCTCTCCTCGTCCGTACCGAACGGCTTCTCCATGACGAGCATCGCGCCCGCAGGCAGCATGTCGGGAGTGAGCGTCGCGACAGATGCCGCGGCCACGGCGGGCGGCACGGCGAAGTAGAGCGCGACCCGCCCGGTGCAGTCCTTCAACAGTGCGCGGAGGTCGTCCGGATGTGTGATGTCGATCCGCCTGTACGTCACGTCCACGCGGGACGCGGCGTCCTCGGCATCCATCGACGCGAACGACGCGCGGACGACGGACTCGAGATCATCGTCGGTCCACTCCTCGCGGTCGGCGCCGACGATGCGCACCGCGCGGGAGGGCTCCCGCGTCAGCAGCTGTCCCAGCGCGGGGAGGAGGAGCCGGGCGGTGAGGTCGCCGCCGGCCCCGAGGATCACCAGCGTCGTCGCATCGGTCATGGTCTCACCGTAACCGCTCCGCCCGCCCGACCGGCACTCGTGCGAGAATCGGGCGATGCCCGCTCCCATCGAGGACTACGCCCTGCTCAGCGACTGCCGCACCGGCGCGCTCGTCTCGAAGGAGGGCAGCATCGACTGGCTCTGCCTCCCTCGCTTCGATGCGCCGTCGCTGTTCGGAGCGCTGCTCGGAGAGGCGCGTAACGGATGCTGGAGCCTGCGACCGCTCGATGCGAAGGCGACTCCTCGGCGGCACTACGTGTCGGACACGTTCATCCTCGTCACGCGTTGGGAGACGGCAGGCGGCATCGCAGAGGTGCAGGAGTTCATGCCGCTGCATCCGTCGCGCAGCGACGTCGTGCGTCGGATCGTCGGCATCACGGGTCAGGTCGAGTTCGTCACCGAGCTGCGGCTGCACTTCGACTACTCCCGTAGGCTCCCGTGGGTGCGTCAGGTGGGTACGAGCGAGGAGCCGGCGCTGCACGCGACGGCCGGACCCGAATCGGTGATCGTGCGCGGAGTGCGGCTCGTCGCCGAGGACCACCGGCACCGGGCGACGGTCACGGTCGCGGCGGATGACGTCCGTGACCTGACTCTCAGCTGGTTCCCCTCGCACGAGCATCACCCGGCACCGCTCGACGTCGACGACGCGATCGCCGCCACGCGAGCGTGGTGGCAGGGCTGGGCGAGCGGCATCCAGCACGACGGTGCCTACCGTGGCGAGGTCGTGCGGTCGCTGCTCGTGCTGCGGGCGCTCACGAACAAGGACACCGGTGGCATCGTGGCCGCGGCGACCACGTCGCTCCCCGAGGAGTTCGGCGGCTCGCGAAACTGGGACTACCGCTTCGTCTGGCTGCGGGACGCCGCTCTGACGCTCGAGGTGCTCATCGCCCATGGATTCCTCACCGAAGCGCACCACTGGCGTCGATGGCTGCTCCGAGCCGTCGCCGGGGAGCCGAACGAGGTGCAGATCATGTACGGGATCGCCGGGGAGCGCGACCTCATCGAGCGCGAGCTCACGAGCCTGCCCGGCTACGGAGGGGCGGCGCCGGTGCGGATCGGCAACGGCGCGGTCGACCAGTACCAGGGAGATGTGATCGGCGAGGTGCTCGTCGCACTCGAGTGCGCCAGGATCGCGGGCCTCGAAGAGGGCGACTTCTCGTGGCCCCTGCAGCGGGCGCTCATCGAGCAGGTGATCGCGTCCATCGAGCGCCCGGACAACGGCATCTGGGAGATCAGAGGCGAGCCGCAGTGGTTCACGCACTCCCGGGTCATGATGTGGGCTGCGCTCGACCGCGGCGTCCGCGCCGTTCGCGAGCACGGCCTCCCGGGCGACGCCGATCGGTGGCAGGCGGTGCGCGACGGGCTGCGGCGCGAGATTGACGAGCGCGGAGTCGACGCAGACCACGGGTACTTCGTCCAGCACTACGGCTCGATCGAGGTCGATGCCTCGCTGCTCGTGCTGCCGCAGGTCGGCTACTGCGCCCCCGACGATCCGCGGATGCTCCGCACGGTGGAGCAGATCGAGCGCACGCTGCTCACGGACGGATTCCTTCGGCGCTACCGGACGGAGTCCGGCGTCGACGGACTCGACGGGGGAGAGCATCCCTTCATCGCCTGCAGCTTCTGGCTTGTCGAGCAGTACGCGACGAGCGGGCGCGGCGACGAGGCCCGAGAGCTGATGGCGCGCGTCGTCGGGATGGCGAACGACCTCGGCCTGCTGTCCGAAGAGTACGACGTCGCGAACGCGCGGCAGGCGGGCAACACCCCGCAGGCGCTCTCGCATCTGAGTCTCATCCGCGCGGCCGACGCGCTCGCCGGCCACGGAGGGCGCGCAGCCCATCGACGCTGACCCAGCCGGATTTGGGTGCAGAGGGTCGATGGGGTAACCTTGGATCAACCGAAGACCGCTGGTCATCGTCATGCGTGCGAACGCGAGACGATCGAAGCTCTGCTCAGCAGGGGCCCGCGCAGGACACGAACTTTCAAAGCTCCGTGCGCTTGCGCCGGAGCTTTTCTGTTGCATGCGGTCAGGGGTCGGTGCCTCACCGCCGTGAGGCGCCTCGTACACACCAAGGAGTGACCATGGCGCAGAAGGACGCATCGGTCGCCGAGCTCACGAAGTCATTCGAGAACTCGACTGCCGTTCTGCTGACCGAGTACCGCGGTCTGACGGTTGCCCAGCTCAAGGAGCTGCGCAACAGCATCCGTCAGGACGCTGAGTACGCCGTGGTGAAGAACACGCTGACCAAGATCGCCGCCAACAAGGCTGGCATCACCGCGCTGGACGACGACCTCAAGGGTCCGTCTGCCGTCGCGTTCGTGCACGGTGACTTCGTCGCCACTGCCAAGGCTCTTCGTGACTTCGCCAAGGCCAACCCGCTTCTCGTGATCAAGTCGGGCATCTTCGAGGGCAACGCCCTCTCTGCCGACGAGGTCAACAAGTACGCCGCGCTCGAGAGCCGTGAGGTTCTGCTGGCGAAGGCTGCGGGCATGATGAAGGCCACGATGGGCAAGGCTGCCGCCACCATCGATGCTCTTCGCGAAAAGCTGGAGACCGCTGAGGCCGCGTAAGCGACCTGCGATCTCGTTCAACAAACCCAAACATCTAGGAGATACATCATGGCTAAGCTCACCACTGAGGAGCTGCTCGAGCAGTTCGCAGGCCTGACCCTCGTCGAGCTCAACGACTTCGTCAAGGCGTTCGAGGAGAAGTTCGAGGTCACCGCTGCTGCCCCCGTCGCCGTTGCAGGCGCAGGCGGCGGCGCTGCTGAAGAGGTTGAGGAGAAGGACTCCTTCGACGTCATCCTCGAGGCTGCCGGCGACAAGAAGATCCAGGTCATCAAGACCGTCCGCGAGCTCACCTCGCTGGGTCTCGGCGAGGCCAAGGCTGTCGTCGACGGTGCTCCCAAGGCCGTGCTCGAGGGCGCGAACAAGGAAGCCGCCGAGAAGGCAAAGGCTGCTCTCGAAGAGGCAGGCGCCACGGTTACCCTCAAGTAATCCGTTCCAGGTCGCGGCGCATGCGCCTCGCCCTGGATGCGTCTGAATGCTTCACGAAAGCCCCGGGTTCGCCCGGGGCTTTCGTGCGTCCGGGGTCGGTGTGCGAGCCCGGAGCAGAGGGAGCGGGGTCGCTGGTCAGCGTCGGCCCGCGGTGGAACTGCGCACGACCAGCGCGGATGCCGTCACGGTGCGCTCCCGTGGCGAGTCCGGGTGATCTATCTGCTGCCGCAGCAGACGCACGGCCTCGTGCCCCTGCTCTCGCGGTGACTGCTTGATGGTGGTGAGCGCGAACATCTCGGCGTGCTGGTGGTCGTCGACACCGACGATGCTGAGCTCTGTGGGGACGGCGATCCCCAGGCGTCGGGCTGCGATCATCGCTCCGATCGCCGCCTCGTCGCACACGCCGACGAGCGCGGTGGGTCGCCCCCTGCGGTCGCCGAGAAGCTCGACGGCGGCGGCGTAGCCGCCGGGCATCGTCGGGCGCGCGTCCGCGATCCTGGCGATGGCCTCGAGGCCCGCCGCAGCGAGTGCCTCGAGATATCCCTCGACGCGCTGGGCATCGCCGAAGCTGAGGTCGTCCGGATCCGAGGATCCGCCGACGAAGGCGATATCGGTGTGGCCGAGCTCGATGAGGTGCTCGGTGGCGATGCGAGCGGCGGCGACGTCATCGATCGACACCGCGCTCGACCCTTCGCTGTAGGGGCCGACACTGACGAGCGGCCGCTCTGAGCGGTGCAGGCGCTCGAGCTCCTGTGCGCTCGGCTGGATGCCGACGGCGATGATCCCGTCGAACCGTCGGCCGGGCAGCACCGTGTCGAAGAGTCGCTCGCGAGTCTCGCTGCCCTCGCGGATGCCGTACAGGGCGAGCTCGTAGTCGAGAGCGAACAGAGACTCCTGGATGCCGGCGAGCAGCTCGGAGAAGTACCAGCGGTCGACCGGGGGCATGATGACGCCGACGGTCTGCGTGCGCCCCGTGGCGAGACTCGTCGCAGAGGAGTGCGCGACGTAGGCGAGTTCATCGGCGGCATCGGCGACCCTCTGACGGGTGCTTTCCGAGACGTATCCGCGTCCGCTGAGCGCTCGGCTCGCCGTCGCCTTCGACACGCCTGCGCGCGCGGCGACGTCCGCGATCGTGCTCATCGGTCCTCCTCGACCATGCCTTCGACGCGAGCCCCCGCCCCACGCCGATGACAGCGTAACCGTTCGAAGGCAGGAAAGGAACCGGTTCCACACGAATAACGAGGGAGCGCTCCCACGCCCGCGAGTCGGACATCGCGAAAGGTTGCGAGCTTGTGATCCTGGCTTATTGTGCCGCGGCGCTGCACCCCGATAGGTTGTCCTGGAATCGGTTCCCGATTCTGCGCCAGGGGCGGCGTGGATCCAGGGGAACCGCACAACTCGAAGAGGAGAATTCACATGGGTCTGTCACAGCGTTCCCGGCGCTACGCGCCAATCGCTCTGCTGGGGGTCGCGGGTATCGCGCTTGCCGGCTGTGGTGCTCCCGGCGGCACGGACGGCGGAAGCGAGGGCGGCGGCGAAGGAGACAACACCGTCACCATCTACGGCACGATCGTCGAGGGAGAAGCAGAACTCCTCGCGGAGTCCTGGGCGGACTTCGAAGAAGAGAATGACATCACCATCAAGTACGAGGGCAGCCAGGACTTCGAGACGCAGCTCGGCACCCGCGCACAGGGCGGCAACCCGCCCGACATCGCGATCTTCCCGCAGCCGGGCCTGTTCGCGGACTACGCGTCGCGCGACCTGCTGAAGCCGGCGCCTGAGGCGGTCAAGGCGAACGCCGAGGAGTACTGGACTGAGGGCTGGGTCGAGTTCGGCACGTACGACGGCACCTTCTACGGCGCGCCGCTGATGGCCAGCGTCAAGGGCTGGATCTGGTACTCGCCGACGAAGTTCGCCGAGTGGGGCGTCGAAGAGCCGACGACCTGGGACGAGCTTCTCGCCCTCACCGAGACGATCAAGACCGCGAGCGGCAAGGCTCCCTGGTGCGCCGGCTTCGAATCGGGCGTCGCGACCGGGTGGCCCGGCACCGACTGGATCGAGGACCTGGTGCTCCGCAACGCGGGCCCCGATGTGTATGACCAGTGGGTCAAGAACGAGATCCCGTTCACCGACCCCCAGATCAAGGAGGCCTTCGACGCGACCGGTGAGATTCTGCTCAACCCGGAGTACGTCAACGCTGGCTTCGGCGACGTGCGCTCGATCAACTCGACCGCGTTCGGTGATGTGGCGGCGCAGGTCGCCAGCGGCGAGTGCGCGCTGACCCACCAGGCGTCGTTCCTCTCGGGCTTCTACCCCGAGGGCACGAACTTCGCCGAAGACGGAGACGTCTGGGCGTTCCTGACGCCGAGCCAGAACGCGGACGAGACGCTCATCACCGGTGGTGGCGAGATCGTCGGCGCGTTCAGCGACGACGAGGCGACGCAGAAGGTGCTCGAGTACCTGTCGAGCCCCGAGTGGGCGGACAGCCGCCTCGCTCTCGGCGGGGTGACGTCGGCTAACAAGGGCGTGAACCTCGATGTGGTCGAGGATCCCATCCTGCAGGAGTCGATCAAGCTGCTCCAGGACGACTCGATCACGTTCCGCTTCGACGGTTCCGACCAGATGCCCGGAGCTGTCGGCTCGGGAACCTTCTGGAAGGGCATCGTCGCCTGGGTGAATGGCACCTCGACCGATGAGGTGCTGACCCAAATCGAGACCGGCTGGCCTTCCAGCTGATCGGATGAGGTGGGCCGCCCCGATGGGCGGCCCACCGTCTCGTACTCGGTCCGCGCATCGCCGCGCGGACCGCTGATCAGCTCCGCCTCATGAAGGGGAATCCATGAACGCGACTGTGTTCTTCCAATGGATCGGGTCTCTGCCCCCGATCGCCCAGGCTCTCGCCGTCGTCCTCGCCTTCGCGGTGGTCGTCGTCGTCATCCTGCTTCTCGTCGACATCGCGCCGCGAAAAGGCGCGCTCTACACCGGCATCCGTCTCGCGATGTGCCTGCTCATCCCGTTCGCGGTGATGTGGTTCTTCAACTCCTATTACTGGGCGATGGGAGTCGCGGTCGCCGTCGGCGCCCTCTTCTTCTTCCTGGACTACCGCTCGCGCGACGGCGTGGGGTACCTGATCCAGCTCGTCGCCTTCATGGCCCCGGCGCTCCTGCTGCTTCTGGCAGGTCTCATCCTTCCGTCGATCCAGACCGTGTATGCGTCGTTCTGGAACTCGACGGGCAGCGACTTCGTCGGCTTCTCCAACTACCTGTGGATCTTCACGCAGTCCGACGGTGTCACCTCGGTAGTGAACACGATCGTCTGGGTGCTGCTGGTGCCGACGCTGTCGACGATCGTCGGTCTCGCCTACGCGGTCTTCATCGACAAGACCCGCGGTGAGAAGATCTACAAGCTGCTGGTCTTCATGCCGATGGCGATCTCGTTCGTCGGTGCGAGCATCATCTGGCGGTTCGTCTACGCCTACCGCGGACCCGAGTTCGAGCAGATCGGTCTGCTCAACCAGATCCTGGTCTGGTTCGGCGGTGAGCCGCAGCAGTTCCTGCTGAACAATCCGTGGAACAACCTGGCCCTCATCGTCGTGCTGATCTGGGTGCAGACCGGTTTCGCGATGGTCGTGCTCTCGGCATCCATCAAGGGAGTTCCCACCGAGCTTCTCGAGGCGGCCGAGCTCGACGGCGCGAACGCCTGGGAACGCTTCCGCTCGGTGACGATCCCCTCGATCAGGCCGGCGCTCATCGTCGTGCTGACCACGATCTCGATCGCCTCGCTGAAGGTCTTCGACATCGTGCGCACGATGACCGGTGGAAACTACGGCACATCGGTGCTGGCGAACGAGATGTACACCCAGTTCTCCAAGTTCGAGGCGGGTCGCAGCGCTGCGCTCTCCGTCATCCTGTTCATCCTGGTGCTGCCGATCGTCATCTACAACGCGCGCCAGATCAAGAAGCAGCGGGAGATCCGATGACCGACACAGTGAAGTCAGACACCGGCGCCAACAGCACGAGAGCGATCACGACCGCCGGACGCTTCGAGGCTTCGGCAGGCCGCGCGCGCAAGCGCCTCAGCCGTCCGTGGGCGACGGTCGCCTCGATCGTCATCGCCGTGGTGTGGACCATCCCGACGCTCGGGCTGTTCATCTCGTCGTTCCGTGAGAGGGACGCGATCGAGACCACAGGGTGGTGGACCTTCTTCACCAACCCGCAGTTCACCCTCGACAACTACGTGGCAGTGCTGCAGTCCGGCACCACGCAGCTGACCATCCTCGAGTCGTTCTTCAACTCGATCGTGATCACGATCCCGGCCACGCTCATCCCGCTGATGATCGCGGCGATGGCGGCATACGCGTTCTCGTGGATCGAGTTCAAGGGGCGCAACGCGCTGTTCATCTTCGTGTTCGCGCTGCAGATCGTGCCGATCCAGATGGCGCTGGTTCCGCTGCTGTCGTCGTTCTCGCGGGGCATCAACCTGTTCGGCGTGCAGGTGACGCAGGGTCTCGACGTCGCCGGCGGCTACGCCCAGGTCTGGATCGCCCACACGATGTTCGCGCTGCCGCTGGCGATCTACCTGCTGCACAACTTCATGTCGGAGATCCCCGGCGAGATCATCGAGGCCGCACGCGTCGACGGTGCATCCCGTGGCCAGATCTTCTTCCGGATCGTGCTGCCGCTGACGATGCCGGCGATCGCGTCGGTGGCGATCTTCCAGTTCCTGTGGGTCTGGAACGACCTGCTCGTCGCCCTGGTGTTCGCCGACGGCGCCGCCTCGCCGATCACGAAGGTGCTGGCCGAGATCACCGGTCGCGGCGAGGGCTGGTACCTGCTGACCGCAGGCGCGTTCGTGTCGATCATCGTTCCGCTGATCGTGTTCTTCTCGCTCCAGCGGTACTTCGTGCGAGGACTCCTGGCGGGTTCCACGAAGGGCTGATCGGCTCCGCACGACAGGTCGAGCACACGATGCCGCGATCGGGCGCAACACAGCCCCGGTCGCGGCATCGTCGCACGTACGCTGTGAACATGAAGTACGCAGACTCCATCGTCGATCTCGTCGGCGACACGCCCCTCGTGAAGCTCCAGCACGTCACCGAGGGTGTCGCGTGCACGGTGCTCGTGAAGCTGGAGTACCTCAACCCCGGCGGCTCGGCGAAGGATCGCATCGCCTCGCGGATCATCGATGCGGCCGAGGCCTCGGGTGACCTGCAGCCGGGGGGCACCATCGTCGAGCCCACGAGCGGCAACACCGGCGTCGGTCTCGCGCTGGTCGCCCAGCAGCGCGGGTACAAATGCGTCTTCGTGCTGCCCGACAAGGTCGGAGAAGACAAGATCGACGTGCTCCGCGCCTACGGCGCCGAGGTGGTCGTGACGCCGACCTCGGTCGCGGCCGACAGCCCGGAGTCGTACTACAGCGTCAGCGATCGGCTCGCCCGAGAGATCCCCGGAGCGTTCAAGCCGAACCAGTACGAGAATCCCAACGGGCCACGCAGCCACTACGAGACCACCGGCCCCGAGATCTGGCGCGACACCGACGGCCTTGTCACGCACTTCGTCGCCGGCGTCGGAACGGGTGGCACGATCACGGGTACCGGCCGCTATCTGCGCGAGGTGTCGGAAGACCGCGTGCGCATCGTGGGAATCGACCCCGAGGGCAGCGTCTACAGCGGCGGCACCGGACGCCCGTATCTGGTCGAGGGGGTCGGCGAGGACATCTGGCCCGGCGCCTACGACCCGACGGTTCCGCACGAGATCGTCGCGGTCGACGACGCCGAGTCGTTCGCGATGACCCGGCGGCTCGCGCGCGAAGAGGGAATCCTCGTCGGCGGATCCAGCGGCATGGCCGTGGTCGGCGCCCTGCGGGTCGCTCGCGATCTGCCGGCGGATGCCGTGATGGTGGTGCTGCTGCCGGACGGCGGGCGCGGATACCTCAGCAAGATCTTCAACGACGGCTGGATGCGCTCCTACGGCTTCAGCGAGGTCGAGGAGGGCGAGACCGTGTCGGACGTGCTGACCGCCCGCACCGCGCGTCTGGGGGAGGGGATCCCCGATCTCGTGCACGCGCACCCGTCCGACACGGTGCTCGAGGCGATCGGCATGATGACCGAGTACGACGTCTCGCAGCTCGTGGTTCTGAGCGCAGAGCCTCCCGTGATGATGGGCGAGGTCGTCGGCACGGTCGACGAGAAGGGTCTGCTCGACCTGCTGTTCCGCGGCGACGCCAAGCCTGCGGATGCCGTGGGGGAGCATGTGGGTGAGCGGCTGCCGCTCATCGGCATCCATGCCCCTCTCGCGCAGGCGCGGGCCGCTCTCGCCGACGCCGACGCGCTGCTCGTCACACTCGACGGTAAGCCGCACACGGTGCTCACCCGGCAGGATCTGCTGTCGTACCTGTCGCGCTGACGCCCGGCGTAACAGGGGCGGCTGCCGCCCCCGGGGCGGACGTAGGCTGAGGAGCATGTCAGAGCATGCCTTCGCCACCCGAGCCATCCACGCAGGTCAGGCACCCGACCCGACCACGGGGTCGATCATCCCGCCGATCTATCAGGCGTCCACCCACGTGCAGGACGGCATCGGCGGGTTCCGCGACGGCTACGAGTACAACCGCGCCGGAAACCCGACGCGCTCGTCGCTCGAGACGCAGCTCGCGGCGCTCGAGGGCGGCGCGAACGCGCTGTCGTTCGCGTCGGGGCTCTCTGCCGAGGACGCGCTGCTGCGCGGCATCCTGAAGCCCGGCGACCATGTCGTGCTCGGCAACGACGTCTACGGCGGCACCTATCGCCTGCTCACGAAGGTGCTGGCGCCCTGGGGCATCGAGACCACGACGGTCGAGCTGTCTGACGTCGACGAGCTCCGCGCGGCGATCCGCCCCGAGACGAAGATCGTCTGGGTCGAGACGCCCAGCAACCCGCTGCTGAAGATCGTGGACATCGCGCTCATCGCCGAGATCGCGCACGCGGCCGGTGCCATCGCGGTCGTCGACAACACCTTCGCCTCTCCGGCGCTGCAGCAGCCGCTCTCGCTCGGCGCCGACCTCGTCGTGCACTCCACCACCAAGTACCTCGGCGGGCACTCCGACGTCCTCGGCGGCGCCGTGGTCTTCGGCGATGACCGCTTCTTCGAGCAGATCAAGTTCCAGCAGTTCGCGGTCGGTGCCGTCTCTGCCCCGCTCGACGCCTGGCTCACGACCCGCGGCATCAAGACGCTCGCGGTGCGGGTGCGCCAGCACTCCGAGAACGCGCAGGCCATCGCCGAGTGGGCCACGGCGCGCCCCGAGTTCGCGACCGTCTACTATCCGGGACTCGCCTCGCACCCGGGGCACGACGTCGCCACACGGCAGATGAGCGGCTTCGGCGGGATGCTGTCGCTCGGCCTCTCGGCGGGTGCGAATGCCGCGAAGGCGTTCGCCGAGTCGACCCGGCTCTTCCAGCTCGCCGAGTCGCTCGGCGGCGTCGAGTCGCTCATCGGCTACCCGCCGGACATGACCCACGCCTCGGTGCGGGGCACCGCGCTCGCCGTGCCCGAGAACGTCGTGCGCCTGTCGGTGGGCATCGAGGGCGTCGACGACCTCATCGCAGATCTCGAGCAGGGGCTCGCGCGCCTCCGCTGATCACCGGCTCGTCCGGCGGTCGGCCGGTCGGGTCGGCCGTTTTGTCGAGTGTGACGACAGATGCATGCTCAGAACACGGATGCAGGCTGAGACCACGGGTTTCGGCCTGCATCCGTCCTCTCGCCATGCAGGTGTGTGCTGGCGGGCTGTAACATGGACTCTTCGCCCAGTTCGAATCGATTCGACGTCGTTCGCCGATTCGGTCGCCCTTGCGATGTGAACACATCCCCTCGAGCGCATACTCCTCGAACAGACCCCTAGATCTCCGGAAGGACCGTCGTGCCCGACGCTCCACGCACTGACTCCATCTCGACGACCCCCGCTCCCGAGCGGACGGCCACCGGCAGCATCCGCATCCCGTCGGCGACGGGCGCGATCCGCACCCTCGGGTCGAACCCTGCCACGGCGCCGATCATGCTGCACCCGGGCGATTCGATCTCGAACGGCCGCCGCGCGCTCTACATCGTGCTGCTCGGGGCTCTCACCGCCCTCGGACCGTTCACGATCGACCTGTATCTGCCGGCTTTCCCGGTGCTCGAGCAGGACTTCGAGACCACGGCCGCGGCGATCCAGCTGACCCTCACAGGCACGATGATCGGCTTCGCGCTGGGTCAGCTCGTCGTGGGGCCGCTCAGCGACAAGGTGGGGCGGCGCATTCCGCTGATCGTCGTCACCGCCCTGCACGTGCTGGCCAGCGTCGCCGCCGCCTACGCCCCGACTCTTCCGCTGCTGAGCGGCGCTCGCGTGCTCATGGGCGTGGGGGCGGCCGCCGGTGGCGTCGTCGCGATGGCGATCGTGCGCGATCTGTTCGGCGGTCGCCGTCTGGTCGTGATGCTGTCGAGGCTCGCGCTGGTATCGGGAGTCGCCCCGGTGATCGCGCCGCTGATCGGCTCGTGGCTGCTCACATTCATGCCGTGGCGCGGCATCTTCGTCGTGCTCGCCCTCTACGGCGTGGTGATGCTCGTGTCGACCGTGGTGTTCGTCCCCGAGACGCTGCCGATCGCGCGTCGCCAGGAGAAGGGCGGCGCCACAGTCATGCAGCGCTACCGCTCGGTGTTCTCCGACCGCGTCTTCATCGGTGTGCTGATCATCGGCGGAATGACGTTCTCGGGCCTGTTCTCGTATCTGTCGGCATCGCCGTTCCTGTTCCAGCAGACCCACGGACTGGATGCGCAGCAGTACGGCCTGCTGTTCGCGGTCAACTCGCTCGGCGTCGTGGCCGGCGTTCAGACGGCCTCGCGTCTCGCCGCACGATTCGGTCCGCAGTGGGTCATGGCGTACTCCACTGCGGTGCTGCTGCTCGCGGGAATCGCGATCATCGTGACCGACCAGCTGGGCCTCGGGCTCTGGGGCACCGTCATCCCGCTGTTCTTCTTCATGACGGCCTGCGGCTTCACGTTCCCGAACGTGCAGGTGCTCGCCCTCGACAGGCACGGCAAGGCTGCGGGCACGGCGGCATCGGTCATCGGCGCCACGAACTTCGGCGTCGCAGGACTCATCTCGCCGGTCGTCGGATGGATCTCGCACGGCACCGGAATCACCGCCACGAGCATGGCATCGGTCATGGTCGGCTGCGCCGCGATCGGCATCCTCTCGCTGTGGTTGATCGTGCGTCCGCGGACTGTCGGCATGCTGGCTCCCTGATTTTCAGCTTCCGACCGGCAGAATGGTTCGATGAGATCACGAACGCTGCTGTGGTGGGGAATAGGGATGCTCGTCGCGGCGACGCTTCTCGGAGCGGCGATCGTGTTCGGGTACACCGAGCCGCCGGGATTCGACACCTGGTGGAATGACACGGTCAGCGCGTCGCGCTCCGACTGGATGCTGTCGTTCGCACTGCTGCTCGATCACATCGGCGGCGGCTGGATCGCGATCCTCCTCGTGCCGATGCTGGTGATCATCGCGCTCCTGATCGCGCGGCGATGGCAGGCGGCCGTGTTCGCCGCCGTGGCGTTCCTCGTGAGCGCCGGCGCGGTGCAGCTGCTCAAGCACCTGTTCGGCCGGGCACGCCCGGAGGACATGATCGTGGCGAGCGACTTCGGTTCATTCCCTTCGGGGCATGCGGCCAATGCAGCGACGATCGCGATGGTGCTGTGGCTCGTATTCCCGCGGGTGTGGACAGCGATTCTCGGGGTCGCGTGGGTCGTCGCGATGGCGATCTCTCGCACCCTGCTCTCGGTGCACTGGGCCACAGACACGCTCGGCGGGGCGCTGGTCGGGGCCGGCGTCGTGCTGGTGCTCGGGGCGTGGCTGCTGCCGTGGGTGACCCGGTCGCGGCGGGATGATCCGGCGCTCACCTCGGTAGGCTGACAGCTCACCCCCACTCATCGAGGAGCAGCAGTGTCGCGCATCCGTCCGTATCGACCGACCGACCGTGATGCCCTCTACGAGGTATGCGTGAGGACAGCGGATGCCGGCGCAGACGCGACCGGTCTGTTCACCGATGACTCGCTCTGGGGCGACCTGTTCGCGGTGCCGTATGCCGAACGGCATCCCGACCTCGCCTGGGTCGTCGAGACCGATGATGAGCGCGTGATCGGCTACATCGTGGCGACCGACGACACGGACGCCTTCGCGACCTGGTTCCGCGACGAGTGGTGGCCGACGCTGCAGAACCGGTATCCGCAGCCCGCCGAGCCGACGACCCGCGAAGAGCGGGTGATCGAGCACGGCTACGCCCAGGCTCCGGGGAAGGACATGAACGCCGCGGAGTACCCCGCTCACCTGCACATCGATCTGCTCCCAGAGACGCAGGGGCAGGGGCTCGGACGGCAGCTCATCGAGACGCTGTTCGCCGAGCTCACCCGCCGCGGAGTGCGCGGGCTGCACCTGGGCATGGACCCGAACAACACCGGAGCCGCCGCCTTCTACGAGCGCCTCGGCATGACGCCGCTGCCCGCAGAACCGGGTGGGCAGAGCTTCGGCGTGAAGTTCGTCTGATCTGCAGACCATCCGCTGTGATCGGTCGGTGACGGCGGGACTCCGGTGCTCGCTTCGCTCGCTCCTCCCCGAATCCCCAATGCTCGATAAGAAGCACGAAGGGCCCCCGCTGGCGCGGAGACCCTTCGTGCTTTTTGGCGGTGACGGCGGGACTCCGATCCTCGCTTCGCTCGGTTCTCCCCGAATCCCCAGTGCTCGATAAAAAGATCAAGGGCCCCCGCTGGCGCGGAGACCCTTGATCTTTTTGGCGGTGACGGCGGGATTCGAACCCGCGGTTGCTTGCACAACACACGCTTTCCAAGCGTGCTCCTTCGGCCGCTCGGACACGTCACCAAGGAACAACCTGAACAGTCTATCCGATCGGGTGGGGCGCCCTTGACCAGGCCGTGAGACCAGCAGTGACCCAGCTGTTGATCGACCGGTATGCGATCGGTTCGAGCCTTGCGCCGCCGCTGCAATCGAATCTAGCCTCGAACGTAGACACTCTGAAGTCAAAGAAGCGCATATGCAGGGCACGCGAATGCTCGGTGAGCGCAGCCGACCGCATCGGTCGGCGAACTCGTCTCGGAAGGACGTTCATGGCGATAGACCCATCGGCACCCGTGACCAGCACTCCTGTTCGCGCCGCGTTGCGCCTGGCGCACTCGCGTGCGCTCGCAGACATGGGGCTCGACGCGATCGGTCGTGCTCGCTTCGGATGGCGCGACCGATCGATCGGCTCAGCTGTCGAACGTGCCGGCTCGTCGTACTGGCTGCGGGTCGTCTGGGCTCGACGCGAATGGGCGCGAAGCACGTGGTGGGCCGGAAACCAGGATGCATCGATGATCACGGGCGTCGAGAAGCCACGCATGATCGATGCACGGGCCTGGGAGGACGGCCCGCTGCTGTATCGGGCCGATCTCATGAGCCTGCTCCCCGGCCGAGCGTGCGCTCCGACCTCCGTGCTCGAAAGGACGCCCGGTTTGGACGAGACGTGGTGGAACAGCCTCGAGCGCAATCTCGATGCGATCGCGGCGACCCCGACGGAGCGCACCGTGCTCGATCCCGAGATCATGCGCCGCAGGGTCGGAGTCTTCTTCGGGATCGACCTCGAGGTCGATCCGAGCGACTGGGTGGCGAGTCATGGTGACCTGCACTGGAACAATCTCCATCGCGAGCCCTTCGCGCTGGCCGACTGGGAGTCCTGGGGCCTCGCCCCTCGCGGCTACGATCCGGCCTTCCTGCTGGGGCACTCGCTGGCTGTCCCGCACGTGGCCGATCAGATCGCACGACGCTTCCGCAGTGACCTCGAGACCGAGAGCGGCATCTTCTCCCAGCTGTACGTCATGACGAAGCTGCTCACGCGGGCCGACGCGGGAGAGCACGGGGGGCTCGTGCCCGCAGTGCATCGACACGTCGGACGACTTCTCGGCACCAGAGTCCCCCTCGGGCGCCGGGCGCCCGCTCGCGCGACGTAAAATCGCTGGGTGGCAACACCCAAGATCGTCCTCTTCTATGTCTTCACCCCGCTCGCCGATCCGGACGCGATCCGGGTGTGGCAGCGCGACCTCGGCGAAGCGCTCGGGCTGCGTGGCCGGCTCCTGATCTCGAAGGACGGAGTCAACGGCACTCTGGGCGGCGACCTGCCGGCGCTCAAGAAATGGGCGAGGTCGTTCCGGTCCTACGCTCCGTTCTCTGATGCGGACATCAAGTGGAGCGAGGGCACCGGCGTCGACGCCGATGGTCGCAGTCTCGACTTTCCGAAGCTCAGCGTCAAAGTGCGCGACGAGATCGTGTCGTTCGGGGCGCCGGGCGAGCTGCGCGTCGATGAGCAGGGCGTCGTCGGAGGCGGCACCCGGCTCACACCCGAGCAACTGCATGAGCTGATGGGGGAGCGCGGCGACGACGTCGTCTTCTTCGACGGCCGCAACGCGCTCGAAGCGCAGATCGGTCGCTTCCGAGGAGCCGTCGTTCCCGACACGGAGACCACACGCGACTTCGTGCAGCTGCTCGACTCTGGAGCATACGACGACCTCAAGGGCAAGCCGGTCGTCACCTACTGCACCGGCGGCATCCGCTGCGAGGTGCTGTCGAGCCTGATGACCGCGCGCGGGTTCGGCGAGGTGTACCAGCTCGAAGGCGGCATCGTCCGCTACGGCGAGCAGTACGGCGATGACGGCCTGTGGGAGGGCTCGCTCTACGTGTTCGACAAGCGCGGATCCGTCGACTTCTCAGATCATGCGGCCGTGATCGGCGAGTGCGTCGGATGCGGCACGGCTACCAAGCGCACGGCGAACTGCCCCGATCTGGCATGCCGCACCCAGTTCGTCGTCTGCGAATCCTGCGACGCCGTGCGCTGCGACCTGCACGCGGCTTGATCCCATCGGGGTGCGCCTCGCCAGGCCGTGACGCGACGAGCTCAGGTCAGCAGGGGCACGTCGGTGCGTCGGCTCGCGAAGAGCGATCGCGGAAGCAGGAACGCGTGCACCCTCGTCCACCTGTCGACGCTGCGTCGCAGCTGAGCGGTCACCTCGACGAGGGCCGCATCGAGATCTCGCGTCGCGTTCGCCGAGGGGCGCGCATAGCTGGCCTGTTCGACCGCGGCGACGAGCACCCGCATGGCTTCGGCATCCACTCGGCTGTCCCTGACGAGATCGTCGCCGCGCATGCGCGGCGTCTCGGCATCCGACAGCGGTACGCGGAGATCCTGCATCGTCGCTCGCAGCTCTGTCCAGGCCGACCCCGCGTCACCGCGACGTGCGCGCCCGCGTCGCGCGACGCGCAGCGCGAGTCGAGCGAATGCGGGCAGCAGCAGCACCACCAGCACGCCGAGCGTCGTCAGCATGACGGGGGTGGGGTTCAATCTCCGGAGCTCTCCGGTCGCCCCCGCGTTGTCGCCCGCGTCTTCACGCTCGAGCTCCGGCCCCGAGGTCTGCTCGGTGCTGGGGGCGGCCGTCGGAGCCGGTGTGGCGGCGCCGCCCGATCCGCCGCCTGCGGTCGCCGCGGCGCTGAAGGCCGTGGGAACCCCGAGCGACGCTGTCGGCTCGAAGGGAACCCAGCCGACGCCGGGGAAGAGAACCTCGGGCCACGAGTGCAGCTGGTCGCTGGAGACCGAATACACCGCTTCGTCGCCACGCGTGGTCTCTGTCAGCGCACCGGGCAGATAGCCGACGACGATGCGCACCTCCATGTCGAGGCTCTCGGCCATGAGCGCGAACGCGCCGGCGAAGTGGATGCAGTACCCCGACCGCACATCGAGGAACCGCGCGACCGCATCGGCGCCGGTGCCGTCGAAACCCTCATCGACCGGGGTCTCCAGCGAGTAGGCGAACTGACTCCGGAACCACGACTGCAACGCGATCAGCCGGTCGTAGTCGTTCGTGGCGTCAGCGGTGACGTCGGCCGCCGTGTCGCCGATCACCTCCGGCAGCTCGACAGGCTCCGTGTCGGGGTCGACGATCGGCGACGAGGCGGGGAGCGCTCGGATCTGCTCGAGAGTCGGCGACACCTCGAGCGATCGCACCGTGTAGTCGTTGCCGACGGCATCCCCGCTGCGAGAGGCGATAGTGCGGTTCTCGGGGCTCACCCTCCAGGTCGACGGGAGACCCTGCACACTCGTGGCGGGGTAGGGCACGGGAAGCCAGGAACTCGACATCCGGATCACCCTGATGGAGGTGTTCTGGTCGGTGGTCTCGATGTCGTCTGCCCACTCGGCGGGGCCGAAACCTTCGCTCTGCGCCTGCAGGTCGCCGCGATCCGGCTCCCACACGCGGCCGTTGAACGCCGACAGCGTCGTGAGCCGCAGGTAGGGCGCGGTGTCCGCCGTCGTCGCCAACGTGAGCACCTCGACCGGGTTCGGCTGCCGCAGGTCATCGCCGAGCCGCAGTGACGCATCGACGGTGACGCCGGTGCCTGTACCTGCGAGGCTCGCCGAGACCGGCAGGATCGGTGCGATGATGACGGTCGCCGCGAGCGCCGCGACTCCGACGCCCGCGGCGACAGCCACAGACGTGCGCCGGGGCGAATCGGGGTTCTGGGCCGCCGTGTACCGCAGCAGGGCGAGGATCAGGATGCCGAGCATCACGAACCAGACGACGTTGACTCCGCCGAGGGTGACGATCATGGGCACGGATCCCACGACTGCCGTGAGAAGGCTGGCGAGGATCGCTCCGCGTTGCGCGACCAGCTGGTCGAGCAGGACGGCGACGACGCCGAAGCCGATGCCCATCACGGCTTCGAGTCCGGGGGAGGCAGCGATCGGCGCAGAGCCGAAGGTGATCTCCTCCCAGGCCGAGGCGGCGAGCGCCTGGAATGTGAAGAACGTCGCGTCGGTGGGGAAGACGCCGAACACCGCGGTGTCGCCCGCGACGAGCAGGATCACAGTGCCCATCACCGCGACGATCTGAACGGCGATGGTGACGAGGTCGCGCGCCCAGGCCGGACGGCCGCGCATCAAGGTGCGCGACGCCATGCCGGTGATGGCGGTTACGACGATCACCGCCAGGACTGCGAACGACCAGGTGCCCGGTTCGATGACCGACGTGAAGGGCCACATAGCGACGAGCCCGGCGGCTGCGGCCAGCACCGACGGCACGACCGTGCCGACGGGCAGCTCGTGCTCACGGTGCCACGACAGGCGGGAACCGCGCTCGGCCTTTCGCTCAGCTCGTGACATCGGTCGCTCCCCGCTGCTCGACGGGCCCGCCGATGCGGTCGGGCAGCACGTCTTCCCACGCCTCTGCGACGTCGTCGCCCAGTCGAGCGAAGCGCCAGCCGTGCTGCTCGGCTGCCGCTGCGGCACCGCGGTGCGGTGCGGTCGCGAACAGCATCGGCGCGGCAGCGCCGGATGGGCGCAGCAGGGCGGCATCCTCTTCGTCGATCTCGCCGGTGATGTAGACGAGCGGACCGGGCGGGGTGCCGCCGACGAGGGTCATGATGTCGCGGGCGTCGCCGCGCGGGCCGACCAGCGCGAGGGCGACGAGCAGACCGTCGCGGTCGTCTTCGTGACCGCGCAGGGTGCCGAGCAGAGTTCCGCTGCTGTCGATCACGTCGACGCCGTATCCCTCCTGCACCAGGTGCACGGCGACGGAGGCGCACATCGACACGGCGGTCTCGAAGGCTCGATCCTCGTCGTCGCCGGGGCGTGCCCAGCGCGCAGCGCTGCGGTCGAGGATCACGAGGGCGTCGGGGCTCGACTCCTCCTCTTCCTGGCGCACCATCAGCTGCCCGCGGTGCGCGGTCGCCCGCCAGTGGATGCGACGCATCGAGTCACCGGGGATGTAGCGTCGCGGTGACAGGTTGTCGCTGCCCTGCCCGAGTCGGCTCGACGAGGTGTGCGCGGTACCGCCGGCGGCACCGACCTTGACGCTCAGCGGCGCGAGGGTGAACACCTCGGGCACGACCGTCACGGAACGGGTCTCGCCGAACGCCTGCTCGCGCTGGGCGAGGCCGAACGGGTCGACCGTTCGCAGCACCAGCGGCCCGATCGGCCAGACGCCGCGTCGCACACCGGTGATCAGGTAGCTCAGCTGGCCCGTCTCAGACGGGTACTCGCCGGCCGAGTCGCCGGTGACCGCTGACGGGAGCACATCGCGCCAGAGACCCCGAGGCACCCGCAGTGCCCGCAGAGTGAAGCGCAGCGTGACGCGAGAGGTCTCCGAGACCGTCAGCAGGTCGGTCGAGACCTGCCGCGTGACAGAACCCGCACGGCGCGGCAGCCGCACGACGAGCACCGAGAAGGCGGTGAGCGCGAGAAGCAGGACGCCGATGTAGAGCAGGATCGGCGCGCCGATCATGTTCGCCGCTATCAGGCAGCCGAGACCGGAGAGAAGCGCACCCGTGCCCCGAAGGGTGAGGGTTCGACGGTGGGGCATGGCGAGCGAAGGGTCAGGAGCGAGCGGTCACGGGCACCCGCACGCGCTCGACGATCTGTCGGAGGGCGGCCTCGACGGGCTGGGCTCCGGCACGGTGCGCCCCGCGGGCCGGAAGAAGACGGTGCGCGAGAACGGGGACGATCAGCGCCGTCACGTCGTCGGGGATCACGAAGTCGCGGCCATCGAGCGCCGCCCACACCTTCGCGGCGCGGATCAACTGCAGGGTCGCCCTCGGACTCGCGCCGAGGTGCAGATTGGGGTCTGCGCGGGTCGCCTGGGCGAGTGCGACCGTGTACTCCTCGAGAGCCGGGGCGACGTGCACCGAACGGGCCCAGGCGATCAACCCCGAGATCGACCCCGCGTTCGCGACGGCTCTCACCGCGGCGAGCGGGTTCACGGTATCGCGCTGACGGAGCATCAGGGCTTCGGCGGCGGCGTCGGGGTAGCCCATCGAGATGCGCATCATGAACCGGTCCCGCTGAGCTTCGGGCAGCGCGTAGGTGCCCTCCATCTCGAGAGGATTCTGGGTCGCCACGACCAGGAAGGGGTTGGGAAGCATGTGCGTCGATCCGTCGACCGTCACCTGCCCCTCCTCCATGGCTTCGAGCAGCGCCGACTGCGTCTTGGGAGACGAGCGGTTGATCTCGTCGGCGATCACGATGTGCGCGAACACCGCGCCGCGCTTGAACTCGAACTCCCGATCGACAGGGTTGTAGACGCTCACACCCGTGACATCCCCGGGAAGGAGATCAGGCGTGAACTGGATGCGGCGGACGGTGGCATCCACACTCGCGGCCAGCGCGCGCGCCAGCACGGTCTTGCCGACCCCGGGCACATCCTCGATCAGCAGGTGTCCCTCGGCCAGCAGGCACACCAGGGCGCTGCGCACGGCATCCGGCTTTCCGTCGATCACCCGTCCGACGGACTCGACGATGGCAGACGTCTGCGCGGCGAACTGCTCGGCGTCGATGACTGCCGGGGTCAGGGGCGGGTTCTCTGGCATGCGTTCCCTCTCGCGTGGGCGCTGCGGTGCGCGTGATCTGATCGTAACCCGGCTGTCTACGGATGGGGTGGGAACCGTCATCCGACGCCGGGGCGCTGTGGCCCGCGTCGCGACCGTCAGCCCCAGACGCGGGCACGGGGCTCTGTGGTGTCGAGTCGTTCGTCGGCGCTGCGGGCGACCCGCAACAGCGCGAGCCCCTGAATCCCGGTGAGCTCCTGCAGCGTGCAGGTGCCGATCAGCGCCTGCCAGTGCTCACGGAAGCGTTCGGCGTCACCCCGACGGCGGGCGATCAGCCGAGGCACCGCGAGCAGAGTGCGTCCGGGGGAGAGGCGATCGGCGAGCCGCTCGAGCAGTCGCACTCGTGGCAGGCCGGCGGAGTCGATGCGCAGCAGGAAACGCGGAGTGCGCACCGGCGCGAAGAGCTCCTCGACGGCGTCTGCGATCACGCGCGCGTCGTGGGCTGAGCCTCCGAGCTCGATGCGGATCCGAGTCGGCTCCGCAATGTCCGGTCGCGCCGCGATCACGGACTCGTCGACGCGTCCGACCCGCTCCGCGTCGTGCAGGGTGCGGGCGACGGCGATCGCCGCCGCCCGGTAGATCTCGGCCGGCCGCCGACGGTCGCGCAGCAGCCGGGCGAGCATGCGCAGCGATGAGGCGGCGGCAGCGACGGCGCCACCACCGAGCGCGAGTGCGATCCAGAGCAGCGGGGCGACCTCGACTCCCGACGCGATGAGCACGCCGACGAGCCCGCCCACTCCGACGGTTCCGGTGACGAACGCTCCCACAGCACCGGCGCGCGCTGTCTGCGCGGTGCGCAGCAGGGGTGCGCGAGAGGTGCGGCGCACCGCCACGACCTCGCGTTCGCGCGGCTCATAGCGCTCGCCGATCCGCCACTCGCTCCTGGTGCTGCTCCGGGTCGGCCACCGGTCGCGCAGCAGCGCGTCGAGGTCGCCGATGGAGGTCGACGGGTCCTTGTCGAGCACCCGCTCCCACGCGTCGAAGGCCGCGGTGGGGAGCGCGTGGCCGAGTCCGCTCACGATCCGACCGTCGCCGTCGGCGCTCAGCCCCCACAGATGCGAATGACGGCGGCGCAGTCGACTCGGCTCAGACGAGTCGTCGAGGTCGACGTCCGAGGGGATCAGGCAGACGACCGACCAATTGTGCGCGACCTTCTCGGGCCAGGCCGGATCCAGGCGCAGGGTACGGCCCCGAAGCTGCTGCGTGCCCGATGACGTGGCCACGGTCGTGAGGTCGATCAAGGTGTTGACCGCCGGGCAGTCCCAGCCCTCGCCCAGAAGCCCTCGGGTGCCCACGAGCAGCCGCACGTCGCCTCGGCGGATCAGCTCCGACACCGCGGCGACGACGCGTCCGCTTCCGACGCCCCGCACCTCGAGATCTCGCACGGGCTCGGTGCCCGCGGCGACCTCTACGGGCTCGCCGAGCAGGTCGGCCAGCGCGTCCGCGAGGTCGACCGCATCCTCGGCGCGCACGCGCAGGTGCCGGGAGGTGAGCAGCACGGGCCGCAGCGTTGCGGTGACGCTGTCGACGGCGAGCAGATCGAACGTGCGCAGGGCCCCTGCCGGTGCGTCACCGGCCAGGCCGCGGTTGTTGCCGTGCTCGACGAAATCGGTGACGACGACGGCGCGGATGCGGTCGCCGTCGGTGCCGCCGAGCTCCCGGTGGAGGATCTCGACGGCAGCATGGTCTTTCGCCGCCGAGAACGCCAGCGTGCTCTCGACCGGGTTGCGGCCCCGACGGATGCCGCGGTCGGTGAGGGCGTAGCCGAAGTCTGCGAGAGAGCGCCGCACGTACTCCCACTGTCGCGCGGCGGCGGGGTCGGACAGCAGCCGCACCTGGGCGAAACGCGAGAGCACCGTGAGCAGGTCGTCGGTGGTGCAGCGCTCGAGCAGCACCGGCGGGATCGCGGCGACGAGCGGATGCCGCGGTGCGACCTCTCGCAGCACGACAGCGCAGGAGCGCGTGAGAGTGAAGTCCGTCGAGAACGCGCGGTCGAGGCGCGCGAGCGGTGTCGCGTCGTCGTCGGAGGCAGCTGCCGGTTGCAGCTGATGCTCGAGGTACGACACCGCGTCGGGCGTCGACAGCACCCGGGTGATCATGTCGTGCAGCAGGGCCTCGTGTCGACGGATGAAGCCGGCCTCCGCGGGTGTGGGTTCGGTGAACATCACGTGATCGCGATAGGGGGCCAGATGCCCCTCCTTCACCACGGCGGGGGTCGGCACCTCGTAGTCGACCTCGCCGAGCAGCTGGCTGTAGTTCTCGAACTCGGTCTCGTCGTCGGGAGACGGAAGGGTCGCCGTCAGGCCGATCAGCAGGGGCTCGACGCCGCTCTCGCGGATGCGACCGGCGAGGTACGCGACCACGATGGCCCAGTGATCGAGAAGATGATGGCTTTCGTCGAGCACGACCGTGCGCACACCCGCGGCGACGAGACGATCGATGAGGGCGACGGCGTTCGGATGCAGCACGCGGGCGAGTTCGGCGGGCCGTCTCCTCGCGAAGCGCGAGCGCACACGCCGGGAGCGGGAGCGGATGCCGCTGCGATACCGCCCAGGGTTGTCGATCGCGAGTTCGGCGAGCCACGTCGCCGCGTCGGCCTCGGCGCGGCCGGCCGCCGTGAGCTCCTCCACCCAGATCGATCGGGCCAGATCGTCGAAGGGCGAGCCGTCTCCGGTCACACTGAGCAGTTGATAGGTCAGCGCCGTGAGATCGCCGATCTGCGCGGGCTCGTCAGAGACTGCCGCAGCCTCGGGCGCCAGGGCCGCAGCGGTGCGCACCCACTGCTGACGGACCGTCACCGTCGGCGAGAGCACGAGGGTGCGATGCCCCTCCCGTGCGGCGAGCAGCAGGCCGAGCAGGGTCTTCCCTGAACCGGGCGGTGCGACGATGTGCAGCGGACCCGCGGCTCCCGGTGAGAGACGCTCGAGCACCTCGGACTGGTAGGTGCGCAGTGTGCCCTGAAAGCGCCACGTCGACAGGGGAGTGGCGGCGACGGGATCCATGACCTGCCCAGTCTGTCAAAGAGCGGGTGCCGACATCGGCTAGACTTGTCGACGGCTCTCCGCGTGGCGGCATCCAGGCCAATTCCCCCAGGGCGGAAACGCAGCAAGGGTAACCGGGCTCTGCTGGGTGCGCGGAGGGTCACTTTCTTTTTGTCAGCGTCCTCCGGGCCAGTCCTGACAGGATCGTGACGTGACAAGGCCAGATGTGATCAGCACCGCCGATTCCCCGCGCTCCAGTGCTCTCGGCCGTTTCGCAGCGCCGCTCCTGCTCGTCGCCCTGATGTGGGCTGTGCAGCTCGTCGATGCGGTCCTCCCCGGCTCCTTCACGGGATTCGGGCTCCGCTCCTGGGATCTCTCGGGCCTCGGCGGCATCGTCGTCGGTCCTCTCCTGCATGCGGATTGGGCGCACCTGATCGGCAACACCGTGCCGCTTCTCGTGCTCGGATGCCTCGTCGCTGTCGAGGGCGCACGCCGGTTCTGGATCGTCACCGTATTCGCCGCTGTGATCGGCGGCCTCGGCACGTGGCTCATGAACGCACCCGGGGCATTGACGGTCGGGGCGTCAGGGCTCGTCTTCGGCTACTTCGGGTACACCGTGATGCGGGTCTTCGCGCCGGGAAGGGTCGCACACCGCGTGCTCTACGCGATCGTCGCGCTCATCGTGATCGGCCTGTACGGCGGGTCCATGCTCGCCGGTGTCGTCGGCGTGCGAGAGGGCATCTCGTGGCAGGCGCACCTGTTCGGCGCGATCGGCGGCGGCCTCGCCGCGTTCGTCGGCAGGGGCAGCACCAAGACCCGGGGCGCATGAGCACGACCAGGAGCACCCGAGGCGCCGCGACGCGCAAGAAGCCCGCAGCGAAGAAGACGGCCGGCAAGAAGGCGGCGAGCAGGAAGCGCGCGAGCAGGAAGCCGCCGACCCGTCAGGGATCGCGCACGCGTCGTGCGTCGCCGCGCCGCCGAGCGCAGCGGCGGATGCAGCGTGCGAAGCTGCTGCGTCGCATCGCCCTGTCCGCTGCAGCCGTGATCGTCGTCGCGCTCGCCGCAGTGCTGATCCCGCTGGGGCTCGCTCACGAGAAGCCCCTGGCGATCTGCATCACCGATCCGACCACGTTCCCCGAGTCGGGCGTCGCGGGGTGGCAGGGCGAGCAGCTCGAGAACGCCGCGACCATCATGCAGACGGCGACCGCGCTCGGCTTCGGTCGTGACGGTCAGATCCTCGGGGTGATGACGGCGATGGGTGAGAGCAGCCTGAACAACATCGACTACGGAGACTGGGAGACGATCGGGTTCACAAACCCGGACGGCAGCCGAACGACGAGCATCGGCCTCTTCCAGCAGCAGCACTGGTGGGGGTCGGCCGAGCAGCGCATGGACCCGGCGACCGCCGCGACGCTGTTCTACGAGCGTCTTGCGAGGGTGCCCGACTGGCAGTCGATGGACCCGTCCCTCGCGATCCACCGGGTGCAGATCAACCTCGACCCCACCTACTACACGCGCTACGCGTCGGATGCCACGGCCGTGGTCGACGCTCTCTCGATGCCCTGCTGAGCGATTTCGCACGGCTGTCAACCCAGCGAGAACATGAGGTCGTGCACCTAGGGTGGAACTGTGGCGCAGAGCATATACATCACCTCGGCCGAAGGCCATACAGGCAAGTCGACCATCGCCCTCGGTGTGCTCGACGCGCTCATGCGCGTCACGCCCCGGGTCGGCGTCTTCCGCCCGATAGCGCGGTCGGTCACCGAGCGCGACGACGTGCTCGAACTGCTGCTCGCGCACGACGGGGTGCACCTCGACTATGAGGATTGCATCGGTGTGTCCTACGACGACGTGCGCGACGACCCCGACGGGGCGCTCTCGACGATCGTCGCCCGGTTCAAGGCCGTCGAGGCCCAGTGCGACGCCGTGGTCATCATCGGCAGCGACTACACCGATGTCGCCAGCCCCGCAGAGCTCGGGTACAACGCCCGGATCGCCGCGAACCTGGCAGCGCCCGTGCTGCTCGTGCTGAGCGGCCGTGATCAGCAGCGTCAGGCCGAGCAGCTGGGAACGACCACCGCCCGCCCTCCCGCGGCGGTCGGACAGATCGGGGCGCTCGCGCTCTCCGAACTCGACGTCGAGCGGGCCGAGCTGTTCGCGGTGATCGTGAATCGAGCCGACCCCGAGCAGCTCGCGGGCATCGAGGAGGCGGTCGCCGCGGTGCGTCCGCAGAAGACCACGCCCGTGTGGGCGATCCCCGAGGACCGCACCCTGGTGGCGCCGTCGATCAACGGCATCCTCGCCGCCGTCGACGGCCGTCTCATCAAGGGCGACCCTGATCGTCTCGCCCGCGAGGCGCTGACGATCGTGGTCGCCGGCATGTCGATGGTGAACGTGCTTCCTCGGCTCACCGACGAGTCGGTCGTGGTGATCCCCGCCGATCGCACCGAGGTGCTGCTGGCGACGCTGCTCGCCGATGCCTCCGGCACGTTCCCGCGGGTCGCGGGCATCATCCTCAACGGCCCTTTCCCGCTTCCCGAGCCGATCGTGCAGCTGCTCGACGGCTTCACCTCGACCGTGCCGATCATCGCGACCGACCTCGGCACCTACGACACCGCGGTGCGCGTGATGGGAGCGCGGGGTCGCATCTCTGCCGAGTCGCGCGGCCGCTACGATCGCGCGCTGGGGCTCTTCCAGACCCACGTCGACATCGCCGAGCTCACCACCCAGCTGGGTCTCGCCGAGTCGCGCGTCGTGACTCCGCTGATGTTCGAGTACGGACTCATCGAGCGCGCACGCTCCGACCGCCGACGCATCGTGCTGCCGGAGGGCGACGACGATCGCATCCTCCGCGCGGCCGCCACTCTGCTGGCGCGCGAGGTCGCAGACCTCACGATCCTCGGTGACGAGTCGGCGATCCGGGCCCGCGCAGTCGAGCTGGGCGTAGACATCTCGGCGGCGCAGGTGATCAGTCCGACCGATCCTGAGATGGTCGAGCGCTTCGCGACGGAATACGCGCGACTGCGTGCGCACAAGGGCATCACGCTGGCCCAGGCGGCCGACACCGTCACCGACGTCTCGTACTTCGGCACGATGATGGTGCACCTCGGGCTCGCCGACGGCATGGTCTCGGGCGCCGCCCACACGACGGCGCACACCATCCGCCCGTCGTTCGAGATCATCAAGACGAAACCGGGAGTCACCGTCGTCTCGAGCGTGTTCCTCATGGCGCTCGCCGACCGCGTGCTCGTCTACGGCGACTGCGCGGTGATCCCCGATCCGACCAGCGAGCAGCTGGCCGACATCGCGATCTCGTCGGCGGCCACCGCGCAGCAGTTCGGCATCGAGCCGCGCATCGCGATGCTGTCGTACTCGACCGGCGAATCCGGGTCGGGTGCCGACGTCGACAAGGTCCGCGCGGCCACCGCGCTCGTGCACGAGCGCGCGCCGCAGCTGCTCGTCGAGGGGCCCATCCAGTACGACGCCGCCGCAGACGCCGCGGTGGCGAAGGCGAAGCTCCCCGACTCCGAGGTGGCCGGCCGCGCGACCGTCTTCGTCTTCCCCGATCTCAACACCGGCAACAACACCTACAAGGCCGTGCAGCGCTCGGCGGGTGCCGTCGCGATCGGCCCGGTGCTGCAGGGACTCAACAAGCCGATCAACGACCTGTCACGCGGGGCACTGGTCGACGACATCGTCAACACGGTGGCGATCACCGCCATCCAGGCGCAGTCTGAAGGAGCGACCGCATGAGCGCCATCCTCGTCATCAACAGCGGGTCCTCGTCGCTCAAGTACAGCCTGATCGACATCGAGAACGAGAATGAGCTCGCCGCAGGGCTCATCGAGCGGATCGGGCAGGATCTCAGCGCGATCCGGCACACGGTCCGTCCGGACACCACCGCGGATGCCGTCGTGGCGATGCTCGATGCCTCATACGACTCGGAGCGCCCCGTCGCCGATCACGGTGCCGCGTTCACGGTGATGCTCGAGCAGTTCGCCAAGCACGGCCCGCTGCTCGACGAGCATCCTCCGGTCGCCGTCGGTCACCGCGTGGTGCATGGCGGGGCGCGGTTCTATGGGCCGACCATCGTCACCAAGAACGTCGAGGAGCAGATCGAGGAGCTCTCGGTGCTCGCCCCCTTGCACAACCCCGCGAACCTGGCCGGCATCGTCGCGGCGAAGGCGATGTTCTCGGGCGTCCCGCATGTCGCGGTGTTCGACACGGCCTTCCATCAGACCCTGCCTCCGGCCGCCTACACCTACGCGATCGACGCCGAGCTCGCCGCGGAGCACCGGGTGCGCCGATACGGATTCCACGGCACCAGCCACCAGTTCGTGAGCGAGTCGGCGGCCGCGTTCCTCGAACGCGACCTCGGCACGCTGCGGCAGCTCGTCTTCCACCTCGGCAACGGCGCATCGGTGACCGCGATCGATGGCGGTCGATCGGTCGAGACCTCGATGGGGCTGACGCCGCTCGAGGGGCTCGTGATGGGAACCCGTTCGGGAGACCTCGACCCTGCGGCGCTGGTGCATCTGTCGCGGAGAGCCGGATACTCGATCGACGAGCTCGACGCGCTCCTGAACTCGCGCAGCGGTCTGAAGGGACTCGCCGGGCGCAGCGACATGCGCGACATCCTCGCGGGCAGGGACGCCGGAGACGCGGCGGCGACGCTCGCCTTCGACGTCTACATCCACCGGCTGCGCGCCTACGCGGGGTCGTACATCGCCCAGCTCGGCGGTGTCGACGTGATCTCCTTCACCGCGGGCGTCGGCGAGAACGCGGCCGCCGTGCGTGCAGAGGCGATGGCCACCCTCGGATTCGCCGGGGTCGAGATCGATGAGGGGCGCAACTCCGCGCGGCAGCGCGGCATCCGACGCATCTCCACCGACGAATCGCGAGTCGCCGTGCTCGTCGTGCCCACGAACGAAGAGCTCGAGATCGCCAGACAGACTTCCCGCATGCTCTGATCGACACGCCTCGGGGGTTACCGCCCGGTGCCGGGCCGCACTACGCTTGCACAGTGGCACGGAGAGGTGCCGGAACAACCCCTCGTCCTTCTCCTGGAGGCTCCTGTGCCCGAAGCCCTGCCCGATCCGCTCCGCGCCGAAGGCGTCCTGTTCGACCTCGACGGGGTGCTGACGCCGACCGCCGAGGTGCACATGAGCGCCTGGAAGGTCGTGTTCGACGACGTCTTCGAACGCTGGGGCATCACGCCTGCGTACTCGGACGCCGATTACTTCGACTACGTCGACGGCAAGAAGCGCTATGACGGCGTGGCGAGCCTGCTTCGCAGCCGCAACGTCGAGATCCCGTGGGGAGCGGTCGACGACCCGCCCGAGGCCGAGACCATCTGCGGTATCGGCAATCGCAAGAACGCCGCATTCGCCGAGTCCCTCCGGGGCGAGGGCATCGCCCCGTTCCCCGGCTCGCTCGCGCTCGTCGAGAAGCTGCACGCCGCCGGCATCCCGATCGGCGTGGTCTCGAGCTCCAAGAACGCCGAAGAGGTGCTCGCGGCCGCCGGCCTCCGCTCGTTCTTCCGCGTCGTGGTCGACGGTGTCGTCGCAGAACGCGACAACCTCGCCTCGAAGCCCGCCGCCGACATGTTCAGCGCCGGCGCCGTAGCTCTGGGCGTGGACCCTGCCCGCAGCATCGCCATCGAGGATGCGACCTCGGGGGCGGCCTCCGCGGCCGCCGCGGGGTTCGCGATCGTCGTCGGCGTCGACCGCGGCACCGGAGCCGACGCGCTGCGCGCCGCCGGTGCGACTGTCGTCGTCAGCGATCTCGACGTGTTCGTCGACGCTGCGGCCGACCGGGCCGCGCACTCCGATTCAGACTCCGCCGACCAGCACACCCGCTCAGACAACGAGGAGACCGCATGATCGATCGCGACCGCTTCCCCGTAGACCCCTGGCGACTCATCGAGACGCGCTACTCCGAAGACGGAGTGGCCGAGACCCTGTTCGCCGTCGGCAACGGCTACCTCGGGCTCAGGGGCAACCACATCGAGGGTCGAGGCGCCCACGAGCACGGCACCTTCATCAACGGTCTGCACGAGACCTGGCCGATCCGGCACGCCGAGCAGGCCTACGGCTTCGCCGAGGTCGGGCAGACGATCGTCAACGCCCCCGATGCCAAGGTCATGCGGGTGTACGTCGACGACGAGCCGATCTCGTTCGACGAGGCCGACGTGCGCGAGTACCGCCGCACGCTCGACATGCGCACCGGCGTGCTCGAGCGCGTCGTGGTGTGGGAGACGCCGTCCGGCAAGCGCGTGCGCATGCGCGACGAGCGCATCGTCAGCTTCGAGGAGCGCCACCTCGCCGTGCTCCGCCTC
Source organism: Microbacterium sp. WCS2018Hpa-9 (assembly GCF_031843745.1). Classification (NCBI taxonomy): domain Bacteria; kingdom Bacillati; phylum Actinomycetota; class Actinomycetes; order Micrococcales; family Microbacteriaceae; genus Microbacterium; species Microbacterium sp. WCS2018Hpa-9. The sequence goes on from NZ_JAVTIY010000006.1 coordinate 101,158, forward strand.
GAGGTCGTCGTCGAGAACGCCGACGCCCCCGTCACCGTCAGCTGCCAGATGATCAACCGCCAGGACGGCGCCGGCGTGTACGCGGGCACCCCCAACCAGGCGAAGGGCGGATTCGATCCGCGCAAGGCCGAGAAGATCGCCGAGCGCGTGCTCGAGCCCGGCGAGTACTGGCAGGACGGATTGCGCTCGGCGCTGTCGTACAGCGTCGCCGACTCCGGCATGACGGTCGCCGTCGTCGCCGATCACATCATCGAGACCGAGAACGACTACACGTCGCGCACGCTGATCGAGGCCGACATCTCGAAGAACGTGTTCCGCGTGCAGGCCAAGGCCGGGGTGCCCATCACGGTCACCAAGCTCGTCAGCTACCACACCTCGCGGGGCGTGCCGGCTCGCGAGCTCGTCGACCGCTGCCGTCGGTCCCTCGACCGCGTCGCGTTCGAGGGCGTCCAGGCGCAGTTCGACCGGCAGGCCGACTGGCTCGCCGCCTTCTGGGGCCGCAGCGACGTGCAGATCGGCGGGCACGACGACATCCAGCAGGCGACCCGCTGGTGCCTCCTGCAGCTCGCCCAGGCCTCGGCGCGTGCCGACGGGACCGGAGTGCCCGCGAAGGGCGTCTCGGGGTCCGGATACAGCGGCCACTACTTCTGGGACACCGAGATCTATGTGCTCCCGTTCCTCACGTACACGTCGCCGCAGTGGGCGCGCAACGCACTGCGGGCGCGAGTGCTCATGCTCCCGGCGGCCCGCCGCAGGGCCGCGCAGCTCAATGAAGCGGGCGCCCTGTTTCCCTGGCGCACGATCAACGGCGAAGAGGCGTCGGCCTATTACGCGGCCGGCACCGCGCAGTACCACATCAACGCCGACGTCAGCTTCGCGCTCGGCAAGTACGTGCGGGCGACCGGCGACGAGGACTTCCTGCGACGCGAGGGCATCGACATCGCCATCGAGACGGCTCGCCTGTGGGCGACGCTCGGCTTCTGGCGCACCTCGCGGCTCGTCGCCGACACGAAGGACGACGACGGCATCGAGACCTTCCACATCCACGGTGTGACCGGGCCCGACGAGTACACCACGGTCGTCAACGACAACCTGTACACCAACGTCATGGCACGCTACAACCTCCGCTACGCGGCGAGGGTCGTGCGCGAGGCGCAGGAGGCCAACGGCGAGGAGTTCGCCAGGGTCGTCGAGCGCACCGGGCTCGCCGAGGGTGAGGCGGAGGGATGGGAGCGCGCCGCCGACGCGATGTTCATCCCGTTCAGCGAGCGGCTCGGCATCCATCCGCAGGATTCGCTGTTCCTCGAGCGCGAGGTCTGGGATCTGGCCCACACGCCGAAGGAGCAGCGGCCGCTGCTGCTGCACTTCCACCCGCTCGTCATCTACCGGTTCCAGGTGCTCAAGCAGGCGGATGTCGTGCTCGCGCTGTTCCTGCAGGGGAACCACTTCACGCCGGAGGAGAAGAAGGCGGACTTCGACTACTACGACCCGCTGACCACCGGCGACTCGACGCTGTCGGCGGTCGTGCAGTCGATCCTCGCAGCCGAGGTCGGCTACCAGGATCTCGCTCTGCAGTACTTCCGGCAGTCGCTGTTCGTCGACCTGCACGACCTGCACCACAACGCGGCCGACGGCGTGCACGTCGCCTCCGCCGGTGGCGTGTGGACGGCTCTCGTGTGCGGCTTCGGCGGCATGCGCGACTACGCCGGCGAGCTCAGCTTCGACCCTCGGCTGCCTGCCGACTGGCCGTCGCTGTCGTACCCCCTGCAGTGGCAGGGGTCGGCGTTGCAGATCACGCTCACGACGGACGAACTGCGCGTCCGCGTGCTCACCGGAGACCCGGTGCCGTTCACTGTGCGCGATGCCGCCTACATCGCCACGGCCGAGCAGGAGGTCGTCGTGCCGCTCGCGGATCAGGGACCGCTGATCCCGGGGCGCCCGTCGCTGCGGCAGTTCGCCGACGCTCTTCGAGAAGACGGCACGCGCCTGTCGGCATCCGTCCCGGTGATCACGACCGCGATCCCCATCATCGAACCGATCGACTGAGGGTGCTGATCACCGCAGCGCTGTTCGGGCTCGCGCCTGCGCTGCTCCTGCTCGCGCTCGCGGTGGTCGAGCGTGCGCGCTCGGCGCAGCGCGTCGCGTCGCCGGGAGCGCGGTTCGCGCCGGCAGAAGGCGCGACCGTGCTGTACGACGCGCTGCTGCTGAACGCGGATCGCAAGGCGGTCGCCGCCGCTCTGATCGACCTGGCCGTGCAGCGCAAGGTGCGGCTGCTGGTCGACGCAGATGTCGAGAAGTCCGGCGGGTCGCGAAAACGTGCGCCTGTCGGCATGGAGATCGTCGAGGGCGCGACGTTCACGCCCGAGGAGCTCAGCGTCCTCGAGGCGCTGTTCGGTCCGGACCACACTCCGGGGCGGGTGCGGCGGTTCAGCTCGGATGCTCGGGCTCTGCACCGTCGCGTGCACGGCGTCATCGACGAGACGGAGAAGCGACTCGCATCCGCGGGGCTCATCGCCCGAGGCCGACGCGGGTGGGCCACGTTCCTGATCCGCGTCGCCGCAGTGCTGGTGATCGGGGTCTGCCTCCTCCTGCTCCTCGCCGCCTGGGCGGTGAGCGAACCGGGTGCCGCGCTCTACGTGGTGCTGATCGCCGGTCTGGCCGTCGCGATCGCCGCCATCGTGATCGCACCGCGGCCCTGGCGCCGATTCCACCCGGCCGCGCAGCCGATGCGCGCGCATCTCGCCGGGATGCGCGAGTACATCGCCCTCGCCGAGGCGGAGCCGCTGCGGTTCTCGCAGTCGGCCGGGGGAGCAGAGCTGAGGGCGGATGTCTCTCCTGAGGCCTCGAGCGCACGACTGCAGAGGTTCCTGCTCAACGAGCGACTGCTGCCGTATGCGGTGCTCTTCGGCCTCGAACGATCGTGGACGGCGGTGCTGCAGACCGAGTCGCGCGAGCTGCGTGTCGCCGAGGGGATCGACGGCGCCATGGAGGTGGCGGGGGCCGTGATCGACGTGATCGAGCTGGTGGGCGGCGTCGTTCATCTCGTGAGTGCGGTCGGCGAGCTCGTCGACGCGACCGGTGGGGTGGTCGAGGTCGTCGGTGGCGTCTTCGAGGTCGTGTCGTCGTGATTCCTCCCCGCACCTCGGCGGTCTGAGGGGCGCGTCGGGGATCCCCGGCATCATCGTCGGAGGCCGTCTGCCGGAACGTCCGTGGCACGCCGTAGGCTGTTCTGGTGACCACAGCCCTCTACCGCCGCTACCGCCCCGAGTCGTTCGGCGAGATGATCGGGCAGTCCCAGGTGACCGAACCCCTGATGACCGCCCTCCGCGGCGACCGTGTCGGCCACGCATATCTGTTCTCCGGGCCCCGCGGGTGCGGAAAGACGACGTCTGCGCGCATCCTCGCCCGCTGCCTCAACTGCGCCGAGGGTCCGACCGATGTGCCGTGCGGCACGTGCCCGAGCTGCGTAGAGCTGTCCCGCGCCGGTGGCGGTTCGCTCGACGTGGTCGAGATCGATGCGGCCAGCCACAACGGCGTCGACGACGCCCGTGACCTGCGCGAGCGGGCGACGTTCGCCCCCAGCCGTGATCGCTACAAGATCTTCATCCTCGACGAGGCGCACATGGTGACGCCGCAGGGGTTCAACGCGCTCCTCAAGCTCGTCGAAGAGCCGCCGGAGCACGTGAAGTTCATCTTCGCGACGACCGAGCCCGAGAAGGTGCTCGGCACGATCCGCTCGCGCACGCACCACTACCCGTTCCGTCTGGTGCCTCCGGCCGCGATGCTCGAGTACGTCGAGAAGCTGTGCGGCGAAGAGGGCGTGATCGTCGAGAAGGGTGTGCTGCCGCTCGTCGTCCGTGCCGGAGGCGGGTCGCCGCGTGACACGCTCTCGCTGCTCGACCAGCTGATCGCCGGTTCCGATTCGCCAGCCGGGTCCGAGACCGTGACCGTCGCCTACGAGCGCGCGGTGGCGCTGCTCGGCTACACGCACGCGGCGCTGCTCGACGAGATCGTCGATGCGCTCGCCGCCGCCGATGCGGCCGCGGCGTTCCCCGCCATCGATCGAGTGGTGCAGACCGGCCAGGACCCCCGGCGTTTCGTCGACGACCTGCTCGAGCGCCTGCGCGACCTGATCGTGATCGCGGCCGTCGGAGCCGGGGCATCCTCCGTGCTTCGCGGCATCGCCGCCGACGAGCTCGCTCGCATGCGCACGCAGGCCGAATCCTTCGGATCGGCGCGGCTGTCGCGCACGGCCGACATCGTCAGCGCCGCTCTCGACGACATGTCGGGCGCGACGTCGCCCCGACTGCACCTCGAGCTGATGGTCGCTCGTGTGCTCGCCTCTGGAGGGGGAGCGGGGGCGGTCGCGGCCGCTCCCTCCGCGCAGAGTGCGGCGCCGGCACGGGCCACGGCTCCTGCTGCGCCTCAGCCTGCCGCTGCCGCCCCGGCTCAACCAGCTGCGGCTGCTCAGCCCGCTGCCGCGGCTGCTCAGCCCGCTGCCGAGCACGTCGACACCGAGCCGGCTGACGCCGGGTCGATCGGTGACGCGGCCGGGACCCCTGCGGCCGAGAACCCGGAAGCCGAGGCATCGGGCGACGCGACGTCGAGCACTCCGCCCACCGCACCGGCTGCCGATCCTGCCGCTCCGTCGGGTCCGGTCGCGTTCGAGCAGATCACCGCCGCCTGGCCGGCCGTGCTCAAGCGACTCGAGAGTGTCAGCCGCACGTCGTGGCTGCTGGCCACCGCGGTTCAGCCGCTCGCATTCGTCACCGAGACCGAGGTGCTGACCCTCGGCTTCGCCAGTCAGCACGACGTGGCGAAGTTCAAGGGCACGACGCCGGGTTCCGGCCCGTCCGATCATCTGCGCGGAGCCATCGAGCAAGAGCTCGGTGTGCGGGTCAAGTACCTGCCTGCTCCGATGCCGGCTGGTGGTGCGCCTCGCCAGCCCTCGTCGCCCTCGGCGGCGCGCCCGACAGACGACGCGCCCGCATCGGAGCCTGCGTCAGCGGGTTCACCGCGCGCTCAGTCACCACGTCCTCAGGCCCCGCGCGCTGAGACGCCGGACGCTCGGACATCACCTCCGCCGAAGGACGGTGCCTCTGCAGTCCCGGTGACCGAGTGGGCGGTCGCGTCGATTCCGGCATCCGAGGTCGTAGTGCCGGGGCCGGTGCCGGCCCCGGTGCCCGTCCCTGCGCCCGCCGCGGTGACAGCCACGCAGGCCACGCCTGCCGCAGCGCCGACGCCGACGACCTCGACTCCGAGTGATGATCGGCCAGGCGGGGCAGACGAGCCGCCGCCTTCCCTCGACGACGAGCCGCCCTATTTCGACGACGAGCCGCCCTACGACCCGTCTTACGAGCCTGCGCCGCCGTCGCAGGCCGCACCGACGGCCGCCCGCGCGCAGTCGGCGTCTCCCTCGGCATCCGCGCGGTCGACGCCTGTGCAGGCAGCCCCGGTGCGCAGAGTGGCTTCGGCCGCAGCAGCCCCGGTGATCACCGAGCGCACCCCCGCCGGGGGAGTCCAGCGCTACGGCGAGGCCGTGATCCGCCAGGTGCTCGGCGCGACGTTCGTTCGCGAAGAGCCCTACGAGCCCCCGACGAGGTTCTCCTGATGTATGACGGAATCGTCCAGGAGCTGATCGACGAGTTCGGTCGGCTCCCCGGAATCGGCCCCAAGTCCGCGCAGCGCATCGCATTCCACATCCTGCAGACACCGACGTTCGACGTCGCGCGGCTCGCCGAGCTGCTCGTCGAGGTGCGGGTGCGGGTGCGTTTCTGCGAGATCTGCGGCAACGTCTCAGAGCAGGATCGCTGCGCGATCTGCCGCGACCCCAGACGCAACCCTGCCCTCATCTGCGTGGTCGAAGACGCGAAGGACGTCGCCGCGATCGAACGCACACGAGAGTTCCGTGGTCTCTACCACGTGCTCGGCGGAGCGATCAGCCCGATCGCCGGCATCGGGCCAGACGACCTGCGCATCGCGCAGCTGATGACTCGTCTCGCCGACGCCACGGTGCAGGAGGTCATCCTCGCGACGAACCCCAACCTCGAGGGTGAGGCGACGGCCAGCTATCTCAGCCGTCTGCTCACCACCATGCAGATCACCGTGTCGCGCCTCGCCTCCGGCCTTCCGGTCGGCGGCGACCTCGAATACGCCGACGAGGTCACCCTCGGGCGCGCATTCGAGGGCCGGCGCGTGCTGTGAACACGCAGGGCGGCTTCACTCGGCGCGGCTGGCTGCTCTTCGGGGCGATGGCGCTGCTGTGGGGCGTGCCCTACCTGTTCATCAGCATCGCGGTCGAGTCGCTCTCGCCTCCGGCCATCGTCGCGGGGCGCACCCTCATCGCGGCCCTGCTGCTCCTGCCGTTCGCGTTCACAGGCGGTGCGCTGAGAGCGGCGTGGAAGCACTGGCCCTGGGTCCTCGCCTTCGGGCTCGTCGAGATGGCGGGTCCGTTCGTGCTGCTGGGGCACGCCGAGATGACCCTGCCCTCAGGCATGACCGGTCTGCTCGTCGCCACCGTGCCGCTGTTCGCCGCCCTCATCGCCCTGGGCGGCGGAGACCGGGGCGTCCTGCGTCCGTCGCGCGGAATCGGTCTTCTCGTGGGCTTCATCGGAGTCGCGATCGTCGTCGCCGGGCCCGGCCTCTTCGGCGGCGAGGTCAGTCTGCTCGCGGCCGGCGAGGTGCTGCTGGTCGCGATCCTCTATGCGATCGCGCCCTTCATCGTCGCGCGCAAGCTGAACGATGTCCCCTCGCTCGGCACCATCACGCTGTCGCTGTTGATGATCGGTGTGATCTATCTGCCCATCGGTCTGCTCACGCAGCACGAGGTGCCGACGCTGCCCTCGATCTTCGCGCTCCTCGCGCTCGCGGTCATCTGCACCGCGGTCGCCTTCCTCGCCTTCTTCGCGCTCATCCGCGAGGTCGGGCCTGTTCGCGCGCCGCTGTTCACCTACGTCAACCCGGTCGTGGCGATCATCCTCGGCGCGATCGTCCTCTCCGAGCCCCTGACGCCGGGTCTGCTCCTCGGTTTCCCGCTCATCATCGTCGGATGCTGGTTCGCCGCCACGGGCGGACGCCTCCGCCCGCCGGCATCCGCCGCTCCCGACCTGGCTGTCACGCCGCTGCCGCCGGCTCCCTGACCTCGCTGCCGAGCACAACTTCGGATGTCGTGGGCGACGCGCCGCGGGTGACCCCTGAGACCGGCGGGTCCGTCGCCAGGTCCGAAGCTGTGCCCGCCCAGACCTGACCTGCCCCGCCCGGGGGCGTCACATGCGAAGAAGCGCATATGCGCCGATCGTAGAATGAGGGTGGGCGGATCCGCCCGACATCCCAGGGAGTGAACGTGGCCCTCATCGTGCAGAAGTACGGCGGCTCCTCAGTCGCCGACGCAGAGAGCATCAAGCGCGTCGCCAAGCGCATCGTAGACACGCGCCGAGCGGGGCACGACGTCGTCGTCGCCGTGAGCGCGATGGGCGACACGACCGACGAGCTGCTCGACCTCGCGAACGAGGTCGCGCCGATCCCCGCTCCGCGCGAGCTCGACATGCTCCTCTCCAGCGGTGAGCGCATCTCGATGGCGCTCCTCGCCATGGCCATCCACTCGATGGGGTTCGAGGCGCGTTCGTTCACCGGCAGCCAGGCCGGCATGATCACCGACTCGCAGCACGGTGCGGCGCGCATCGTCGACGTCACGCCCGTGCGTCTGCGGGAAGCCCTCGACGAGGGGGCGATCGTCATCGTCGCCGGGTTCCAGGGTTTCAACCGCGACACACGTGACATCACCACGCTCGGTCGTGGCGGCTCCGACACGACGGCCGTCGCCTTGGCTGCGGCCCTCGATGCGGATGTCTGCGAGATCTACAGCGACGTCGACGGCATCTTCACGGCTGACCCCCGCGTCATCCCGAAGGCGCAGAAGCTCGACCACATCGGCAGCGAGGAGATGCTCGAGCTCGCCGCCAACGGCGCCAAGGTGCTCTACATCCGCGCCGTCGAGTACGCACGCCGTCACGGCGTCCTGATCCACGCTCGTTCGACGTTCTCGTCGTCCGAGGGCACATACGTTCTGGGCGAGGGCATGAAGAACCCTCGCGGAGCCGAGGGAGCAGCAGCCATGGAAGAACCGATCGTCGCCGGTGTCGCCACCGATTTCGGCCAGGCCAAGATCACCGTCGCGGGCGTCCCCGACGTTCCGGGCAAGGCCGCGGAGATCTTCAAGATCGTCGCCAAGTCCGGCGCGAACGTCGACATGATCGTGCAGAACGTGTCGGCCACCGGTCGCACCGACATCTCCTTCACGGTTCCCAAGGCCGATTCCGCTGCGGCGCTCAAGGCGCTCGCGGGAGAGCAGACCGAGGTCGGCTTCCAGAACCTCGTGCACGACGACCAGATCGGCAAGCTGTCGGTCGTGGGCGCCGGCATGCGCACGCACTCCGGTGTCTCGGCCGTGCTGTTCGAGGCGCTGTCGGCCGGCGGCATCAACATCGAGATGATCTCGACCTCCGAGATCCGCATCTCGGTCGTGCTGCGCGACACCGACCTCGCCGAGGCCGCCCGCACCGTGCACACCGCCTATGGACTCGACGGCGACGCCGAGGCGACCGTCCACGCCGGCACCGGCCGCTGAACACCGCGCGAACGGCTGGAATCTCCCCGCCTGGCTGACGGTCCGCCCGGATGCTGGCAGCCGGGCGGGAAACCTCCAGCCACACGCACCGCGTTCCGTCCACCGACCAGACGTCGGCGCCCGGTCCTCGACCGCCGCACGGCACGATAGACTCACCGAAACCCTGACATCGGCGCCAGGCGCGGCATCCGCACCCCGACGTCGCGCCCGAAGCCTCGCATGCTGCATTGCACGACGCCAAGGAACATCATGACCCGCATCTCCGACTCAGGACTCTCCGTCGCCATCGTCGGCGCCACCGGCCAGGTGGGCACCGTGATGCGCGAGATTCTCATTGAGCGATCCTTCCCGATCCGCGAGCTGCGCCTGTTCTCGTCATCGCGCTCTGCGGGCACGGCCATCGAGTTCGGCGGAGCGACGGTCATCGTCGAAGACGTCGAGACCGCGGATGCCGGGGGCATCGACATCGCCCTCTTCTCGGCCGGTGCGACCGCCAGCCGCGCCTATGCCCCGCGATTCGCCGAGGCCGGAGCCGTCGTCGTCGACAACTCCAGCGCGTGGCGCAACGACCCCGAGGTGCCGCTCGTCGTCAGCGAGGTCAACCCGCACGCGATCGATGACCGCCCTCGCGGCATCATCGCGAACCCGAACTGCACCACGATGGCCGCGATGCCGGCGCTGAAGGCACTGGATGCCGAAGCGGGCCTCGAGCGGCTCATCGTCTCGACCTACCAGGCCGTCTCCGGCTCCGGCCTCGCCGGCGCGCAGGAACTGCTCGGCCAGGTCGAGGGCGTGCTCGCCCAGGGCGACACGCTGCGCCTCGTGCACGACGGGTCGTCGATCGACTTCCCCGAGCCCGAGAAGTACGTCGCGCCGATCGCTTTCGACGTCATCCCGTTCGCCGGCAACCTCGTCGACGACGGCGAGAACGAGACCGACGAAGAGAAGAAGCTGCGCAACGAGAGCCGCAAGATCCTCGAGCTTCCCGATCTGCGCGTCGCCGGCACCTGCGTGCGCGTGCCGGTCTTCACGGGCCACTCGCTCTCGATCAACGTCGAGTTCGCCAGAGACATCACTCCTGAGCGCGCGACCGAGGTGCTCTCCGCGGCACCCGGCGTCGTTCTCGACGAGGTGCCCACCCCGCTGCAGGCCGCTGGCAAGGACCCGAGCTTCGTGGGCCGCATCCGCGCCGACCAGTCCGCCCCCGAGAACAGGGGCCTCGTGCTGTTCATCAGCAACGACAACCTGCGCAAGGGCGCGGCGCTGAATGCCGTGCAGATCGCCGAGATCCTCGCCGAGCGCCTGGTGACCATAGCCTGACCGCATCCCCGTCATGCGGAACCGGTCTGATCAGGCAGGCCCGCGTGGTCGGCAGCGCCGTGACCTCGAACTAGACTGTTCCGGTGACCGAAACCGTCGATGTCGTCTTGATCGGTGGTGGCATCATGAGCGCCACCCTGGGTACCCTGCTGCACGAATTGCAGCCGGATTGGAAGATCGTCGCCTTCGAGCGACTCTCCGATGTGGCTCAGGAGTCGTCGAACCCCTGGAACAACGCGGGCACCGGCCACGCGGCCCTCTGCGAGCTGAACTACATGCCGCAGCAGAAGGGTGCTCCACTCGACCCGGCCAAGGCCGTCTCTATCAACGAGCAGTTCCAGCAGAGCCGTCAGTTCTGGTCGTCGCTGGTCGACAGGGGAGTGCTCGACGCCCCGTCGACCTTCATCAACGCGACCCCGCACATGACGTTCGTCCGCGGTGAGAAGGACGTCAAGTACCTCAAGGACCGCTACGAGGTGCTGAAGAAGCAGCCCCTGTTCGACGGCATCGAGTACAGCGAAGACTCACGTGTCATCAACAAGTGGGCGCCGCTGCTGATGCAGCAGCGTCGCAAGGGCGAGCCGTTCGCGGCCACCCGCGTGCCCGCGGGCACCGATGTCGACTTCGGTGCGCTCACGCACCAGCTCTTCGGCCACCTCACCGCGTCGGGCGTCGAGCTGCGCACCAACCACGAGGTCAAGAGCCTGAAGAAGCAGAAGGACGGCACCTGGCTCATCAACTACCGCACGACCATCGGGCGCACGCCGAACCAGATCAAGGCTCGCTTCGTGTTCGTCGGCGCCGGCGGCTGGGCACTCAAGCTGCTGCAGCGCTCGGGCATCCCCGAGATCAAGGGCTACGGCGTCTTCCCGATCGGCGGCCAGTTCCTCAAGACCTCCAACCCGAAGATCGTCGCGCAGCACCAGGCGAAGGTCTACTCGCAGGCGTCCGTCGGTGCGCCGCCCATGTCGGTGCCGCACCTCGACACGCGAGTGGTCGACGGCGAGGCCTCGCTGATGTTCGGGCCCTTCGCGACCTTCAGCCCCAAGTTCCTCAAGAACGGGTCGATGTTCGACATCGTGTCGCAGGTGCGCCCACACAACCTGTGGCCGATGCTGCGCGTCGCCTTCGCGAACCCCGACCTCATCACCTACCTGGTGGGCGAGCTGCTGAAGAACCACGCGAAGAAGGTCGACAGCCTGCGCACGTTCATGCCGACAGCGAAAGACGAGGACTGGACCCTCATCGACGCCGGTCAGCGCGCCCAGGTCATGAAGAAGGACCCCAAGAAGGGCGGCATCCTGCAGTTCGGCACGGAGGTCGTATCCGCCGCCGACGGCTCGATCGCGGGTCTGCTCGGTGCATCGCCGGGTGCCTCCACTGCCGTGCCGATCATGCTCGATCTGCTCAAGAAGTGCTTCCCCGACGAGTACCCCGGGTGGGAGTCCGAGCTGCGTGAGCTCATCCCCACCTTCGGCGAGCAGCTGAACAAGAATCCCGAGCTGGCGGCGGAGTCCACCGCGGCGACGGCGGCCGTTCTCGGCATCAACGAGTAGCTCCCCGGTGGCGAAGCTCTACTTCCGCTACGGGGCGATGAACTCGGGCAAGTCCACCTCCCTGCTGCAGGCCGCGTACAACTACGAGGAACGCGGTCAGCATGTGCTGCTCGCGAAGCCCGCGATCGACACCAAGGGTGCGTCCGAGATAGCGAGCCGTCTCGGTGTCACCCGAGAGGTCGACTTCCTCATCGACCACGACGCCGACGCTCGGGCGCTGTTCGCTGAGTACCGAGAGTCCGTGCGCAGCGCGGCGGCGGGGGAGCATCTCTCAAGCGGAGCGCTCGACGTCGCGTGCCTCCTGATCGACGAGGCGCAGTTCCTCACGTCCGAGCAGGTCGACGACCTCTTCCGTATCGCGATCGAAGACGGCATCCCGGTGATCGCCTACGGGATCCGCAACGACTTCCTGACACACGCGTTCCCCGGTTCCGCACGGCTTCTCGCCATCGCGCACTCTCTCGAAGAGCTGAAGACCATCTGCCGCTGCGGGCGCAAGGCCGTCTTCAACGGCCGGGTGGTCGGTGGGCGCTTCGTCTTCGACGGCGATCAGGTCGCGATCGACGAGGGCGCCGACGGGTCGGTGGCGCCCGAGATCACCACCTACGAGTCGCTGTGCGGTGCGTGCTACCTCGAAGAGTCCGGCGGACGCCTGGGCTGAGAGCCTGCTGGCGCACTCGGCGCAGCGAGCTCGGTGGGTGTTCTGCGTGTGTTCTGCGCGCCCCGAAGGCGGGCTGCCGTTCACAGTTCAGCGTGAACAGCAGTGGAGCGCCCTGCCGCGGCCCGATTCGGCCTCGATCGCCGCGTTCCTGCTGACCGGTGAACAGCGATTGCGTGGTCTGACCATACGCGCTACTGTGGTCAGACCACACGCGGCGCGCCGAAGACGCAGCCGAACGCGAACAACGAGGAGAGCGGATGCCGGAACAGCCCGCCCGCGCCTGGCGCCTCGTCCTCGAGCACGTCGAGCGAGACCTCCTCGACGGCCGAATCGGCCCCGGCGACCGCCTCGCCTCCGAGCGCGACCTCGCCGCCGATCTCGGCGTCGGCCGCTCCAGTGTCCGTGAGGCCCTGCGCGTGCTCGAGGTGATGGGCCTGATCCGCACGTCGACCGGCTCAGGCCCTCAGTCGGGTGCGATCGTGATCGCCACGCCGACCGGCGGCATGTCGACGCTGCTGCGTCTCCAGGTCGCGGCGCAGGGCTTTCCGCTCGCAGATGTCGTGCAGACACGTCTGCTGCTCGAAGACGCCGTGGCCGCTGCACTGGCCGGCCAGGATTCCCCCGATCTCGCAGCCGCGCACCGGGTGCTCGAGGCGATGGACGCAGACGCGCTCACGCCCGACGAGTTCCTCGCCCTCGATGCGCAGCTGCATCTCGCGCTCGCGGAGTCCAGTGGCAACACCGTCGTCGCTGCGATCATGGCGGGGCTGCGCACGGCGATCGAGTCGTACGTGCAGCAGGGGGCCGCCGCGATCGACGACTGGGGCGACATGGCCGATGTGCTCCGCGCCGAGCACAGAGCCATCGTCGACGCCATCGCGGCCGGCGACGCGACGACCGCCCGGGCCCTCGTGCGAGCCCACATCACCGGCTACTACACCGCTGCGGGGTTGACCCGCAGCACCCGACCCACCGACTGAGAGGACACGACATGGTCCAGCGCCAGGTTCCCAACCCCGCAGAGCTTCTCGACCTGATGAAGTTCAAGAAGCCCGAGTTCAACGGCAAGAAGCGCCGTCTCGATTCGGCGCTCACGATCGACGACCTGCGCACGATCGCCAAGCGTCGCACGCCCAAGGCGGCGTTCGACTACACCGACGGTGCGGCCGAGGGTGAACTGTCGCTCACGCGTGCTCGGCAGGCGTTCCAGGATGTGGAGTTCCACCCCGGCATCCTTCGTCCGGCCCCTTCGGTCGATACCTCCGTCGACATCCTCGGCGGCCCGTCGGCGCTGCCGTTCGGCATCGCCCCGACCGGGTTCACGCGCCTCATGCAGACCGAGGGCGAGGTCGCCGGGGCCGGTGCCGCCGCCGCGGCGGGCATCCCGTTCACGCTCTCGACTCTCGGCACGACATCGATCGAGGGCGTGAAGGCGGCCAACCCGCACGGCCGCAACTGGTTCCAGCTCTACGTCATGCGCGATCGTGAGATCTCCTATGAGCTCACCCGTCGTGCGGCGGCAGCGGGCTTCGACACCCTGCAGTTCACGGTCGACACCCCGGTCGCCGGTGCGCGCCTTCGTGACAAGCGCAACGGCTTCAGCATCCCGCCGCAGCTGACCCTCGGCACAATCATCAACGCGATCCCTCGCCCGTGGTGGTGGTACGACTTCCTCACGACGCCCAAGCTCGAGTTCGCCTCGCTGAGCACCACCGGCGGCACCGTCGGCGAGCTGCTCGATGCTGCCATGGACCCGACGATCAGCTACGACGACCTCGCAGTGATCCGCGACATCTGGCCCGGCAAGATCGTGATCAAGGGCGTGCAGAACGTCGAGGACTCGATGCGGCTGCGAGATGCCGGTGTCGACGGCATCGTGCTCTCCAACCACGGAGGGCGTCAGCTCGACCGCGCGCCGATCCCGTTCCACCTCCTTCCCGAGGTTCGCAGGGCGGTGGGCGACGACTTCACCGTCATGATCGACACCGGCATCATGAACGGCGCCGACATCGTGGCGGCTGTGGCGCTCGGCGCCGACTTCACCCTCATCGGCCGCGCCTATCTCTACGGCCTCATGGCGGGTGGGCGCGCGGGTGTCGATCGCACGATCGAGATCCTGCGCACCGAGATCGAGCGCACCATGCGACTGCTGGGCGTCTCCTCACTCGAAGAGCTCGAGCCGTCGCACGTCACGCAGCTGACCCGCCTCGTGCCGGTGACGCGCACCGTCTCCGACGCGGTGGTGCGCTGACGCAGCCTTCGGTCAGGCCGCGGGCTCGGCGACACGCCGAGCCCGCGGCGGCCAGGGGATCAGCATCGACGTCGTCCGGCGGTACTCCGCGTACTCGGGATACTTGCCGGCGGTGATGGACTCGGTGAAGATCGTCGACCCGATGAACAGGATGCTGAGCAGGAACGGGCCGATGATCGTCCAGTTCAGTGCCCCTCCGACGATGCCGGCGCCCGACGCCACTGCGGCGCTCGCCCCGATCGCGTAGACGACCCACCACTGGCTCTGCTCGAAGAAGAAGTTGGGGTGACGGCTGTACCGGAAGAGCCCCTCGGTGGCGAAGCCCGGAGCCAGCGTGCCACCGGCCTGCTTCTTTCGCCGGTGGAACTCCCACTGCTCGCGGTCGGCGACCGTCTCGCCCACCAGCAGCACGAGGAAGAGGGCGCCGAAGACGAGGTCCCATGCGTTCAGGGGTGCGGGGTTCTGCAGCGCGATCTCGGCGGGAAGAGTGATCAGCACGAGCAGCGTCATCTGGTAGCCGATGATGAACAGCAGGTTGAAGATCTGGAACTGCCAGGGCTTCATCCGGTGCCGCAGGATGGCCCACCGGTAGTCCTCCATGCCGGTGTACCCGCCCTTGCGGGCGAAGTTGAAGGTCAGTCGCACGCCCCACGCGGTCACGAGGGACGCCATCAGCACCAGTCGGCCGGCGTCCTCGCCGCTCGCGATGGCCGAGCCTGCGAAGATCCACAGGTAGACGACGGGCACGATCGACCACGCGCGGTCCACCCAGGAGGTGTCGCGGGTCACGAGCGAGAGCAGCCAGCAGGCCGCGCTCGCGATGGCCGCGGTCCAGACGACGATCAGCAGCGGTTCCATACCGACATGCTAGAACTCCGCCGCGTCAGTGCGATGGAGGCGGCGGCCGGGCGTCAGAGAGTCGGCAGAAGCTCGTCGAGCTTGTCGGCGGTGTCTTCCCAGCCGTCCACGGCCACGGAGGGCACGCCGATCGCCAGCACGGGGTAGTCGTTGCCGCCTTCATCGAGCCGGTCGCCGTAGAAGAGCATCGAGGCGAGCGGGATGCTCGTGTGCTCGGCGAGCTGCTTCATGCCGAACGCCTTGTCGATGCCCGCCAAGGTGATGTCGATCGAGGTCGAGCCGCCCGATCGCACCTCGAGGTCGGGGAGTCGCGCGGCCACGGCGTCTCGCAGAGCCTCTCGTTTCGCGCCCGACGGGTCCCAGTCGTGCTTCGCGTCGCGAGGGGCCTTCTGCCCCAGGGCGGAGAACGTGACCTGAGATCCGCGGTCCTCGAGGATCGCGCCCCAGGGCTGCGCCTCCCAGAGTCCCAGGCGCTCCGCCTCTTCGCGCAGCGCGGTGAGGGCGGCCGACTTCTGCTCGGCGGTGAGGTCGTGGGCGTAGAGCGGCGAGAAGTCCGAGCCGTCGTGCCGCAGGTACCGAGTGCCGCAGGTCGGCAGCAGATGCAGTCGTGCGGCGGACTCGTCATCGATGGCTCCGAGTCGAGCGATCACCTGTGCGCGGAACTGCGTCTCGTTGCCACCCGAGATGATCGCGACATCGACCTTCTGAAGCAGCGCGAGCAGCAATGCGGCCATGCGGGCGTCGATGGGCTCTTTCGACGGGGCGAGGGTGTCGTCGAGATCGAAGGCGACGAGTGCAGGCGAGGTCATGATGCCTCCAGGGTAGACGGGCGATGCTGAGAGAAACGCGGTGCGAAGAGCAGGGTGCCTGCGATCGCGAGGGCGACTCCGATCAGGGCTCCGCCGGAGTTCGCCACCACGTCGGTGAGGGTGGCCGCACGATGGGGCAGCACGAGTCGCTGGAAGGCTTCGATCGCGAGCGACAACGCCGGTCCGAGCACGATCGCCACCGGCCAGAAGCGGCGCGGCACGAGGACGAACGCGAGGATGCCGATGGGCACGAACACCAGCACGTTGGCGATGATCTCCAGGCGGGTGAAGTCGAGAGATTCCCATCCCAGACGGTGCGCGGCCGACAGCACGAGATCGAGCAGGTTCGGCATCGCATTCTCGACGCGCTCGGGCGTGAGCGTGAGCATGGCCAGACCCAGGAAGAAGGGGATGCCGAGAGCGAGCGCGATGCCGCGGGTGAGCCGGCGCGGGGGAGGGAGCAGACGACTCACACGGTGCCTTTCACCTCGGGGCGGATACAGAGAAGGCCGCCCGTGAGGACGGCCTTCCCGTGTTACTGGTCGGGGTGACAGGATTTGAACCTGCGACCTCTTCGTCCCGAACGAAGCGCGCTACCAAGCTGCGCCACACCCCGTTTTGCAACCCTCCGAGTCTACAGCGAAATGCTCTCAGCACCGAATCGAGGCGTCAACCGCGCGCCGTCAGCGTGAGCAGCGTCGCCTCCGGGCGGCATGCGAAGCGCACCGGTGCGTAGATCGAGTGCCCGCAGCCGGCGCTGACGTTGAGCGGGACCGTGCGGTCTCCCTGCGTCCAGGTGCTGAGGCCCTTCGCCTGCTTCAGAGGGATGTCGCAGTTCGCGACGAGAGCGCCGAAGCCCGGCAGGCACACCTGGCCGCCGTGCGTGTGACCACCGAAGACCGCGTCGGCGCCGAGGTCGACGAAGCCGTTCAGCACTCGCTGATACGGCGCGTGGGTGACCCCGAGCACGGTCGTGTCGGGGCTCCGCGGTCCGAGGGAGTCGATCGCCGCCGGCAGATCTTCGAGGCGATCCCAGTCGCAGTGCGCGTCGCTCACGCCGAAGAGGTCGAGCTGGTTGCCGGCGACCGTGAGCCGCTCAGCCGCGTTGTTCAGA
This sequence comes from Microbacterium sp. WCS2018Hpa-9, assembly GCF_031843745.1. Lineage (NCBI taxonomy): Bacteria > Bacillati > Actinomycetota > Actinomycetes > Micrococcales > Microbacteriaceae > Microbacterium > Microbacterium sp. WCS2018Hpa-9. The sequence goes on from NZ_JAVTIY010000006.1 coordinate 118,353, forward strand.
CTCGTCCATCCGAGCTCGTCGGTGAAATAGGCGTCCATCGCATCGGTGTCGAGGAAGTTCAGCTCTCGCGGTCGCTCCGACGGCCCGGCGAAGTACCGGATCGGGTTGCGCGGCGAGGGGCCGATCACGTCGTTCGAGCCGTGCACGAAGACGCCGGGGATGCCTGCGAGAGGCTCGAAGGCCCGTCGGATGCCCGCGAGGCCGTCTCGGTGCCCCAGGTTGTCGCCCGTGTTGATGATGAGATCGGGCTTCAGCTGCGCGAGCGAGGCGAGCCAGTCCTGTTTGCGATGCTGCCACGGAGCCATGTGCGCATCCGAGATGTGCAGCACGCGCAGCGGCGCTGAGCCGGGGGCGAGAGCGGATGCCGTCGCCTCGCGCACCGTGAACAGGTAGCGCTCGATGCCGATGCCCCAGACGGCGGCCGCAGCACCAGCGGCCCCCACCGCGCCGAGCGCGATGAGGGCCGGGTGTGCCGCATGGTGCGACGTCACTTGCAGCTGACCTTGATGGAGGTGCTCTTGGTGGTCGCCGTGTTCGCTGCCGGGTCGGTCGATGTCACAGAGGCATTCTGCCCGTTGCACGATCCGTCGAAGTCGATCGATGAGAACCCTGCACCGAACAGCGCGCTCTGCGCTTCGGATTTCGACTGGCCGGTGATGTCCGGCACGGTCGCTCCCTGCCCGTTGCTCGGGGAGATCGTGATGGTCGCACCGCTCGGGGCCTGTCCGGACGGATCCTGAGCCATGATCACGTCACCTGCGGGGCCGTCGACGGCCGGGCCGACAGCGGCAGTGAAGCCCGCGGCCTCGATGATGGAGCTTGCTTCTCCGACCGTCTTGCCCACGACATCCGGGACGTCCGTGAGCACCTGTCGGACCAGCTTGTCGTCGGGCCGGGGGAACTCGCCAGCGGGGTACGCGGCGTTCGCGGCTCCCTGGATGGCTCGGGCGAGACCGTAGCGGATGTCGCCCAGCCGGGTTCCCTCTCCGTTGCGGAAGTCATTCAGCGGCACGCGGCCGTCGATGTTGCCCACCCACACCGCAGTGGTGACCCTGGTGCTCGACTCGACGAGCATCGTGTGCTCCTTCTCGGCGGTACCGGTCTTGCCGATGAGCTGGGTGCCGTCGAACGGGTTCGCCCGCGTTCCCGTGCCGTTGCCCTCCATGACGCCGCGCAGCGCGAACGCGGCGGTGGCAGCCACCTCGGGGGTGAGCTGCGGGGAGCAGTTCTGCGCAGGAGGCGTGATCTCCGCCCCGTTCTCACCGACGACCCGGTCGATCACGCGCGGCTCGCAGTAGACGCCGCCGTTCGCGACTGTCGCATAGGCGCCGGCCATCTGCAGCGGGGCCACGCTCTTCGAACCGAGGACCGTGGGGAACGGATCGTTCGGGGCGGTGTTGGAGGTGGTTCCGCCGACAGTGATGTCATCGCCGTTGCCGTAGTGGACGCCGAGTCTCTTGGCGACCTCGTTGATGTCGCAGAGGTCGAGCTGCTGCGCCATCGCGAGGAAACCGGTGTTCAGCGACTGTGCGGTGAACTGCCGCACGCTGCCCACCGAACCGCCGGAGTTGCCGAAGTTGTTGATCTTGGCGCTGTTCGTCACCCGGTCCCCGCACTTCGTGAAGGGGCTGAAGGTCTTGAGACGGCCGTCGAGGACCTGATTGACCGAGTGGCCCGACTCCAGCCAGCTCAGAAGCGTGAACAGCTTGTAGGTCGATCCGGTCTCGAACCCGTAGGTCGAGCCGCCGTGCGCCTTGTCGGCAGCGAAGACCTGCGAGGTCTCGCCGTTCGCAAGGTTCGCCTCGGTCGTCTCATTGAAGACCGTGTTCTGAGCCATGGCGAGGATGCGCCCGGTGGATGCCTCGATCGAGACCCCCGCGCCGCCGACTGCGATCCCGGGCATCGCCTGCGGAACCTGAGACCGCACGGCCTCGATCGCGGTCTGCTGCACCCGCAGGTCGAGCGAGGTGTAGATCTCCATGCCGCCGCGACGCAGGTTCGCTCGGCGCTCCTCCGCGGTGGCGCCGAAGGCCTCGTCGTTCTCGATGACGGCCTTGACGTACTGGCAGAAGTACGCGTTGTCGCCTGCGGCCCCGCAACCCTGCTGCGGCTCGCTCAGAGCCGGAGTGATCGGCGTGGCCACGGCCTCGTCATACGCGGCCTGCGTGATCTTGGCATCGAGCAGCATTCGTTCCAGGACGTAGTCCCGGCGGTCCTTCGTGTCCTTGTAGCCGTCGGCATCTCCGTTGTGCGCCACTCCGGCGTCGTCGGTCCAGATCCCGCCCGGGCGGTCGATGCGGAACCTGTTGGGCTCCTGGACCATGCCGGCGATCGTGGCGGCCTGGGCGAGGCTGAGGTTCGCTGCACTGGTCGAGAAGTAGCGGTTCGCTGCGGCCTCGATGCCGTAGATGGTGCCGCCGAAGTTCGCGATGTTGAGGTAGCCGAGAAGGATGTCGTTCTTCGAGTACTCCTTCTCGATCTTCAGCGCGTAGCGCATCTCCTGCAGCTTGCGCTCGACGCCCTCGCCGCCCTTAGCGACTGCCGCATCGAGGAAGCACTGCTCGACCTGCGTGGAGTAGTCCTCGGCTGCGGGGTCGACGTCCTGCTCGCATTCCTGCACCTGGACGTTCTTCACGTACTGCTGTGTGATCGTGGAGGCGCCCCGGTCGGTCGTGCCCGCGACGTTTCCGACTGCGGCCTTGATCGTCGCGCCGAGGTTGATTCCGCCGTGCGTGTAGAAGTTCTTGTCTTCGCTCGACAGGATCGCGTCGTACATCACCGGCGCGACCTGGTCGTAGGTGACCGGGATGCGCTTCTGCTCGTAGAACGACGCCAGCGGGACGGGGTTGCCGTCGAGGCCGGTCGCGTAGATCGTCGACTGCTGCATCGGCGTACCGACCTGGAGGTTCTCCGGGAGGTCTTCGAAGATGGTGAGGGCCTGCGACCCGGCGATACCGGTCATCGCCAGCACAGGGGTGACGCTGGCCGCGACGAGGAGACCGGCGACGGCGCTCAGCCCGACGAGTCCGAGGACTCCGCCGAGCGCACCTTTCACCGTGCGATTCTTTTGAGGCATACGCTAGATCGTAGGGGAGTTCCCTGAATACCGCCTTTGACGCAGCCGCCACCGCGGATGCCGCCAGACAGGAGAGCCATGACCACCTGGGAGTACCTCACCACCCCGCTGCTGATCCACAACACCGCTGCGATCCTCAACAACTGGGGCAAGCAGGGCTGGGAGCTCGTGCAGGTCATCCAGGGCCCCGAGGGCGGGCTCGTGGCCTACTTCAAGCGTCCGGTGTCGACGGATGCCGCAGGCAACACCGGTCTCGCGGCCGCCGCCGAGGCATCGCGTCAGTTCGAAGGCGGCGCGGCGTGAGCGTCTCCCAGCGTCTGACCGAGCTCGGCATCGAGCTTCCGGCGGTGGCAGCGCCCGTCGCCGCCTACGTTCCGGCCGTCGTCCATGAGGGACTCGTCTACACCTCCGGTCAGCTGCCGTTCACCGCGGGTGAGCTGCCCGCGACGGGCAAGGTCGGCGCCGAGATCAGCGCGGAGGACGCGAACAGCTACGCCCGCACCTGCGCGTTGAACGCCCTCGCCGCGGCCTCGGATGCCGCCGGCGGTGTCGACAGGATCGCCGGAGTGCTGCGGCTCGGCGGCTTCGTGGCATCCACCCCCGACTTCACCGGCCAGCCCGGCGTCATCAACGGTGCGAGCCTCGTGCTCGGCGAGATCTTCGGCGACGCCGGTCGCCATGTGCGCGCGGCCGTCGGCGTGCCGGTGCTGCCGCTCGACAGCCCGGTCGAGGTCGAGGTCACCTTCATCCTCGCCTGACCCTCACATGAAGAACGCCCCCTCCCGGATCGGGAGGGGGCGTTTCTGCATCCGCCCTATTTGACCTGGGCAGAGATGATGCTCATCACCGCGGTGTCTGCGAGCGTCGTGGTGTCGCCGACCTCGCGACCCTCCGCGACGTCGCGCAGCAGACGCCGCATGATCTTGCCCGAGCGGGTCTTCGGCAGCTCGCCGACGATGTACACGTCGCGGGGGCGTGCGATCGCTCCGATCTGCTCGCCGACCCAGAGGCGCAGCTGCTGAGCGAGGCCCGCGGGGTCGTGGGCCGAGAGGTAGCTCTCCTTGATGATCACGAAGGCGACGACCGCCTGGCCCGTGGTCTCATCTGCGGCGCCGACCACAGCGGCCTCCGCCGTCGCCTCATGAGCGACGAGCGACGACTCGATCTCGGCGGTCGAGAGACGGTGACCCGAGACGTTCATCACGTCGTCCACGCGTCCGAGCAGCCACAGGTCGCCGTCGTCGTCGAGGCGAGCGCCGTCGCCCGCGAAGTAGTACCCCTGCTTCTCGAACTTCTCCCAGTACGTCTCCTTGTAGCGCTCGGGGTCGCCCCAGATGCCACGCAGCATGCTCGGCCACGGCTCGGTGACGACCAGGAGGCCGCCGTTGCCGTGGCCCACCTCGGCGCCGGTCTCATCGACGACGTCGATCGAGATGCCGGGCAGCGGCACCTGTGCGGAGCCGGGCTTGGTGGCGGTGACGCCAGGAAGCGCCGACACCATGATCGCGCCCGTCTCGGTCTGCCACCAGGTGTCGACGATGGGGGTCTTGCCCGCACCGATCACGTCGCGGTACCAGATCCAGGCCTCGGGGTTGATGGGTTCGCCGACCGAGCCGAGCAGGCGCAGCGACGACAGGTCGAACTTCGCCGGGACGCTGCGGCCGATCTTCATGAACGAGCGGATGGCGGTCGGCGCCGTGTAGAAGATCGAGACCTTGTACTTCTCGATGATCTCCCACCAGCGGCCGGGGTGCGGGGCGTCGGGGGTGCCCTCGTAGATCACCTGGGTCGCGCCGTTCGCGAGCGGCCCGTACGTGACGTAGCTGTGCCCGGTGATCCAGCCGATGTCGGCCGTGCACCAGTAGACGTCGGTCTCGGGGTGCAGGTCGAACACGTACTTGTGCGAGTACGCGGCCTGGGTGAGATATCCGCCCGAGGTGTGCAGGATGCCCTTGGGCTTTCCCGTCGTTCCCGAGGTGTAGAGGATGAACAGCGGGTTCTCGGCAGGGAAGGCCTCGGCCGTGTGCTCGGGCGACGCGGCCGGAACCACCTCATGCCACCAGAGATCGCGGCCATCCTGCCAGTCGACCTCGTTCTCGCCGCGCTTGACGACGAGCACGTGCTCGACCGTCTGCTGCTCGCCGTCACCGCGGTCCGCGAGGGCCTGGTCGACAGCCGGCTTGAGCGCTGAGACGCGGCCCTTGCGGTACCCGCCGTCGGCGGTGATGACGAGCTTGGCGCCCGCATCGTCGATGCGGGAGCGCAGACTGTCGGCGCTGAAACCGCCGAACACGACCGAGTGGATGGCTCCGACCCGAGCGACGGCGAGCATCGACGCGACCGCCTCGGGGATCATCGGCAGGTAGATCGCGACGCGGTCTCCGTGACCGACGCCGAGGCCCTCGAGCACGTTGGCGACGCGCTTGACCTCTTCGGTGAGCTCGGCGTAGGTGATGGTGCGAGAGTCGCCCGGTTCGCCTTCCCAGTGCAGGGCGACGCGATCGCCGTTTCCGGCTTCGACATGGCGGTCGAGGCAGTTGTACGCCACATTCAGCTCGCCGTCGTCGAACCACTTCGCGAACGGAGGAGTCGACCAGTCGAGCACGCGGGTGAACGGCTTGTGCCATTCGAGCAGCTCGGAGGACTGCGTTGCCCAGAAGGCCTCGCGGTCGGCCGCCGCACTCTCGTACAGCGCGGGGGAGGAGACCGACTGCGCGACGAACTCCTCGGAGGGCGGGAACTGGCGGGTCTCATCGAGAAGATGATCGATCTGGCTGCTCATCGGCAGGCGCTCCTTTGCGGCGTGGCAGGTCGTGCGGGCATGAACGCGTCTCGACGCGATCAGGTCAGGGCGAATCTAGCCTCGGGCACAGACATCGCATACTGCCGAAAGTAGGTAGTCGGGTGGGTTTTGTCAGGACGGTCGCCTTGCGTACACTCGACGACAGCCGAATTTTCATTCTGGCCTTGGCGTGCCCGATTCCCCCATGAGGGACGCCGTGGGCGGCATCTCATTCCCCCCGTGAGGTGCCGCCCTCTCTTTTTCGGGAGCGCTCCCACGTCGAGGTCGCTCCTCATGCCCGTCTTCGCGACCTCCCCTGCACGCTGAGCGTCCGGAACGGGTTGCCCACAGGCACCGTCCGAGCCTCTCCATTCAGGGGCGGCGCGCTGAGCGTGGGGCCTAGCTTCAGGGGATGCCCGATCCCTTCGTCATCCAGCCGCGCGACACGTCCTCGCTCGTCGACGGCGACAGACGAGGCGTTCGCACGCCGCTGCAGGTCGATCCCGTCTTCGGCCCGCTCGCAGAGCACTGCGCTGACGAAGAGGTCACCGACATCTTCGTCAACGGCATCTCAGGGCTGTTCATCGACCGGGGGCGCGGCGCCGAGGCTGTGCGAGGGTGGAGCGCGTCCGAGCGAGAGGTTCGCGATCTCGCGGTCGCTCTCGTCGGACTTGGCGGTCGCCACCTCGACGACCAGGCACCGTGCGTCGACGTAAGGCTCGAGTCCGGCATCCGAGTGCATGCCATCCTCGCGCCGATCTCGACCTCGGGGACTGCGCTCTCGATCCGTGTGCCCCGAGTGCGCGCCGCAGATCTCGATGCGCTGGCAGCGCTCGGCGCCTTCGACGCCAGGCAGCACAGCTGGCTCCTCGGTCTGGTGGCTGAGCGCGCCAACATCCTCATCACCGGCGGCACCGGCACGGGCAAGACGACTCTGCTGTCGGCGCTGCTGTCGGCAGTGCCGACCTCCGAGCGCATCGTCACGATCGAGGATGTGGCCGAACTGCGCCCGCAGCACCCCCACCATGTCGCTCTCGAGGCGCGGCAGTCGAACCTCGAGGGCGCCGGCGGCATCAGCCTCGCACGGCTGGTCCGCGAGTCGCTGCGCATGCGCCCCGACCGTCTCGTGGTCGGTGAGTGCCGAGGCGAAGAGGTGAGAGAACTGCTGACGGCTCTGAACACCGGACACGATGGGGGCGCCGGAACCCTCCACGCGAGTGGTCTGAGCGATGTGCCTGCCCGGCTCGAAGCACTCGGCGCGCTGGCATCGATGGATGCCACGGCGCTCGCACGCCAGGCGGTGAGCGCGTTCACGATCGTTCTGCATCTCGACAGGGCGCCCGGCGGGCAGCGACGCATCGCGCAGGCGGGGGAGCTCGCGCTGACCGGCGACCGGCTGGGCATCGAGGAGGTGCGACCGTGGTGAGCGCTCGGCGGCGAGGCGCCCCTGACGGCGGAACCGACGCGGCGACGTCGGTGCAGACGCTCGCGGTGCTGCTGCAGGCGGGAGCTGTGCCGTTGGTCGCCTGGCGCCACCTCGCCTCGATCGGCGACGTGCACGCCGCGTCCGTGGTGGGTCGAGTGGACGATGGTGTCCCGCTCATCGCCGCCATCGAGGCCGAGGGGGGCCCGTGGCAAGATCTCGCTGCCGCGTGGGAGGTCGCGACGACTGTCGGGGCGCCACTGGCCGAGGTGCTGCGGATGATCGCCGAGACGCTTCGCGACGCCTCGTCCGCCGCTGACGACGTGCGCATAGCTCTGGCTGAACCGGCGGGAACCGCGCGGTTGCTCCTGTGGATGCCGTTCGCCGGTCTGCTGCTCGGCTTCGCCCTCGGTTTCGACACGCTCGGTGTCATCGTCGGGACGCCTGCGGGCGCGGCCTGCGTCGTGGCCGGGCTCCTGCTCGTGCTCGCTGCCAGAGGCTGGACGAACCGACTGCTTCGGAGCGCGCGACCCGAGCCGGGCACACCGGGCATGCAGGCGGAGCTCATGGCTGTCGCCCTCTCCGGAGGCGCGTCGATTGATCGTGCACTGCGCCTCGTCGCGGAGAGTCCGGCATCTCGTCGCGGGGACGACGCGCGAATCCGTGCGGTGCTCGAGCTGTCGCACGCCGCGGGAGTGCCCGCCGGTGAACTTCTTCGCGCCTCCGCCGGGCAGGAGCGGCACGCGTCCCGCGTCGACGGCCGTCTGCGCGCCGCGAAGCTCTCGACGAAGCTGCTGATCCCGCTCGGCGTCTGCACGCTGCCGGCCTTCCTCCTGCTGGGAGTGGCTCCGCTGCTGCTGAGCGTGCTCCTCTCGACCCCGCTGCCGCTGTGACGGCCGCCGACCACCGGATGCCCGTGCATCCGCATAGAGAAAGAAGGAACCCATGACCACCCTCCCTCCCCTCACTCAGCGCCGCTCCGCAATGCTGTTCGGAGACGACAGCGGCGCGGCAACCGCCGAGTACGCGATCACCACGATGGCCGCCGTGGCCTTCGCCGGGCTGCTCGTCGTCATCATGAGGTCTGATGAGGTGCGCGGCATCCTCACCGACCTGGTGCGTCGGGCACTCACGGTGGCGTGATGAGCGACAGTCGTGACGGCGAGCGGGGATCCGTGGCCGCCGAGCTCGCACTCGCGCTGCCGGCGGTGGTCCTCACTCTTCTGCTCGGTGCCGGCGCACTGGGCGCGGCCGCTCGTCAGGTGGCGCTCCAAGACGCGTCGGCCGACGCAGCACGCCTTCTCGGCCGAGGGGAGGACGCCGGCAGGGCATCGCACGCAGTCTCGACCGCGGTTCCCGGCGCCGGAATGTCGAGCAGCTCATCCGGCGATCTCGTCTGTGTGAAAGCGCACGCCGACGTCGCGATCGGCGGCTTCATCCGAATCCCGCTGCAGGCGTCCAGCTGCGCGCTCGCCGGAGGGCTCTGATGTCGAACGTCGCAGGGGCGGGCAGCTGATGGCGGGCTCTGCTCTCGCGGCGGGGGTTCTCTCGGTCGCGACGGCGCTCTCGCTGGGGCTCGCCGCAGTCGGGGGAGCAGCGGTCACAGCGCAGCGGGCCGCCGGAGCCGCCGACGCCGCGGCGCTCGCCGCAGCCGACGCGGCCCGTGGCGCGATCGCCTCGACCGACGACCCGTGCGCGCTTGCCGCGCGGGTCGCGGCGGCCTCAGGCGCGACCCTCACCGAGTGTGCCGTCGAGGGCTTCGTGGCGACTGTGCAGGTGAACGCGGCGTACGCTGGACTCGCTGCCGTCTCCCGAGCCCGTGCTGGGCCACCCGAGGGATCCTGACGGCGGCACGAAGCACTTTCCGGCGAAAATGCAGGCGACCACTGTGACCAACCCATCACGGCGGTGTGTATGGTGTGCTTCGAAGAAAGGACGCTCCCTTGGCTGAAGGCAAGAAGCTCGTCATTGTCGAGTCCCCGACGAAGATGCGGTCGATTCAGGGATACCTCGGCGACGGCTATGAGGTGCTCAGCTCTGTCGGCCACATCCGCGACCTCGCAGATAAGAAGGACATCCCCGCCGCTGACAAGCAGGCGTACGGGAAGTACTCGATCGACGTCGACAACGACTTCGACCCCTACTACGTCGTCTCCGATCGCAAGACGAAGACTGTCGCCGAGCTCAAGCGTGCGCTCAAGACCGCCGACGAGCTCCTGCTCGCCACTGATGAGGACCGCGAAGGCGAGGCCATCGCCTGGCACCTGCTCGAGACTCTGAAGCCGAAGGTCCCCGTCAAGCGCATGGTCTTCCACGAGATCACGAAAGACGCGATCCAGGCGGCCATCGGCAACACCCGTGAGCTCGACACCGACCTCGTCGACGCGCAGGAGACCCGCCGCATCCTCGACCGGCTTTATGGCTGGGACGTCTCGCCCGTTCTCTGGTACAAGGTCAAGACGGGCCTGTCTGCCGGACGCGTGCAGTCCGCCGCCACCCGCATGATCGTCGAGCGGGAGCGCGAGCGCATGGCGTTCGTGTCGGCCGAGTACTGGGACGTCGAGGCGCTCGCCTCGTCGTCGGCAGGATTCAAGGTGCGTCTGGTGCGAGTCGACGGCGGCCAGCTCGCCCGAGGCACCGACTTCGACGACAACGGAAAGCTCAAGAAAGCCGTCGTCATCCTCGACGAGAAGCAGGCTGCAGAGCTCGCACTCGCCGTCGACGCCGCCGGCGCAGGCTCCGTCACCAAGGTCGAGGCGAAGCCCGGAACCCGCAGCCCCTACGCGCCGTTCACCACCTCCACCATGCAGCAGGAGGCTGGCCGCAAGCTCTCGATGAGCGCCAAGCAGGCGATGAGCGTCGCGCAGCGGCTGTATGAAAAGGGTTACATCACCTATATGCGAACCGACTCGGTCGCGCTGAGCACCCAGGCCGTGCAGGCCGCGCGCAGTCAGGCCGTCGCGCTCTACGGCGACACCGCGGTTCCGCTCAAGCCTCGCGCCTACAAGTCGAAGAGCAAGAACGCGCAGGAGGCGCACGAGGCGATCCGTCCCTCGGGCGAGAACTTCCGCACCCCGAAGTCCGTCTCCTCGGAGCTGGACCGCGAGGAGCACCGTCTCTACGACCTGATCTGGAAGCGCACCGTCGCCAGCCAGATGGCCGATGCCAAGTACGAGACCACGACCGTCACCATCGCAGTCGACGCCGCAGGCCGCAACGCCGAGTTCACCGCATCCGGCACCGTGTACACCTTCAAGGGGTTCCTCGAGGCGTACGAGGAGGGGCGCGACGAGAAGCGCAACGACAAGGATGCCGACGAGAACCAGTCGCTCCCGATCGTCGCGGTCGGCGATGAGCTGCGCATGTCGGATTCCGAGGCCAAGGGTCACCGCACGACCCCGAAGCCCCGCTTCACCGAAGCGTCACTCGTCAAGGCGCTCGAGGAGCACGGCATCGGCCGTCCCTCGACCTTCGCCAGCATCATCGGCACGGTGATCGACCGTGGCTACGCGACCAAGCGCGGCCAGGCCCTCGTGCCGACATGGCTCGCCTTCAGTGTCGTGCGCCTGCTCGAAGAGCACTTCGCCACCCTGATCGACTACGACTTCACCGCCGCACTCGAAGACGACCTCGACGCGATCGCCCGAGGCGAGCAGAAGCGCGTCGAGTGGCTGCGTTCCTTCTATTACGGCTCTGATTCGCACGTCGGCCTGCGCCAGACCGTCGACAATCTCGGCGAGATCGATGCGCGGGCTCTCAACTCCACACCCATCACCGACACCGCCACACTGCGTTTCGGCAAGTACGGTCCCTACCTCGAGGTCGCGAACCCCGAGGCGCCGGACGAGAAGCCGCGCATCGTGAACGTGCCCGAAGATCTGGCGCCAGACGAGCTGACCGCTGCCAAGGCGCAGGAGCTCATCGACGCGCCGGTCGCCGGCGACCGTGTGCTGGGCACCAACCCGGAGAACGGCAAGATCGTCGTCGTCAAGGACGGCCGCTTCGGACCCTACGTGCAGGAGAACGACCCGGTGTCCGAGGACGCCGCCGTCGACGAGGCGACCGGTGAGGTCGTCGAGGCCCCCAAGCCCAAGCGGGGAGCGAAGAAGGTCGCGGCGCCCAAGCAGCGCACCGCCTCGCTGTTCCGTTCGATGTCGGTCGACACGATCGACCTCGACACCGCCCTGCAGCTGCTCAGCCTGCCGCGCGTCGTCGGAGCCGACCCGGAGACCGGCGAGGAGATCACCGCACAGAACGGCCGGTTCGGTCCGTACCTGAAGAAGGGCACGGACTCCCGCTCGCTCGAGAGCGAGTCGGAGATCTTCGACGTGACGCTCGAGAAGGCGCTCGAGATCTACTCGCAGCCGAAGTACGGCGCAGGTTCCCGCCGCGCGTCCAGTGCGCTCGCCGAGTTCGAGGCCGATCCCGTCAGCAACAAGCCGATCCGCATCCGCGACGGGCGCTTCGGTGCCTATGTCACCGACGGCGAGACGAACGTGACGATCCCTCGCGGGCAGAAGGTCGAGGACGTCACGTTCGAGATCGCCGTGCAGATGCTCGCCGACAAGCGTGCCAAGGGTCCGGCTCCCAAGCGCGGTGCGGCCGCGAAGAAGGCACCTGCCAAGAAGCCCGCCGCCAAGAAGCCGGCAGCCAAGAAGGCGCCGGCCAAGAAGCCTGCGGCGAAGAAGGCCCCGGCCAAGGCGACTGCGACGGATGCCGAGAAGGCCGCCGCACGGTCGGCAGCAGCCAAGAAGGCCGCGGCGACACGTGCAGCGAACGCCGCGAAAAAGGCCGGTTCGTGACATCAGGCCCCGGAATCTGGATCACCCTCGAGGGCGGAGACGGATCGGGCAAGACCACCCAGTCGAACCTCCTCGCGCAGTGGATGACGGAGACAGGGCGAACCGTCGTGCGCACCCGCGAGCCGGGTGGGTCCGAGGTCGGCCAACTGATCCGCGACATCGTGCTGCACCACCGAGGGGACATCGCGCCGCGTGCCGAAGCTCTTCTCTACGCCGCCGACCGCGCACATCACGTCGCCACGGTCGTCCGACCTGCTCTCGCGCGTGGCGAGGTCGTGCTGCAGGACCGCTATCTCGACTCGTCGGTCGCCTACCAGGGCGCAGGCCGCGTGCTCGACGGCGACGAGATCCGCAACCTGTCGCTGTGGGCCGCGGAGGGCGCACTGCCCGACCTCACCGTGCTGCTCGACCTCGACCCCGAGTCGGCGCGCGTGCGACTCGACTCGGCTGACAAGCCCTTCGACCGACTCGAGGCGGAGAAGACCGAGTTCCACGCGCGGGTCCGCGACGCGTTCCTCGCCCTGGCGCAGGCCGAACCCGAGCGGTTCCTGGTTCTCGACGCCGCAGCAGCACCCGAGATCATCGCCGAGCAGATCCGCGAGCGGGTCGCGACGCTGATCGGCTGAGCCGCCCGCACGGCATGTCGCCTGCCTCACGAGCCCCGTGCATCCGGGGGCGGTTGCCGCGGACGTCGGTGCTCCCGATTAGGCTGAGGACATGCCCCAGACTGTCGCCGCCCCTTTCCCGTGGGCCGACGTGTGGGGGCAGGATGCCGCGGTCGACACGCTGCGCAACGCCGCATCCGATCCTTCCGCGCTGTCGCACGCCTGGCTCATCACGGGGCCGCCGGGGTCGGGGCGTTCCACACTCGCGCACGCCTTCGCGGCCGCGCTCGTCGCTGATCACCCCGATGACGAGGCGGCGATGCGTCAGGTCCTCGCGGGAACGCATCCCGATGTGACGGCATTGCGCACCGACAAGGTCATCATCACGATCGCGGAGGCTCGTGCGCTCGTCGAGCGCTCCTACTTCGCGCCGTCGGCAGGCCGCTATCGCGTGATCGTGGTCGAAGACGCCGACCGCATGGTCGAGCGCACCTCGAACGTGCTGCTGAAGGCTCTCGAGGAGCCGCCGGAGAAGACCGTCTGGATACTCTGCGCCCCGAGCGAGGCCGACCTGCTGCCGACGATCCGTTCTCGCGTACGCTCGCTGCGACTGCGCGAGCCCGACGTCGCAGACGTGGCGCGTCTGATCACGCTCCGCACAGGGGTCGATGAGGGCATCGCCGAGCAGGCCGCCCGTCATGCACAACGGCACATCGGCATGGCCCAGCGCCTCGCCACCGATGAGGCCGCCCGCCGCCGCCGCGACGAGACGCTGCGGTCGGTGCTGGGGGTTCGCGGTGTCAGCGACGCCGTCGAGGTCGCCGGCCGCATCATCCAGGCGGCCACTGACGACGCCAAGGCCCTCACCGCCGAGCGCGACGCGGCCGAGCGTGCATCCCTGCTCCGCATGGTCGGCATCGCCGAGGGACAGGCCGTCCCGCCGGCCCTGCGCACGCAGATCTCCGCGCTGGAGGACGACCAGAAGAAGCGTGCGACCCGAAGCCTGCGTGACGGGATCGACAGAGTCCTCACCGATCTGCAGTCGCTCTTCCGTGACGTCGTCATGCTGCAGTTCGGCAGAGACGACGAGCTGATCAACCGCGAGCTTCGCGAAGATCTGGCCGCGCTGGCTGCCGCCTGGCCGGAGACCCGTACTCTTGTCGTACTCGACCACCTTGCCGACACACGCCAGTCGCTGGAGCGCAACGTCGCACCGCTGCTCGCCCTCGAGAGCTTGCTCGTGACTGTCACGAGCGGGAGGACACCGTGAACACTCGACCGACTTCCCGCATGCGACGTGCCGTCGCCGTGATCGCCGGCCTCGCCGCGGCCTCGGTCGCGCTCTCCGGCTGCCTGTACTCGATGATCCCCGAGCAGGCCGAGCCGAAGCCGTCCACCACGAACGCGCCGGACACCGAAGGCGTGGCAGAAGACCTGCTGCCGTTCTACGGGCAGACGCTCACCTGGAGCGAGTGCGGCACGGGGTTCGACTGCACCGATGTGACCGCTCCCCTCGACTGGGAGAACCCGGGCGAGGGTGAGATCACCCTCTCGGTCGTGCGACACCAGGCGACGGGAACAGCTCAGGGCTCACTGCTGACGAACCCCGGTGGTCCTGGCGCCAGCGGTGTCGAGCTCATCCGTGACAGCCTGGACTTCGCCGTCGGCGCCGATCTCATCGAGAACTACGACGTGATCGGATTCGACCCCCGCGGCGTCGGAGAGTCGACCGCAGTGACGTGCTTCGATGCTGCAGGCATGGACGACTACCTCTACACGATCCCCGAAGGAAAGCGGGGGAGTGCAGAGTGGGAGGCCGAGCTGCTCGAGGCGCACAAGGAGTTCGCCGATGCGTGTGAGGCGAACAGCGGCGGCATCCTGCCCTACATCACCACGATCAACGCCGCACGCGACATGGATCTGATCCGCGCTGTTCTCGGCGACAAGCAGCTGAACTACATCGGCTACTCGTATGGCACGTTCCTCGGCGCGACCTACGCCGACCTGTACCCCGAGAAGGCGGGACGGCTCGTGCTCGACGGCGCGATCGACCCGGCCGTCTCGGGGCTCGATGTCGGTGCGACCCAGGCCCTGGGATTCGAATCGGCCCTCCGCGCGTACATGCAGGACTGCCTCGACTCGGGCGAGTGCCCGTTCAACGGCACGGTCGATGAGGCCATGGCCGACCTCGGTGCGCTGCTCGGGAGCGTCGACGCGGCCCCGCTCGAGAACGGCGACGGACGCATGCTCGGCGCGGACGCGCTGATGACCGGCATCATCGCCGCCCTGTATTCGGCAGACAGCTGGCAGTACCTCACGCAGGCGCTCGACGAAGCTCTGCAGGGTGACCCGACGACGGCGTTCTTCCTCGCCGACTTCTACAACGGACGTGAGAACGGGACCTATCTCGACAACTCGAGCGAAGCATTCCGCGCCTACAACTGCATGGACTATCCGGTCGAGGACGACCCGGCGGCCGAGGCTGCGACCGAGAAGAAGATCGCAGACGGCGCGCCGACCATCGCTCCGTACTGGAGCGGTCCCGACTCGTGCTCGGTGTGGCCCTACCCGCCGACCGGCACCCGGGGCGAGATCAACGCCGAGGGTGCTGGCCCGATCCTCGTGGTCGGAACGACCAACGACCCGGCGACCCCGTACGAGTGGTCGGAGTCCCTCGCCGCGCAGCTCGACGAGGGCGTGCTGATCACCCGCGTGGGCGAAGGCCACACCGGATACAACAAGGGCAACACGTGCGTCGACGGCGCCGTCGAGGCGTTCCTGCTCGACGATGTCGTGCCCGAGAGCGACGTCCGCTGCGAGTGATTCCGGCTCGATTCGCGGTGCGGCTCCGGAACGGGTAATATCGATGATCGCGCCGCTTTAGCTCAGTCGGCAGAGCATTTCACTCGTAATGAAAAGGTCGTCAGTTCGATTCTGACAAGCGGCTCCAGCAGGCCCCGTGATGTGAACAACATCTCGGGGCCTTTTGGTTTCCTGCCTTGGGGTGACCGGTGAGGGCGGCGTACGCTCAGACCATGAGCAGAGCGCTTCTGATCGTCGATGTGCAGAACGACTTCACCGAGGGCGGTGCGTTGGCCGTCGATGGTGGGGATGCCGTGGCATCCGCTGTCTCAGCCTTCCTCTCCGCTCACGCGGCGGAGTACGACGTCATCGTCGCGTCTCGCGATTGGCACGACGCCGAGGGAGACAACGGCGGCCACTTCGGCGAGGCGCCGGACTTCGTCGACACCTGGCCCGTGCACTGCGTCGCAGGCACGCCTGGCGCCGACTATGACCCGCTGCTGGTGACCGATGCCGTCACCCATCATGTGCACAAGGGGCAGGGGCGCCCCGCGTACTCGATGTTCGAGGGTGCGACCGAATCCGGCGAGACCGTCGGCGCGATCCTCACCGGCGCGGGTGTCCTCGAGGCCGATGTCGTGGGCATCGCCACCGACCACTGCGTGCGCGCCTCTGCGCTCGACGCTGTGGCGCACGGAGTGCGGGTGCGGATCTTCACCGATCTGATCGCGGGTGTCGCGGCTGAGCCGAGTGCGGCGGCTCTCGCAGAACTCGCTCATGCGGGTGCCGAGCTCGTCGAGAGCGACGCGGGGTGATCCGCAGCGTCCTGCTGTTGCGAGCGGTGAACGTCTCGGGCCGCAATCGGGTGCCGATGGCTCAGCTGCGCGAGGTGCTCGCTCCGGTGCTGGGTGAGGTCTCGACCTACATCGCGAGCGGGAACATCGTGTGCGAGCATCCGGATGATCCGGCGTCGGCGTGCGCTCGGGTCCGGGCGCTGATCGCCGCCGAGTTCGACGTCGACACCCCGGTGATCCTGCGCACGCATGACGCCCTCGTGCACGCCCTGGCTGCGCACCCGTTCAGCGGGGCGTCCGAGAAGCTGCTGCACGCGATGTTCCTCGAGGCGCCGGCCGCGCCCGGGGCTGTCGAGGCGTTGCAGGAGCGACTCGTGCCGGGGGAGCGGATCGCACTCGTCGGCGACGATCTGTGGATCGACTACGCCGAGGGCGGTGTGCACAGTACGAGGCTCACCAAGACCGTCCTCGACCGCGCGCTCGGTGTCGCCGGCACGGCGCGCAACCTCCGTACCGTCCGAAAGCTCGCTGAGCTGACCGCATGACTGCTCAGGAGCCGTTCGTGCTGATCCTGCCCTTCACCGGGCTCTGGATCGTGCAGAACAGCCCGGCGTCACGCGTGCCCAGTCACGGCACCGAGCTGTTCGGCAGCTCGCACGCGATCGACTTCGTGCCGGTCGACTCGAACGGTCGCAGCGCACCTCGCAGTCTCGGGAGCATGTTCGGCACCGAGCCTGCCGACGCGTTCATCGGCTTCGGGCGTCCGATCCTCGCGCCGGTGTCGGGCGAGGTGGTGCGGGTGCATGATGGCGAGGACGACCACGTCGCCCGGCGCTCGATCGGGGCGCAGCTGGGGTATGCGCTGACCCAGAGATCGCGTGTCCGCGAGGGTGCACCGGGGATCGCCGGAAACCACGTCGTCATCCGTTGCGACGGCGCTCTCGTGCTGCTCGCCCATCTGAGGGCCGGGAGCGTGAGGCCGCGGCTCGGAGACCGGGTGTCGGTGGGCGAGGTGATCGGCGAATGCGGCAACTCCGGGAACAGCACCGAACCGCATCTGCATGTCCAGGTCTCGGACTCGGTCGAGCAGAACGGGCGAGGGATCCCACTCGCCTTCGTCGCCGAGGGCGAGCGGTTCTGGGTGCCGCGAAACGGCGCGATCGTCGCTGCCTGATCGTCGGCTCAGTCCGAGGTCTCGCGGCTGATCGCGGAGGGAGGCGTCAGCGGGTGCGCCTGCAGGTCGACGCGGTGCGTGCCGCAACCGGTGCAGCGGACGTACACGACGACGCCCTCGCTGGTCGGATGCCGCGAGTCCGCGACCCAGGCGTGCTCATGCGCGGTGGTGGTCTGGCGGGGGATCGGCAGGGTGTGCAACGTGGTCATGCATCCAGCGTGATGTAATGGCCTTATGCATCTCAACCCTTACGGCGAGTACGCGGTCCTCCTGGCCGCATCCCTCGCCGATGACTTCCCCGTCGATCGTGCGGGCATCGAGCAGCGCACCCTCGAGATGGGGATGACGATGACCTTCCCGCCTGCGCCCGACGACCACGAACGGGTCCGCGAGGTGGTCGACGACTGGTTGCAGATCGTCGATGCGCCGGACCCGGCTGTTCGTGCCGAGATCCTCAACGCGCAGATGGTGGAAGCTGCGGCATACCCGCGCCTGACGAACCACGACGGCGAAGGCTGGCACCTGCACTACCGTGACGACGTGCAGTCGCTGTCCTACGTGCTGCGGGCCGTCTTCGCCGTCGGTACGTCGCTGCACCTCGTCACCCGCGGCATGGATCGATTGGGCCGCTGCGAGGCCTCGCCTTGCACGAACGTGGTCGTCGACGTGACCCGAAACGGGCGACAGCGGTTCTGCTCGGTGCGCTGTGCGAACAGAGCGGCGGTCCGGCGTCACAGGGCGCGCGCTGGCGCCTGACACCGGACCGCCGGACCGCCGGATGCTCAGATCACGCGGTCTGCTCGGCGTGCCGCCCCTCGGCGACCTCCTCGATCAGCTTCGCGTTGAAAGCGGGGAGATCGTCTGGCGTGCGGCTCGAGACGAGTCCGGCGTCGACCACGACTTCCTCGTCGACCCAGGTGGCTCCCGCGTTGCGGAGATCGGTCGCGAGGCTCGGGTAGCTGGTCAGCGTGCGTCCGTCGACCACACCGGCCTCGATCAGGATCCACGCGCCGTGGCAGATGACGGCGACGGGCTTATGCTGCTCGAAGAACGAGCGGGCGAGGTCGATCGATGCCTTGTCGAGCCGCAGGTGGTCGGCGTTCACGACGCCGCCCGGAAGCACGAGAGCGTCGAACTCGTCGGCCTTGGCCGTCTCGGAGGTGAGGTCCACGTGCTGCACGTGACCGTTCTTTCCGGTGATCTGCTGTCCGTCCGGTGCGATGAGCGTGGCGCTCGCGCCCTCGCTCTGCACCGCTTCCCACGGACTGGTCAGCTCGCTGTCCTCGAATCCGTCTGTCGCCAGGAATGCCACTCGGCTGTCGGTGAGAGTCGCCATGATGCGTCCTTTCGTGGGGTGAGTGTCCCGAATGGGGACGCCTCGACTCTCTCGCAGGGTGCTGACGCAGTGAAGGGGGTGGCCGGATCAGGCCGGCGGTGATAAACGGTGGGCCCCGTGGGGCTCGAACCCACGACCCGCGGATTAAAAGTCCGATGCTCTGCCAACTGAGCTAGAGGCCCGCCCCTCCAGTCTAGGGCGCAAAGAAGGAGCCGCTGACGACGTGTCGTCAACGGCTCCTTCTCCATCTCACCGACCTCCCCCGAGAGGTGAGACGGCTCACCGAGTGTCCGCCTCGGTGTTTCCCTGCCTTACTCGGCCGGGGGCATCAGGACCGTGTCGATGAGGTACACGGTCGCGTTGGCGGTCTGAACTCCACCGCAGATGACGGTGGCGTCGTTGACCATCAGGTCGTCGCCGCTGCCGGTGACCTCGAGGTCAGCACCCTGGACCGTGGTGTGCATGCCGGCGATCTCGTCGGGCGCCACCTGGCCGGGGACCACGTGGTACGTCAGGATCGAGCTCAGCGTGGCGCTGTCGGTCTTGAGAGCCTCGATGGTGGCCGGGTCGATCTTCGCGAAAGCGTCATCGACCGGTGCGAAGACGGTGAACTCGTCGCCGTTCAGCGTGTCGACGAGGTTGACATCCGGGTTCAGCTGGCCGCTGACTGCTGCGACGAGCGTGGTGAGCAGGGGGTTGTTGGATGCCGCGGTGGCGACCGGGTCAAGAGCCATGCCCTCGACCGATCCTGCGCCGTCCGGAACAGCCTCTGCGTATGCGGCGCAGCCGGAGCCGACCAGGTTCGCGGCCGGGTCCATCGTCTCGGTCTCGGGAGCCATCGTCTCGGACGACTCGGGAGCCGTCGACTCTGCCGGCTCTTCGGTGGTGCCGCCCATGGAACATGCGGAGAGCAGGAATGCGCTCGCAAGGCCGAGGGTGATCGCTGCGGTGACCTTCTTCTTGGTGCTGAACATCTCAAGCTCCTTCAGAACAATGCCACGGCCTCTCCGTGGCGTTGACAGTCGTTCGGAGCCCCCTCGGGATCGGATGGGAGAAACCTCAAACTTTTTTCGACTTCTCGGAATCCAATCCGTTTCGGGGGTCTGCGGCGAACAGCTTTCGACGAAGAACACTTAAGAGGACTCGTTTACGTCACTTTCGGGTGGCGGCTGCACGGGAAAGCGGGGTGAATGCGGCATGCTGTTAGAGATGGTCATCGACGGAATGGACGTACCCGAAGACGGTACGGCTCGGGATGCTGTCGCTGACCTGCTCCTGCGCATCGGCGACGGTGACCAGCGCGCATTCGCGGAGCTCTACGACACTCTGTCTTCCCGCGTCTTCGGCCTCATCCTCAGGGTCCTCGTGAACCGCTCGCAGAGCGAAGAGGTCCTTCAGGAAGTCTTCTTGGAGATCTGGCAATCCGCTACGAAGTTCGCTCCGAACAAGGGACAGGGAAGAACCTGGGTGATGACGATCGCGCACCGTCGTGCGGTCGACCGGGTTCGGGCGTCCCAGTCCAGCGCGGACCGAGACGTACGAGCCGGGTTCAGGGACATCGGAGTCGCGCACGACAGTGTCGCGGAGACGGTGGAGCTGGGCATCGAGAGCGAGAAGGTCGTTCACGCACTCTCGGGCCTTCCTGAGGTGCAGCGCGAGGCTCTCGTTCTGGCCTACTACGGCGGTTACAGTCAGAACGAAGTGGCAGTGCTCGTCGGAGCGCCGCTGGGGACGATCAAGACACGGATGCGAGATGGGCTCTCGCGTCTGCGAACGGCTATGGGGGTGACGGCATGAACGAGAAGGAATTCGCAGAGCTCGCGGCAGGAGCAGCGCTCGACGCGCTGTCGCCCGATGACCAGCAGCGGTATCACGCCGCGCTCGCAGCGCACCCGGAATGGCAGCACATCGTGGAGGCAGACGCCGACAGCGCAGGCTTCCTCGCCGACGGTGTGACGCAGTCGGTCCCGTCGCCCGACATTCGTGCCGCGCTTCTCGCACGCATCGCCGTCACCCCGCAGAACGGCGATGTCGTCCTCGCGGACTCGACGCCCGATGGTCCGCATGAAGAGGCATCGGATGCCGCATCCGAGGCCGGACCTTCGCAGTCCCCACCGGGAGACGAAGCCCCGAAGGCTCCGGCGCACCGCCTCCGCTTCCTCTTCGCGCTCGCCGCATGCCTCGCACTGCTCGTAGGCGTGGGGGCCGGCGCTGTCGCGATCAACACGTACATCAACCGTCCGGCGAGTGTCGTCGCACTCGAGGACATCCAGTCGGCCGGTGATGCGCAGCAGGCCAGCGTGTCGCTCGAGAGCGGCGGCACTGCGACCGCGCACTGGTCGGCGTCGCTCGGCAAGTCCGTGCTCGTGACCGACGGCATCCCGTCGCTCGCCGAGGGCGAGACATACGAGCTCTGGTATGTCCGGGGCGATACTCCCATCTCGGCAGGTGTGTTCGCGGCCGACGGCGGCGAAGCCACGGCGGTGCTCGCCGGCGAGATGCACGCGGGTGACGTGATCGCGGTCACGGTGGAGCAGGACGGAGGCTCGCCCTCGGGCCTGCCGACATCCGACCCCGTCGTCGTGATCCCGACGGCCTGACCTCGCGTATCGCGCGTACCCTGGACTGATGCCTGAGCAGTTCTCCCGTCCGGTGCGCCGGCCCACCAGTGCCTTCGACAACATCGTGGGCAGTCACGATCCCGCCGAAGAGACGCGCGTCGCGCATGCGACCGCATCCGCTCTGCTGACCCGCGTGCGCGCCGATGAGAGCGGTGTGAGCGCCGACCGACTGGTCGCCTTCACCGACGAGCACGGCATCGATGAGATCGCCGAGCTCTGGTCTAAGGCTCCAGCTCGCACCCTGCCGGGCGCGCTGTGGCGGCTGTACATCCTGCAGCTGGCCATCCATGACGATCCTCACACCGCAGCCCTGCTCTACGAGCGGGGCAGGGTGGAGCTCGCATCCGTCGATGTCGTGATCGCCGGGGCGCCGGTGCCGGCGAACCCCGACGAGCTCGTCGCCCTGATCGACACGATCCTGCGTGGCGCGTTTCGCGGTGACTTCGCGGTGGCCCTCGATCGGGCCGCGGCGTTCTGCCGGGTCCAGGCTTCCGGTGCCACCCACATGGCGGACGACTACGAAGCGACCGAACCGTCGCGCGCAAGTGAGCTCACGACCCGCGCTCTGCGTCTGAGCAGCTATGCGCGAGACCTGTCGGCTTCTGCCGTGCTGTGGCGCTCGGGAGCGCTGGCCTGAATCGACGCTGGGGCGTGGTCAGAGTCTGCGTGCGGGCATGAAAAGACCGGGCCGCAAAAACGCCTCTCGGCGGAAGGCCGCTCGCGGCGGCAAATTTTGGAGCCCGGGGTTATGCGGCCCGGCCACTCCAGTGTAACAAGATCACGCTGAAGCTATTCCCGGGGCTCTAGGCTCGGATCATGACACGGTGCTTTGCTCTGATGATCGATCCTGCGGCGGCTGACGTCGACCGCTCCGACTTCGCAGACACGTTCACCCTCGTCGATGCCGCGGCGCCGGCACTGAGCGTGGGGGAGCTGAGCACACAGCGCGGCGACGGAGTGTTCGAGTCGATCGGCGTGATCGACGGTCATGCGCAGGAGGTCGTACCGCACCTCGAGAGGCTCGCGCACTCGGCGCAGCTGTGCGACCTGCCGCTCCCCAACCAGGCGCAGTGGCATCAGGCCATCGAGCGTGCCGCCGCCCACTGCGAGCAGGGCGAGTACGTCATCAAACTCATCCTCAGTCGCGGGGTCGAGCACGGACCCACACCGACCGCCTGGGTCACGGCCGCGCCGGCATCCGACTTCTCGGCGGTGCGCGAGCACGGAGTCCGCGTGGTCACCCTCGACCGCGGGTACGACCTCGACGTGGCCGAGAAGGCGCCATGGTTGCTGCTCGGGGCCAAGACCCTCTCGTATGCGGTGAACATGGCTGCGCTTCGTGAGGCGCACCGACGCGGAGCCGACGACGCGATCTTCCTGTCGCGGGACGGCTTCGTGCTCGAGGCGCCGACCGCGTCACTGATCCTGCGCTTCGGCGATCGTTTCGTGACACCGGCGCCGAACGGCGGCATCCTGCACGGCACGACGCAGCTGAGCGTCTACGAGCACCTCACCGGGCGAGGGCTGCTCGCGGAGTACGCCCAGGTGCCGGCATCCGACCTGACGCATGCCGATGCCGCTTGGCTCGTCTCGAGCGTCCGCCTCGCCGCGCCGATCACGGCCGTCGACGGCGTCGAGCTGCCCGTCGACCGCGCGCTCACGGCCGAGCTCAACGACTACCTCCTCTCACCCCGCGACTGAGGCCGCCAGGCCGCTCGGCCGCCCGGGTTGCTCGCTCGCTGCGAGCACAACTTCGGAACTCTCTGCAGAACCGCCGCGCCAGGTCGTCGAGACCGGCGCGTCGTCGACCCGCATCCGAAGTTGTGCCCGGAGATGAGTCGATGATCCGACACGGATCAGGGCTTGAGTGCCAGCATCCCGACGATCGCGCGCTCCACCAGATCCCAGTCATGCACGACCATCGCGTAGTCGAACCTCAGCGTGGCGTGTCCCCAGGCGGCAGCCGTGGCGTCGCGGGTCCGCAGCGGAGGATCTGCAGCAGGATCTGCGGTACCGAGGGGAGGGCGAACGTTCCCGAGGAGGCGCCTGAATCCCAATGACGGATGCAGGTGCACCCACGGCTGATGCCAGTGTGATGGTGTCTTTCGGGGCGAAGCCAGACATGCAGAGTCGGGTCGTCGAGAACCCAGATCCCGAGGTGTCGCGCGGCACTCGAACAGCCCAGAGACCCTCCGTGCTCAGCGGCCTCGACGGCGCTCGCGCAGGCGGTGTCGGCGGCGTAGACCCCGCGTCGGAGTCGTCGCAGGCGCCCGCATCGCACGCGAGCCTCGAGAGCCCGTCGCGAGCTTGTCGCCCGAAGCTCTCTCCACGTCCAGATCTCGATCGACGATGAGCCGCACATCTGACGAGCATCTGCGATCCAGGCACCCGTTCCTGACCACGATGCCGGGACCTGTGGATGCACCGCGTATCCGCACTATTCTGCAGGATGAGTGCCGCAGTTCCGGCCCCGGGCACAACTGCGGACCGGAACGACGAAACGCCGGGCGACGAGAAGGTCGCACGGCGTTTCGAACCTGCATCTCCGAAGCTGTGCCCGCGAAGAGCGCAGGCTCCGGTGAGAAGGAGAAGGAAGAACCGGATGCTTATCCGAAGCGTCCCGAGACGTAGTCCTCGGTAGCCTGCACCGACGGGGTGGTGAACATCGTGCGGGTGTCGTCGTACTCGATGAGCTTGCCGGGCTTGCCGGTGCCGGCGATGTTGAAGAACGCGGTCCGGTCGGACACGCGGCTCGCCTGCTGCATGTTGTGCGTCACGATGACGACGGTGTACTCGGACTTGATCTCGGCGATGAGCTCCTCGATCGCGAAGGTCGAGATCGGGTCGAGGGCCGAGCAGGGCTCGTCCATCAGGATCACGTCGGGGGAGACGGCGATGGCACGCGCGATGCACAGACGCTGCTGCTGGCCGCCCGAGAGGCCGGAGCCGGGGCGGTCGAGACGGTCCTTGACCTCGTTCCACAGGTTCGCGCCACGCAGCGACTTCTCGACGAGGCCATCCTGATCGCTCTTCGACATGCGCGTGTTGTTGAGCTTGACGCCCGCGAGCACGTTCTCCTTGATCGACATCGTGGGGAACGGGTTCGGACGCTGGAAGACCATGCCGACCTGACGGCGCACCAGCACGGGGTCGACGCCGGCGCCGTAGAGGTTCTTGCCGTCGATCAGCACCTCACCCTCGACGCGGGCGCCGGGGATGACCTCGTGCATGCGGTTGAGGGTGCGCAGGAACGTGGACTTGCCGCAGCCGGACGGGCCGATGAACGCCGTGACGGTGTTGGGCTTGATCTCGATGCTGACGCCTTCGACGGCGAGGAAGTCGCTGTAGTAGACGTTGAGGTCGTTGACTTCGATGCTCTTGGACACGTGTGATCCTTCTTCTTCTTCAGTCGGGAAAGACGGCTCAGCGGCCGTTGATCTTGGGGGCGAACACCTTGGCGATGATCCTGGCCAGCAGGTTCAGCACCATCACGATGACGATCAGGGTGAGGGCCGCGGCCCAGGCGCGGTCGAGGTAGGCCTCGACGGGGATGCCCGGGTACTTGGCCTGCATGTACGAGAACACGGGTAGCGTCGCCATCTGCCCGCTGAACATGTTCAGGTTCATGCCCTGCACGATGCCGACGGTGAGCAGCAGCGGAGCGGTCTCGCCGATCACGCGGGAGATGGCGAGCATGATGCTGGTCAGGATTCCGGCGATGGCCGTCGGCAGGACGACCTTGATGATCGTCAGCCACTTCGGGACACCGAGCGCGTAGGCGGCCTCGCGGAGCTCGTTCGGAACGATGCGCAGGAGCTCTTCAGAGCCGCGGACGACGACCGGGATCATCAGCACCGAGAGCGCCAGCGAGCCCATGATCCCCATTCGGGTGCCTGGTCCGACGATGAGCGCGAACACGGAGTAGATGAAGAGACCGGCGACGATCGACGGGATGCCGGTCATGACGTCGACGAGGAACGTGATGCCCCGCGCGAGCTTGCGACCCTCGCCGTACTCGACGAGGTAGATCGAGGTCATCAGGCCGATCGGCACCGAGATGATCGTCGCGCCGAGCGTGATCAGAAGCGTGCCGTAGATGGCATGGATCGCGCCGCCGCCCTCGCCCACGATGTTGCGCATCGAGAAGCTGAAGAACTCTCCGTCGAAGCGCATGAGGCCGTTGACGACCACGGTGTAGAGCAGCGAGATGAGGGGCAGGAGCGCGACCACGAAGGCGCCGGATACCAGAGCGGTCATGAGGCGGTCGATCGCGTGGCGGCGACTCTCGACCACCGACGAGATGACCATGATGAGCGCCATGTAGAACACGAGGCCGACGACGAGCGTGAGCGCGATGTTGAAGTCGGCCGGGTCGCCGCCCGCATTGACGAAGGCGAAGATCGTCCCCGACAGCACGAATGCGACGAGCAGGAGAGCCCACGGAGCCCACTTGGGCAGGTGGCCTGCAGAGGTGGTGTGCACCGGAGCGACGACGGAGGAGGGAGACGGCGAGGGGGTGAGGGTAGCGGTCATGTCAGTTGGCTCCCGAGAACTCGGCACGGCGCGAGACGATCCAGCGGGCCACGAAGTTGACCGCGAAGGTGACGATGAAGAGGATCAGACCCGCCGCGATGAGCGTGTTGACACCCTCGTCGTGGGCCTCGGGGAACCGCAGCGCGATGATCGCCGGGATCGTCGTGGGGTTCTCCGGGTTGATCAGGTTGAACGTGACGATGCCGAGGGGCGAGAGCACGAGTGTCACGGCCATGGTCTCGCCGAGCGCACGGCCCAGGCCGAGCATGGCCCCAGACACCATTCCGCTGCGTGCGAAGGGGAGCACGGCCATCCGGACCATCTCCCAACGGGTCGCGCCGAGCGCGAGTGCCGCCTCTTCGTGGAGCTTCGGCGTCTGGAGGAAGACCTCGCGGCAGATCGCGGTCATGATCGGCAGGATCATCACCGCGAGCACGAGGGATGCCGTGAGGATCGTCTTTCCGGTGCCGGAGGGGGTGCCGCTGAAGAGCGGGATCCAGCCGAGGTTCGTGTTCAGCCATTTGTAGAACGGCACGAGCATCGGCGCGAAGGTGAGCGCACCCCACAGACCGAAGACGACCGAGGGCACGGCCGCCAGCAGGTCGATGATGTAGCCGAGGAAGCCGGCGAGACGACGCGGCGCGTAGTGCGAGATGAAGAGTGCGATGCCGATCGCGATCGGAGCGGCGATCACGAGAGCGATGAAGCTCGACCACAGAGTTCCGAAGACGAAGGGCCACACCCACGACAGGAACGACTGTCCCTCGAGGATGTGGTTGTTGGAGGTGTCGGACGACAGAGCGGGGATCGCCTGCACGATGAGGAAGACCGCCACCGCGGCGAGGGTGACGAGGATGATGATTCCCGCCGCCAGCGCGGTGCCGGAGAAGATGAGGTCACCCCGTCGGCGGGGGGCGGTTCGCGTCCCGGGGGAACGGGTGGTATCGGGACCCGTTGAGGTTGTGGTCATCGGAGCGACTCCAGGCTCTGAGGGACTTTCGGGGTTTTCATGCGGGTGCCCCCGCGGTGTCGGTCGAGTCCTACGACCGACACCACGGGGGCGTCGGGACCGGAGCTCAGCGGTGTGCTGAGCGTTCGGTCACTCCGTGACGATCGCGTCGATCGCCGTGTTGATCTGGTCGCGCAGGGCGTCTGAGATCGGCGCGCTGCCTGCGGCCTCTGCGGCGGCGTCCTGGCCCTCGGCCGATGCGACGTACTGGAAGTACGCCTTCACCAGGCCGGCGGTCTCGGCGTCGTCGTACTCGACGCAGCCGATGAGGTACGACACGAGCGCGATCGGGTACGAGCCGGCGGGTGCTGCGGCCGGGTCTACGGCGTATGCGAGGTCGTGGTCGGAGCGGCCCTCTTCGAGCGGCGATGCCTCGACGAGCGCTGCGGCGGCCTCGGCGGAGTACGCGACGTACTCGCCCTCGACCTCGACGGCGACCTGGCCCAGGTCACCGGTGCGCGAAGCGTCCGCGAAGCCGATGTAGCCCACACCGTTGGTGATCGCGTCGACGACGCCCGAGGTGCCGTCGCCGGCCTCGCCCGTCTGGAGCGGCCACTCGTCGCTGGCCTCGTAGGTCCAGACGTCCGGAGCGACGGCGCTGAGGTACTTGGTGAAGGTCTCCTGCGTGCCAGACGCGTCTGCGCGGTGCACGGGGACGATCGCCTGGTCGGGCAGCTCGACGCCCTCGTTCTGCGACGCGATGGCTGCGTCGTTCCAGTTGGTGATGGCGCCCGAGAAGATCTTGGCGATGGTCTCGCCGTCGAGGTTCAGCTCGTCGATGCCCTCGAGGTTGAAGGCGACGGCGACCGGCGAGATGTAGACGGGGATCTCGACGATGTCGTCGGAGGCGCAGGAGCCGAAGCCACCCGCGGCGAGCTCGTCAGCGTCGAATGCGCGGTCGGAGCCGATGAAGTTCGACGAGCCAGCGATGAAGTTCTCGCGGCCGGTGCCCGAACCCGTCGCGGTGTAGTTCACCGTGGTGTCGGGGTTGGCGGTCTGGAATGCGGCGACCCAGGACTGCTGGGCGGCCTCCTGCGAGGAGGCTCCGGTGGCCTCGATGGTGCCGGTGAGGGTGGATTCGCTCGGTGCGTCGGTGGTTCCGCCGGTTCCGCCTTCGTTCG
Source organism: Microbacterium sp. WCS2018Hpa-9 (assembly GCF_031843745.1). NCBI lineage: Bacteria > Bacillati > Actinomycetota > Actinomycetes > Micrococcales > Microbacteriaceae > Microbacterium > Microbacterium sp. WCS2018Hpa-9. The sequence continues at coordinate 146,431 of NZ_JAVTIY010000006.1, forward strand.
CGGCACAGCCGGCGAGGGCGAGAGCGGCCACGGCGCCGACGGCGCCGATACGTGCGATTCGGGAGATCTTCACTGTGGATCCTTCGATCTTTGATGTGGTGGGGCCCGGTGCAGGGCACACAGTGACGCTATGTGCGGCGGTTAACGAGACTCTCCCGCGCAGGTGAACGGGAGGTGAACGGCACGCGTCTCTCTGGGGCATGCAAAAGGCCGCATCCGTTGCCGGATACGGCCTGCGCTGCCGTTCGCAGCGCGCTAGACCTTCGGGATGTGGGTCTCGATCGCGATGATCCCCGACCCCGGATTGGATGCTGAGAGGTGCACGACAGAGAAGGCGGCCGGTTCGAGGTCGGCCGCGCTGCTGACGTACGAGCCGCGCACGGTTCCGGTGGCCAGGGCGATCTCAGTCAGGATTCCCGGGAGCACGGGGCCATGGCTGCACAGAACGGCCGGCTTGCCTGAGCGCACGCGACGACCGACGACCGAGCGCAGATCGTCTTCGCCGTCCTCCCATGCGTCCTGGCTGATCTTCGGCGTGATGACGGTCTTCCGATCCAGGGCCTTCGCGAGCGGCGTCACGGTCTGCATGCAGCGCACGGCATCACTCGTGATGATCTTGCGCACACCGAACGCCCGCAGCGGGCCGACGATCGACTTCGCCTGCTGCATGCCGCGATCGGTGAGTGGTCGTTCGGCATCCGGGCCGTCCCAGTCGCCGCGCGAGAGCGCCTTCGCGTGCCGCAGCGCGATGATCGGGAACGTGCGCAGCACGCCGTCATCGACGAGCTGAGCGAAGAAGTCGAGGATCTCGAGGTCGACCGGGTAGCTCAGTCGGGCGCGCGCCTTCTTGACGCTGACCCATTCGAGGGCGGCGATCTCGCGATTCGGCACGAACGTCGAAGCCCGGATCGCGTCGGACGTGGCCTCGGCGGCCCAGTAGTGCACGACCTTCTGCTTGCTGGAGGGCAGATGGTAGCGGCTCACTCCGACGGGGACTCCGAGGGAGACGCGGATGCCGGTCTCTTCGTGCACCTCCCGCACCGCCGTCTCGGCGAGCATCTCACCGGGGTCGACCTTGCCCTTGGGAAGCGTGACGTCGCGGTACTTGGTGCGATGGATCAGAAGGATCCGCAGCTTGCCGTCGATGAGTCGCCAGACGACGGCGCCGGCCGCATACACGGCCTTGTCCGTCCACTTCGACCGTGTGCCGTGGGTACGCGAATCGTCGCTCATCGAACCGCCCGTGCGCGACGACGTCGCTGGACCAACCCCATGGTCTTGTCCTGCAGGTCGATGAGGGGCTTGCCCGCGGCATCCGTGGCGTGTCGAGTCCAGACGCCGTCCGTCCCGAGGTGCCACGAGGTGGTGCCAGGGTCCATGGCCAGGTCGAAGAAGTCGAGCAGGTCCTTCATGTGCCCGGGGTCGGTGACGCGCACCAGCGCCTCGACCCGGCGGTCGAGGTTGCGATGCATCATGTCGGCGCTGCCGATGTACACCTGGGCATCGCCGTCGTTGTGGAACGCGAAGATGCGCGAGTGCTCGAGGTATCTGCCCAGGATGCTGCGCACGGTGATGTTGTCGCTGATTCCGTCGAGATCGGTGCGCAGGCTGCAGATTCCGCGCACCCACACGTCGACCTTCACACCGGCGGCGCTGGCGCGGTACAGCGCGTCGATGACCTCTTCGTCGACCATCGAGTTCACCTTGATGCGGATGCCGGCAGGCTTGCCGTTCTCGGCATTGCGGCGCTCGTTGTCGATCTGGCGCACGAGCCCCTTGCGCAGGTGAAGCGGCGCGACGAGAAGGCGCTTGAACTTCTTCTCGATCGCATAGCCGCTGAGCTCGTTGAACAGACGGGTGAGGTCCTTGCCGACCTGGGCATCGGTGGTGAACAGCCCGAAGTCCTCGTAGATGCGGCTGGTCTTGGGGTTGTAGTTTCCTGTGCCGATGTGCGAGTAGTGGCGGAGCACCCCGTCCTCCTCACGGATGACGAGCGCGAGCTTGCAGTGGGTCTTGAGCCCGACGAGGCCGTAGACGACGTGGACGCCCGCCTTCTCGAGCTTGCGCGCCCAGACGATGTTGTTGGCCTCGTCGAAGCGGGCCTTGACCTCGACCAGCGCCAGCACCTGCTTGCCCGATTCGGCGGCGTTGATCAGCGCCTCGACGATCGGGCTGTCGCCCGAGGTGCGGTAGAGCGTCTGCTTGATCGCGAGCACGTGCGGGTCGCGTGCCGCCTGCTCGAGGAACGAGACGACGCTGGTGGTGAACGACTCGTACGGGTGGTGCACGAGCACGTCCGACTTGCGGATCGCCTTGAAGATGTCGGCGCGCGTGTTGCTTCCGGTCGGCTGGAAGGCGACGGCCGTGGTCGGAAGATGCGGCGGGTAGCGCAGATCCGGGCGATCGATGCGCGACAGGTCGAAGAGACCTCTGAGGTCGAGCGGCCCGGGGAGGCGGTAGATCTCCTGGTCGGTGATCTCGAGCTCGCGCACGAGGAGGTCCATCGTGACCTCGTCCATGTCGTCGGTGATCTCGAGGCGGATCGGCGGACCGAAGCGGCGGCGAAGCAGCTCGGCCTCGAGCGCCTGGATGAGGTTCTCGCTCTCGTCCTCCTCGATCTCCACGTCCTCGTTGCGGGTGAGGCGGAAGGCGTGGTGGTCGAGGACCTCCATGCCGGGGAAGAGGTCGCCGAGGTGGTTGGCGATGAGCTCTTCGAGCGTGAGGAAGCGCTTGATCTCACCGGAGCCCGGAACCTCGACGAAGCGGGGCAGCATGGGCGGCACCTTGAGACGCGCGAACTCCTGACGCCCGGTACGGGCGTTGCGGATGCGGATGGCGAGGTTCAGCGACAGCCCCGAGATGTACGGGAAAGGATGCGCGGGGTCGACCGCGAGCGGCATCAGCACGGGGAACACCTGTGCCCCGAAGTAATCGGAGAGCTTGGAGCGCTCTTCTTCGGTGAGCTCCGACCACTGGGTGATCTCGATGCCGGACTCGGCCAGCGCCGGACGCACGAGCGACTTCCATGCGTCGGCGTGACGCAGCTGCAGCGCGTGGGCTTCGCGGGCGATGTCGGCGAGCGCGTCGGCGGGGGAGCGGCCGATGTTGGTGGGCACCGCCAGGCCTGTCAGGATGCGGCGCTTGAGTCCGGCGACGCGCACCATGAAGAACTCGTCGAGGTTGCTGGCGAAGATGGCGAGGAAGTTCGCGCGCTCGAGTTCAGGGAGCGACGGATCCTCCGCGAGTTCGAGCACGCGCTGGTTGAAAGCGAGCCAGCTCAGCTCGCGGTCGTGGTAGCGGTGGTCGGGCAGAAGGGCGTCGGGAGACTCGATGGCATCGAAGTCGTCATCTTCAGCGTCACCGAGACCTGCGTCGGCGAGTGCGGGATCGATCATGGGGTACATCTAAGCACCGTGAGATGACGCGTGCGTGAACTGACGTCGCGTGCGTCACCGCGATGCGGCGACTGTCTCGTCTTCGTAGACGTTGAATCGGTACCCGACATTGCGGACCGTGCCGATGATCTGCTCCTGGTCGCCCAGCTTCGCCCGCAGGCGCCGCACATGCACGTCGACGGTTCTGGTGCCGCCGAAGTAGTCATAACCCCACACCTCGCTGAGCAGCTGCTCGCGGGTGAACACCCGTGAAGGGTGGGTGGCCAGGAAATGCAGCAGCTGGAACTCTTTGTACGTGAGGTCCAGTGGGCGTCCTCTGAGCTTCGCCGAATACGACTGCTCGTCGATCGTGACGCCGGAGGCCTGCACGCGCGTCGGCTCTGCGACCTCGTCTCGGCGGGCGAGGGCGAGCCGCACGCGTGCGTCGGTCTCGGCCGGGCCTGCGGTCGAGAGAAGCACGTCGTCGATGCCCCAGTCTCCGGACAGCGCGCTCATTCCTCCCTCCGTGACGACGAGCAGCAGCGGCGCGTCCTGGCCGGTGGCTCGCAGCAGACGGCAGAGAGACTTCGCCCCGACGAGGTCGAGACGCCCGTCGACGATCACGATGTCGTATTCGGGGGCGCTCACGAGTTGGGCGGGCTCGGCCGGGATCTGGCGCACTCGATGGCTGAGGAGCTCGAGTGCGGGCAGGACCTGCTCCGAGACCGGAGCATTGGTCAACACCAGGACCTGGGCCACACGCACTCCTTCCGGACGGCGGGGTACGCCGTGCCGCAATGATACCGGGCGCCGATGGGTCACAATGGAGTCATGACGGATCCAGCGCTCGCACCGCGTAACGCTTTCGTCGGCGTGCTCATCGTATGGGGGGTCGCCGTCGTGGCCTCGATCGGCGTGGGCATCTTCGTCGCGGAGGAGTGGCGAGTGCCGTGGCTGCTCGTGGTCTTCGGCGCGATCGTGCTCCTCTCCTTCGCCGTGCAGCTGCAGTACGGGCGCACGCAGGGCTTCATCTTCCGTGTGGGCTCCAGCACCATCGGCGCGCTGATGCTGATGGGCGTGATCTCGGTCGGCTTCGGTCTCGCCGCTCTCGTCACCTGATCCGCGAACGAGACACTCGGCCTGCTGGAGGGTAAAGTGGACGCCATGGACCTCATGGCGCTCGAACTCTTCTTCATCGGCCTCCTGGGCCTGGCGAGCCTCGCGATCGCCTTCGTCTCGGTCGTCGTGCTGCGGAATCTCTTCCGCGGCCAGCGCTGAGCATCGTGCTCGAGCTGCCCACGGATCTCCCCGCCGACCTCGCGCCGCTCTCGTGGCTCGTCGGCGTCTGGGAGGGAACCGGCGTCATCGACTATCCGGTCGGCGATGACCGTCTGCAGGGCGAGTTCACCCATCGCGTGAGCTTCAGCCATGACGGCGGTCCCTTCCTGAACTACTCTGCGACGGCGATCTTCGCGGGCGAAGATGGAGCGGTCTCGATCCCGCTCGTCGCTGAGACCGGTTTCTGGCGTCTCTCCCGGCCGGCCTCCGACGCCGACCCGGGTCCCGCGTTGCTGCCGCCGCGTGCCGAGCCGGTCGTGCGGACCGTCGACGACGTCGAGACCCTCCGCGCTGCGTCAGGCGGCTTCCCGATCGAGGTCTCGATCGCCCATGCCGACGGGACGCTCGAGCTCTACCTCGGCGAGATCAACGGTCCGCGCATCGACATCGCCTCCGACGCCATCGTGCGCGGAGCCGGGGCCAAGGAGTACGGCGCGGCCACGCGGATGTACGGCCTGGTCGACAACCACCTTCTCTGGGCCTGGGACATCGCGGCCCTGGGCACACAAATGCGGTCGCACGCCTCCGCCCGACTCGCGAAGGTCTGACATGAGCGGATTCACCGACATCTCCGGCGCTGTGATCGGCGAGCACGGGATCGCGCACTTCGGCGACGCGTTCCGCGAGCAGCGTCGCCTCGCAGACGGCGCGGCCCTGGTTCCGCTCGACGATCGGACGGTCATCGAAGTCGCAGGTCCCGAACGGCTGGGGTGGCTGGACTCGATCACCTCGCAGTCGGTCGGGCGACTCGCTCCGGGTGAGAGCACGGAACTGCTGGTGCTCGACCCTCAGGGGCGCGTGGAGCACGCGGCCGGGGTCGTCGACGACGGCTCGTCGACCTGGCTGATCGCGGACTCAGACGACGCGGAGGCCCTCGCGACCTGGCTGACGCGCATGAAGTTCCGCACCCAGGCGACGGTGGCCGTGCGCCCCGATCTGACGCTGCTCGGCTTCGTCGACGGCGGCGCCGCGGCTGAGCGCGCGACTGCTGCGGCATCCGCTGCGTCCGGTGCTCCGCTGATCTGGGCCGACCCCTGGCAGCGCGTGAGCGCGGGTGGTCATCAGTACGCCGAGGTCGCCGATCATCCGGGCGCAGAGCTCGCGTGGAGGGTGGCGATCACGACGACCGACGCCGCTGACGCGCTCGCCGCGACCCTGTCGTCCGAAGAGGTGGCAGGACTTCTCGCCGCCGAGGCGCTGCGCGTCGCCGCGTGGCGTCCGCGGTGGTCGGCCGAGGTCGACGAGCGCTCGCTGCCGCACGAATCCGACTGGATCCGCACGGCAGTGCACCTGAGCAAGGGGTGCTACCGCGGCCAGGAGACGGTGGCCAAGGTGCACAACCTCGGACACCCGCCACGCAGGCTCGCGGCGCTGCACCTCGATGGCAGTGAGGCGGTGCTGCCCGCCGTCGGCGATGCGGTCTTCGCCGGCGACGACGAGGTGGGTCGCATCACCTCCGTCGCCAGACACCATGAAGACGGCCCGATCGCGCTCGCGATCCTGTCTCGTCGCACGCCGGTGGGCGATCTCGTCGTCCGAGCCGACGGTGCCGACATCGCCGCGACCCAGCAGGTCATCGTGCCGGCGGATGCGGGTGCCACGGCCGACATCCCGCGGCTCACGCGGCTGTCGCGCCGCCCCAGTGCCCCGGATCCCCGTCAGGCGGGCTGAACCGGGCCGCGCGCGAGCGCTCGTCAGGGGAGTGGAGCCACGGCATCCCAGGGGAGCGTGAGCTCGCCCAGTCGCCACCGGCTCTTGCCGCCCAGCACCGGCCACCCCTGATCGCGAAGCGCGGCGACCGCGGCCAGGAACCGCTGCGTCGCGCCGAAGGTCGACAGCGGTGCCGCGCGGTCCCATTCGCGGTCGAGGTCGACGAGCAGGGAGTGGATGCGCTCGCCAGGCACGTTGCGGTGGATCAGCGCCTTCGGCAGCCGCTCGGCGACGATGCTCGGATGCTCGAGGTCGGCGAGGCGGAGCGAGACCGTGAACCGCAGCGGCGCTCCCGTCGGGGCGACGTCGACCCAGCTCGACACGCGTCCGATCTCGTCGCACGTGCCTTCGACGAGCAGGCCGTCGCCAGCGAGTCGGCCGGCCATCGTGCGCCACGCGCCGGCCACATCCGACTCGTCGTACTGCCGCAGGACGTTCATTGCCCGGATCACCGCTGGTCGACGCCCCGCAGGCAGCGGCACCTCGAACCCGCCGCGCGCGAACGACACCCGGAGGTCGGGGGAGAAGGGAGTGCGACCCGTCCGCACCTCGGCGAGCTGCTCTTCCGCCGTCGCGACTCTGGCCGGATCGATCTCGAGGCCCCGCACTTCGGCATCCACGCGCACGCGCTGCAGCCGGGTCGCGAGCTCGAACGCCGTCACGCCGCTGGCTCCGTAGCCGAGGTCGATCACGAGCGGATCCGCGGCTCGGCGGAAGGCCGGGCTCGCCGCGATCCAGCGATCGTTGCGGCGCAGCCGGTTCGTCCCGGTCGTGCCGCGGGTCGGCCGACCGAGGGGAGATGACGCCATGCGTCAATCCTCGCAGGGCGAGGGCGTGGACGCGTCGAGCTGCGCCGATAAACTGACGTCATGACTTCGAAGCGCACCCTGATCCTGCTCCGTCACGGCCGGAGCGAGTGGAACGAACTGAACCTCTTCACCGGCTGGGTGGACGTCCGCCTGAACGAGCAGGGCAAGAAGGAGGCCCAGCGCGGTGGAGAGCTGCTGGCCGAGGCCGGCATCCTGCCCGACGTGCTGCACACCTCGCTGCTCAGCCGTGCGATCCAGACGGCGAACATCGCGCTGGACGCGGCCGACCGCCTGTGGATCCCGGTCACGCGCTCGTGGCGCCTCAACGAGCGTCACTACGGCGCCCTGCAGGGCAAGGACAAGGCGCAGACCCTCGAGGAGTTCGGGCCGGAGCAGTTCCAGCTGTGGCGTCGCTCGTTCGACGTGCCGCCGCCCCTGCTCGACGACGAGAGCGAGTTCAGCCAGGTCGGCGACGTGCGCTATGCCGACATCGACGGCGAGGTGCCCCGCACCGAGTCGCTGAAGCTCGTCATCGACCGCCTGCTGCCGTACTGGGACGAGGCCATCGTGCCCGACCTCGAGGCCGGCAAGACGGTTCTCGTCACCGCTCATGGCAACTCGTTGCGCGGCCTCGTGAAGCACCTCGAGGGCATCAGCGACGACGACATCGCCGAACTCAACATCCCCACCGGCATCCCGCTGGTCTATGAGCTCGACGAGAACAACGTCCCGACCGGCCCCGGTCGTTACCTCGACCCCGAGGCCGCCGCCGCAGGCGCCGCTGCCGTGGCAGCGCAGGGCAAGAAGTAACAGAAGACGACGAAGGGGGCGGATGCTGTCAGCATCCGCCCCCTTCGTCTATCTCGTGACGCCTCAGGCGTGACCGAATTCGCGCTGCTGCTCTGCTGCGAGGGGGATGTCCTCTTCTTCGACGCGCCAGTCACCGGTCGCGAGGTACACGACCTTCTTGGCGACCGCCACTGCGTGGTCGGCGAAGCGCTCGTGGTAGCGGCTGGCGAGCGTGGCGTCGACCGTCGCGGTCGCCTCGCCCTTCCAGTTGTCGCTGAGTACCTTCTCGAACACGCTGGCGTGCAGCTCGTCGATGTCGTCGTCGGTGTTGCGGATGGTGTCGGCCAGGCGAAGGTCCTGGGTGCGCAGCAGCTCGGAGAGCGTGCGCGAGATCTCGACGTCGAGCTCGCCCATCTTGGTGAAGGTGCCCTTGAGGCCCTTCGGGATCGCGCGCTCCGGGAAGCGCAGGCGAGCGAGCTGGGCGATGTGCTCGGACATGTCGCCCATGCGCTCGAGCGACGCGCTGACGCGCAGCGCGATCACCACGATGCGCAGGTCGCGGGCGACCGGCTGCTGACGGGCGAGGATCTCGATGGCCTGCTCGTCGAGCTTGACCGCCAGCTCGTCGATCTTCGCGTCGTCGGCGATGACCTCTTCGGCGAGCTCGACGTCGCTGGTGGCGAACGCACGCGTCGCCTTGTCGATCGAGACCGTGACGAGGTCGGCGATCTCCACGAGACGGGACTGCAGGTCCTCGAGGGACTGGTGGAAGACTTCGCGCATGTGGGCGCAACCTTTCATTCGGGTCTCGACTGTGGTGACAGCGCGAGACGGCTGGGTCGTCCGCGCGGGAGGAGAGGTCCGCGCTCCCGCACAGGCCCGAAAGCGATTGTCTGCTTCGAAGGTTAACGAACGGTGCCCAGCACGTGAATAGTACTTCTCCCGTTGAAGCCAGCGCAGGAGAACCCGCCGATCCGGCGGTGAACGCACTCTACGCTGGGGTTATGACCTTGCCGCAGATCGCGCTGCTCGCGTTGGCCGTCGGCCTCGTGATCGGCATCGGCCTCTCGCTCCTCGTCGCCTGGGCGTACCGCGCCAGGGCCCGGGTCGCCGACGAGACGTCACTCGCCGTTCCGGCGGGCGTCACCGCGGTTCTGGGCAGCATGGACGACGCCGCCTGCGTGGTCGATTCCTCTGGGCTCGTGCTCGCCGTCTCCAAAGCGGCCACGCGATTCGGCATCGAGGTGGGAGCACCGCTCGAGAACCCCGAGCTGCGACAGCTCGTGCGGGGAGGGCGTAACGAGGGGAGTTCGGCGACCGAGTCCCTGCGCATCACTCGCGGCGGACTCAGCCTCGACCCGCGGCTGGTGTCGGCTCGCGCGAGTGCGATCAGCCCCCGCATGACTCTGCTGATCATCCGCGATGTCACCGAGCAGGAGCGTCTCGACCAGATGCGCCGCGATTTCGTGGCCAACACCAGCCACGAGCTCAAGACCCCCGTCGGGGCGGTCACCCTGCTGGCCGAGGCCATCGAGTCCGCGGCAGACGATCCGGCGCAGGTGCGCCACTTCGCCACCCGGATCTCGGCCGAGGCCGCTCGTCTCGGGCAGCTGACGGGCCGCATCATGAGTCTGTCGAGACTCCAGACCGACGATGCGCTGTCTGATGTGCGCCCCGTCTCGATCGACGAGGTGCTGGCGACCGCACTCGAGGCTCATGTCGTGCAGGCCGACTCGGCCGGAGTCGAGCTCGCCCGCGGCGGCGACAGGGGAGTCTGGGTGCGAGGTGACTCGCAGATCCTGATCGAGGCGTTCGGCAACCTCATCGCCAACGCGATCGTGTATTCCCCGAAGGGGTCCCGCGTCGGCATCGGAGTGAAGGCCGACGACGGTGTCGTCGAGGTCGCGGTGTCCGACCAGGGCATCGGCATCGCCGAGGCGGACCGAGAGCGGATCTTCGAGCGCTTCTACCGCGCAGACGAGGCGAGGTCGCGCCGCACCGGCGGAACCGGACTCGGGCTCTCGATCGTGAAGCACGCCACGCAGCGCCACGGCGGTGAGATGCGCCTCTGGTCGCGCCCCGGACGAGGCTCCACCTTCACCATCAGGCTTCCGACGATCGATGCTCCCCCGAGCATCGACAGGGACAAGAAGAACAAGAAGAAGCGCGAGCGCAAGGCGGCGAAGGCCGCAGCTCGCGTCCGAAACGGAGAGAACGCATGACCCGCATCCTTCTCGTCGAAGACGAGCCAGACCTCGCCGACCCGCTCGCCTACCTGCTGCGCCGAGAGGGGTACGAGGTCGAGATCGCCGAGGACGGCCCAGGAGCGCTGACCGCCTTCCGCGAGCGCGGCGCTGACGTCGTTCTCCTCGACCTGATGCTGCCGGGCATGCCGGGCACCGAGGTGTGCCGGCAGATCCGCTCGACCTCCGCCGTCCCGATCATCATGGTCACCGCCAAGGACTCCGAGGTGGACATCGTCGTCGGGCTCGAGCTCGGCGCCGACGACTACGTCACGAAGCCGTATTCGTCACGTGAGCTGCTGGCTCGGATGCGTGCGGTGCTGCGCCGTGTGGTCCAGGCCGACAGCGAGCTAGACGAGCGCGTGCTCGACGGCGGCCGCGTCTCACTCGACATCGACCGCCACACGGTCTCGGTCGCCGGACAGCAGATCAACATGCCGCTGAAGGAGTTCGAGCTGCTCGAGGTGCTCATGCGCAACTCGGGTCGGGTGCTCACGCGCGGCCAGCTCATCGACCGGGTATGGGGCAGTGATTACTTCGGCGACACCAAGACCCTCGACGTGCACATCAAGCGCATCCGCTCACGGATCGAGGAGAACCCGGGCGAGCCGGTCATGCTCGTCACGGTCCGCGGCCTCGGCTACCGCTTCGAGGGCTGAACGCGGGCGCCGTCCCGAGCACATACAGAAGAGGCCGTCACCCCGGGGTGACGGCCTCTTCTTCAGCGTGTGCGCCGGATCACTCCGAGGGAGCGGGGGCGGCGGTGTCTGACGGGACGGGCTCAGGCGTGCGGGTGGACTCTTCGGCCTCGTCGGGAACCAGGTCGGCGTAGTACGGCAGCGAGCCGTCGAGCACGGGGACCTCGGTCTTGGTGCCGGCGCCGTCACCCGACTGGAAGTGGATCTCGATCGTCGCACCGGGCAGAGTGTCGAGGTCGTCGATGCGCAGGGGCTCCTCGTCGGCGCCGAAGCTGACCGTCTTGCCTGCAGGCACCGAGACGGTGAACGGGTCGAGACCGGCGACCGTCATCGTGAGAGTGGCCTTCTCGGTGGTCGGGTTCACCACTGCGGCGACGAAGTTGCCGACGGAACCGTCTTCGTTCGCGACGATGAAGGCGTTGCGCACGTCGATCGGGCCATCCGAGTCCGAGACGTTGACGCCGTCCGAGGCCGAGTACTGGACCTCCGTCGACTGCGGCGTAATGAACGTGCAGCCGGTCGCGCCGAGAAGAACGAGGGCGCTGATGGCGGCAGACGCAACAAGGCGCGATTTCACGGGTCCTCCTGAGGTCCGACGGGATATCCGCATCCATTCTATGCGCATGCGGGGTGCCGCCTGAGGACGTGGGGGCGCGAACCTTAGCGCATTCCCCCTGTGGTATCCTTGAGGTTGCCGAAAGGACAAGTTTTTATGCTTTTTGAGGTTGGCGAAACTGTCGTCTATCCGCACCATGGCGCTGCGACCATCATCGAGGTCAAGGAGCGCATCATCAAGGGTGAGGCGAAGAAATACCTGAAGCTCAACGTCACCCAGGGGGACCTCATCATCGAGGTGCCCGCTGAGAACGTCGATCTCGTCGGGGTCCGCGATGTCATCGGCCGAGAGGGCCTCGACGCTGTGTTCGAGGTTCTCCGTGCGCCGTTCACCGAAGAGCCGACCAACTGGTCGCGTCGTTACAAGGCGAACCTCGAGAAGCTCGCCTCCGGCGATGTCATCAAGGTGAGCGAGGTCGTCCGCGACCTGTGGCGTCGTGACCAGGACCGTGGGCTGTCTGCGGGTGAGAAGCGGATGCTGGCCAAGGCGCGTCAGATCCTGATCTCCGAGCTCGCACTCGCTGAGAAGACCGACGAGGACAAGGCGAGCGCACTGCTCGACGAGGTTCTCGCGTCCTGAGTGGACTGAGAGAAGGCGGGTGCTTCGGCATCCGCCTTTTTTCGTGCGCGCCGGTAACGTGAACCTGGTGAGCATGCTTCCCGTTCCTGACACCGCGATCATCGTCGTCGCCGCCGGTTCCGGCACCCGACTGGATGCCGGAGCGCCCAAGGCGTTCGTCGGCATCGACACGCATTCGATCCTCCGCCACGCGCTCGACGGCGTCTTCGCCGCCGCCCCCGCCCAGGTCATCGTGGTCGCCCCTGGCGGATTCGAGGGTGACGCCGAGACCGAGCTGCTTGCGGCTGCCGGAGATCGCGTCGATCTCGGCAGGGTCGTGACGGGCGGCGCCACGCGGCAGGAGTCCGTCGCCGCGGGTCTCGAGGCGCTCTGGGGCGATGTCACGCGAGTGCTCGTGCACGACGCGGCCCGCGCGCTGACGCCCCCCGAGATCATCGATGCGGTGGCCGCGGCCACCGATGGTGAGAGCGGGGTGATCCCGACGCTCCCCGTCGTCGACACGCTCAAGCGGGTCGACGGGGATGCGGTCATCGCGCCGGTCGATCGCTCCGAGCTCGCCGCGGCGCAGACTCCTCAGGGATTCCCGCGTGCTCTGCTCGAGGCCGCATACGCTGCGGCGGCGGCCTCCGGCATCGAGTACACCGACGATGCGGCGCTTTTCGCGGCCGCGGGGCATCTCGTGCGACAGATCGCCGGCTCGCCCCGCGGGTTCAAGATCACCACGGCGGCCGACCTCGAACGCGCCCGCCATCTGCTGGCGGACGTGCAGACGCCGGTCGCGGCGCCGGCACCGATGTGGACCGGCCCCCGGGTCGGACTCGGCACAGACGTGCACGCGTTCGGCGGAGACGGCAACCTGTGGCTGGCCGGCATCGAATGGCCGGGGGAGCGAGCGCTCTCGGGACATTCCGACGGAGACGCCGTGGCCCACGCGATGGTCGACGCTCTGCTGGGCGCCGCAGGGCTCGGTGACATCGGCGAGCACTTCGGCACCGCGCACCCCGAGTACGCCGGCGCCCACGCAGAGGTATTCCTCGCCCGCACTCGCGAGCTTCTCGCCGAGGCGGGCTACGCGATCGGCAACGTGTCGGTGCAGTTCCAGGGCAATAGACCGCGCTTCAGCGGGCGCCGAGCAGAGGCTGAGCGGGTGCTGTCGGCGGCGCTCGGCGGCGCGCCGGTCTCGGTCACAGCCACCACCACCGACGGCCTGGGCTTCCCCGGCCGCGGTGAGGGCATCGCGGTGACGGCGGTCGCCATGGTCCACCCGAACGGGCGCCGCTGACGACATCGGGGAATGCGTCGGCATCCGTCGGCGTTGTCGGACATCGTCGTGCGGTGATCGCACGCGGAGAAGGAGGCGTCATGAGGATTCTCGTCATCGGAGCCGGCGGTCAGGTAGGACGAACCGCCGTGCACGCGCTGGACGGTCACGAGATCATCGCCGCATCGCGCAGCAGCGAGCCCTCCGTCGACGTCACGGACCCGGCGTCGATCGAGCGGCTGTTCGCGTCGGTAGGCCAGGTCGATGCCGTCGTCGTCGCGGTGGGGGAGGTGCCGTTCCGGCCGCTCGGCGTGCTGAGCCGCGGCGACTACGAATCCGCTTTCCGCGGCAAGGTGCTGTCGCAGCTCGATGTCGTGCGCATCGGCACGTCCTTCGTGCGCGACGGCGGTTCGATCACCCTGACCTCCGGCATCCTCGCGCGGGAGCCCATCGCGGCCGGCGCCGCTGCATCGTTCGCGAACGGTGCCGTCGAATCCTTCGTGCTCGCGGCAGCGGCCGAGCTGCCCCGCGGCATCCGCATCAACGCCGTGAGTCCGTCGGTGCTCGAGGACTCGCCCTCGTATCACTCGTCGTTCCCCGGCTTCGTGCCCGTGTCGTCGCACCGCGTCGGCCAGGCGTACGCGAAGAGCGTGCTCGGGGTGCAGACCGGGCAGGTGTTCCCGGTCGACTGAGGGTCGGCGACGCGGTGCGAAGGGCCCGGGGTCACACCCAGTCAACGCGATCGGCGGCCCGGTAAGCTTGTGCGGTGACTCTCCGCCTCTACGACACCCGCGCACAGCAGCTGCGCGACTTCGTGCCTCTCGACCCCGAGAACGTCACGATGTATGTCTGCGGACCCACCGTGCAGTCCGGCCCCCACATCGGGCACGTCCGCGCAGCTCTGAGCTTCGATCTGCTGCGCCGCTGGCTGACGCATCGGTACGGCCGGGTCACCTTCGTGCGCAACGTCACGGACATCGACGACAAGGTGCTCGCGAACGCGACCGACGCTGAGCCGTGGTGGGCGCTTGCCTACCGCATGGAGCAGGAGTTCACGGCAGCGTATGCCGGAATCGGCATCCTCTCGCCGACGTACGAGCCTCGCGCGACCGCATCCGTCCCGCAGATGCAGGAGCTCATCGCCACGCTCATCGAGCGCGGCCACGCATACCCCGCGCCCGACGGCTCGGGCGACGTCTACTTCGACGTGCGCTCGTGGTCGGAGTACGGCTCGCTGACGAATCAGTCGATCGATGCCATGGAGGCGGCGGAGGACGCCGACCCCCGGGGCAAGCGCAACCCGCAGGACTTCGCGCTCTGGAAGGGCGCGAAGCCCGATGAGCAGGCGGATGCCACGTGGCAGTCGCCCTGGGGCGCCGGACGCCCCGGCTGGCACATCGAGTGCTCGGCGATGTCGAAGCGCTACCTCGGCCCCGAGTTCGACATCCACGGCGGCGGACTCGACCTGCGCTTTCCGCATCACGAGAACGAGCTCGCCCAGTCGACCGCTGCAGGAGACGGCTTCGCGCGGTACTGGGTGCACAACGGTCTTGTGACGGTGGGCGGGCAGAAGATGTCGAAGTCCCTCGGCAACTTCACGCTCGCGCGCGATGTGCTCGCCGAGCGCGATCCGCAGGTCGTGCGCTACGCGCTCGCTGCAGCGCACTACCGCTCGAGTCTCGACCTCTCTGAGTCCTCGTGGACCGAGGCGGAGGCGGCACTCGGCCGTATCCGCACGTTCGTCGAGCGTGCGGAACGCGTGCTTCCCCGGACGTTCGGCTGGGCGGAGGCGACCGAGCTGCCCGAGGCTTTCGCGACCGCAATGGATGACGACCTCGGCATCCCGCAGGCGCTCGGGGTCGTGCACGACACCGTGCGCGCAGGGAACGCGGCGCTCGACGCGGGCGACGACGACAGCGCGGCCTCGGCGCGACACGAGGTTCTCGCGATGCTCGACGTGCTCGGGCTCGACCGCGTCGGTATGGCGTCGGGTGGCGACGCGCAGGCATCCGCTCTCGACGCGCTCATGCAGACGATGATCACCCAGCGTGCGCAGGCGCGCGCTGACAAGGACTGGGCGGCGGCCGATCGCATCCGTGATGCGATCGCCGCCGCAGGAATCACGCTGGAGGATTCTCCGGCCGGAACTCATTGGAGTATCGATGGCTAAGCCACAGCGCCCCGGCGCAAACAAGGGAAACAAGAAGGGCCCCACCAAGGGCACCGGCGGAATGGGGCGCAAGTCGCTCGAGGGCCGCGGACCGACCCCGAAGGCCGAAGACCGCGCCTGGCACCCCGCGGGCAAGCGCAAGGCTGCGGCCGAGCGCTATGCGGCGTCCGGCGGAAAGGGAAAGCCGGGGCAGCAGCGTCAGACCGCCGGCGGCAACCCGAACCGCTCGGCACGAGCCAAGGACAACACCACCGAGGTCGAGGTCGTCACCGGCCGCAACTCGGTGCTCGAGGCCCTGCGCGCGAAGATCCCCGCGTCGGCGTTCTACATCGCGCAGCGCGTCGAGATGGACGACCGCGTGAAAGAGATGCTGTCGCTCGCCACCAACCGTGGCATCCCGGTGCTCGAGGTCACGCGTCAGGAGCTCGACCGCATGGCCGGCTACGACGGCGTGCACCAGGGCGTCGCCGTCAAGGTGCCGCCGTACGAGTACGCCCACCCGCAGGATCTGCTCGAGGCTGTCATCGCCAAGGGCGAGGTGCCGCTGTTCGTGGCTCTCGACGGCATCACCGACCCGCGCAACCTCGGCGCGATCATCCGCTCGACCGGTGCCTTCGGCGGCCACGGCATCATCCTGCCGCAGCGCCGCTCGGCCGGCGTGAACTCCGCGGCTTGGAAGACCAGCGCCGGCGCAGCAGCGCGCGTGCCCGTCGCGCTCGCGACGAACCTCACCACGCAGCTCAAGGAATTCAAGAAGCAGGGCGTGTTCGTGCTCGGCCTCGACGGCGACGGCGACGTGCTGCTGCCCGAGCTGCAGCTGGCCGACCGCCCCGTCGTGATCGTCACCGGCTCCGAGGGCAAGGGGCTGTCTCGTCTGGTCGCCGAGACCTGCGACCAGATCGTGTCGATCCCGATCTCGGCTGTGACCGAGTCGCTCAACGCCGGTATCGCGACCTCGGTCGCGTTGTACCAGGTGTCGACCACTCGCAACGCGAAGAAGTAGGGGAGAAGCCATGGCTCGCATCGTCGTCCTCGGAGGAACCGGCTATGCCGGTCGCCACATCGTCGCGGAGGCGGTGAGCCGCGGGCATGAGGTCGTCTCGGTCTCTCGCTCGGTGCCGTCGAACCCTGTCGAGGGTGCGCAGAACGTTCAGGGATCCGTCCTCGACCTCGCGAGCCTCGGCGACGTGTTCGACGGTGCCGACGCCGTCGTGTCGTCGCTGTCTCCTCGTGGCGACATGGAGAACTCGGTGCTCGACGCCCTCCGTGGCCTCGTCGCGAAGCTGAGCGGCACCGAGACGCGCATCGGTGTGGTCGGCGGTGCGGGCGGAAGCCTCGTCGCTCCCGGAGGGCCGCGACTCTTCGACCAGGGGTTCCCCGAGGAGTACAAGCACGAGGCGCAGGTCGGCATCGACTCGCTCGCGCTGCTCGAGCAGACCGACGACTCGCTCGACTGGTTCTTCATCCACCCCGCCGAGGTCTTCGGACCCTGGGCCGAGGGGGAGCGCACCGGTCACTACCGCGATGGCGGCGACGTCATCGTTCGCGACGCCGACGGCAAGTCGTTCATCTCGGGTGGCGACTTCGCGGTCGCGGTCGTCGACGAGATCGAGCAGGGCAACCACCACCGCGAGCGCTTCACCGTCGGCTACTGAGGCGCCGTCTCCTCTCGCTGAGCGAAGGAGAAGTCAGACGAGGTCGCGCCAATCGACCTCGTCGTCGTCATCATCGGCGACCGGATTCGTGCCGGTGACGACGGGCAGGCTCATCGTCTCGGTGGGCGGGCCCATGATGGTCGCCTCGTCACGGCGGTGCCGCAGCACCTCGTTGATGTAGCTCGTCAGCACCTCGGCGAGCGGAACAGAACGCCCCTGGGCCTGTGACAGGTACCACCGGTGCTCGAGTACCTGGTGGAACACCTCGGCGGGCTCGAGCTTCGCGCGCAGCTCCCAGGGGATCGCACGCACGACGGGCTCGAACACGCGGGTCAGCCACTCATGCGCGTACATCTCCTCGTCGGCCCACTGCTTGGTCGAGCGCGCGCGGAACTCGTCGAGGTCGTTGAGCAGCCGTCTGGCCTGGTTCTCTTCGACGTCGAGGCCGGTCAGACGGATCAGGCGACGCTGGTGGTGCCCTGCGTCCACGACCTTGGGCTGGATCTCGACGACCGTGCCGTCGGAGGTCGTCGACATCGACATCTCGTCGATGTCGAACCCGAGGGCGTTCAGGCGCTCGACGCGCTCGGTGATGCGCCAGGTCTCGGCCGCCGAGAACGACTCCTGCGCAGTGAGCTCAGCCCACAGCGAGTGATACGACGAGACGAGGCCGTCGGCGATCGCCACCGCGTCGACTCCGTGCTCGAGCCGACCGCCGGCGGCGAGGTCCATGATCTCCCCGGCGATGTTGGTGCGGGCGAGGTCGAGATCGTAGGCGCGCTGCCCGTCGGTCAGCCCCTCCTCGTGCAGTTCGCCGGTCTCGGCGTCGACCAGGTAGGCCGCGAAGGCACCGGCGTCTCGACGGAAGAGCGTGTTCGAGAGAGAGACATCGCCCCAGTAGAAGCCGACATTGTGCAGACGCACCAGGAGCACTGCGAGGGCGTCGACCAGTCGATTCGCGGTGTCTGGGCGCAGCACCCGGGTGAAGAGGGCGCGGTAGGGCATGGAGAACCGCAGGTGCGACGTGACGAGTGCGGCAGCGAGCGGCTCGCCTGTGGCGTCCGAGCGTCCGGCGATCACGGCGACGCGGTCGACGCAGGGCACATCGAGCCTGGCGAGATTGCCGAGCATCTCGTACTCGCGCTTGGCCATCTCGTCGGTGGTCTCCTTGACGGCGACGACCTTGCCCGACAGATCGGCGAACCGCACCAGATGCCGCGAGAGCCCCTTGGGGAGCGACACAATCAGCTCGGACGGCCACTTGGCGAGCGGTGTCGACCAGGGCAGCGCGAGCAGCCCCGGATCGATCGAGCTCGCGGTGATCCGCAGCGCATCCTGCATGTCTCTCCCGTCGGTGGGGTGGAAAAAGAAGAAGCGGCGCGGGTGACCGAAGTCAGCCCGCGCCGCGTCAGTGGATCCGATCAGGCGGAGACGATCGGCTTGTCGTTCAGGCGCACACCCGACTCGATGTCGAACGCGTGCACGTGGCCTGCGTTCGCCGCGAGGGTGACGGTCTCACCCGCGTTGGGGTGGCTGCGACCGTCGACACGAGCGACCAGGTCGGCGCGCTTGCCGTTGATCTCGGTGTGACCGTAGAGGTAGCCGTCGGCGCCGAGTTCCTCGACGAGGTCGACGACGACCGAGAGGCCCTTGCCGTCGGCGGGGCCGACGGTGATGTCCTCGGGACGCACTCCCACGGTGACCTGCGAGCCGTTGGCGCGGCCGACCGTGTCGCGGTCGAGCGGCACGACCTCGGTGCCGAAGCGCACGCCGCCCTCAGCCAGGTCTGCGCTGAACAGGTTCATGGCAGGCGAGCCGATGAAGCCGGCGACGAACACGTTCTCGGGCTTCTCGTACAGGTCGCGCGGCGTTCCGACCTGCTGGAGCAGGCCGTCCTTGAGCACGGCGATGCGGTCGCCCATGGTGAGCGCCTCGGTCTGGTCGTGCGTGACGTAGACCGTGGTGACGCCGAGACGACGCTGCAGCGACGCGATCTGCGTACGGGTCTGCACGCGGAGCTTGGCGTCGAGGTTCGACAGCGGCTCGTCCATGAGGAAGACCTGGGGCTGACGGACGATCGCGCGGCCCATGGCGACACGCTGACGCTGACCACCCGAGAGGGCCTTCGGCTTGCGGGTCAGGTACTCCTCGAGGTCGAGCAGCTTCGCAGCCTCGAGAACGCGGGTCGCGCGCTCTTCCTTGCCGATGCCGGCGATCTTGAGCGCGAAGCCCATGTTCTCGGCGACCGTCATGTGCGGGTACAGCGCGTAGTTCTGGAACACCATCGCGATGTCGCGGTCCTTCGGCGGCACGTCGGTGACGTCGCGGTCACCGATCAGGATGCGCCCGGCGTTGACCTCTTCGAGGCCGGCGAGCATGCGAAGCGAGGTGGACTTTCCGCAGCCGGACGGGCCGACGAGAACGAGGAATTCGCCGTCGGCGACCTCGAGGTTGAGCTTGTCGACAGCCGGGCGGGTTCCGCCGGGGTAGAGGCGGGTGGCCTCGTCGAAAGTCACAGATGCCATTGTGTTTCTCCTTCACCGGCAGGTACGTGCCGGACGATCCGTAGTGATAGAGCGGCGGAGTGATCCACCGTGACCCCTCATCGGGTCGGAATCAGTATGGCAGAAGCCCGTCCATCTGGGTATTTCTCAGCCTGGCTGGTTAACATCGATCTCGGCCGCCTTTCGCGGCGTTCGCCGCCCGAGTGGCGTCCGGGGCCACCCTGCCCCCCTGAGACTGTCTAGAGGAACGATGTCGAGCGACGAGACGCCGAACGTCCCCAGCACTCGCAATACGCGTGAGGCTGTGCGGGAGAAGGCCCAGAAGGTGCACGCCCAGCAGTCGAGGGCGCGCGTGATGCGACGGATCATCCTCGGCGCGATCGCCATCGTCGCCGTGGGCGCCATCGGCACCGCCATCACCCTCGCCGTATCGGCGCAGGTGTCGAAGCCTCAGCTGAACCCAGGCGGCATGAACGACGACGGCATCCTCGTCTCGGACATCAGCGCGTCCGCGATGTCGGACGACACGGCCGCAGCCCCGAGCCCGGAGGAGACCGAAGCGGGCGGCGAGGCCACACCGACCCCGGAGCCCACCACGTCGAGCACGGTCGACATCCACATCTACGTCGACTACCTGTCGCCGGATGCCGGCGAGTTCGAGCGTGCGAACGCGCGTCAGCTCGTCAACTGGATCTCCGAGGGGGCGGCGACAGTCACCTACCACCCGGTCGCGCTGCTCACCGCGAGCTCGAACGGCACCAAGTACTCGCTGCGTTCGGCTGCAGCTGCGGCCTGCGTCGCGACGCACTCGCCCGCGCAGTTCTACGCGTTCAACCACGATCTGCTCGACGACCAGCCCGAGGTGAACACCGACGGCTTCTCCGACGACGAGCTCGCCGCGATCGCCGGCGCCGTCGGGTCTGACAACGTCAAGAGCGTCCGCTCGTGCATCGAGGATCAGGACTACGTCACCTGGGCGAAGGAAGCGACCTCGCGCGCACTCGAGGGCCCGCTCGTCGGCTCGGAAGATCTCGTGCTCACCGCAGCCCCGATGATCGTCGTGAACGGCGAGGCCTACGTGGGTGCGCTCGACGACCCGAGCGAGTTCTCGCAGTTCGTGCTCACCGTCGCCAGCGACGCCTACTACGCCACGGAGACCCCGACGCCGAGCCCGAGCCCGACGCCCACCGAGACCACGGAGCCGGCTCCTTCGGAGACGCCCGCGTCGTAGTTCGTCGGCGTCCGAACCCGGCACACAGGCATTCGCTACAGTTGGCCGGGTGCATGGGTACGCGGAACGTTTTGACTTCGACAGTCAGACCATCAGTGGCTGGGTCTTTGACGTGGACGCGCAGGACAACCGCGATGTTCGCGTCGTCGCAGCCTTCGACGGTGCCCCCGTGGGGGAAGCCAGTCCGAGCGGCTCGCGCAAGGACCTGCTGAAGGTCACAGACCAAGACGCCACTTTCTCCCTGCGGTGTTCTCGAGGATTCACGGCCCTCGATGTCGTATCCGGTCGGCTTGTGGTGAAGGCGCAGTGCGGTGACAGAGAGAAGGCGCTGCGCTTCACAGCCCACGATCTCACCGTCCTCAAGAAGGCCGCCCTCAAGGAACTCAATGCGGATGTGACCCCCGCCCTGTGGTCCCCGGCCGACCTTGACGCCGTGAAAGCCCGGGTCAAGACGGGCAGCATGACGCCCGTGCTTCTGCCGGCCGGATTGCCGTCTCCGGATGGATCAGCGATTATCGGGTTGCGCGGACACCTCTTCCTCACAGGCGGGAGCAACTCTCTGCTTTCTCAGTACCAAGCGCCTGTCGATGACGCGGTCCTCTCTCGAGTCGATCGATGGGTCGACCTGTTCGCGCAGCGACAAGAACAATGCGAAGCGCGTGGGCTCAGGTACCTGCAGACTGTTCTTCCCGAGAAGCTGACTGCCCTTCGAGCTGACGCGCTCCTGCAGATCGATGGGCCGAGTCGTCTGCTCCAGGAACTCGAGAGCAGGCTCCGCGGTACAGACTTCTACGTCAGCGGTCTGGAACCCTTCGACCAGTGGTCCAGCGAAGACGATCCGTTCCTCATGGCCGACACGCATCTGTCAGCGGCCGGAGCGCAGAGCGTCTTCGCCGCCCTGGCTGCGCGGATCGACCCGCAGCTGGTGCCTCTCATCGAGGCGATTCGCATGGACGAAGTCCGGTACGCCACCGGTGACCTCAGCGGGCGCTTCGGGCTGCCCATCTACTCTCGGATCGTCGAGCCGAGCGAGGATCAAGTCTCCGCGTATCGTGGCGGCCTCGAGATGGTGGAAAAGCACTTCCCGCCCGAGAACGGATCGATCGGGCGGCGGTTCAGGTGGGTCAACGACACAGCGCCGAGTGCGCTCAAGGTTCTCGTGTTCGGCAACTCGTTCTTCAGCATCGGCGATTTCGCCGGCTCGCTCTCCTGGTGGGGGAAGCACTTTTTCAGAGAGTTCCACTTCCAGTGGGCCCCGGACGTCGACTGGGCGCTCGTCGACGAATTGCGACCGGACATCGTGGTCGGGCAAACAGTGGAGCGATTCCTCGGCAGGATCCCCGAAGCCTAGAGACCTCCGTATCCCTGACACCTGCATGTCGACGACGGTCGGCGGAAGCAGAGCCTCGGACGCTCTAGACTCGTTGATGCACATTCGGCACGATTGAATGTGCGGGGTATGCGCGGGATCGGTCCACACCGAACTCGCTCACCGCCTCGAAGCCCGCGTGAATTCGCGGCTTGCCGACTTGGCGCAATTGGTAGCGCACCGTACTTGTAATACGGGGGTTGCAGGTTCGAGTCCTGTAGTCGGCACCACACGCGAAGGCCCGCGTCCCGCAGAAGAACTGGGGGATGCGGGCCTCTGTCACATGCCGGTGAGAAAGGCCGCCCGCGCCCGAACCTCTGTGAGCTCCGAAGGGGGATCGGGCGCGCGGATCGGCAAGGAAGAGTGCTCCGATCCTGATAAACCACTACATTCGGAAGTATGAGTCCCCGTTATATCGCGCGCCTGGTCGCGGCTGCCGCAGTCCTCGGCACGATTGCCGCCGTCACCGCGGGGTGTGCGGGCCTGCCGGGATCGACCGGTCCTGCGCCCACATCGAGCGCCACCGCGAGTCCGAGCCCCGAAGCGACGACAGCTCCTCCGACCCCTGCGCCGGTGGCGACCACGGACGCGCCCGTCCCTGAGCCGGCGCCTCCGGCTGACGCGGGATACGGAGCTTTCACCCACGACGAGCTGGCCCAGATCTGTATCGACGCCACTGTGTCGACTTTCAGCAGCGACGTGCGATTCGATGTCGAGAACACTCGGATCGAGCAGCGGACGGTGACCCCGGAATGGCTTGTCATCGTTCCCGCTCAGACGGTGGGAATCGACGGGCGTTCTCTGTGCACGATCGGCGGAACTCCGTCTGCGCCCGTGCTCGAGCTGGCATCCGGATCGATCAGCGAGATGCCGGAGGAGCAGATCCAGAGATTGATCCGGGGCGAGAACGAGGGCGGGGATCAGTAGTGTGCGACGCGGACGCAGACGAGTCTCCCTCGACACGTCGACCTGAGCCCGGTCTCTCCCGCCGCACCATGCTCCTTGCGGCGGGGGCCATGCTCGGAGCGGCCGCTCTCGGAGCAGACGCGCTCGCTCCGACGCTCAGCGCGACCGCTGCAGGAACCTACCTGCGTCCGTGCGGCGATGTTCGCATCTCGAGTTCCTGGCAGGGGCACAAGAACCGCAAACCGCCTTCCGGTGAGCCGGGCACCGACTACGCCGTCGGCGTCGGAACGGCCATTCGAGCTGCGACGGACGGCGTGATCATCGATCGCAAGGATTCGACGTCCACCGCCACCGGTCGCTACATCGCACTCCGGGGAGACGACGGGAATTATCTTCGGTACCTGCATCTGCTGTCGAGCGCCGTCGCACTCGGTACCCGTGTCAGACGCGGGCAGATCATCGCCTACTCGGGCGCATCGGGATTCGGCAGCGAGGCCGGCTACGGACCCCACGTGCACGTCTCCCTCTGGGTCGGCGGCACTCCGAGCCAACAGGGGTTCACCAGAACGGTGGACTTCGAGAACTACGTCGCGACCAGCACGGGCCAGCCCGCTGAGCAGGTCAAGTACTACCTCACCGAGTACGACGGCACAGTCTGGGCCGTGACACCGACGACGATCATCGCCCTCAACTGGTCGCAGTGGCAGGCGGCGGGGTTCCCGGAGCCGGCTCCGGCGCCCACGGACTACGTCAGGTATGCCTGGTCCAGCACGATCAGCGCCGTCACGATCTTCGGCACGGATCAATCGCGATGGATCTGGCGGCACGTCACACTCGACGAGTGGAACCGCGCGGGGCGCCCCGAACCACGAACCGCCGGATGGATCAAGGACTCGATCTACTACCAGTGGGCCAAGTCCGACCAGGTGTTCGTGCAGGATCCAGGCGGCGTCAGGCACGCGCTCACCTACGAGGAGTGGCGGGCCTCCGGCTTCCAGCCATTCGAGCGGCGCACCACGCAGGGCTTCGTGAAACTCTCGTGGGACGGGAGCCTCGCCTTCTTGACCGACTTCGCGAACGGCAAGGGAACACCGATCAGCTACCAGCAGTGGGAGGCCGAGGGGTTCCCCACTCCGACGGTCGCGGCACGATTCCCCGGAGACCAGGTGTACAGGTTCAACGGCGAGGACACGGTCTGGTATGCCGGTCCGACCGTGAACCGGACGATCAACCACTCAGAGTGGGGCGTGATGGGCTACCCGACACCGGCCGTGCGACGGATCGGCCCGGTGGCGCTCAACACCTGCCCCGTTTGGGCACCGATCAAGGGATACGCGGGCATCTACCACGTCCCGGGTGGGCGCCACTACAACACGACACACCCCGAGGAGTGCTTCCGCACCGAGAGCGCTGCGGTCAGAGCGGGTTATCGGCGTTCTGCGCGCTGACGACGCCGGCCTGCGGCGGGACGCGCCGCATGTGACGTCGCACGTGAAATAGTGTGCGGGGGTTGCGGGTTGTCCCGAGTATGACTCGCATCGGAAACAGTGATCTTGACGTCTTCCCCCTCTCGCTCGGCGGCAACGTGTTCGGTTGGACGGCCGACCGCGATGCGTCGTTCGCGGTGCTCGACGCGTTCGTCGACGGGGGCGGCGACTTCATCGACACCGCAGACGGCTACAGCGCCTGGGTGCCCGGCAATTCGGGTGGGGAGAGCGAGACGATCATCGGCGAATGGCTCGCGTCTCGCAAGCCCGAGGGCGTCGTCGTCGCGACCAAGGTGAGCCAGCACCCGGACTTCAAGGGCCTCTCGGCGTCGAACGTGCGCAAGGCCGCCGAGGCCTCGCTCGCCCGCCTGGGCGTCGACACGATCGACCTCTACTACGCGCACTTCGACGACGAGACCGTTCCACTGGAAGAGACGGTCGCGGCCTTCGGGGAGCTCGTCTCGGACGGCCTCGTGCGCCACGTCGCGGTCTCGAACTACACGGCCGAGCGCATCCGCGAGTGGATCGAGATCTCCCGCCGCGCGGGGGTCGCGCTGCCTGTCGCCATCCAGCCGCACTACAACCTCGTGCACCGCAACGACGTCGAGGAGACGATCATCCCGGTGGCCCAGGAGTTCGACCTCAGTCTCGTGCCCTACTACTCGCTGGCGAGTGGGTTCCTCACCGGCAAGTACCGCTCCGTAGACGTCGAGGGACAGACGTCCCCGCGTGCCTCGGGCGCGGCGAAGTACGCGACCGAGGCGGGGCTGCGGATCATCGACACCCTCGAGGAGATCGGCGACGCGCACGGCGCCTCGATCGCTGCGACCTCGCTCGCCTGGCTGCGCGCTCAGCCGACGGTCGCCGCACCCATCGCGAGTGCCCGCACGGTCGAGCAGGTTCCTGATCTCCTCGCCGGCGCGCGCCTCGAGCTGACCACTGACGAGGTCGACGCTCTGAACCGCGTCTCGGAGTGGACCCCGGCGAAGGCCTGAGAGTGCTCGCTCTGCCCTCCGCCCCGGCTCAGGGGCCGGAGGGCAGAGCATCGTCGTCGACGAGACCGAGTCGATGCGCCAGGATCACCAGGTGGATGCGGTCGCGGGATCCGAGCTTCGAGAGGATCCTGCCCACGTGCGTCTTGACGGTCGATTCGCTGACGAACAACGCCTGGGCGATCTCTGCGTTGGTGAGCCCGCGGGCGATCTCGACGAAGACGTCGCGCTCACGGTCGGTGAGCTGCTCCGTGACGTCGTCGATCCCGGGGGTCTGCGGTGCGGGCGTCGCACCGAGCGTCGGCGTCACATGCTCCAACAGCATCCGCGTGATCCGTGGTGAGAGCGCGGCATCGCCCCTGTGGATCGCGCGGATCGCCGCGATCATCTCGTGCCGCTGAGCGTCCTTCAGCAGGAATCCGCTCGCCCCGGCGCGGATCGCACCGAAGGCGTACTCGTCGAGATCGAACGTGGTCAGCACCAGTACGCGGGTCTGCGGGTGCTCGCGGACGATGGCCTCGGTCGCGGCGATCCCGTCGAGCCCCGGCATCCGGATATCCATCAGTACGAGGTCGGGGCGCAGTTCGGCCGCCTGGAAGATCGCGTCGTGCCCGTCCGCGGCTTCGCCGACAACGACCATGTCGGCCTCGGCGTCGAGCACCATGCGGAATCCGACGCGGATGAGTGCCTGATCATCGACGAGGAGCAGTCTGATCGGATCGGTCATGGTCGTTCCTTCGGTTCGCGGTCTGTCGGTTCGGGTGGCGTCGTGGGGAGCTCGGCGCGCAGCATCCACCGCCCGTCGTCGACGAGTTCGGAGGTGATGGTTCCTCCCGAGTGCGCTGCGCGCTCGGCGAGACCGCGCAGGCCGAACCCGGATGAGCCGACAGGGCCGGCGACGCCGTCGTTCACGATCTCGATGGTCACCGCATCTGCGGCGTGCACGACTCGGACCTCGATCGACGTCGCTGCCGGTGCATGCCTCATCGCGTTCGTCACGCCCTCCTGCACGATGCGCCCGACCGCGTGCGCCAGGGCGGGGGAGAGCGAGGCGGCCCCGGTGACCGAGAGCGACACCGGAAAGCCGGCTCGCTGTGCCGCAGCGACCGTCTCCTGAGGAGGCGTCGGCTCGAGGGGCGCGAGCGGCAGCGGCGAATCGTCGGCTCTGAGGACGCCGAGCATCGCACGCATCTCGGTGAGCGCGCTACGCGCCGTCTCCGCGGCGGAGGACGCCGCTGATCGTGCCTGCACCGGATCGGGTGTCGCGGCCGCCCCCTCGGACAGCGCGACGATCACGGTGAGCGAGTGCGAGACGATGTCATGCATCTCGCGGGCGATGCGGGCGCGCTCGCCCGCCGCGGCCAGCTGCGCCTGCTGATCGCGTTCGACGAGCAGCTGGCGGGAGCGGTCGATCACGGCAGCGAGGTAGCGCTTGCGTCCGCCCACGTTCACGCCGATCAGCGTGCCGATGAGGCCGAGCACGAGCGACATCACGACGGCGTTGGCGGCGACCTGAAGGGTGATGACACCGCTCAGCATGAGGATCCCCGCGAACGCGGTGAGCGATGCGAGCGCGATGCCGAAGCCGGTCCAGGCGGCCCGCGAAGACCGGTACACCGCGAGGGAGTAGCACGTGACGAGCAGAACGGGAGAGCCGAT
Organism: Microbacterium sp. WCS2018Hpa-9; assembly: GCF_031843745.1. Classification (NCBI taxonomy): domain Bacteria; kingdom Bacillati; phylum Actinomycetota; class Actinomycetes; order Micrococcales; family Microbacteriaceae; genus Microbacterium; species Microbacterium sp. WCS2018Hpa-9. The sequence continues at coordinate 173,821 of NZ_JAVTIY010000006.1, forward strand.
GGGCTGCAGCGCGAACAGGAACGCCGCTTCGAGGGCGAACGAGGCCACGAACGGCACCAGCGGCCGGCGGCGGCGCCAGAGCAGAGTCGCGCAGACGGCGACGACGGTGGCGGGCACCAGGATCGAGACCGCGATGCTCAGGGGAATCGGCAGATCGCGGGTGATGATGCCGGCCGGAACCAGCGAGAGCAGCAGACACACGAGGGCGATCACCACGTCTGCGACGACCGGATGACGCGCCCAGAAGCGCCGGAGGAATCCGGGCGGACGCGGCAGCCGCAGCCCCTCGTCCTCGTGGACTGAGGTGCTGCGGCTGCGCGTGCGGGTCACTGGCCGACTCTACGCGGCTGCATCGTGGTGCATCGAGCTCACGCGTCCCGAGTGCGGAGCACGGCCCAGGCGGCGAGCATGCCGCCGACGACCCAGCCGGCCAGCGTCAGGTAAGCGACCGGGCCCTCGAGAGCGGCGCCCTCGGGGAGGATCGCACTCTGCGCTGCGGCGACCGGGAGGTAGCTCGCGGCGTCCATGACCCAGGCCCATGCCTCGCCGGCGACCGCGAAGAAGCTCGCGACGATCGGCAGCACGAACAGCAGACCGACGGTCGCGGCGATCGCTCCGGCACCCGAGCGCAGGAGGAATCCGAACGCCACACCGATCAGGGCGAACACGGCCATCGCGAGCGACGAGACCACGATGGGCAGGATCGACGCTGAAGGGTCGGCCCAGTCGATTCCCTGATCGCGCGAGGCGACGACGGCGGAGACCGCTACGGCCGCTGCGGAGAAGATGACCAGCGACGACACGAACATGAACAGCCCGACCACGACCGCCTTGGCGCCCAGCACGGATCCGCGCTTCGGGTTGGCCGCGAGTGTCGAACGGATCATTCCGGTCGAGTACTCGCCCGTCACCGAGATCGCGCCGAGGATGCCGGCGAGCAGCATCGTGAACTGAATCGGCATGACGACGGCCTGGATGGGTTCGAAGCCCGGCATGTCGATCGCCTGGGCGATGAGCACGGCGATGCCGATCGTGAGGATCGCCGCGATGCCGATCGACCACCAGGTCGAACGGAGCGTGGCCAGCTTGATCCACTCGCCGCGCACGGCGCGGACGAACGTGAGCCGACGATCGGTGTCGACGTGCTGACGCCGGAGGGGCGGAGCCTGGACGGTCATGAGATCTCCTTCGTCCGGTACTCGACCGAGTCGCCGGTGAGGGCGAGGTAGGCGTCTTCGAGCGATCCGGTGGTCGGGGTGAGTTCGTGCAGGGGGATGCCGCGCTCTGCGGCGAGATCGCCGATGCGCGATGCGGGGAGGCCGACGATGTCGATCAGATCGGGGGCGGAGCTCACGATCTCGACGGACGGACCGCCCACTGCGGCAGCCAGGTCGGCGGCTCGCGGCGTGCGAACACGCACGGTGTTGGTCGTCCAGGCGCGCACGAGCTCCTCGAGAGGAGCATCGGCGAGCACCTTGCCCCGGCCCATCACGATGACGTGATCGGCGGTCTGCGCCATCTCACTCATCAGGTGGCTGGAGAGCAGCACGGTGCGTCCCTCGGATGCCGCGTGACGGACGAACTGGCGCACCCAGCGCACGCCCTCGGGGTCGAGGCCGTTGACCGGCTCGTCGAGGATCAGCGTGTGCGGATCGCCGAGCAGGGCCGAGGCGATTCCTAGCCGCTGCCCCATGCCGAGCGAGAACTTGCCCGCACGCTTGCGGGCCACGGGACCGATGCCTGCGAGGTCGATGACCTCGTCGACGCGGGATGCGGGAATGCCGTGGGTCGCCGCCATCGCACGCAGGTGATTGCGCGCGGTGCGGCCCGTGTGCACGGCCTTGGCATCGAGCAGCACTCCCACCTCGGTGAGTGGGGCGCGGAGCTTGCGGTATTCGCGCCCGCCGACGGTCGCGATGCCCGAGGTCGGCCGGTCCAGGCCGACGATCATGCGCATCGTGGTGGACTTGCCCGCGCCGTTCGGCCCGAGGAACCCCGTGACCGTGCCCGGCTGCACCGTGAACGACACGTCCTGGACGGCTGTCTTGTCTCCGAATCTCTTCGTGAGGCCTTCTGCTGTGATCATGTCTACGACGCTATCGACGGTCGGCTCGCCCCCGCGTCCTCCCTGGGTACCGTTCCATGAACGTCAGGGGTCATCCTCTCGGCGGATGCCGTGGGTCTGGCCGTTCTCAGTCGGCGGGGCGCCCGAACAGCTCAGGGTCGACCGGCCGCTGCGTTCGGGGGAGCTTCTCGACCACGAGCCGGTACGACTCGGTGACGAGTTCGGTCACGAGGTCCTCTTCGAGCGATGGCCCCGGCATGAGAGTGATCCAGTGCTTCTTGTTCATGTGGTAGCCGGGCACGATGTCGGCGAACGTCTCTCGCAACGCGACGGAGTCGTCGGGGTGGGACTTGAGCGTCACGCGCCCTGTGCCGTCGAGGGGGATCAGCAGGAAGACTCGCCCTCGCACCTTGTAGACATCCCACTCGGGGCCGAACGGGTTGTCGCGCTCCGCGCCCGGAAGTTCTTCGGCGCGGTCAGTGGCGGCGGCGCCCAGCTGTGCAGAGTCCACGCTCAGAACAGCCGATCCGCACCCTTGTCGTCTGCGCGTGGCGCAGCCTGCACGCGCTCGTCGATCGCGGCCGCCGCGAGCAGAGCCTCGTCGATGATCTCCTTCGTGGGCTCGGCGGTCAGCCAGTCGTCGCTCAGAGCCGCGGGGATCAGCAACGGCATCCGATCGTGGATGCCGGCGAGATGCGGGGGAGCCGGGCGCATCACGATCGAGTAGCAGGTGAAGGACTCGCCATCGGCCGTGCGCCCCCGCTGGGTGACAGCCGCCATTCCGAACAGCGCACCGTCGTCGACGACGAACTCGTGCCAGACGCGCTCGGGCTTCTTCATCTCGTACCAGCTCGTCGCGGGCACGAGAGCTCGGGTCTTCAACCCGCCGGGGCGCTCCTGCAGCCGCTCGGAGCGCGTGTTGATCGACGGGAACTTCGAGGGCTCTCCGCCGATGAGGAAGCCCCACCAGGCGGGTTCGAGCACGGGCTCGGCTTCGGGCTGCACCACGATCGGGTTGAGGTTGCGCAGGTTCCTGCCCGTGGGGCGCACGGTCTCGCGCGCGTTCTGCTCGGCCCAGCCGCGGAGACCGTCGAGCACCGCCTCATCGGCGGCGGCCAGGAGTTCGGTGTCGGTGAACCGGGGGTCAAGTCCGTAACTCGCGCACATGCCGTCAGGGTACGCCCCGCCACCGACATCGTGCGCGGGGCGGGGTGGCTGTCCGGGCTCGGCTAGGGTCGACAGGTGACCCAGGCCCGTCGACTGCCTCCGCCCCTCGCGCTCGGCGGGGCAGTGGCGATCGGCGTCATGACGGCCATCCAGGCGCGCATCAACGGCGTGCTGGGCATCGAGGTCGACAACGGCATCGTGGCCGGCCTCATCTCCTTTTCGGTGGGGCTCGCGGCTCTCGCGATGGTGATCGTCTGCATTCCCGCGGCGCGTCGAGGCGTCGGACGCCTGCTCGGCGGCATCCGCGATCGCACGATCCCGTTCTGGATGCTGCTCGGCGGCGCCTGCGGCGCGCTCACCGTCTCGACTCAGGGCATCACGGCCGGCGTGCTCGGCGTCTCGCTGTTCACGGTCGGAGTCGTCGCAGGCCAGACCCTGCACGGGCTCGTGCTCGACCGCATCGGATTCGGTCCGGCCGGAGTCGTCGCGATCACGCCGGGGCGCGTGCTGGGAGGAGCGCTCGCGCTCGCCGCGGTCGGCATCTCGCTGAGCGGTGACGTGCTGACCACGGCGCCGCTCTGGATGCTCCTCCTGCCGTTCGCGGCGGGTGTCGGCATCGCCTGGCAGGCTGCGACCAACGGCCGACTGTCGCAGCGCGTGCGCTCACCCCTCGCGGCGACCTTCATGAGCTTCGTCGCCGGCACCGTGGCCCTGCTTGCCGCATCCGGCATCAGCCTCGCGGTGCGCGGTCTGCCCGATGCGCCGCCCGCCGAGCCGTGGCTGTACCTCGGCGGATTCCTCGGCGCCGCGTACATCCTGCTCGGCACCTTCATCGTCGCGCACACCGGGGTGCTGCTGATGGGACTCGGATCGGTGCTGGGCCAGCTCGCCACCTCGGTGACCATCGACCTGATCTGGCCGGCCGCCTCGGGCCCCGCGCCCTGGCAGATCATCGGGATGGTGGTCGTCGCGGTGGCATCCGTCGCCGTCGCGCTGCCCCGCCGCAGGCGGCGCTGACCTACTTCTTCTTCTTCGCCTTCGGCTCGGGCTTCGCCTTCGGCTTGGGCTTCGGCATCCGCGTCACGAGGCCGCGGGCATCGACGGGCTTGCGGCGACCGGGCCTGCGGCCAGCGGGCTTGCCCCCGACATACAGCCACCCGAGCAGCTCCTCGTTCTTGCCGAGGCCGTGGGCCTTGGCGACGGCCTTCGAGCGCGTGTAGTGGCCTGTGCGCCACAGCACGCCGAAGCCGGCCTCGTCGAGCAGCAGACTGAGCATGTGGGCGACTCCGGAGGCGACGGCTTCCTGCTCCCAGCGGGGGACCTTCTCGCTCCTGCGGTAGCTGGCGACGACCGCGATCAGCAGCGGAGCGCGAAGCGGCTTCGTCGAGGGAGACTTGTCGCCCTCGGCCTTGGCGATCGCGGCGCCCAGCAGCTCTCGGTCGGATCCGCGCAGCTCGATCAGACGCCACGGGCGCAGCGACGAGTGATCCGCGACGCGTCCGGCGGCTGCGACGAGCTTCAGCAGCTCGTCGCGCGACGGCGCCTCGTCGGTGACCTTCGAGGAGGACTGCCGTGCGCGAACGGCCTCGAGGGCGCTCACGACTCTTCGGGCGTGAAGTTCAGGGCGATGGAGTTCATGCAGTAGCGGTCGCCGGTCGGCGTGCCGAAGCCGTCGGGGAAGACATGCCCCAGGTGCGAGCCGCAGTTCGCGCAACGCACCTCGGTGCGCACCATGCCCAGGGTCGTGTCCTCGATGAGCTGCACCGCGTCGGGGCGGATCGACTCGTAGAAGCTCGGCCACCCGCACCCGGAGTCGAACTTGGTGCCGCTCTTGAACAGCTCGGCGTTGCAGGCGCCGCAGGTGTAGAGACCGGCACGGCCCTCGTCGAGCAGCTCGCCCGTCCAGGCGCGCTCGGTCGCGGCTTCGCGGAGCACGGCGTACTGCTCCTCGCCGAGCTCTTCGCGCCACTCTTCTTCGGTCTTGTCCACGCTGTACGACATAGGTCCTCCTGGGGTCTGCTCCATTCTCTCGCGTTCAGAGGCGGTCGGCGTCACGAGACAATGGATGCATGACGGATGCCGTGCGGCTGCGCTACCGGCGCTTCGCCGATGAGGAAGCACCGGGGCGCAGCGACCTCTATGTCGACTGGGCGTCCGGGGTGGCGGACGACCCCGAGATGCAGGCGGTGCTCGCTCGGATTCCCGAGAATCGCAGGCAGCCGCCACTCGTGTTCGCCGTGACGCGGATGCTGGGCGTCGGCCTCGACCGCTACGACGCCTGGCGTGCGTTCGTGCTCTCACGCGCCGACGAGATCGTGAGCGAATGCAGCGACCGGCGTCTGCAGACCAACGAGCCGCTCCGGCTCGCCCCGCTGCTCCCGGTGCTGTCCGAGATCGACGGGCCGATCGCCCTGCTCGAGGTCGGAGCCTCTGCCGGCCTGTGCCTCTACCCCGATCGCTACTCGTACCGATTCGTCGGCTCCGACGGTCGGCTGCGCGCGTCACTCGATCCGGCGGACGGGCCGAGCACCGTCGTGCTGCAGAGCAGAGTCGACGGGCACCTCCCCACCATGAGGATGCCGGACATCGTCTGGCGTGCCGGCATCGACCTCGCGCCTCTCGACGCGCGAGTCGACCGCGATCGGCGCTGGCTGCAGGGACTCGTCTGGCCGGGGGAGGAAGGGCGGGAGCAGCGGGTGAGAGCCGCGCTCGACATCGCGGCATCCGATCCGCCCCGCCTCGTCGCCGGCGACGCGCTCGAGCGGATCGACGCGCTCGCGGCCGAGGCACCCCGGGGCGCGACTCTGGTGATCACGACGCCCGGCGTGCTCGTGCACATCCCGCGAGAGGCGCGCACGGCGCTCGTCGAGCGCATCAGAGGTCTCGACGCACGCTGGGTGACGATCGATCCTCCGGCACTGCTCGACGTATGGCGGCCGCCCGTGGTCGCCGAGGAGTGGCCCGGCTTCGTCGTGGCGCTCGACGGCGAAGTGCGCGCGACGGCTGATCCGCTCGGCAGATGGTGGGAGTGGCGCACCGGAGTCGGCGCTTCCGCGACCTAATCTGGTCACATGCTGGGAGATCTGAGCGAGCGGGATCGCGCGATCCTCGCGCTCGAGACCGCGTGGCCGCGGCACGGTGGCGCGAAGGAAGAGGTCATCCGCGCCCAACTGGGCATGAGTGCGACCCGCTACTACCAGCTCCTCGGTCGTCTGATCGAGTCGGAGGCAGCGCTGGAGTACGACCCGATGCTCGTGCGACGGCTGCGTCGCATCCGTGACGCGAGGTCGTTCCAGCGGGCCACACGCACGCCGGGCTTCGTGAGCTGACGGGGCTCGCGCCACGCGCCGCTGCCGCTCGATACGGATACACGGGTCGGTGCCATTAGCATCGAGGAGTGTCAAAGCTCAGCCGAGATCGATTCGACGACGTCCCCCGATCGTCCGGACGCGTCGGAGCGCACCGCGCCGAAGCCCCCGGGATGAACGGCTGGGTGGTGCTCCTCTGGTCCTTCGTGGCCGCTCTCGTGCTCATCATCGGCGGCATCTTCGGCTCTCTCGTGGTGATGGGGCGCATCAGCCTCTTCCCCGAGGCCGTCCCGACGGCGAGCCCGGCACCCGTCGAGACCGGTGTCGTCGACGTCACCTACTCGGTGATGATCCTCAACGCATCGCCGGACGAGGGTCTCGACGAGCAGATGCGCGACGTGCTCATCAACAACGGCTGGGCGGCAGATGTCGTGTTCGCGAGCGACAGCGCGAGCCAGGACTTCTCGACGACGACGGTGTACTACATCGCCGAAGAGGACGAGCTCGCGGCCATCGGCCTCGCGAACCTGATCGGCGGCGCCCAGGTCGAGCAGAGCGACTTCTACTCCGACCTCAACGACACGGGCGCGAAGCAGCTCACGGTCGTCATCGGACTCGATCGTGCGACGACCGCGCCTGAGACGCCCGCAGAGACTCCTGCCCCGTAGACCGCCGCGCGGTCGTTTCGCGCAGCTTGCACTCGATGGGGTCGAGTGCCAGAATGGCGTTAGCACTCTCACACTCTGAGTGCTAAACCCAACGTCTACGTCCAGGAGGGACGAAAAAACTCATGGCAAAGATCATTGCTTTCGATGAAGAGGCCCGACGCGGCCTCGAGCGCGGCCTCAACATCCTGGCTGACGCGGTCAAGGTGACCCTCGGCCCGCGCGGTCGCAACGTCGTTCTGGAGAAGAAGTGGGGCGCCCCCACGATCACGAACGACGGTGTCTCCATCGCCAAGGAGATCGAGCTCGACGACCCGTACGAGAAGATCGGCGCGGAGCTCGTCAAGGAGGTCGCCAAGAAGACCGACGACGTCGCCGGTGACGGAACCACCACCGCCACGGTGCTCGCTCAGGCTCTGGTCCGCGAAGGCCTGCGCAACGTCGCAGCCGGCGCCGACCCGATCTCGCTCAAGCGCGGCATCGAGAAGGCCGTCGCGGCCATCACCGAGGAGCTCCTCGCCAGCGCGAAGGAGATCGACTCCAAGGAGCAGATCGCCGCCACCGCTTCCATCTCGGCTGCTGACCCCGCCATCGGCGAGCTCATCGCCGAGGCGATCGACAAGGTCGGCAAGGAGGGCGTCGTCACCGTCGAGGAGTCGCAGACCTTCGGCACCGAGCTCGAGCTCACCGAGGGCATGCGCTTCGACAAGGGCTACCTGAACCCGTACTTCGTGACGGACCCGGAGCGCCAGGAGGCCGTCTTCGAAGACGCCTACATCCTGATCGCGAACCAGAAGATCTCGAACATCAAGGACCTTCTGCCCATCGTCGACAAGGTGATCCAGGACGGCAAGGAGCTCGTCATCATCGCCGAGGACGTCGAGGGCGAGGCTCTCGCGACTCTCGTGCTCAACAAGCTCAAGGGCATCTTCAAGTCGGTCGCCGTCAAGGCTCCCGGCTTCGGCGACCGTCGCAAGGCGCAGCTGCAGGACATCGCGATCCTCACCGGTGGTCAGGTCATCACCGAAGAGGTCGGCCTGAAGCTCGAGAACGCCACGCTCGACCTGCTGGGTCGTGCTCGCAAGGTCATCGTCACCAAGGACGAGACCACGATCGTCGAGGGTGCCGGTGAGGCAGACCAGATCGAGGGTCGCGTCACGCAGATCCGTCGCGAGATCGAGAACACCGACAGCGACTACGACCGCGAGAAGCTGCAGGAGCGCCTCGCCAAGCTTGCAGGTGGCGTCGCCGTCATCAAGGCCGGCGCGGCAACAGAGGTCGAGCTCAAGGAGCGCAAGCACCGCATCGAGGACGCCGTCCGCAACGCGAAGGCAGCCGTCGAAGAGGGCATCGTCCCCGGTGGTGGCGTCGCGCTGATCCAGTCGGGCACCAAGGCTCTCGACGCTCTCTCGCTCACGGGCGACGAGGCGACCGGTGCGAACATCGTTCGCGTCGCGATCGAGGCTCCGCTGAAGCAGATCGCTCTCAACGCCGGTCTCGAGCCGGGTGTCGTCGCGAACAAGGTCTCCGAGCTTCCCTCGGGTCAGGGCCTCAACGCGGCAACGGGCGAGTACGTCGACATGTTCGCCGCAGGCATCATCGACCCGGCGAAGGTGACCCGCTCGGCTCTGCAGAACGCAGCGTCGATCGCGGCGCTCTTCCTCACCACCGAGGTCGTCGTCGCTGACAAGCCTGAGAAGGCCGCAGCTCCGATGGGTGACCCGTCGGGTGGCATGGACTTCTGATCCATCAGCACTGACAGAAACGCCCCGACCTCGGTCGGGGCGTTTCTGCGTTAGAGGGTGATCGAACCCGTGGATCAGTGGAACAGGCTCGCCGAGTACTGATCGGCGTCTGCATACTGCGTCGCCGCGCTGCCCAGCGAGTGCCCGATCGATTCGAGCACCTGCTCGACGTGCAGCTGCGCTCCACGCCACTCCTCGGCACACGACTGGAATGCGGCCGACGCGGTGCCGACCCAGGTTGCCTGCAGCTGCGTGAGCTGTGCCATGAGCGTCGCGGACTCGGTCTGCAGACGCTCCATCGTGGCCAGCGCCGCGCCTTGCGCGGCACCTACGGCTTCGGTGTCGACGGTGATGACGGACATGGGAACTCCTCTCGATTGGTGCTCTGACGATAGGGGAGAGGTGATTCTCGGATGCGGGTGCGAGCGCACCTCGCGACACGCGCTGTGGAGAACCCGCGCAGGCAGGTCACCGTGCAGGAGCCCCGTGCAGGAGCGCGGGGTGCGGGTCAGAGGTCGAGCCGGTCGAGCGGCTGGGTGTCCTCGAGAAGGTGGGCGGGGGTCGCGCGAGAGGGGGCGAGGGGCAGGGTGACGGTGAACGTCGCTCCGCCACCGGGCGTCTCCGACACCGCGACGCTTCCGTGCAGCGCCTTCACGATCGAGGACACGATCGCGAGCCCGAGTCCGGACCCACCGGTCTCGCGTGCTCGTGAGGTGTCGGCGCGCCAGAAGCGCTCGAAGATCTGCTCGCGGATCTGGGGCGGGATTCCCTCGCCGTGGTCGACGATCGCGATGCTGGCGGTGCCCCGCACGCGATCCGCGTCGACGACGATCTCGATCGGGCTCTCCTCGGGTGAGAAGCGACGCGCGTTACCGAGCAGGTTCGTGACCACCTGACGCACCTTGTTCTCCTCGCCGAGCACGATCGGCGGAGTGCGCACCGGGATGTCAGCGGCTTCGGTGAAGTCGATCGCGGGCACGTCCGCCGCGGAGCTTCGCGAGCGACGCCGCAGACGGGCGAGCGTCCCGCGTGAGAGTCCACGGGGAGCGGGAGTCTCGGGGGCGGCGGGCACGACGGGCGTCGACCGGGTGGTGACATCGATCAGCGGTGCTTCGACCGTGCGATCGACGACGGTCACGGTGCGCGCCGGAGCCGCAGCGCGCAGATCGAGGGCGGCGTCGCGAGCGATGGGGCGCAGGTCGAGTGCCTCGATCTCGGGTTCGCGCTCTTCGTCGAGGCGCGCGAGCGCGAGAAGGTCCTCGACGAGCACACCCATGCGGATCGCCTCTTTCTCGATGCGCTCCATGGCGCGCGCGGTGTCTTCCTCGCCCTTGATCGCGCCCATCCGGTAGAGCTCGGCATACCCGCGCACGCTCACCAGGGGTGTGCGCAGCTCGTGACTGGCATCGCCGATGAAGCGCCGCATGTGCTGCACGGTGCGGTCGCGCTGCGCGAGCGATCCGTCGACTCGATCGAGCATCGTGTTGATCGCGCTGTTGAGGCGGCCGACCTCGGTCGTCGGCTCGAGATCGGTGAGGCGTTGCGTGAAGTCGCCAGCGGCGATCGACATGGCCGTGGACTCGACCTGCCCGAGCCGTCTGAACGTCAGAGTCACGAGCCCTCGTGTCAGCAGCGCGGCCAGGAAGATGGTGACGAAGGCGACCGTGATGTAGATGCCGAAGTACTGACTGATGACGCGATCCGCGTACTCGAGCGGCATCGCCACGATCTGGATCCGCAGCGAGCCGTCACCCTCTCCGGGCACGCGCGCGACGGCCGCGCGGAAGCTCGATCCCTCGGTGCCCTCCATCGTGAACGGCGTGTCCTCGTTCGCCTGCACGTCGAGAGGCGAGTACGTCGCGGGGAAGAGCGGCTGCCCGTTGGCGGAGTTCCCGGTGGTCGTCTGCAGCACGCCTTCGGCGTCGTAGATGGCGACGAAGAAGTCCCTGGGCGAGTCGCTCGGCGTGTAGATGGTCACGCCGTCTTCGACGGTCACCTCGAAATAGCGGTCGGCGAGATCGGCCGAGACCAGCGCCGGCAGCTGCGAGTCGATGTTGTCGATGAGCGAGTTGCGCAGGATCGGCGCAGTGCCGATTCCCGCGGCCAGGAGCCCGAGCGCGAGCACCGCGACGGTGACGCCGGTCACCTTGGCGCGCAGGCTGATCGACCGCCACCACTGGGTGATCGCGTCAGGCTTGTGCGCCATGCGGACCTCCCTGGAGACGGATGCTGTGCGGCGTCAGCGTGGGGCGGCGAGCCGGACTACTTGCCGACCTTGAGCATGTATCCGAAGCCGCGCTTCGTCTGGATCACCGACTCTTCGGTGTGCGGGTCGATCTTGCGACGGAGGTACGAGATGTAGCTCTCGACGATGCCGGCATCCCCGTTGAAGTCGTACTCCCAGACGTGGTCGAGGATCTGCGCCTTCGACAGCACGCGGTTGGGGTTGAGCATCAGATAGCGCAGCAGCTTGAACTCGGTCGGGCTGAGCTCGATCGACTCCTTGCCCACGTGCACGTCGTGGGTGTCCTGATCCATCGACAGCTCGCCGGCGCGGATGATCGACTCCTCGTCGGCCTGCATGGTGCGGCGCAGGATCGCCTGGGCGCGGGCGACGATCTCGTCGAGGCTGAACGGCTTGGTGACGTAGTCGTCGCCGCCGGCGTTGAGCCCCTCGATCTTGTCGTCGGTGCCGTCCTTCGCGGTGAGGAACAGGATCGGAGCGGTGAAGCCGGCGCCGCGAAGGCGCTTGGTCACGCTGAACCCGTTCATGTCGGGAAGCATGACGTCGAGGATGATGAGGTCCGGCTCCTCCTCGAGCACCGCCGAGATGGTGGCGGCACCATTGGCCACCGTCTTCACCTGGAACCCGGCGAAGCTGAGACCTGTCGAGAGCAGGTCGCGGATGTTGGGTTCGTCGTCGACGACCAGGATGCGCGCATCAGTCATGTCCCCATTATGGTGACTTCGGCCATGCGGATGCTGATTATCCGTCGGAGCGGCGCTTTCGCCCTCCGCGTAGCGGTGCCGTGCGGAGGGCCCGCAGGTGGTCAGGCGGCGATCGCGTCGGCGTCCATGATCGTGTAGCTGTACCCCTGTTCGGCGAGGAACCGCTGGCGATTCTGGGCGTAGTCCTGGTCGATCGTGTCGCGCGCGACCAGCGTGTAGAAGCTCGCGGTGCGGCCGGACTGCTTGGGGCGCAGGAGCCTGCCGAGGCGCTGGGCCTCCTCCTGTCGCGAGCCGAACGAACCCGACACCTGGATGGCGACGGATGCCTCGGGGAGGTCGATCGAGAAGTTCGCGACCTTCGACACCACGAGCAGCGAGATCTCTCCCTCGCGGAAGGCGCGGTAGAGCTCTTCGCGTTCGTCGATGGGCGTGGCGCCCGTGATCTGCGGTGCGTTCAGCGACTGCGAGAGCGAGTCGAGCTGGTCGAGGTACTGGCCGATCACGAGGATCCGCTCGTCCTTGTGCTTCGCGATGAGCTCTCGCACGGCCGCGATCTTCGCCGGTGCGGATGCGGCGAGACGGTACCGTTCGTCGTCTGTCGCAGCGGCGTACTCGAGTCGGTCGTCCGGCGGCAGGTCGACCCGCACCTCGTAGCAGACGGCGGGGGATATGAATCCCTGAGCCTCGATCTGCTTCCACGGAGCGTCGAAGCGCTTGGGCCCGATCAGGCTGAACACGTCGCCCTCGCGGCCGTCCTCGCGGACGAGCGTGGCGGTGAGGCCGATCCGGCGCCGCGCCTGGAGATCGGCTGTCAGCTTGAACACGGGGGCGGGCAGCAGATGCACCTCGTCGTAGACGATGAGGCCCCAGTCGAGGGCGTCGAGCAGCGCGAGGTGGGCGTACTCGCCCTTCCGCTTCGCCGTGAGGATCTGGTAGGTCGCGATGGTGACCGGCTTGATCTCCTTGGCCTGGCCGGAGTACTCGCCGATCTCCTCGGGGGTGAGGCTCGTGCGCTTGAGCAGCTCGTCGCGCCACTGTCGGGCCGAGACGGTGTTGGTCACGAGGATCAGCGTGGTGGTCTTGGTCGCGGCCATGGCGGCGGCGCCGACGATCGTCTTGCCTGCGCCGCACGGCAGCACCACGACGCCAGAGCCGTCCTTCGAGAAGGCGTCGACGGCATCCTGCTGGTAGGGCCGGATCTGCCAGCCGTCCTCGGCGAGCTCGATCTCGTGCGGGGTGCCGGGGGTGTACCCGGCGAGGTCCTCGGCCGGCCAGCCGATCTTCAGCAGCTCCTGCTTGATCTGCCCGCGGGCCCACGCGTCGACCACGAAGGTGTCGGGCGCCGGGTGGCCGATCAGCAGCGGCTGGATGCGCTTGTTGTTCGCGACCTGGGCGAGCACGGCGGGGTCGGTCGACCGCAGGATCAGGGTGCCCTCGTCGTCACGCTCGATCACGAGGCGGCCGTACCGGTTCACGGTCTCGCGCAGGTCGACTGCGACCGACGGCGGCACGGGAAAGCGCGACCAGCGGTCGAGCGTCTCGAGCATGTCTTCGGCGGTGTGCCCTGCGGCACGCGCGTTCCACAGTCCGAGCCGCGTGATCCGGTAGGTGTGGATGTGCTCGGGCGCGCGCTCGAGCTCGGCGAAGATCGCCAGCTCGTGGCGGGCGCTCTCCGCGTCGGAGTGGGCGACTTCGAGCAGCACTGTGCGATCGCTCTGGACGATCAGGGGTCCATCAGACATAGCTGTCCAGTTTACTGGGGTATCACGACGGCGGCGCGGATGCTCGACACCGGAAGTGTGCGTTCGACATCCGCCGCGCGATCCCGGCCGCGGAGGCGTCCTCCGCCGAGCCCGGTGGCTTCGAGGATCAGCTCTCTCGTCGAGCCATCAGGCATGCCGACGCTCACGCGCAGCACGGCTTTCGCCCGGACCGCGGCCTCGAGCTCGCGATCGAGCCAGGCGGCGTCCGCGTCCGGCCCCTGGTGCGAGCGCATCGCGGCGATGAGCGAGGAGTAGTCGGGCGCGGGTTCGGGCATCGCCTCGGAGATCGGATTCCGTTCACGGGCGATCGCGCGTCCGTCCTCGTCGACGAGCGTCGCCGGGTACCGGGCGTCTGTCAGCGCCCAATAGACGGTGTCGCGCCCGACGCGCGTCGTCAGAGAATCGACGTGCTTCGTGAGGGCCAGCGGCCGCAGCCCCTGATCGACGGCCATCGCCTCGATCAGATGCTGGTCGCTGCTCTCGATGCGCGTTCGTCCGGTCTCGGGGTCGATCGACACGCGAACCAGGCCGTGTCGCTGCGCGGTCTGGGTGACGAGGTAGCGGAGTGGCTGAGGGATGCCGGTGAGCGAGAGGGATTCGAGGAACTCGAGGATCGACTGCTCGGTCTCGCCGGCGACGAGCGCGTGGGCGATCGATTCGGGGGTGAAGCGATAGGTCGATGCCTGGGCGGCGGACTCTCTCGCGGCGATCGTGCGCAGCCGCACGTCGAGCCCGGGGGCGAGAGGGCCGGGCGAGATCGCGCTCAGGTCGTTCTGGAGGAAGATGCGATCGACCTCGTTCGGGAGCAGTGCGACGAGCGCAGCGGCGTCGACGCTCTCGCCTCGGCGGATCGAGGCCGCCCATGCGGGTTCGCTGCCGCCGTCGGCGATGAGCCCGAGCAGACGAGCGCGCTCGAGCAGGGCGGTGCTGCGATCGGACCACGCGGGATCCCACGGATGCGCCTGCGCCCAGGTCGTCGTGGGCAGCCACCCGCCGTCTGACGTGCGCACCCCGCGGGGGAGAGCGTCGCGGAACCCCTCCACGAGCACGCTCCACCGATCCGCCACGGGTGATCGCAGCCACTCCTCGGTCCGGGGCGTTGTGCGCAGCCTGCGAGCATCGGGCGCGACGAGGCCCGAGTCGATCGCGATCGCGATCAGTGCGTCGATCGATTCAGGGGTGACGCCCGAATCGCTGAGCTGCCGCTTCTCTCCGGCGCTGACGTTGCCGCCGGCAAGCAGCGCGAAGGGCTTCTCCCGTGCGAGCAGCAGCAGATCGGCGAGGGCGGAGACCGTCGTGAAGGCCCGCTCGGCCGCATGGGCGGTCTCGGCATCGGTCGCAGGCGTCGGTGCCGAAAGGCTGAGTGGAGTGGGCTCCGGTCGATCCGCGATCGCGGTGCCGACCGGTGGGAAGGGCGCACCGTCGGGGCGCAACAGTGCGAGGCTCTCGAGCGTCGCCCGTTGTGCGGCGTGCTCTGTGGCAGGGGCCGTCGCGGCCGCGAGAAGTGTCACGGCCTCGGCATGCGTCAGGAGGGGCAGGACCCGCGTGATCGACGCCGGATCGAGGAGTGCCTCGGCAGCATCGAAGAAGTCCTGCCAGCCGGCATCCGCGCGCACACGCCGCGCTGAGAACAGAGTGGTGAGCTGCTCGTCGCTCGCCGCAGAGAGCCATTCGGCCAGCGGTCGGGCGTGCGTGCTCATGACGGATACCTCAGGGCCGCGATGCCGCGCGCCCCTTGCGGATGAAGCTCATGGCGAGGAGCACGATGATCATGACGAACGCGGCCGGAAGCCCCCAGTAGGGGATCGCGGCGATGAACGGCCAGGCGCCGGTGCCGAAGTCCTGCTGCTGCATGCCGACGGCGGTGCCGATGATGATCGCGAAGAAGCAGATGATGGACGCCGCGGCGAGTCCGAGTGCCGTGAACGCCAAAATGCGATCGATGCGGCGAACGGGAACCTCAGGTTCGGGACTCTTGGTGCTCATCCGTCTCAGCCTAGTCGTTGCAGGGTCTGACGGTTCCGCATCGTGACCTACGGATTCCCTGCCCCGCGACCGGTAGGCTGGGGGTGGTCGCACACGTGCGTCCGATCCAGCTCCACACCGACTCAGCGAGGTTTCTCCCATGCCCACCGGCAAGGTCAGGTTCTACGACGAAGACAAGGGTTTCGGCTTCATCGCCAGCGATGACGGCCAAGACGTCTTCCTGCACGCTTCCGCCATGCCCACGGGCGCGGCAGTCAAGGCGGGTGCACGCGTGGAATTCGGTGTCGCCGATGGCAAGCGCGGCCTCCAGGCGCTGTCCGTGCGGGTGCTCGAAGCCCCGCCGAGCCTCGCGAAGGCGAAGCGCAAGCCGGCAGACGACATGGCGATCATCGTCGAGGATCTCGTGAAGCTCCTCGACGGGATGGGTGGCGATCTGCGACGCGGCCGGTACCCCTCGTCGGCCCAGGGCCGCAAGATCGCGGCAGTTCTGCGCAAGGTAGCCGATGACCTCGAAGCCTGATGTAGACCAGCGTCTGATCGACGCTCACGATCTCGCGCTCGCCGCGCTGCACGAGATCACTCCGCCGTCGACCGTCGGACCCGCAGCCGATTACATCCCCGACGAGGGCGGCTCTGTATCGCTGCGCTTCGAGAACCGACTTCCCGGGTACCCGGGCTGGTTCTGGACCGTCACGGTCGCGCGCGTCGACGACGAGGAGCCGACGGTTCTCGAGCTCGAGCTGCTGCCCGGCGACGGAGCGCTGCTCGCCCCCGAATGGGTGCCGTGGGCCGAGCGTCTCGCCGATTACCGCGCCCACCAGGTGGAGCTCGCGGCGCAGGCGGCCGCGGCCGCTGCTGACGGCGCCGATGCGACAACGATCGATGACGAATCAGACGACGATCTCGATGACATCGACGAAGACGACGACCTCGACGATGACGACGACGACCTCGACGACGACGAACTCGCCGCCGAGCCGCGGGTGCTGCATGCGGGTGACCTCGACGGAGTCGACATCGACGAACTCGATGACTCGGCTGCTGCGGACGACGACGAGGACGACTCGGACGAGGACGACTCGGACGATGATGATTCGGACGAGGACTCCGACGACGAGGACGACTCAGACGACGACTCGGACGAGGACGACTCTGACGACGACGACTCTGACGACGACGACGATTCAGAAGACGACTCAGACGACGAGGAGTGACCGTCCACTGAGACGAACCAGAAAAGGGGCCGCGTGTGAACGCGGCCCCTTTTCTCGTCGACTCCCGGCGTCAGGCGCCCTGCTGCTCGAGTACGTAGTCGAGAGAGCGAGTGAGCTGTCGGATGTCGTCGGGTTCGATCGACACGAAGGTCGCGACCCGCAGCTGGTTGCGGCCGAGCTTGCGGTAGGGCTCGGTGTCGACGATGCCGTTGGCCCGCAGGGTCTTGGCGACGGCCGCTGCGTCGACGCTGTCGTCGAAGTCGATGGTCACGACGACCGGTGAACGGTGGGCCGCATCCGTGACGAACGGCGTCGCCACGGCGGATGCAGATGCCCAGTCGTAGAGGACCCCCGAGGACTCCGCAGTGCGAGCGCCCGCCCACGACAGGCCGCCGTTCGAGAGGATCCAGCTGAGCTGGCTGTCGAGCAGGTGAAGGGTCGTCAGCGCCGGCGTGTTCAGCGTCTGGTTGAGGCGCGAGTTGTCGACGGCGTTCTTCAGGCTGAGGAACTCAGGGATGTACCGGTCGGAGGCGGCGATGCGCTCGATCCGGTCGACGGCGGCAGGCGACACCGCGGCGAACCAGAGGCCTCCGTCGGAGCCGAGGTTCTTCTGCGGCGCGAAGTAGTACACATCCGCCTGGGCGGCGTCGAAGTCGATGCCGCCGGCTGCGCTGGTCGCGTCGATGACGGTCAGAGCGCCGTCGGCGATCACGCGCTCGATGGGCGCCGCGACGCCGGTGGACGTCTCATTGTGCGGCCAGGCGTAGACGTCGATGCCGTCGACGACCTCTGCGGCGGTGCGGGAACCCGGCTCGGACTTGCGCACATCGGGGGCCTCGAGCCACGGAGCGGCCGCGGCGGCGGCGAACTTGCCACCGAACTCCCCGAACACGAGGTTCTGACTGCGTCGCTCGATCAGGCCGAAGGCCGCGGCATCCCAGAACGCCGTCGAGCCGCCGTTGCCGACGATGATCTCGTATCCCTCGGGAAGCCGGAACAGTGCGGCGAGCTGCTCACGGACACTGCCGACCAGGTTCTTGACCGGCGCCTGGCGGTGCGAGGTGCCCAGCAGCGTCGGCGCCGCGGCGAGCAGCGCATCGAGCTGCGCGGGGCGCACCTTCGAGGGACCGCAGCCGAAGCGGCCGTCAGCGGGCAGGAGGTCACGGGGAATCTCGATCGCCATGCGTCGATTCTACGGCGTGAGCTCCGAGTGCCCTCACCGCATGACGCCCTGATGTCCGCGCGGGAATGTAGGCTTGCCTAAGAAGACCCGGAGGGCCACATGACGGACTTGATCGACACCACGGAGATGTACCTCCGCACCATCCTCGAACTCGAGGAGGAGAACATCGTGCCGCTGCGTGCGCGAATCTCCGAGCGTCTCGGACACTCGGGCCCGACGGTCTCCCAGACAGTGGGGCGCATGGAGCGCGACGGTCTCGTCGTCGTCTCTGAAGACCGCACCCTCGAGCTGACAGACGCCGGCCGCCGCAAGGCCGTCAACGTCATGCGCAAGCACCGGCTGGCCGAGCGTCTGCTCTCCGACGTCATCGGTCTCGACTGGGCGTACGTGCATGAAGAGGCCTGCCGCTGGGAGCACGTCATGAGCGAGCAGGTCGAGCGTCGCCTCGTCGAGCTGCTGGGTCACCCGACCGAATCTCCGTACGGCAACCCGATCCCCGGGCTCGATCAGCTGGGCGACACCCCGGCGCGCACCTTCGACGAGGGTGTCATCGGGCTGGTGCAGAAGCTCAACGCCGCAGGCGCTCCGATCGACGGAACCGTGCGTCGTCTCGCTGAGCCCGCTCAGGTCGACCCGGAGCTGCTCGAGCAGCTCCGCGACGCGGGCGTCGTCCCCGGCGCGAAGGGCGACTATCGCTTCAACGAGGGGTACGTCCTCATCCAGATGGAGGGCAAGGAAGACGGTCTGGAACTCCCCGTCGAGCTCGCCTCGCACATCTTCCTGGTCGGCGAACCCGCCTGATCGATGAGGCCGATCGGCCCGAAAATCCGCGTGATTCCGCCTCTCCGAGGATTGCCAGGTTCGTGGGGTGACAGAATCGTTATCTTCCGGTAACCTCGGACAAGTCGTCGAAGAAGCCCACTGATGACACCCGAGAGGACTCGCCTTCCAGGCTCGTCGACCTCTCGGTCAGACCGCACAACGTACCCGAGCTACATTCGTGCCACGAGAGCAGAGTGCCGACGAGCCAGCGCTACCCGAGCGCGCAGGCGCTGGAGGATCAAGTTTTGGCCAAAGACATCGAATCGCCCATGAAGACAACTGAAGATCGAGCAGTCGCTCGCAGCTCTCGCAGCCGCGTCGACGCTCGCAAGGTGGTTAAGCCCTTGCGTTCGATCGCCATCTTCGGGGCCGTCGGTGCTCTCGTCGCTGCTGTCGCTCTTCCCGCCTACGCTGCGACGAAGCCCGCCGAGGCGGCGACGACGGTGCAGCAGATGGCCGCTGTCGACGCTCAGTCGCTGGTCGTCGCCTCCGACGCCACGGCCGCCCCGCTCAGTCGCGGCACGTTCACCGCCACGACGCCGGGTGAGATCGAGAAGAAGAAGGCGGAAGAAGCTGCCGCGGCCCGTGCGGCCGCTGCCGCCGCCTCCGTCGCTTCGACGTCAGGCACCAAGATCGACACCGGTCGCTATGCGCTGGTGTCGCCGGGTTCCGGCGAGGTCCGCTATCCGCTTCCTCAGGGCTCGTACAACGTCAGCCGCACGGTCGGCGGTGCCCACCAGGGTGCTGACATGCTGGCCCCGGCGGGTACGCCCATCTATGCCGCCGCTGCGGGCGTCGTTCGCGCCTCGGCAGAGAGCATCGGCGGATACGGCGTCGCCGTCATGCTCGACAGCGTCGTGGGCGGCCAGCGCGTGCAGACCACGTACGGTCACATGATCTACGGCTCACGCCAGGTCCAGGCCGGCCAGACCGTCGCCGCAGGCCAGCTGATCGGCTTCGTCGGCAGCACCGGGCGTTCGACAGCCAACCACCTGCACTTCGAGGTCTGGGTCAACGGCGGGCTCATGGAGCCCATCGCCTGGCTCGGGGCCAACGCGGGCTGATCGCGTCACCTTATCGCTTCCTCTCGGACACGCCTCCGGGAGTTCACCCGCAGTTTCGCCCTCGGGTACTCCTGATGGGTTAGCCTGAACCCGTTGTCGCACAGGCGGGAGAAGCTGATGGAGCGAATATCGAGCATCCGAACCATGGATGCCCTCGGTCGTCACGTCCTTCGGCATCGTCCGCAGGGACACCACGGCGTTGCCGTGCGTAGAAGGCGCTGTCTGTAGACAGCGCCTTTTTTCATCCCTGCGAACGCCTCCGATCCGTGCGGCTTCGTGTGAGTCGAGAGTGCCGGGAAGCCGTCCCGGCGGATCGAGAGGATGACGATGCGCACACTTGTACTGAACGCAGGATACGAACCGCTCGCGATCGTGTCGTTCAAGAGAGCCCTGGTCCTGGTCATGAATGACAAGGCCACCGTGATCGAACGCGTGGAAGACGACCCCGTCTGGGGCAGCCACGGCGTCTACGACCGCCCCGCCGTCATCGTCCTCTCGCGTTACGTGCGCATCCCCGCGAGCAGACGGGTGCCGGTCACCAGGCGCGGAGTCCTGCGCCGCGACAATCACCGCTGCGGCTACTGCGGCAAGGCGGCGTCGACCATCGACCACGTGATGCCGCGCTCGCGGGGCGGAGCCGACTCATGGGAGAACCTCGTCGCCTGCTGCCTGCGCTGCAACAACACCAAGAGCGACCGCACTCCTCAGGAGATGCGCTGGGAGCTGCGCTTCGCGCCGCGTCCTCCTCACGGCACCGCGTGGACGGTGCGCGGCACCGAGCGGAGCGACCCGCGGTGGGAGCCGTACCTCGCCCTCGCGGCGTGAGCGGAAGTCGGGGGCGAGGGTGCCTCTAGAATGGAATCCTCGCCCCCGTAGCTCAGCAGGATAGAGCAGCCCTCTCCTAAAGGGCAGGTCGCTGGTTCGAATCCAGTCGAGGGCACCCCTCGGACAGCCGGACTCCTCAGTCGCGACCGCTGCGCCACAGCTTCGACGGCCACCAGATCACTCGGCCCAGGTCGTAGGCGAGCGCAGGCACGAGCAGCGAGCGCACCACGAACGTGTCGAGCAGCACGCCGAACGCGACGATGAACGCGAGCTGTGCCAGGAACAGGATCGGGATCACCGACAGGGCGGCGAACGTCGCAGCGAGCACGAGACCGGCGGAGGTGATCACGCCTCCCGTGATCGAGAGTCCGCGGAGAACTCCCTCGCGTGTGCCGTGTTCGAGCGACTCCTCGCGCACTCTGGTCATCAGGAAGATGTTGTAGTCGATGCCGAGCGCGACAAGGAACACGAATCCGTAGAGCGGCACGGCAGGGTCGGCGCCGGGGAAGTCGAAGACGCCGTTGAACATCAGCGCCGAGACGCCCATGGCCGTGCCGAACGACAGCACGGTGGTGATGATCAGCAGCACCGGGGCGAGGATCGAGCGCAGCAGCAGCATCAGGATGAGCATGATCACCACGAGGACCACCGGGATGATCAGGTTGCGGTCATGGATCGACGCGTCGTTCGTGTCGATCGCCGTCGCCGTCACACCGCCCACGAGAGCGTCGAGCTCGTTCAACTCTACACGCAGCTCGCGCACCGTGGCAGCAGCAGCATCCGAGTCGGCCGCGTCGGTCAAGGTGCCCTGGAGCAGCACCTCGCCGTCGACGACGGTGGGCTCAGGCACAGGGGTCCCTGGAGGGCCGATCGCGACCAGGCCGTCTTCAGTGACCGTCGCCGAACCGCTCGGCGAATCGGCAGCCGTCACCGAGACGCCGTCGATGCCGTCGTCGGCGAGCAGCACATCCGCCGCGTCCTGCAGCTTGTCCTCGGCGACCACCACGTACACGGGGCTGCCCGATCCTCCGGGGAAGTGCTCGCCCAGCGCGACCTGTCCGTCGCGAGCCTCCGAGGCGCCGAGCACGAGGTCGGACGCCGGCACCCCGACGGCGTTGAGCTGCAGCACGCCGGAGGCACCGGCGAGCAGCACCAGAGTCGTGACGATCCAGATCACGCGGGGGCTCTTGGTGATCAGGCGGGCCAGGCTCGCCCACAGCCCCGTCTTGCGCATGCCGTGCTCTTCGGCGACGACCTCGGGCTCGAACTTCGGACGCCGGGGCCAGAACACCGCGCGGCCGAACAGCAGCAGCAGGGCGGGCAGCAGCGTGAGGGCGGCGAGCATCGCGAACACGATGCCGATCGCGGCCACGGGCCCGAGGGTGCTGTTGGACTTGAGGTCGCTGAGCAGCAGGCACAGAAGGCCGGCGATCACGGTGCCGCCTGAGGCGACGATCGGCTCGAACGAGCCCTTCCACGCCGCGAGCACGGCTGTTCCCTTGTCCTGAACGACACGGAGTTCTTCACGGAACCGCGCCACGAAGAGCAGTGCGTAGTCGGTCGCCGCTCCGATCACCAGGATGAACAGGATGCCCTGGGTCTGTCCGCTGAGCAGCAGCACCTCGAACTTGGCGAGCCACCAGACGACGAGCAATGCCACGCAGAGCGCGAACAGGCTCGTCGAGAGCACGACGATGGGCAGCAGGAACGACCGGTAGACCAGCACCAGGATGACGAGCACGGCGAGGAGGGCAACGCCCAGCAGCAGTCCGTCGATGCCGGCGAACCCGGCGACGAGGTCTGCGCTGAACCCCGCAGGGCCCGTGATGTAGACGGCGACGCCGTCGGGAGCGGCTTCCCGCAGCTGAACGCCGAGTGCATCGACCGCATCGGCGAGCTCCGCGTCGCCCTCGATGGGGATGAACGCCTGCACGGCCTTGCCGTCTTCCGACGTCAGCGCGGGGGAGACGTCCTCGCTGACGCCCTCGACGGAGGGCGCGTCGGCCACGGCATCCGAGATGGTCTGCAGATCCGACTCCGCGAGCTCGTCGTCGGCGACGAAGACGGCGATCGCCGGGATGGCGTCGCTGTCGTTGAACTCGCCGAGGAGCTTCTGCACCTGAGTCGCATCAGCCGATTCGGGCAGATAGCTCGTCTGATCGTTCGACGAGACCTCGTCGACCTTGCCGAACAGCGGGCCGCCGAGCCCTGCCCCGACCAGCCACACCAGGATCAGGGCGACGGGGATGAGGACGCGCGCCCAGGAGTGTCGCCGCGTGCGCACTCGGGTCTGTGGGATGGGCGCGTGCTCAGGGCTGGACATCGGGTTCCTCTCGGGGGCTGCAGGGTGCGGATCAGCGGGGTGGGGGTCAGGAGACCCAGGCGAGGATGAGGATCATCGTCGCGAGGAACCCGGCGAAGTAGTTGAGGAAGATGAAACGCCGCCAGGCGCGGTTGGTGCCCGCGGACGTCTCGTCGGTGACGTTCCACCAGGGCGCGGCGTTCACGATGTAGGGCAGCGCGAGCGCGGCGCCCAGCGGGCCGGGCCATGACGTGAACAGCATCGCGATGCCGGCCAGCGCCCAGAGCACGATCGACAGCCGCACGGTCGCACGGGCCCCGATCACGGTCGCGATCGAGCCGATGCCCCCTTCGCGGTCGGGCGCGATGTCCTGCACCGCCCCGAAGGCGTGCGCGGCCATGCCCCACAGGAAGAAGGCGAGGAGCACGATGACGGCCGTGGGCGTGACAGACGCTTCGACCAGGGCGAGACCCACGATCGCGGGCGTCACGAAGTGCAGGCTCGAGGTCGTGGAATCGAGGAAAGGCCGCTCCTTGAAGCGGAGCTTCGGCGCGGAGTAGGCGATCACCGCGAACACGCTGATCGCCAGCCAGAACCAGGACACCGGGTTTCCGACCACCACGAGGTAGACGAGGAACGGCACGTTCGTCACGACCGCCGCCCACAGCGTGGCCCTGTGGATGCGGGGGGAGAGCAGTGCGCCCTCGATGCCGCCCTTGCGCGGGTTGGCGAGGTCGGACGCGTAGTCGAACACGTCGTTGATGCCGTACATCGCCAGGTTGTAGGGCACCAGGAAGTACAGCGTGCCGATGATCAGCGTGACGTCGATCTCGCGGGTGCTGAGAAGGTAGGCCGCAGCGAACGGGAAGGCCGTGTTGATCCAGCTGATCGGACGGGAGGACAGGAGGATCTGCGCGATGTCGCGACCGACGGATCCGCGGGTCGACGAGGTCACGAGGGGTCCTCATCGGTGGCTCGGATGCCGGTGCGGGCGCGTCGACGGGCGCGCAGTGCCGCCCACAGGGTCGGCAGCAGCACCGCCCCGGCGAGCGGATAGGCGAAGTCCTCGAGAGGCGCGAGGCCGATGTGCACGCCGAGCAGATGATCGGCGGAGTAGTGGAACAGTCCCGTCGCGATCATCACCGTGTCGAACACGGCGGTGAGGATGAAGAGCACGACGACGGTCGCGGCCATCGCGCCGAGGTGGGCGCGATGCCGACCCGAGACGACGGACAGGACGATGGCCGCCACCACCGCGGCCCCGACGAACCATGCGGAGAGCTCGAGGTAGGTCATCGTCCGACCTCGCTGGGGCGTCTGCTCAGTCTCGCCAGGATCCGCACAGCGCCGGTGTAGACGACCATCGTGCACACGACGAGGAACAGAAGGAAGACCGGCTCCTCGATCGGGAGCTCGGGTGCGAGGACGATTCCTGTCGCGATGGCCGACTCGCCGCGGAAGAAGATCCCTCCGGCGATGCCCGCGAGGTCCCAGACGAGGAAGAATGCGAACCCCACGACCGTGACGATGGCCGCGGTCACGGCGTCTCGCCAGAAGAAGAGCCGGAATCGCCAGTCGAGCAGCAGCATGCATCCGAGAGTGGCGAGCAGGAGCACCGGATACACGAAGCCCATCACGCCGTTCCGCTCGGGGATGCAGCGACGGTCGAGACGTCGAGTGGTCCGCCGGAGTGGTCGCCGCGGATCCGCTTGAGAACGATCTCGGCGCTGATCAGGCACATCGGCACGCCGACGCCCGGTGCCGTCGTGGCACCCGCGTAGTACAGTCCGGACACCTGGCGCGACTGGTTCTGAGCTCGGAACATCGCGCTCTGGGAGAGGATGTGCGCAGGCCCCAGCATCCCGCCGCGCCACGAGTTGTAATCCTCGAGGAAGTCAGCGGGGCCCTTCGTCTCACGCACCACGATGCGCTCGCGCAGGTCGTCGATGCCCGCCCAGCTCGCGATCTGGTCGATCGCGGCATCCGCTGCCTGTTCGATCGCCGCAGATCCGCCGCCGTCGGAGCCGCCGGCACCCAATGCCGTGTCGGCGGGGATCGGCACCAGCACGAAGAGGTTCTCGTGCCCTTCGGGGGCGACCGTGCTGTCAGTCGCGCTCGGACGACAGACATACGTCGAAGCTGGGGAGGGGATCTCTGGCGCATCGCCGAAGATGGCGTCGAAGTTGGCATCCCAGTCTTCGGTGAAGAACAGCGAGTGGTGCGGCAGCTCGGGGAGGGAGCCGCGGACGCCGAGCATCACGAGCACGGCGCCTGGTCCGCTGGTGCGCTGCTGCCACCACGAATCGGGGTACGTGCGAAGGTGCGGCGGGAGCAGCGCCGTCTCGGTGTGGTGCAGGTCGGCGCCGGAGACGACGATGTCGGCGTCTGCGGTGTGCGATACCCCGTCGGAGTCGCGCCACTCGACACCCGTCACGCTGGCTGAGCCCGATCGGATGCCGGTGCTGATCGCCGTGACGTCGGCATTCAGCACGATCCTGGCTCCCGCCGATTCGGCCAGCTCTGCGATGCGCTCGACGACTCGCCAGAACCCGCCCTGCGGGTAGCTGACGCCCTCGTCGAGGTCGAGAGCGCTCATCAGGTGGTACATCGCCGGGGCGGTGCGGGGATCCGTGCCGAGGAAGACCGCGGGGTATCCGAGCAGCTGACGGATGACCGGATCGCGGAACCGCCGGGCGGCGAACGACTGCAGGCGTGTGCCCAGAAGCGTGAACAGACGAGGAAGGGCTCGCAGCACCTCAGGCGTCATGAGCGTGCGCAGACGCGTGAACGGGTTGTAGAGGAAGTAGCGCTCTGCCATGACGCGCGCGTCGTGCGCCGAGTCGAGATACGCGTCGAGCGCCTGCGCCGAGCCGGGCTCGCGGGACTCGAACAGACGAGACACCGCCGCGCGCCCGGTGGGCACGGTGACGGAGGGCGATGGACGCCCGTCCGATTCCGGTTGCTGGAAGACGCGGTATCCAGGATCGAGGAGCGTCAGGTCGAGTTGATCCTGGGTCGAGGTGCCCATCATCTCGAAGAAGTGATCGAACACCTCGGGCATGAGGTACCACGACGGCCCGGAGTCGAACCGGAAGCCGTCGCGCTCGATGGTGCCCGCGCGACCGCCGACTCGGCTGTTCTTCTCATAGACGGTCACATCGTGACCCTCGCGGGCGAGCAGGCCTGCGACAGCGAGACCGGCGACTCCCGCGCCGATCACTGCGACCCGGCTCATCGGTTCCGCTCCATAGCCGTCACGAGCGTCGACCGTGCGGCCAACAGCGCCTTGATCGGATCGGGCACGCGCACCCGTCGCTCGTAGAGGCTCGAGGCCGGAGTCTTCGCGACCCGTCTCGTCAGGGCGGCGAACAGCGCGTGGGCGCTGCGCACGGCGGCGCGGGCGTCCTTGGGCAGCAGGGGGATCGAGCGCGCCGCATCGTCGAGCTGTGCCGTGATCGTGCGCACCCAGTCGTCGCGGTCGGCATCGGTGAGTCGGCCGCCGTCGCCGAGGTAGCTGCGCTGCAGGCGCTCGGTGTCATCGGCGAGGTCACGCAGGAAATTGACGTTCTGGAACGCCGCGCCGAGCTGTCGCGCTCCATGGGTCAGGGTCTCGAGTTCGCCGGCCGTGCGCTTCTCGTCTCGCAGGAACACCCGCAGGCACATCAGCCCGACCACCTCGGCCGAGCCGTACACGTAGCGCTCGTGCGCCGCGGCGTCATAAGCGGTGAAGCCGCTGTCTGCTGCGATGTCGGCGGCCATCGAGTCGAAGAACGGCTGGGTGAGGTCCTCGCCGATCCCGCACTCCCTCGCCGTGCGCGCGAATGCGTGCAGCACCAGGTCGGTGCTGTATCCGACGCTCATCGCCCGGTGCGTCTCGGCCACATAAGACGCGAGCGCGTCGGTCTGGGCTGACTCGTCGAGCCCTGCCTGCGCCGCGACGCCGTCGACGATCTCGTCGGCGATGCGCACCATGGCGTAGATGTTGCGCACGTGCTGGCGATGTCTCTCGCCGAGCAGTCGCGTCGCGAGTCCGAACGACGTGGAGTAGGTGCGGATGACCTCGGTGGATGCCGTGTCGGCGGCGCGGTTGAATCGCCCCAGACTCGCACCCGCCGCGTCATGAGGGGAAGGGGTCATGCCTGGCGTCCTTCGAGGCGAGAGGCGGAGACGAGGATCGACCGCGCGGCATCCGAGCTGATCTCGCCAGCGAGCTCTGCGTCGGACAGCAGCGCGTAGACCGCGTCGAGCTGATCGCCGATGAGGCCGATGACGAATCGCTCGGCTCCGCATTCGCTCAGCAGATCGCGCACTCCGGTGGCGTCCTGCAGGCTCAGGTCGGCGGAGCCGAATCGGGGCTCGATGCGCTCCCACGTGCTGGTCGAGCGAGCGAAGGCGATGAGTGCCGTCTCCTTGCCCTCGCGCAGATCGGAGAACGCATCCTTGCCGTGCGTGCGGTGGTCTCCGAAGACGCAGAGCAGGTCGTCCTGCAGCTGGTACGCGAGGCCCAGATGGCGGCCGACGGACTGCAGCGTCGCCTCGGCAGAAGCGGAGGATTCGGCGAGGAGCGCCGCCGCGCGCAGCGGCAGCGAGAACGAGTACGTCGCCGTCTTGTAGACGCTCATGGTGAGCACGGTGTCGACGTCGGAGGCGATGATCCCGTGGCTCAGCGCGACGTCGGTGTGCTCGCCCGCCACAGTCTCGAGGATGGTCTGTTCGACGAGATCGAGCAGGCGTCGTCGTGCGTGAGTCGAGACCTCGGCCCGGGCGAAGCCCATGATCGCGGCCGAGAGCATCAGGTCGCCCATCAGGATCGCGCTGGATCTTGCCCAGTGCAGCGAGTCCTCTTCTGAGGTGCCGGGCGCGCCTGCCGCGAGCTGTCCGATCAGGTTCGGTCGCTTGCGGCGGGTCAGGTCTCCGTCGATGACATCGTCGTGCAGCAGGAAGGCATAGTGCAGCAGCTCGATGTGCGTCGCGATGTCGACGGCGGCCATCGTCGCGCTGTCGTCTGCCGACGGCACCAGTGCGCGGTGGATGTCGAGCAGCAGCCTCGGGCGCACCAGCTTGCCGCCGAGGGCATGGTCTGCGGTCGCGCGCCAGAGAGCGGCGAACTCGGTTCCATACGCCTCGGCGTTCTCGCAGTGCAGGGCGAAACGCCGGCGGAGCGTCTCTTCGACTCGACTGCTCAGGTCTTCTCGCGGCGCGGCCTGCGTCACGGTGGTTGTCATGGTCACACCACCCCGAGGTCGCGGAGCTGGGGGAGCTGCTCGACGAGCCATGGGCTGAAGGCGAAGGGAGCGCCGATCACGGAGTCGGCGAACTCCGCCGGGTCGACCCATGCCCACTCGGCGACCTCGTCGGGGTCGGGGGAGAGGGGGCCGTCTGCAACGGCCACATGGACGGGACAGATCTCGTTCTCGACGATCCCGCTCGCGTCGACGGCCCGGTAGCGGTAGTCGGGCAGCACCAGGGAGATGTCGGTGAGCCGGAGTCCGAGTTCGTCGTGCGCGCGGCGATGCACCGCATCCGTCATGTCCTCGCCGGGGCGGGGGTGACCGCAGAAGCTGTTGGTCCAGACGCCGGGCCACGTGCGCTTCGCGAGTGCTCGTCGCGTCACGAGCAGCCGCCCCTCGCGGTCGAAGACGTGGCAGGAGAAGGCCAGATGAAGAGGGGTATCGGTCGTATGCACCGTGTCTTTCGCACGGGTACCGATCGCGACTCCGTCTGCAGAAAGGAGGGTGACCTCATCCAACGGGGGAACCTCCTCGATTTTCGCTAGCTTAGCTAATAATCAACATAACATGAAACATTCGTGTGTAGCATGATGTCATGCACGACGGATCCGACGCCACCCCCCACGCAGGCGGGGCGTCCGATGTGCTCTCTCGACAGGTCGCGAGCGCGCCCGACGGCGTCGCTCACGCAGCGATCTACGACGTCGAATCGGCGGATCCGCGAAGCATCCTGATCGACCGGTCGGGGGTCGCCCCTGAGGACCTGCGCCAGATAGCGTTGGTCATGGGAGCGCTCGGCGAGCTCAGGGACGCCGAGCAGAAGCTGTCGCTTGCCTCGCGTCGCTACATGCGTCTGAACGACACGGACATGCGCGCGCTGCATTATCTGATCGTCTGCGCGAACCGCGGCGCGACCGCGACTCCCGGGGGTATCGCTACCCACCTCGGGATCTCGACGGCGTCGACGACGAAGCTGCTCGACCGCCTAGAGAAGGGCGGGCACATCCGGCGTGCGCCGCATCCGACCGACAGGCGTGCTCTCGCGATCACCATCACCCCGGAGACGCGACAGGCAGCGATGGAGACGGTGGGTCGTCAGCAGGCCAAACGCTTCTATTCAGCGGCGCGGCTGACTGCGGATGAGCGTGATGTCGTCATCCGATTCCTGTCGGACATGGCCCGGGAGATCACGCTCCGGGATGAGCCGTGGGCCCAACCCGGAGTCGCGTCCTCCGAGTGATTCAGTGCGCGGCGTTGTACGCCTCGACGACCGGAGCAGGAATACGGCCCCGCTCCGAGAGCGTGTAGCCGTTGTCGTTGGCCCATGCCCTGATCGCGGCGACCTCGGGATTGCGACCGGCGCGCTTGCGAGGCGCAGCCGATCGCGCCGACACAGCGGAGCCGGCCCGACGCCCTGCCGAGATGTACGGCTCGAATGCTGCGCGCAATTCTTCCGCGTGCGCGGTATTCAGGTCGATTTCGTAAGAGGTTCCATTCAGCGAGAAATGCACGGTCTCGCCTTCACCGACTTCAAGAACGCTTCCGTCGATGTCGTCTACCAGCTGGTGCACAATTCTTCTTGCCATGGAAATGACCATACTCCGAATTGACGAGTTCGGGAATGTTACTCGTGACCGGGGTCGATCAATTTCAGGCCGACGATGCATCCGACGAGTCCGAGAAGCAGCAGGATCCGCGCCCAGGAGACCTCACTGTCACCCGTGACCATGGCCCAGATGACGGTGAGTGTCACCCCGATTCCGACCCATACGGCATATGCGGTGCCGGTCGCGATATCACGCATCGCAAATGCGAGCCCGATCATCGAGAGGACCAGACCGCCCACGAAGATGATGCTCGGCCACAGCTTGGTGAGTCCCTCGGATTTGCCCAGGGCAGTCGCCCACACGGCTTCGAGAACTCCGGAGATGATCAGCACTATCCACGACATGACGGTCCTTTCGGACCAGTCTTTTCGCTCACCGGGTACTGGTCTGCCTCGTCCGGGGCCGGGGTTCACCGACCAGTATCCACGATAGCCGTCAGCTCTGAGCAGTGCCTGTGCAGCGCTGCTGTTCCGGCTGCCGCGCGTGCAGTCGGCTCAGGGAAGCAGGCCGGCGCGGCGCGCCTTGGCCACGGCAGCATGGCGGGTCGAAGCATCGAGCTTCGACATCGCCGTGCCGAGGTACGCCTTGACCGTGCCCTCGCGGAGGCCCAGCTGGCCGGCGATCTCCGCATTCGTCGCGCCCAGGGCTGCGCAGGCGAGCACATCGGTCTCCCGACGGGAGAGATGGACGGTCGAGATCGGCCCTGTTCCCGTCGGGACAGCGTCCTCCGCGAGCATCACGAGACGTTGCTCCACCTGCGCGATTCGCGCGCGCAGATCGGAGTCGTCGACGGACGCCGCGATGCTGCGAAGCTCGGCGAAGCTCTCGCGCAGCTCTTCGCGATGACGGGGCGCGACGGATGCGGATGCCGGTGTCACCGCACGCAGTCGTCGCTCCACCTCGTCGCGGACGCGAAGCTCCTCCGCCACCGACTGCGCGACCTGCATCGCCGGAGCGGTCGTCACGCCTCCGACGGGCGTCCTGTCCCAGGCGCCGGCATAGAGGACGCCCCGAGGGCGACCGCTCACGACGATGGGCAGAGCGAGCAGGGTCCGCAGTCCTTCGCCGAGCACGAACACGTCGTAGTCGTGCGTGATCTGCTGCGAGGATCCGTAGTCGCTGGTCATCCGAGGGCGCAGTTCCATCATCGCCCGCCCTCCGAGCCCGCGCTCGGGTCTCACGCGCAGTCCGTCGAGACTGCGGGTGCGGTTTCCGACGATGCTGGTGACGCTGACGACGCCCTCGTCGATGAGTCCGCCGAAGGCGACGGGGAACCGGGTGCGCTGAGCGAGCTCGCGCACCGCTCTCGCGACGAGCTCGGTCTCTGATTCCATCTGGGTCGATGTGCTCACGACTACCTACTTTCGGGGGTGACGGCGCTGTTCCCCGTTTCGTAGCGTCGACCCTATCATTCGCCTGGGAAGCCGGAGCGAGCCGCAGCACATGAGGCAAGGAGGCCCCATGACCGACCATCCGACGGCAGATTCGCCGGGAGCGATCGATTACATCGCTGTCGAGCAATCACCACGATTCCGCGAGTTGAAGAAGACGCAGCGATCGTTCATCTTCCCGCTCGCGGCGTTCTTCCTCATCTGGTATTTCGTCTACGTCCTGCTCGCCGCCTTCGCCACCGACTTCATGTCGCAGAGAGTGTGGGGCGATATCACCGTCGGGCTGCTCATGGGGCTCGGACAATTCGTGACCACCTTCGCGATCACGATGGGATACGTCGCGTTCGCCAATCGGCGTCTCGATCCGATCGCCACCGAGATCCGTGAAGAACTCGAGAAGGCGCAGGGAGAAGCATGAACATCATTCACGCAGCCACCCAGCCGGTCACGGCCGAGAGCAATCCCGTGCTCAACATCTCGATCTTCCTGGCTTTCGTCGCGGTGACCCTGTTCATCGTGATTCGCGCGAGCAAGAACAACAAGACAGCGGCTGACTACTATGCCGCCGGCCGCTCGTTCACGGGGCCGCAGAACGGTTTCGCGATCGCCGGCGATTATCTGTCCGCGGCCTCTTTCCTCGGAATCTGCGGAGCGATCGCGATCAACGGTTACGACGGATTCCTGTATTCGATCGGATTCCTCGTCGCCTGGCTCGTCGCACTGCTCCTCGTCGCAGAGCTCATGCGCAACACCGGCAAGTTCACGATGGCCGACGTGCTGTCCTTCCGTCTGAAGCAGCGCCCAGTGCGCATGGCGGCCGCGATCACGACGCTCGCCGTGTGCTTCTTCTACCTGCTCGCGCAGATGGCGGGTGCCGGCGGCCTGGTCTCGCTGCTGCTCGGAATCGAAGGCCGGATCGGGCAGTCGATCGTGATCGCCGTGGTCGGTCTGCTGATGATCGTCTACGTCCTCATCGGCGGAATGAAGGGCACGACCTGGGTGCAGATCGTCAAGGCGTTCCTGCTCATCGGCGGTGCCATCGCGATGACGATCTGGGTGCTGGCGATCAACGGGTTCAGCCTCAACACGCTGCTCGAGGCAGCGGTGGCGAACTCCGACAAGGGCGATGCCATCCTCGGCCCGGGACTTCAGTACGGTGCGAACCCCTGGGACTTCGTGTCCCTCGGAATGGCTCTCGTGCTCGGAACCGCCGGGCTCCCGCATGTGCTGATGCGCTTCTACACGGTGCCCACCGCCAAGGAGGCTCGTCGTTCCGTGGTGTGGGCCATCTGGCTCATCGGCGGCTTCTACCTGCTGACGCTGGTGCTCGGCTACGGAGCGGGCGCGCTCGTCGGCGCTGATGTGATCGCGGCAGCACCCGGTGGACCGAACTCGGCCGCACCGCTGCTCGCGCTGTATCTGGGCGGGCCGGTGCTGCTCGGCTTCATCTCGGCGGTCGCGTTCGCGACCATCCTCGCCGTGGTCGCCGGACTCACGATCACGGCAGCCGCCTCGTTCGCGCACGACATCTATGCGAACGTGATCCAGAAGGGCCGGAAGGACTCCGCGGGCAATCCGGTCGAGCCCGACCCCGACGGTGAGGTGCGCGTCGCGCGGCGAACGGTGGTCGTGATCGGCATCCTCGCCATCGTCGGCGGCATCGGCGCACAGGGGCAGAACATCGCCTTCCTCGTGGCGCTCGCCTTCGCGGTCGCCGCCTCGGCGAATCTGCCGACGATCCTCTACTCGCTGTTCTGGAGACGATTCAACACGCGAGGCGCCGTCTGGAGCATGTACGGCGGTCTGGCGGCGGCGATCATCCTCATCGTCCTGTCGCCGGTGTTCTCGGGTTCGCCGACGTCGATGATCCCGGGAATCGACATCGTCCTGTGGCCGATGAACAATCCGGGCATCGTGTCGATCCCTCTCGGCTTCTTCCTCGGCTGGCTCGGAACCGTCACGAGTCGCACCAAGGAATCGCCGCTCCTGGCCGCCGAGATGGAGGTGCGCTCGCTGACCGGGTTCGGAGCAGAGAAAGCCGTGGATCACTGATCCGGCGGTGACGCGAACGTGGACCCCGACGGCCTACTCGTCGGGGTCCACGTCGTGTGCGGTCAGCGGTGCGACTCGAGATCGAGAAGGAACTTCTTGCGCTCGGGATGCGCGCCGTACTGCCCCGCCGTTCCATCCGATCGCACCACGCGGTGCACGGGGACGACGATCGAGAAGGGTGTGAGGCGGCACGCGGTGCCGACGGCGCGCGCGGCGCCGGGGCGGCCGGACAGTGCCGCGATCTCGCCGTAGCTCATCGTCTCTCCCCACTCGATCGTGCTGATCGTCTGCAGAGCGGCGCGGGCGAACCCGTTCGCGAGGCGCCAATCGAACGTCAGGTGATCGTCGAAGCGCACCGGCGAGCCGTCGAAGTACGCGTCGAGGAGCTCGGTGACCTCGTCGGCTGCCCCGGGGTCGGGCTCGGGGACGGTGCCGAGCTGCACGGAGACGTTCTCGAGAACCCAGGGAACCGAGGGATCGTCCGATTCCGAGAGATCGAATCGGACAAGACCGTCGTCGGAGAACACGGCGAGGGCGTCTCCGAACGGGGTCGGTGCGAAGTCGTAGCGGAAGGTCATGCGTCCATACTGACCGTCTCGCTCGCACACCTGCATCATCACGAACGCGACCGGGGGAGACCCCGCCGACTCGCGGCCTGCGTGCAGAAGCAGTCCGCAGACGCCCGGTGCAGGCCTTTGAGGGGCGGAAATGCGGTGAAACCCGCCAGGGATACCGGCTGCGGGGCGAGGCGCGCTTAGTGTGTGAGGTGTGTGGCGACGTGAAGGCAAGGCTGCGGGTGACGCAGCGACCGATGCCGCAGTGACCCTCGGCGAGTTGCACGAGCCGGTCGCCGGTATCGGCATCGCGCATGCCGCAGAGGCGGAGCGCACCCGTCTGCGTGCTGAAGCCGCGGACCTCGGCGGCTCATCGCCGCTGGTCAACTTCCGCGACACCGTCGAGTCCGGCATCGACATCTCGAAGGCCCACCCCGGCAGCCTTCCCCAGTTCATCACCGGCAAGTCCACCCTGCTGTCGAACCTCTATCGCGACGAGGTCGGACTGCGGACCGCGAGGCTCGCCGCCGAGCGGATCACCGCGAAGAACACCGAGCTGCGCACCGTGCGCGGTATCGAAGCCGTGCACCTCGCGGTCGGCGTCGCGGGATGGCGCATCGGCGGGGCGGAGTTCTCGGCACCCGTGCTCCTTCGGCCGCTGGCGATCCGTCGACACCATTCCGACTTCGAGCTCAAGCTGCAGGGCGCGTTCGAGGTGAATCCGGAGCTGGTGCGGATCGCGCGCGAGCACTTCGGCATCACGATCGATGCCGCAGCGCTCGCCGCCCTCGCCTACGACGGCGGGATCTTCAAGCCCCAGCCGGTGATCGACAGCCTGCGTGCCACGACGCGATCGATCGACACGTTCACTGTGCTGCCGAGGCTCGTGGTCTCGACCTTCGCCGATGTGGGTGGCGCGATGTCCCGCGACGGGGGCAGCCTCGACCATGTCGTGCTCAACGCCCTCGCCGGACACGTCGGCGACCGCGAACAGGTCTCCGCTCGCAGACCCGACCCGCACCACACCGGACCGGATGACCGCGCACCGGCATCCGACAATCTGCTGCTCGACGCGGATGCCGAGCAGGAGGCCCTGCTCGCCAAGATCGCGGCCGGCCATTCGCTGACAGTCGCGACTCTCCCCGGCACCGGCGGCACGCAGACCGTGATCAACGCGCTCGGCGAACTCGTGCGCGCCGGCAAGCGCGTGCTCGTCGTCTCTGCTCGGCGCTCTACCCTCGACGGCGTGAGGCACCGCCTCGCGGGCATCGGTCTCGACAGCCTGGCGGTCTCACCCGCCAGCGTGCGCCGCGACCTCGTGCGT
Source organism: Microbacterium sp. WCS2018Hpa-9 (assembly GCF_031843745.1). Taxonomy (NCBI): domain Bacteria; kingdom Bacillati; phylum Actinomycetota; class Actinomycetes; order Micrococcales; family Microbacteriaceae; genus Microbacterium; species Microbacterium sp. WCS2018Hpa-9. The sequence goes on from NZ_JAVTIY010000006.1 coordinate 209,038, forward strand.
GCGATCGGCAGGAACGAGAAGGCGACCGCTCCGAAGGTCAGCGACGTCGATGACGCGCTGGTGCGTCTGCGCGCCGTGCTGCGGGACTACCGGCACGCGCTCACCGCTCCCGTCGCGGGAACGAACTCGTCGGTGCTCGACGCCACGCGTCACCTCACGAGGCTCGCCTCGCTGCCCACTCCGCCCTCGACCACCGCGCGGCTCAGCGCCGAGACCCTCCGCCGTCTCGCCGACGATCGCTCATCGGCTGCCGCAGCGCTCGCGCACGCGGCGCGCCTGGGCGAGTTCCGCTTCGGCCCGAACGACTCACCCTGGTACGGCGTGACCTTCTCGAGCACGGAGGCTGCGAAGTCCGCACATCAGCTGGCGGCGCGCCTGCACTCCGAGAGCGTGCCTGCCGTGCTCGAGCGCGGTTATGCGCTGATCGCCCAGACGCACATGCGTCCGTTCTCGACCATCGACGAGCTCGGCGAGTACCTGCGGCTCCTGCAGGGCATCCGTGATTCCCTCGACCGGTTCAGCCCCACCGTGTTCGAGCGCCCGCTGGGGGAGCTGATCCAGGCCCACGGTTCGCGACGCGATGCGCCGGCCATGTCCGGAGCCAACCGGCGCCGTCTGCGTCGACTCGCGAAGGAATACGTCCGCCCCGGAGTGCACGTCACCGAGATGCATGAGTCGCTGCTGCGCATCCAGGCGCAGCGCACCCAGTGGCAGCGGTTCGTGGACGCCGGTGTCGCACCCGAGGTTCCGCTCGGCCTCGCCGACGTCTACGCCTCCTGGCAGCGGGTCACCGCCGAGCTCGCAGAGCTGGACGTCGCGCTCGGGCGCAGGGAGCCGCTCTCGACTCTCCCCGTGGCCCGCCTCGTGCGCACTCTCGCCGGCCTCGCAGCCAAATCCGACGTCTTCGACAACCTCGTGGAGCGCGCGCAGCTGCGCGATCGACTGGCCGAGCTCGGTCTCGAGCCGCTGCTCGCGGAGTTGTCCGTTCGGCATGTCGCCGAGTCGCGTGTGGGAGACGAGCTGGAATTCGCGTGGTGGCAGACGCTGCTCGAGCGCGCTCTGCAGGAAGACCGGGCGCTGCTCGGCGCGAACACGGCGGTGGTCGATCGGCTCGAGCGGGACTTCCGTCTCGTCGACGAGGCGCACGCCGCGATGGCGGGTCCGCTTCTCGCATGGCAGCTCGCGAACCAGTGGAAGATCGCTATCGTCGACGAGCCGCAGGAATCCCAGAACCTGAGGCGCGCACTGAAGCAGCCGGCGACGACGACGGCCGAGATCGTGAGCTCCGCGCCCACCCTCGTCGACGTACTCGCGCCGGTCTGGATCTCGTCGCCCTACCTCGTGCCGCAGATCCCCGATTCGGTCGAGTTCGACGCGGTCCTCCTCGTGGATGCGGCCGCGATCAACCTGGCTGAAGCCGCCCCGGCGATCCGCCGCGCCCGTCAGGTCGTGGCGTTCGGCGACCCGGTCACGCAGCTGCCGACCGCGTTCCACGTCGCCGTCGATCCGGGTTCCGAGTGGGAGCATGAGGTTCCCTTCGACTCCGTGTCGGTGTTCGAGCGGCTCTCCGAGCTGCTTCCGGTGATGACCCTCACGCGCAGCTATCGCGCCGGTGGCGAAGACCTCGCCGAGCTCATCAACGACGCGTTCTACGGCGGCGAGATCGTCTCCCTGCCCTGGGCCGGGTCGTACCTGGGCCGCGGCAGCCTCACCGTCGACTACGTCGAAGGCGGCACGGGAGCCCCCGACCCCGTGTCTGGCGCGGTGGAGAGCCCCGAGGCCGAGGTCGCGCGCGTCGTCACCCTGGTCGTCGAGCATGCCGTGCACCGCCCCGATGAGTCGCTGATGGTCGTCACGGCGAGCAGACGTCACGCCGAGCGCGTGCGCGCGGCGGTCACCTCCGCCTTCGCCGGACGATCGGATGTCGCCGACTTCGTCGGTCGTGACACCGCCGAGCCCTTCGCGGTGCTCACCCTCGAGGAGTCCGTGGCCGAGAGCCGCGACCGTGTGATCTTCTCGCTCGGCTACGGCCTCACCAAGCACGGCCGGGTGCTCAGCGACTTCGGTGACCTTTCGACGCCGGATGGCGAGCGGCTGCTCACGGTGGGAATGACCCGCGCCCGGCGATCGATGGTCATCGTCTCGTCGATCCGACCCTCCTCGTTCGATGACGGTCGCCTCGAGTTCGGCGCGGCCACGCTGATGTCTATCCTGGGTGGCCTCGCCACCCGCGCGCGCGATGCGCGCCTCGAAGACCTCGCCGATCCGCTGACGCTCGCGCTCGCGCGGGAGCTGCGCCGTCTCGGCGCCGCCGTCGACGTCGACTACCGCGGCCTGCTGCCGCTCGTCGCCCAGCACAACGGCAAGGCGGTCGTGATCGAGTCCGACCCCGAGTCGCGAGGGGAGTCGCTGCGCGAGACGCTCCGACTGCGCCCGCATGTGCTGCGCCGACTCGGCTGGCACTACGTGCGCGTGCATGCGTTCGACCTCTACAGCGACCCTGTCACCGCGGCCACCCGCATCGCCGGAGTCCTGGGCATCTCGGCATCTGCGGCTCGCGCCGACAACGACACGCAGCCGATCGATCTCTCCGATCCGCAGAATGACTGACGAACGCGACCCTGACGCGCCCCGGCAGAAGGTCGTGCGGGTTGCCGGATCGAGACGCGCCCGCCTGACTCCGGTGCCGGGCACCGACACCGACCCGGAGCGGGTCGCGAAGGAGACGAATCGGCCGAAGGGCCCGAGGGGTCCGAACGACGATCAGCTGCTGCAGGACGTGCCCCCGCACTACTGAGCGCCTGCCCCCGAGTTCTCCGCAGGGGATACGACGAAGCGCACGGCCCGACCAGGACCGTGCGCTTCGTCGTAGGACGACGGTGCGTCAGCTGCGCGAGTTGTTCCTGGCGAGCAGGTCGCGGATCTCGACGAGCAGCTCGGCCTCGGTGGCCGCGGCCGGCTCCTCCTCGGGCTGCTCGGCCGGGGTACCCTTGCGGGCCTCGACGTGCGCCTTGAACGTGTTCATCGGCAGCACGAAGACGAAGTACACGACCAGGGCGACCGAGAGGAAGCTGATGATCGCCGAGATCAGGTCGCCGATGGGGAACGTGACCTGGTCGCCGTAGATGCTCGTCAGCTGCGGCCCGAAGTTTCCGGTCGCGTCTGCCTTGAAGAACAGGGAGACGAGCGGGGTGATGATGCTGTTGACCACGGCGGTGACGATCGCCGTGAACGCGGTGCCGATGACCACGGCGACGGCCAGGTCGATCACGTTGCCGCGGAGGATGAAGTCCTTGAAGCCCTTGAGCATGATGAGTGCCTCCGAAGAGTCGATGTGGTCAGGATGAGGTGCTGGTCGAGGCGGGCGCCGGAGTGGTGCTCTTCGCCGGCTCCGACTTCAATGATGCCGGTGCGGACGTCGATGCGCCAGAACCCGCGCGCGAGTCGTTGCGGTAGAAGCCCGATCCGTTGAACGTCACGCCGATCGATCCGTACTGCTTGCGCAGCTCGCCGCCGCACTCGGGGCAGACGGTGAGAGCGTCGTCCGAGAAGCTCTGCACGGCGTCGAAGGCGTGGCCGCACGAACGGCAGGCGTAGGCATAGGTGGGCATGGCGATCCTCGCGGGTCAGCGTCGCGTCGGCGACAGGTGGAGGGTCTGCGTGGGAGTGACGACGCCGGACACCGGCTGATCGTGCACCTCCCTCGGCAGGAAGTCGAGTACCTCGGAATCATAGATGACTGCGTAGACAGGCGGGCACTTCTGCATCGATCCGATGGTCTTGTCGAAGTATCCGCGCCCCCAGCCCATGCGCATCCCGGTGCGGTCGACCGCGGCGGCAGGGATGATCATCAGGTCGACGTCGTTCACGGCGATCGGACCGAGCAGCTCGCCGGTCGGCTCAGGCAGCCCGAACAGGCCCTCGGCGACGTCGTCGTCATCGGTAGCCACCGCCCAGTCGAGCAGACCGTCTGCGCGCGTCACCGGAAGCAGGACCCGGATGCCGCGGCGGACAGCCCGGGAGACGAACTCCCTCGTGCCGGGTTCGGTCGTGGTCGAGAGGAAGCATGAGATCGACCGGGCGCCGAGTGACTCGACGAGTTCGTCGAGATGCTGCGTGATGGCGGATGCCGCGGTCTCTCGCTGGGAGTCGCTCAGCAGCTGGCGGCGCTCGCGGAGCTCGGCGCGGAGTGCGCGCTTCTCATGCTCGACGTCGTGGGGCATGCCTCCGAGTCTACGGTGGCATCCCCACTAGGCTGTGTGGATGGGTATTAGGAAGATGAAGGCTGTCATTCCCGCCGCAGGACTGGGAACACGGTTCCTGCCTGCGACGAAGGCGATGCCGAAGGAGATGCTGCCGGTCGTCGACAAGCCGGCCATCCAGTACGTCGTAGAAGAGGCGGCCAGCGCAGGGATCGACGACATCCTCGTCATCATCGGTCGCAACAAGAACGCGATCTCCAACCACTTCGACTCGGTTCCCGAGCTCGAGGTGAAGCTGATGGAGAAGGGCGACACCGGTCGCCTGGCGCGGGTGATTCACTCGAGTGATCTCGCTGACATCCACTTCGTCCGTCAGGGCGAGCCGAAGGGCCTCGGTCACGCGGTGCTGCGTGCGCGCACCCACGTCGGCGACAGTTCTTTCGCCGTGCTCCTGGGCGACGACCTCATCGACGAGCGCGACCAGCTGCTGACCGAGATGATCGCAGAGCACGAGCGCTCCGGCGCCGCGGTGATCGCCCTCATGGAGGTCGACCCCTCGAACATCCACATGTACGGCGCCGCAGCCGTCGAGGACATCGAAGGATCGGACGCCGTGCGCGTGACCGACCTCGTCGAGAAGCCGGCCGCCGAGGACGCTCCGTCGAACCTCGCGATCATCGGTCGCTATGTTCTTCCCGCGTCGATCTTCGAGGTGCTCGAGCACACCGAACCCGGCAAGGGCGGAGAGATCCAGCTGACCGACGCGCTGCAGGTGCTGGCGACCCGACCCGAGGGCCCCGGTGTGGTCGGCGTGATCTTCCGCGGCCGCCGGTACGACACGGGTGACCGCGTCGACTACATCAAGGCGATCGTGCAGCTGGCCTCGGACCGGGACGACCTCGGCCCCGAACTGCGACCGTGGCTCAAGGAGTTCGCGGAACGCCTCTAGGCGTCATCGCGGGGTCGTGAACGCGCGGATGGATCAGGCGACGGGGATGCGGCACGGTCCCATCGAGCTGCGCCTGGTGCGCTCTCGGGACGCGAGGGCTCTGCAGCACGAGCTGTTGAGCAACCGCTCCTGGTTGCAGCCGTGGGAGGCCACCGTCCCGTACGGCTCGGTCTCGTTCGACATGCGGCTCAGCATCCGTCGTCTGCTGCAGCAGTACCGAGACGGCGCCGGCTACCCGTTCGTCATGGAGTACGACGGCGAGATAGCCGGGCAGCTCAACGTCTGGGGAGTCGCCAGGGGGTCGCTGTGCTCGGCGACCATCGGCTACTGGGTGAGCGAGCGGTTCGCCGGTAAGGGCATCACGCCGACGGCGGTCGCACTCGCGACGGACGCCTGCTTCACCGAGTACGCACTGCATCGCATGGAGATCTGCATCCGTCCCGAGAACGTCGCGAGTCTGAGAGTCGTGCAGAAGCTCGGATTCCGCTATGAAGGGCTGCGTCGCCGGTACATCCACATCGACGGCGACTGGCGCGATCACTACGCGTTCGCCCTGACGCGTGAGGACGTGCCGCAGGGTGTGCTGGCCCGCTGGTTGAACGGCGAGGTGCCCCCGGACGCCGCGACGATCCCTCCTTCCGACCGTTTCGCGCTCTGACACGCCGCTGACTTCAGAACTCGTCGCGACACACGCTGCCACTGAGCGTCGTGACCCTCGATGTTCCCGTACCGTTGTCGACATGGACGGGCCAGTGCTGAGCGGGGGAGTGATAGTCCTCGTCGCCGTGCTCCTGTGGATGCTCTATCTGCTGCCGTCATGGCGCGGACGCTTCCAGTACGACGCCGCAGAGCGCAACGCCGTCAGGCTGAATCAGGCCCTTCGGGTGCTCGCTGAGACCAGCGAGACCCCCGGCGAGGTTCGTCTCGAGCTCAACGCGCGGACGGCTCTCGCGCAGCAGAAGCTCGCGAAGCGCCTGCAGTCCGAGAAGGAAGCCGCCGAGCTCATGCTTCTGCGTGAAGAGCTCGCGGCCACGAGGGCCGATCCGGTCATCCGCCAGGCACGCGCTCGTCGCCGCGTGCGCATCGTAGCCACCTCGACTCTTCTTCTCGGTCTCGTCATCACGGGACTGGGCGTGTGGCAGCTGATCGCCGTTCAGGCGCAGCTGCTGCTGTGGATCGGCGGTGCGATGATCGTCGTGGCCGGCTATGCCCTGCAGCGCATGTCGTCGGTCGCTGCTCGCGCGGCCCGACGCTCCGTTCGGGTCGCCGAGCAGCCCGTGCAGCGGGTGGCACCCGAACTGCACGACCAGGGTCGAGCGACGTGGACTCCGCGTCCGCTGCCCGAGCCGCTGGTGACCGTCGCAGGCTCTCGTGCGCAGGTCGCGCGAGCAGAGCTCGATGCCCAGGAGGAGCGCCGCACCGCGGCTCGCCTCGCAGAGCTGCGCGAGCGTGCCGAGCGCCTGGCGCCCGCGACACCGGTGCAGATCCCCGCCGCCGCTTCGGCAGCATCTTCTCCCTTCGCGAAGATGGGATACGTCGACGACGCCGAGATCGAGGCGCACGTTCGCGACCTCCTCGCGAAGCGCGCAGCAAGCTGATCAGCGAGGCACGAGCAGGTCTTCGAGCGTGATAGCGTAGAAGACGTCAGGGCCTATGGCGCAGTTGGTAGCGCGCCTCGTTCGCATCGAGGAGGTCAGGGGTTCGAATCCCCTTAGGTCCACCGACAGAAAGACCCCGCGAGCACCGCTCGCGGGGTCTTTTGTTGTCTGTCAGACTCGTGCGCGACGACGGCTGAGGGCGGCGTCGACGAGGGTCGCGGCGCCAGCACCCACCGCGTACGCGGCGAGGTCGCGCACGTCGAAGCCGACCCCGAGGACGAGTCGCACCGGCCAGAAGCTCTCAGCCCACAACCCCGGCAGGCCGGTGAGCTGGAAGCACTCGATCAGCGTGCACAGGGCCAGCGCGGTCACGCCGACGATCCAGAAGGCGGTGCGAGGGGCCGCGACGGCGATGACGAGGTAGATCATCACCGCATAGAGGGCGTCGCCGGCCAGGTCCGCCACCGGACCGCTGCCGGCGATGTGCGTGACGAGACCCGCCGCGACCACCAGCACGGCGCTGACGAGCAGACGTCGTCGCCGCGCACCGACGAGCGGATCGCGAGGCGGGGTCGACGGCATCCGCGTCTCGCGCGCCTCCACCTACTTCCGATTCGCGCGGTAGTACGCGAGCAGCGCCTTCGTCGACGCATCCTGTGCCTCGATGGCTGACTCGTCGCCGCCGATCGCCGGGGCGATCTGCATGGCGAGCTGCTTGCCGAGCTCGACGCCCCACTGGTCGAACGAGTTGATGCCCCAGATCGTGCCCTGGGTGAACGTCATGTGCTCGTAGAGGGCGATGAGCTGACCGAGCACGTGCGGCGTGAGAGCCGGCGCGAAGATCGAGGTGGTCGGGCGGTTGCCTGCGAACGTGCGCGCGGCGACGAGCGCTCCCGTGGTTCCCTCGGCCTCGACCTCTTCGGCGGTCTTGCCGAAGGCCAGGGCCTTGGTCTGCGCGAGGAAGTTCGCCAGGAACAGCTCGTGCACGTCCTGCCCGCCGTCGGTGAGCGGGTGCGCCGGGTTGACGAAGGCGATGAAGTCGGCCGGGATCAGTCGGGTGCCCTGGTGGATGAGCTGGTAGAACGCGTGCTGGCCGTTGGTGCCCGGTTCTCCCCAGAACACCTCGCCGGTGTCGGTGGTGACGGGGGTGCCGTCCCACCGGACGGACTTGCCGTTGGACTCCATCGTCAGCTGCTGCAGGTAGGCCGGGAACCGGCTCAGCTGCTGCGCGTAGGGCAGCACCGCATGCGACTGCGCGCCGTGGAAGTTGACGTACCAGACGTTGAGCAGGCCCATCAGCACGGGCACGTTGCGCTCGAGCGGGGTGGTGCGCACATGCTCGTCGACGGCGTGGAAGCCGGCCAGCAGCTCGCGGAACGTGTCTGGACCGAGCGCGATCGCGAGCGACAGGCCGATCGCGGAGTCGACGGAGTAGCGACCGCCGACCCAATCCCAGAACCCGAAGGCGTTCGCGGGATCGATGCCGAACGCGGCGACCTTGTCGAGCGCGGTCGACACCGCCACGAAATGGTGCGCGACGGCGTCGGTGCGGGCGTCGTCGTCATCGGAGATGGCGCCGGAGCCCTGGAGCCCGGCCCACAGCCAGTCGCGCGCCAGACGGGCGTTGGTGAGCGTCTCGAGAGTGGTGAAGGTCTTCGACGCGACGATGAAGAGGGTCGTCTCGGGGTCGAGGTCGGAGGTCTTCTGAGCGAGGTCGGTCGGGTCGATGTTCGACACGAAACGCGCCTCGATGCCGGCATCCGCATAGGGCTTGAGCGCCTCGTAGACCATGACAGGCCCGAGGTCGGAGCCGCCGATGCCGATGTTGACGACGTGGGTGACGCGTTTGCCCGTGATGCCGAGCCACTCGCCGGCGCGAACTCTGGTGGCGAACGCGCTGAGCGCGTCGAGCACGGCCTGCACATCGGCATCCACGTCCTGCCCGTCGACGACGAGCGCGGGGGAGGCCCCGGCCGGGCGGCGCAGCGCGGTGTGCAGCACGGCCCGGTCTTCGGACGTGTTGAGGTGGCCGCCCTCGAGTATCGCGGCGTAGCGTTCGGCGACACCCGTCTGCTCGGCGAGGCGCAGCAGCGCGGCCAGAACCTCATCGGTGACGAGGTTCTTCGACAGGTCGACGTGCAGATCGGCGAGCGGGAACGTGAGGCGCTCGGCGCGGCTCGCATCGGCGGCGAACCAGCCCCGCAGATCGGCGGTGATCGACTCGCGCAGCGCGGCGAGCTCGGACCAGGCGGGGGTGTGTGTCGGATCAACAGGAGCGGTCATGGATCCACGGTACTGCTGCACGCGACCCGATGCGCCCGCGATGACGTCGGGTCTCGTCCTAGGATTGCTGCGATGACCGACACAGCGCCCGAGACGACCTCGGAGAGGCGGCTGAGGCGCGAGGTCGGTCGCAGGTTCGTGCGTGCTCCATTCGTATGGGGACTGCTGTTCCTGCTCGCCGCGATGGTGTGGACGATCGCGGGCGACGACCTGAGCTTCTTCCCGTTCCTGCTCATGCTGCTCGGCGGCTGGAGCATCGCGTTCTCCTTCGTCAACGCGACGATGGAGATGCGCCCGGTGCGCACCGGCGTCGCGGTGCATCTCGGTGTCGCAGTCGGCCTGACGGCCGTGATGATCTTCGTGATCGAGTCCGGTGGCACTCTGCTGGCCGGTCTGCCCGAGCCGATCCGCGCGATCGTCGTCGTGCTCCAGATGGCCGCCGGCCCCGCTGCCGCGTGGATCTGGCTGGGCCTCCTGTCGCGCGTCACAGGTCTCATCGGTCGTCGTGATGCGAAGAGACGACCGCCTCCCGCAGCCCCCGAGTGGGTGCGTGACGAGGGCGGCGACGGCTCCGGCGTGGAGTTCTCCGCTCTCGAGCTGCGGATGCGGGCGCTGATTCTCGCCATCGTCGGAGTGGTCCTGGTCGTCGGCGTCGCGGGAACGGCTCTCCTCATCGCTTTCGACGACGCCGTGATGCGCGTCGGGGCCCGCCTCGCGATCATCCTGATGGGCGTCGTCGTCGGATTGCCGGTCTATCTCCTGCTCAGAAGCCTGCTGCGCCGCCGGACGCTGTCGTGCAGGGTCGTGTTCGGCAACGATGAGCTGCGCATCCGCGCAGGGTCGGCGATGCACCGCATCCCCTTCCGCCAGCTGCAGCACCTCGTCTGGCGAACCCGCTCGGACTACGCCCGCATCGAGGTGCGGGGTGCGGGCGTGGACCTCTCGCTCATCGCCGGGCTCGCCGAGCCGCCGCCGGGCCGCACAGGTGAGCTGCCCGCGCTGCCGCGCCGGGTCTTCCGCCGACTCGAACTCGCAGGGTTGAGCGTCGAACGCGCGCGCCGTGATGAGGTCGTGACGTTCCGTCGGGCCTGATCGCGCACGCGTGTACACGATGATGCGCACGCCGGGGTACGGTTTCCTTCATGGGAAGACTGCGATATGACGGCACATCGGAGCCGATCCTCATCGACGACGAGACGCTCGCTCATCTGAAGGTCATCGTTGGTACGAAGCTGCGCCGCCAGGAGAGCTTCATGATGACCTGGCTTCCTCACGAGGGCGGCGATCCGGGACGTGTCACGGTATGGATCCACCCGGCGATCCCCCTGCAGTTCCTCTTCACCTCAGCGGAACCGCAGGCCATCCAGAAGCAGCGCGTCGAAGAGATCATGCACGCCCTCAACGCGACCGGCGAACTCGTGATCGACGATTATGTGCAGGCGAAGATCGCCGACGGGAGCACGTCGAAGTCCTGAGCTACTCGGCCGGGTAGCGATCCGTCTTGAGCAGGCCGGCCAGGTGCGCCGCATTGCGAGCGGCTGTCGCCATCGCCTGTGCGACCTTCTCGGGGGTCTCGTCGAGATCCTTGTAGTCGACGGTCTGCATCGCCTCGCCGTTCCAGTAGATCGACGCCTGAGCGGGCACGGAGTATCCGACGTCGTTCAGAGACTGGAACAGGATCGCGGCGATGTGGTGTGCGCCGTCTTCATTGCCGACGATGCCGGCGATCGCGACCTTGTCGAAGAGGATCGGCCTGCCCGCGTCATCCGTCTCGCTCAGCTCGGCGTCGAGGCGTTCGAGAACCCGCTGCGCGACACTCGACTGCTGTCCCATCCAGGTGGGCGTCAGGAGAACCAGGATGTCGGCGGCGTGCACCTTATCCCGCAGAGCAGGCCATTCGTCGCCGCCGCCCATGTCGGCCTCGACCCCGGGGCTGATGACGTGATCGACGGCGCGTACGAGCTCGCCGGTGACTCCGTGCTCGGAGAGTGCCGAGAGGATCTGCGAACCGAGAAGGTCGGTGCTCGATTCCGCGGGGGAGGGCTTGAGCGTGCAGGAGATGGCGAGGGCAGTCAGTTGTGCGGTCATCCCTGCACGAAACCATCGTCGGCGTCGATAGCCCAGGGGGTTCCGTCGCTGCCAGGTGTGCGCTAGACGGTATCCTGGATGACGGCCGCTACGACAGGAGATCCCGTGATCCTCAGCTTCATCTTCTTCATGATCCTCTTCCTCGGAGGCATCTGGCTCATGGGGCTCGCGCAGTCGCTCGAGGACTTCCAGGCGATCGTCTTCGTCGGCGGACTTCTCGTCACCAGCCTCTCGCTCGCATTCATGATGCGTGCGGGCGGATCGGCCACTCGTCGCAAGGACAACTGGTCGGGCAACGCCACCGAGTAGTCAGGCCCGTCTGGCCAGCCTCGCCTCGAGGGTGGCCCTCACCGCGGGCCATTCCGGTTCGATGATCGAGAACTCCACGCTGTCGCGCAGCGCGCCGTTGCGGTACCGGCTCATTGCGCGCATGACGCCGTCCTGCTTCGCACCGAGACGTTCGATCGCTGCGCGCGACTGGAAGTTCACCCACTGAGTCGTCAGGCCCACCCGGAAGACGCCGAGCTCTTCGAACGCGTGCCTGAGCAGCAGCAGCTTCGACTCGGCGTTGGTGCCGGTTCCGTGCGCTGACGGGCGGTTCCACGTATAGCCGATGTGCAGCCGCGGGACGTCGGCCTCGAGGTCGTAGTACGAGGTGAGACCGAGGATGCGCCCCGAGGCGTCGAACGCCGTGAAGGGGATCATGCCGCCGCTCTCGATCAGACCGATGCGACGGTCGATCTCGGCGGCGAGACCCTCGGGAGAGGGCACCGAGGTGTACCAGGCCTGCTTCCACAGATCGCCTTCGCGCAGCGCGTCGAGGAGGCCGTCGTGATGCGAGGTCTCGAGCGGGCGGAGCTCGACGAGGCGTCCGGTGAGGGTGATCGGGGCCGGGGTGGTGCGGAAGGTCATGCAGCCATTCAATCAGCGCTGCGCCCGGGGTCGGATCACGCGATCAGGGTGCGGTGCTCCCATTGGCCTCGGCCCATCTTCGCGCCGACGTACGTGGTGTCGCCGACGCGGCGGAGCAGCCGCTGGTAGGCGGTCACGATCTCGATCGTCACTCCCAGTTCGAACGCGAGGCTGGCCGGGTGGGTGCCTCGCGCCTTCTCGGCCTCGGCGTAGGTGTCGGCGCTGATCAGCAGACGCGCGGCCCACTCGTCGGCGCGGCGCTCCTGACGCGCACGGATCGACGGATCTGCGGTGGGGGTGTGGCCGAGCATGGCGTGCGCCAGCTCATGTGCGATCACGCTGCAGGTCGCTCTGAGGCTGAGTCCGGGGGAGACGCGGATGGTCGCAGTCTGCGGTTCATAGCCGCCGTGGCAGAGGCCTCGGCGTTCGACCAGATGCAGCCCGTTCTCTTCGAGCAGGCTGAGGAGGGCCTCCATGGTCCTCCTCGTCGCGGGGTCGTCAGTCGTAGAGATCGTCGGTGTCGTCGGCGTGGGCGAGGGGAGACTCGAACGCGACTTCGGATCGATCTTCGCGTCGGCCACGGACATCGGTGCGCGGGTGGAGCGGGGTGATCGTGGCGCCGCCACGCTCGACCTCCGAGCGAAGACGCTCCTCTGCGCGCGTGATCACGATGTGGGGCGCGATGTCGAGGGATGCGCTGACCGCGTAGAGGATGGGGACCGGGATGGAGCGCTTGCCCGTGACGTAGTTGTCGAGCGCGCTCCTGGCGATGCCGATCTCGCGCGCCATCGCGGCGATGCTGCTGCCTGCGGCGCCGATCTCGGCCCGGAGCTGACGGCCCACTGCCGCGTTGAACTGCTCACCCGGTGTCTTCACGTGAGTCACGATAGCACCGTGATGAAGCCAGGATGCCGTCATACTGGTGCTCGAGATGCTTGTCGCGCCACGTATGCGGCGATACTGTCTATGGATGACGACAGATGTGCGACGTGTGGTGGCGACCGCGGTTGAAGAAGAGCTGCTGCGCGCGGGACGCAGCACTCGGTGGCTCTCCCAGCAGGTGGGGATCACCGGCGACGAGCTGCGTGAGAAGCTCGCAGGTGAGGCTGACTTCACCGTCGCCGACCTGGCCGAGATCGCGCAGGCGCTCGACATCGCGGTCGCACAGCTCACCCCTCGCCCGCACTAGCGTGGGGGTATGAAGACCATCCCGTTCGGATCCGCCACCGCCCCCGCCGTCGTCGCCGGAATGATGCGCATCGATGACAAGGATGACGCTCAGATCCGCGAACTCTATGACACGGCCCGCGGCGCGGGCATCGACTTCTTCGATCATGCCGACATCTACGGCGGAAGCATGCACTTCTGCGAGGGCCGCTTCGCCGAGGCGCTGGGGCTGAGCGCCGCCGAGCGCGATGAGATCGTGCTGCAGACCAAGTGCGGCATCAACCCGGCCGAGGGCACGTTCGACTTCTCGTACGAGCACATCGTCCGCCAGGTCGAGGGGTCCCTCGCGGCGCTGCGCACCGACCACATCGACGTGCTGCTGCTGCACCGTCCGGACGCGCTGGTCGAACCCGAAGAGGTCGCCAGGGCGTTCGACGAGCTCGAGGCCGCAGGCAAGGTCCGCGCTTTCGGCGTCTCGAACCACACTCCCCGGCAGATCGATCTGCTGCGCACGGCAGTCACCCAGCCCCTGGTCGCGAACCAGCTGCAGCTCTCGATCACGCACGCGCCGATCCTCGCGCAGCCCGTCGCCGCGAACATGGCCGGCGAAGACCAGAGCATCGTCCGCGACGGCGGCGGCATCGTCGAGTACTGCCGCATCAACGGCATCACGATCCAGGCGTGGTCGCCGTTCCAGGGCGGCTTCTTCACGGGCGTCTTCCTGGGCAACCCCGAGTATGCGGAGCTGAACGTGGTTATCGATCGCCTGGCGGCGTCGCACGGAGTCCCGCCGATCGCGATCGCGACCGCATGGATCACGCGTCACCCCGCCAAGATGCAGGTCGTGCTCGGAACCACGACTCCGCAACGCGTGCAGGATGCCGCTGCCGGCGCCGACATCGAGCTCACCAGGGCCGAGTGGTACGAGCTCTTCCGCGCGGCCGGTCACCTGCTGCCGTAGCCACGGCAGGAGGCACGCGCGTCGTCTACCCTGATCACATGCCGTTCCTGTTCTCGCTCCTCATCATCGCGCTGATGGTCGGCGCGATGGTCGACATCATCAGGAAAGACGATGCGCAGGTGAGATTCCTGCCGAAGATGGCATGGGTCGTCATCGTGATCCTGCTGCCGCTGATCGGCAGTCTGCTGTGGTTCGCGATCGGCAGGGAGTATTCCGAGGCGGGTCTGCGGATCCCTCGGATCCCGCGCAGGAGGCCGACTGCGCGACCCGCGGTTCGACAGCCCGAGCCGCGTCCGGCACCGCCGGTGGACGCCCGCAGCACCGAGCAGCAGATCGCCGATCTCGATCGTGAGATCGAGGAGTGGCGGCTGCGTCAGGAGATCGAGAAACGCAGGCGCGAGGGCGGCGAGACGTCGGGCGGGTCCGCTGACGCGCCTCGCTAGTCGACGCGTTCGAGATCGAACGACTCTCGGACGGCGTCTTCGAGGTTCGGGTACGCGAACTCGAAGCCTGCGACCGTGAGCTTCTCGGGGATCACCCATCGGCTCTTGAGGATCAGCTCGGTCTCGGTGCGGATGCCGATGGCGCCGAGCTCGAGCATCCACCGAGGCATCGGCGGCCCGATGCGCACGCCGAGCACCCGCCGCACGGTCGCCATGAAGTCGGCGTTGTCGGTGGGATTCGGGGAGGCTGCGTTCACGGGCCCGTCGAGGGTGGGCGTCGCCTCGAGGAAGTCGATGATGCGGGCGATGTCCTCGACGTGCACCCAGCTGAACCGCTGCCGACCGCGGCGCGCTCCGAGGCGGTGTGCAGTGCCGGCGGCCTGGCGCGCACGACTGATCGGCCACCGGCCGTCGTACTGCGCCCCGCCGAGGCCGAGCCGGGCCAGGTTCTTCAGCGGGCCGAGCACGCCCCCGTTGCCGAGCACGATCGCGCTGCGCAGGGCCACCCGCCGTGTGTGCGGCAGATCGTCTGCGAACAGGGCGCGCTCCCACGCCTTGGCGACCTCGACGGAGAATCCGGTGCCGATCTCGCCGGATGACTCGGTCATCGGTCGCTCTTCCGCATGGCGGTAGATCGTGGCCGTCGACGAGTTGATCCACAGCGGGGGAGGACTCGCGGCTTTCGCGATAGCGGTGCTCAGCGACGAGGTCGTGTCGAGACGCGAACGGAAGATCGCCGCGCGGTTCTCGGGGGTGTAGCGGCAGTTCACGCTCTTGCCCGCCAGGCCGATCACGAGCGATGCGCCGTCGACGGCTCGATCGATCATCTCCTGGTCGCCCCAGGAGATGTCGGCGCCGGAGCGCGAGATCGTGATGACTTCCCGCCCGGCCGACCGCAGGCGCGGGATCAGATACTGCCCCATGAAGCCGGTCGAGCCGCCGATCACGACGGGGCCTGCCGAGAGGGGCGTCTGGTCTGTCACGGGGTCTCGCTCTCGATCGCGTACTCGAAGAAGCCGGTGTACTCGTAGACGCGACCGAGCAGAGGGGCGTCGATGGTCATGTTCACGTGGTGCCGCTCGCGCTGCTCGTCCCAGCGCTCGACGAGCCCGATGCGCGGACGCAGGAAACGCGGTGCCGCGATGCGCAGCCGTCCGAGCCGCATCCCGACGCGGCGGATGGTCAGCACGACGGCGCCGTCGCGCACATCGATGTCGAAGGTCGTGACGACGGTGCGATGCGGGCCGATCTCGTTGCGCAGAATGCGATTCGCGCCGAGCGAGACGATGTCGGGCATGACCCACGTGCGCCCGGGGAGGTCGAAATGCCTCACGGCCAGTGCCTCGCCATCGACCGTGCGATTCTCGATGCGGAACGGCACGTCGTGCTCCCAGCCCGCGAACGCGACTCCGAGGGACTCCGCGATGCGGAACACGGGCCAGAGCCAGCGATGACGCGACCCTGCGGTCGTGAAGACCCCGGTGCCGACACCCACGTGGCCGTCGGGGATCGTGCGGAAGTACCAGGCGGTCTTCGGGTGGAGTTCCGAGATCCGCTCGCCGAGCGCGCGCTCGTAGGGCGAACGTCGATCAGTTCCGGGTGCTGTCACACCTTCACCCTAGCGAGAGGCCGGGCGCAGCAGTCGGTCGAGCAGGGCGAGTGCCTCGTGCTGCGGGGCGGTGTCGTCGAGCAGCCACTGCGTCTGCAGGCCGTCGGAGGCGGCGACCACCAGGGCGGCGACCGCCTCGGGATCCACGTCCTCGCGCATGCGTCCGGTGTCCTGCTGCTCTCGCACGACCGCGGCCATGTCGGCGCGCAACCGCGCGAAGCGGGTCGTCGCGAACTCGCGGGCGGCCGGGTGCCCTTCTTCGAGAGCGGCGGCGACCAGCGTCGAGTACAGCTGCACGAGACCGGGGACCTCGCGGTTGGTGCGTGCGGACTCGATCATCCGCTCGACCGGGGTCGCATCCGGCTGGAGTGCATCGGGGTGCTGGCGCTCCGGTGCCGTGCTCTCCTGGTAGACCGCGACGAGCAGCTCTTCGAGCGACCCGAAGTAGTGCGTGAGGGCTGCGTGCGTGACGCCGACGGCACTCGCGATGGAGCGCAGGCTCGTGCGGTCGGCCCCGCGCGCGGCGAAGACCTCGATCGCGCGATCGAGGATCTCCTGGCGCCGGGCGATGCCCTTCGCATACGCACCGCGCTGGCGCGGGCGATCCTGATCGTCGGTCATGGTGAGAGTGTAGCGACATGAAAACTTCCGCGCGGAGGTATTTGGTGATAGCGTGCTCGGACAGACGGGCGAAGACAGCCCGCACGTCACCGACGACCGAAGGAGACCCCGTGGCGATTCAGACTTCCATCCAGCTGTTCACGATCAAGGATCAGCTCGAGACCGACCTCGAAGGCTCGCTGAAAGAGGTCGCCGCCCGAGGCTTCACGGCCGTCGAGCCCTACGACTTCGTGCGCCGTGCTCAGCCGCTCGCCGACGCGCTGGCCGGCGCGGGTCTCACGGCACCCTCGGGTCACGCCTTCCTCGCCTCCGAGTCGTTCGTGAACCCCGACGGCAGTGGAACCACGCTTCCCGTGCCTTCGCCCGCCGAGGTCTTCGCCGCGGCGAAGGTGCTCGGCATGGGCACGGTCATCGACCCGTACACCGAGCCCGCGCGGTGGGAGACGGTCGAGCAGATCGAGGAGACCGCGCGTCTTCTCAACGAGGCGGCCGCTGTGGGCGCCGCCGTCGATGTGCGCGTCGGCTATCACAACCACGCCCATGAGCTCGAAGCCGTCTTCGACGGCGTCACCGGACTCGAGGTGCTCGCGGGCCTTCTCGACGAGCGCGTCGTGCTCGAGGTCGACCTGTACTGGGTCGCCCGCGGCGGCGTCGACCCTGTCGCACTGCTGCAGCGTCTGGGCGACCGGGTCATCGCGGTGCACGCCAAGGACGGCACGCTCGACCCCGCGCTGCTGAGCGCCTACCCGCCCGCCGACCAGGTCGCAGCGGGAGAGGGTGCGGTTCCGCTGGTCGAGGCCATCGCCGCAGCCCCGGCGCTCGAGCTCGCGATCGTGGAGTTCGACCACTTCGAGGGCGACCTCTGGGACGCGATCGAGCGCAGCCGCGTCTACCTCGACGAGAAGGTGGCCGTCTGATGGCGATCGGCAAAGGACCCGTCGGCGTCGGCATCATCGGCGCGGGCAACATCAGTGACCAGTACCTGTCGAACCTGACGACCTTCCCCGACGTGCGGGTGATCGCCATCGGCGACCTGCTCGAGGAGCGCGCGAAGGCGCAGGCCGAGAAGTACGGCGTCCCGCGGGCCGGCGGCGTCGACCTCGTGCTCAACGACCCCGAGATCGACATCGTCGTGAATTTGACGATCCCGGCGGTGCATGTCGAGGTGTCCGAGGCGATCCTCGCCGCAGGCAAGCACGTGTGGACCGAGAAGCCGATCGGCGTCAGCCGTGACGAGTCGCTGCGCCTGCTGCAGAAGGCGGATGCCGCGGGGCTGCGCGTCGGCGTCGCACCCGACACCGTCCTCGGGCCGGGCGTGCAGACGGCGAAGCGCGCGATCGCCCGAGGCGACATCGGTCGCCCGCTGTTCGCCCAGACCACGTTCCAGTGGCAGGGGCCGGAGATCTTCCACCCGAACCCTGCGTTCCTGTACGCCAAGGGCGGCGGTCCGCTGCTCGACATGGGGCCGTACTACGTCTCGGCTCTCGTGCACGTGTTCGGACCGGTCGCCGCCGTCGCGGCCCTCGGGCTTCAGGGCACTCCGACCCGCACCGTGCAGGTCGGCGAGCTCGCCGGTCAGGAGTTCCCCGTCGAGATCCCGTCGACGCTGAGCGTGCTGATGGACTTCGAGCAGGGCGGACAGGCGCAGAGCCTGTACAGCACCGACTCGCCGCTGCTGCGCACGGGCGTCGTCGAGATCACCGGCACTGACGGGACGATCGTGATCCCCGACCCGAACACCTTCGGTGGCGAGATCACGATCACCCGGCCGCTGACGCAGGCCTTCGTCCCGCCGGAGCCCATGACGCAGGAGATCATCGACGTCGTCCAGGAGGGCGTGCTCTCGGGCCGCGGCGTCGGTCTGCTCGACATGGCCCGATCGATCGCCGCAGGCCGGGCGCATGTCGCCACGGGGGAGTTCGGCTATCACGTGCTCGACACCCTGCTGTCGATCGAAGAGGCGGCCGAGTCGCGCAGCTTCGTGCCGGTCGCGAGCACGATCGACGAGGTCGGCTCACTCGACGCCGACTTCGACCCGTTCGAGGCGACTCTCTGAGATCCGCCGATGTGGCGACGACGGTGCGGTCAGCGCGCCTTCGTCGCCACATAGCGGTCGACGTTCGCGGGTGAGAGCACCTCGCGGGCGACCATGATCGCGGCTCCGAGCACGGCGGCCCTATCGCCTGCCTGCGACTGCACGATGGCGAGATGCTGGGTCGCCAGGGGGATGGAGCGTCGATAGACGACCTCGCGCACCCCGGCGAGCAGATGCTCGCCCGCCCTGGCGATGCTGCCGCCGAGCACGATGATCGACGGGTTGAGCAGGTTGACCACCGTCGCCAGGACCTCGCCCACATCGCGGCCGGCCTGACGCGTCGCCTCGATGGCTGCGGCATCGCCCGAGCGCACCAGGTCGATCACGTCCGCCGGGCTGTGCGCTTCGTGCCCCGCGTCGCGCAGCGCCGCGGCCAGTGCAGACCCGCTCGCGAGAGCCTCGAGGTCGCGCTCGTCGCCGGGCTCCCTCGTGGAGCCGGCCCCGCTCGGCACCTGGACGTGGCCCATGTCGCCGGCTGAGCCCTGCGCCCCCCGCTGCAGCTGCCCTCCGGCGATGATGCCGGCTCCGATGCCGGTCGAGACCTTGACGAAGATCAGGTCGTCGACGTGCGGCCACATCGTCGCGTGCTCGCCGAGGGCCAGGATGTTCACGTCGTTGTCGACCAGCACCGGCACGTCGAACGTGCGCTGCACGTAGCCGGGGACGTCGAAGCGGTCCCAGCCGGGCATGATCGGAGGATTGGTGGGTCGCCCCGTCGAGTGCTCGACCGGCCCGGGAACGCCGATCCCGATCCCGAGCAGCGGGATGCCACCGGCCGCCGCGGTCTCGAGCAGCGTCGCCCCATCGGCGAGGATCACGTCGAGCAGATTCTCGGGCCCGTCGGCGATGTCGATCGTGCGTGTGCGTGAATCGAGGATCACGCCGGCGAGGTCCGCGACGGCGATCGTGGCGTGGGTGGCGCCGAGATCGACGGCGAGCACGACTCCGGCGCGGGAGTTGAAGGCCAGTCGGGCGGGCGGGCGCCCGCCGGTCGAGACGGCCTCGCCCGCCGGGCGGAGGAGGTCGGCGGCGAGCAGAGCATCGACGCGCAGCGCCACGGTCGAGCGGGCGAGGCCCGTGATGGCTGCGAGCTCGGCCTTGGTGCGAGCGGTGCCGTCGCGGAGGATCTGGAAGATCTCGCCTGCGCCGGGGTTTGCTGCCGCGGCGGTGCGGAGTGCGTCGACCATTGCGTCAGTAAACCACAGACTTGAAACAGTCCTCGATCGACTTCCGATTCGTTACAAAGAACTTTTGACAAAGCTCTAGCAAAAGTCCGAGAGCCTGTGTCAGACTCGCCGGCATGACAACGGATGTCACTGACACCGGTCTCGGGACGATCCGAGCCGGCATCCTCGGCGGAGGATTCATGGCCCGCGTGCATCGCACTGCGGCGCGAGATGCGGGCGGCGAGCTCCGCGCCGTCGCCACCCGCTCCGCCTCGGGCGGACGCCAGGCCGCAGACGAGCTCGGGGCCGTGCGTGCCGAGATCGACGCCGCTGCGCTGCTCGACGCCGACGACATCGACGTCGTGCACATCTGCACCCCCAATGCCACCCATGCCGAGCTGGCTCTCCGAGCGCTCGAGTCGGGCAAGCACGTCATCTGCGAGAAGCCCCTGGCCACGAACGCCGCCGACGCCCGCAGGCTCGCCGAGACCGCGGCGTCGCGAGGGCGGGTCGGCGCGGTCCCCTTCGTCTACCGCTACCACCCGATGGTGCGGGAGGCGCGTGCCCGCATCGCCCTGGGAGACATCGGGGAGCTCCTCACGCTCGACTGCTCGTATCTGCAGGACTGGATGCTGCTGCCCACCGACGACGACTGGCGGGTGCGCTCGGCATCCGGTGGGGCGTCGCGGGCGTTCGCCGACATCGGCTCGCACCTGTGCGACCTCATCGAGTTCGTGATCGGCCAGCGCATCCGCTCCCTGAGCGCTCGCACCCGCACGGTGTTCGCCGAGCGGGCCGGCCAGGCGGTGGACACCGAGGACATCGTCGCGATCCTCGTCGAGACGGAGTCCGGCGCCCTCGGCACGCTGCTCATCTCGCAGATGGCGGCAGGCCGCAAGAACGCCCTGACGCTCGAGCTGCACGGATCCAGGCAGACGCTCCGGTTCGAGCAGGAGCGCCCGGAGGAGCTGTGGATCGGCATGCGCGACGAGTCCCGACTGCTGCTTCGCGACCCCGCCACGGCCGCGCCCGACTCAGCCCGCCTGCAGCGGGTGCCCTCGGGGCACGCGATGGGCTACCAGGACGCCTTCAACGGCTTCATCGCCGACGTGTACGCGGCGATCGGCGGTGCGACCCCCGACGGGCTGCCGACGTTCGAAGACGGATTCCGCTCTGCCGTGCTGACCGAGGCGGTCCTCGCCTCCGCGGCCGCCGACGGACGATGGACGGAGGTGGCGGCATGACCGCGACGATCACCCAGCCGGTGCTCGAGGTGTCGGGCGTCCGCAAGTCGTTCTTCGGCGTCGAGGTGCTGAAGGGCATCGACTTCGACGTGCGTCCGGGAGAGGTGCACGGCCTCGTCGGCGAGAACGGCGCCGGCAAGTCGACGCTCATGAAGATCATCGCCGGGGTGCAGCCCGCCGACGAGGGCGTGGTGCGGTACCGCGGCGGAGAGGTGCGGTACGGGCACCCCCGACAGGCGATGGATGACGGCATCGTCACCGTCTTCCAGGAGTTCACCCTGCTTCCCGAGCGCACGGTCGCCCAGAACGTCTACCTCGGACGCGAGCCCCGCCGCGGCGGGTTCGTGGATCAGAAGGCGATGGTCCGCCGCACAGGCGAGCTGCTCGCCGACCTCGGTGTCTCGTTCATCGACCCTCAGGCGCGGGTCGGGTCGTTGACGGTCGCAGAGCAGCAGATCGTCGAGATCGTCAAGGCGCTGTCGTTCGAGGCGCAGGTCATCTCGATGGACGAGCCGACCGCGGCGCTCAGCGACCGCGAGGTCGAGCTGCTCTACGCCATCATCCGTCGCCTGACCTCTCGCGGGGTGGCCGTGATCTACGTCTCGCACCGGCTCAAGGAGATCTTCGACCTGTGCGACCGCATCACGATCCTCAAGGACGGCGCTCTCGTGTCGACCGATGAGACGGGCGCGCTGACGACCGACGAGCTCGTGCGCCGCATGGTCGGCCGCTCGATCCAGTCGTACTACCCGGATGCCGTTGCGGGCACGGTCGTGGGCGAGCCGCGTCTCGAGCTCGACGGCTGCGGCAACGCCTTCGTCGACGGGGTGTCGCTCACTCTGCGTGCGGGGGAGATCGTCGGGCTCGCCGGACTCCAGGGATCCGGGCGCACCGAGCTGGTCGAGGGGGTCTTCGGAATCGACCCGTTCGTGCGGGGCTCGATGCGGGTCGACGGCTCGCCGACGCGCATCACGAGCGCCAGGGCTGCTGTCCGTGCCGGATTCGCCCTCGCCTCGGAGGACCGCAAGGCCCAGGGTCTCGCACTGGGGCAGTCGGTGCTCGACAACACTCTGCTCGTGATCCGCAGCGTCTTCGCCGGTCGAACCGCCTCGTCGCGAAGAGAGGTGCCCGGTGTGCTCAGCTCGCTGGAGATCAGCTCGCGGGGTCTCGACCAGGAGGTGCGGTTCCTCTCCGGAGGGAATCAGCAGAAGGTCGTGCTCGCCAAGTGGCTGCTCACCCAGCCTCAGATCGTGCTCTTCGACGAGCCGACCCGCGGCATCGACGTCGGGGCGAAGTACGCCGTGTATCAGCTCATGCGCGAGCTGGCGGCCCAGGGCAAGGCGGTGCTGATGGTGTCGAGCGAGCTGCCCGAGGTGATCGGCATGAGCGATCGGATCCTCGTGATGCACGACGGCGAGCTCGTCGCCGAGCTGCCTGCAGGGTCGGCCGAGCACGAGATCCTCGGCGCAGCCACAGGCGCGACCATCGACGGAGGTGCACGATGAAGCGGCTCCGGATCGACTCGACGGTCATCGTCCTCGGCATCCTGATCCTGACCCTCATCGTCGGCGCGATCCTCGTCGGCACCGTGGGGCGCAACTTCTTCAGCCCCGGCAACATCCGCGACATCCTCACCGGCATGAGCGTGCTCGGACTCGTCGCGATCGGCCAGACCCTCGTGGTGCTCGGAGCGTCGCTCGATCTGTCGGTCACCTATGTCGTGAGTCTCTCGAGCCTGCTCGCTGCGACGATCATGAACGGGAACCCCGCGAACGTCCCGGCGGCCGTCGCCGTCACTCTGCTCGTCTGCGCTGGCATCGGCCTGGTCAACGGCCTGATCGTCACCGTGCTGAAGGTCAACGGCTTCATCGCCACCCTCGGCGTCGGGCTCATTCTGCAGGGCATCCTCAACACCAACTTCGAGGGCTCGGCAGGCAGCGTGCCCTGGGAGTTCCAGCTCATCGGTGCCACCGGCGTCGGGCCGGTTCCCGTCTCGACCATCATCATGATCGCGCTCGCCGTGTTCGTCTGGTTCCTGCTGAACCGCACCCGCACCGGCGCCCATCTCTACGCGGTCGGCGGCGACCCAGAGATCGCCCGCCTGTCGGGTGTGCGCACGAAGCCGCCGCTGATCGCCGCGCACGTGCTGTGCTCGGTGTTCGCAGGGCTCGCCGGTCTGCTGCTCGCCAGCCGTCTCGGTGTCGGCAGCCCCACCGTCGGTCAGCAGGGTGGCTACGCGCTGCTGTCGATCGCCGCGGTCGTGCTCGGCGGCACGCTGCTGCTGGGCGGACGCGGCTCGATCTGGGGCGCGATCGGCGGCGTCGCGATCCTCGCGGTCGTCGACAACGTCATGAGCGTCATGCAGGTCAACCCGTTCCTGAAGGACGTCGTCCGCGGCGTCGTGATCGTCGCGGCGGTGGCTGTCTACAGCCGTCGCTCGATCGTCAGTCGGCGCCCGCGCTTCGGAGCAGGCGGCACGAGAACCGGGGGAGACGACGCCGCCAAAGCGGCCGAGTCCGAGATGGCGGCCGCCGCATCAGAACTCGCCGATACGGGTCCCACCGCGGAAGGAGGACGCGCATGAACGTGCTGCGCACACTGGTGAGCCCTCGCGGCGCGGTGTTCCTGCTGCTGGTGATCCTGCTGGTGGCGGTCATGATCCTCAACCCGAGCTTCGCCGAACCGGGCCAGTTCATGAGGTTCATCCAGCGCGTCGCCCCGATCGCGATCGTCGCGATCGGTCAGTACTTCGTCATCATCGCGGGTGAGTTCGATCTGTCGCAGGGCTCGCTGATCACGGCGCAGGTGATCATCGCCGGCAACGTCGTCGGGCAGGACGACTCGCGCACGATCCCCGTGCTGCTGCTCATGATCGTCTTCGGGGCGGTCGTCGGGCTCATCAACGGCGTCATCACCACACTGCTCAAGGTGCCCTCCTTCATCGTCACGCTCGGCATGATGCTCGCCCTTCTCGGCGGCGTCATGTGGTGGACGGGCGGAGCGGCCACAGGAAACCCGGCAGACAGCTTCCGCGAGATCGGCCGCGGCGGCATCCGCGATGTGCCGTTGCTCGAGTTCATCCCGTGGGCGGTGTTCATCCTCATCGGCTGGCTCGCCCTCGGGATCTGGATCACGAAACGCCCACTCGGCAAGCTGCTCATCGCGGTGGGCGACAACGCCACGGCGGTCGACTTCGCCGGTGCGCGCAGCGCCTGGGTCACGACCCGCGCCTTCATGATCTCGTCGCTCTCGGCGACCCTCTCGGCCGTGCTGCTCGTGGGATACGCAGGAGTGCACCCCTCGGTCGGCCGCGGCTACGAGTTCGTCGCGATCACGGCCGTCGTCCTCGGCGGGGTCGTGCTCGGCGGCGGGCGGGGCTGGATCGTCGCCGCGGCGGCCGGTGCGTTCGCGCTCGAAGCCCTCTTCATGCTGCTGAACATCGCAGGCGTCCCGTCGACGCTGCGAGATGCCGTACAGGGCGTCATCATCATCGCCGCCGTCGCATACTCCGCCGTCGCATTCCGCGCGCGACGCAAGCGAGGGCCCCAGACTTCTCCGGCCATCGAGACCGCAGAACCCGTAACAACCAGCACCATCCACACAGAAACCAGAGGAGATTAGCAATGCGACGATCAATGAAGATCGCCACCGCAGGGGTGGCTCTCTTCGGCCTCATCGCGCTCGCCGGGTGTACGACAGACCCGTCCGTGGCGCCGGCGGAGTCGGAGAACCCGGAGGAATCGGCGGAGACGACGGAGTGGTTCGACCAGGAGCTCTTCGACAAGCAGATGGAGGAGCGGGGTGTCGAGCCCCAGGGCCCGGCGGACGAGCCCTACCTCCAGCACATCAACGCCGAGATGGTCGACACATCCGAGTTCGCGAGCGACGGCGCCAAGAAGGCCTGCTTCGCGAACGCCTCGATCTCGAACCCGTGGCGGCAGACCGGCTGGATCACGATGAACGAGCAGCTGAAGTCTCTGCAGGAGGCCGGCGCGATCAGCGAGATGGAGACCCGCGATGCGCAGGACTCCGATGACACGCAGATCGCCGACATCGACTACTTCATCTCGGAAGGCGATTGCGACGTCTTCCTCATCTCGCCCAACAGCACCGCGGCGATGACCCCGGCCGTCGAGCGGGCGTGCGACACCGGCAAGCCGGTGATCGTGTTCGACCGCGGTGTCGACACCGACTGCCCCGTCACGTTCATCCACCCGATCGGCGGATTCGCGTGGGGCATCGACACCGCCGAGTTCCTCATCGACAACCTCGAAGAGGGCGACAAGGTCGTGGCGCTGCGCATCCTCCCCGGTGTGGACGTGCTCGAGCATCGGTGGGCCGCGGCAGAGAAGCTCTTCGACGAGGCGGGCATCGAGGCGGTGGACTACTTCACAGGCGCTGACCCGGCAGAGATCAAGAGCATCATCAGCGACGAGCTCGCCAAGGGCGATGTGCAGGGCATCTGGATGGATGCCGGTGACGGCGCCGTCGCCGCGATCGAGGCCTTCGAGGACGCCGGTGCCGAATATCCGGTGATGACCGGTGAAGACGAGATGAGCTTCCTCCGCAAGTGGAAGGACACGGGTCTCACGGGGCTCGCACCGGTCTATTCGAACTTCCAGTGGCGTACGCCTCTGCTCGCGGCGCAGATGATCTTCGCCGGTGAAGAGGTTCCGAAGGAGTGGGTGCTGCCGCAGAAGCCGATCACCGAGGGCGAGCTCGACGACTACCTCACCGCCAACGAGGGCATGCCGGACGGGCACTACGCGAAGTTCGGCGGGGAGAACCTTCCCGGCTACCCGACGGTGTGGCAGGAACGTCAGATCCCGTAACCCGCAGTGATGCTCCCGCCCTTCCCTCCGCATCCCGCGGATGGGAGGGTGGGAGCACTCGCGTCATTCCCGAAGGAGCAGGATGCCTCGCACGATCGCCGTCAACACGTGGGTGTGGACGTCTCCGCTCACCGACGCGACGCTCGGGCCGCTCGCGCGCAAGGCCGCCGACATGGGATATCAGGCGCTCGAACTGCCGCTCGAGAGCGTCGGGGACTGGGATCCGGCGCGGGCCCGCGACGTGCTCGACGATCTCGGCCTCGGCGCGATCGTCATCGGAGCCATGGGCCCGGGGCGCTCGCTGCTCGCTCAGGCGGGCGACGTCGGCGCGACCCAGGACTACCTCCGATCGTGCATCGCGGCGGCCTCGACGCTCGGCTCCGCCGTGGTCGCCGGCCCCTTCTACGCCCCCACCGGCGTGACCTGGCGGATGTCGTCGGACGAACGCACTCGGGTGGTGCGGGAGCTGCGCGCGAACCTCGAGCCGCTGGCGTCGGATGCCGCCGATGCCGGGGTCACCCTCGCTGTCGAGCCGCTCAACCGCTATGAGACCAGCGTTCTCAACACCGTCGAGCAGAGCCTTGACGCGCTCGCGCCGCTGCTCGGTGCGGGGGTGGGGCTCGCCCTCGACACCTACCACCTGAACATCGAGGAGAAGAAGCCGGCCGAGGCGATCCGCGCGGCGGGGTCGGCGATCGCGCACATGCAGGTGTGCGGCAGCGATCGGGGAGCGGTCGGCGACGACCACACGAATTGGCCCGAGACCCTCCGAGCCCTCGACGATGCGGGGTATCGCGGGCCGCTCGGGCTCGAAAGCTTCACGGGTGAGAACGCGACGATCGCCGTCGCCGCATCCGTGTGGCGACCACTCGCGGCGAGTCAGGACGAGCTCGCCGCACGCAGCATCCGGGCGCTGAGAGTGCTCGGCGCCTGAGCCGTCTCGCGATACGAAGGAGTGTCCATGACCACCCACCCGGTCACCCTGTTCACCGGTCAGTGGGCCGATCTGCCCTTCGAGGAGGTGGCCCGGCTCGCGGCCGAATGGGGGTACGACGGCCTCGAGGTCGCCGCCTCCGGCGATCACCTCGACCTGCGGCGGGCCGATGAGGATGACGCGTACGTCGCCTCGCGCCTCGAGATCCTCGACCGGCACGGACTGCAGATCTTCGCGATCTCGAATCACCTCGCAGGACAGGCGGTGTGCGACGCGCCCATCGACTTCCGTCACCAGGCGATCCTCCGTGACTACGTGTGGGGCGACGGGGAGGCCGAGGGCGTGCGCGTCCGTGCGGCAGACGACATGAGACGAGCGGCTCGAGTGGCCCGCAGGCTCGGCGTCGACACCGTCGTGGGATTCACCGGCTCGTCGATCTGGCCGTATCTGGCGATGTTCCCGCCCGTGCCCGCATCCGTTATCGAGGCCGGCTTCGAGGACTTCGCCACCCGCTGGAACCCGATCCTCGACGTGTTCGACAGCGAGGGCGTGCGCTTCGCGCACGAGGTGCATCCCGGCGAGATCGCCTACGACTACTGGTCATCGGTGCGGGCGTTGGACGCGATCGACCACCGCGATGCGTTCGGGTTCAACTGGGACCCGTCGCACATGATGTGGCAGAACATCGACCCGGTGGGGTTCATCGTCGACTTCGCCGACCGGATATATCACGTCGACTGCAAGGACACCCGGATGCGGCCGCACAACGGGCGCGCGGGAGTGCTCGGCTCGCACCTGCCCTGGGGGGATCCCCGACGCGGGTGGGACTTCGTCTCGACCGGTCACGGCGACGTGCCATGGGAGGACTCGTTCCGGGCGCTCGACGCGATCGGATACGAGGGCCCGATCTCGATCGAGTGGGAGGACGCGGGAATGGACCGCCTGCACGGGGCGCCGCAGGCGCTCGCCTACGTGCGGTCGCTGCTGTGGCCCGTGCCCACCGCATCCTTCGACGCCGCCTTCAGCAACCAGACCACCGGAGACACCGCATGACCATCCAGCACACCGTCGTCTTCCGCCTCGTGCACGAGGCGGGCAGCGCAGAGGAGCGCGAGTTCCTCGCGACCGGCAGAGCCGTGCTCGCGTCGATCCCCGGGGTCGAGGACTTCGCGATCCGTCGGCAAGTGAGCCCGAAGAGCGATCTGGAGCACCAGTTCTCGATGATGTTCCACGACCTGGCGGCCTACCGCGCCTACGACGCGCACCCGGCGCACACCGCTTTCGTGTCGGAGCGCTGGGTGCCCGAGGTCGCTGCCTTCCAGGAATACGACTTCGAGGAGTGACCGGTCGAGTGACGCGGGTCAGGCCGAGTCGCGCAGCTTCACCAGACGCTCGTGCCCGGTCTCCTCGAGCTCTGCGATGCTCTCGCGCGACTTGAGGAAGTCCGAGAACGACCGGTAGCCGAGGGCCTTCTCGCTGAACGACGGGTCCATGCGACGCATGTGCGTCTTCACGGCCGAGCTGTGCAGCCACTCGTCGGCGTCGGCCTTGTCGTGCCCGAGGCGCAGTGCGCGGTGCAGCAGCTCTGTCGCCTCACCCTGCTCTGTGCCCTCGGCATGCTCATCGACCTTGGCCGCAGTCGTGGTCGCAGCCGTGGCGGCGGCCGCCTGGGCCTTGGCCTTCGAGGTCTTGGCCGGCTGCCTCGTCCTCGTCTTCGCGGCGGGCTCTGCGGCCGGCTCGACGGCGGGTTCGACAGTGGCTTCCGGGACCGCGACGACGGTGGCCGGAGCGGTCTTGCTCGGACGCACCACACCGGGCAGCGAGTCGTATGCCTCGAACTCGTCGCACGCGGCGGCGAGCGACTTCGCCGTGGACCCCGCGACGCCGACGCCGATGACGTAGCGGCCGAGGCGCTTGCAGCGCTGCGCGAGGGGGACGTAGTCGCTGTCGCCGGCGACGATCACGACGTGCGTGAGGTCGGGCAGGCGGAACATGTCTTCGACCGCGTCCACGGCGAGGCGGATGTCAGCCCCGTTCTTCGCATAGGCGGCGGCCGGGAAGAGCTGCACCAGATCGACGGCGCGGGCCACGAGCTGCGAGCGATAGACGGCGTTCACGGGCGACGACCAGTCGGCATATGCACGCGTGAGCACGAGCGTGCCGAAGGACGCCGCGTAGTCGATGATCGCCCCGACCTCGATCATGGCTCGGGAGAGCCGCTCCGTGACCTCGGGATCGGTCGGGTTCTCGGTGATGCGCTGGCGGTCTTTGCCGTAGGCGTTGCGGCCGTGCACGCGGTCGTACCAGGAGATGACGATGTTGTCGAAGTCCAGGTAGACGGCGACACGGGCGTCGTTGGCTTCAGCCATGGTTGACTCCTTCGCGCGGGTAGCGCACCCCGATCTGGGCGCGGATGTCGTCGAGTGTGCCCATGATCGCGACGCTCTCGGCGATCGGCAGGATGTCGCCCTCGAGCACGCCGTCGGCGACGAGGCGCTCGGCCGCGTGGGCCTGGTACTGCATGCCGCGGCCTGCGACCTCGGACACGTACTCTTCGACGACCGTGCCGTCGGGGAGCACGACACGGAATGTCGTCGGGGTGTACCAGACGCGATCGATGTCGATGCGCGCCTTCGTGCCGATGATGCTCGCGGCGTTCGGGCCCGCGGCTCGCGACGAAGAGAGAGTGGTCGAGATCGCGCCGCCGTCGTGGGTCATGACGGTGGCGACCTCGGCATCCGCTCCGGTCTCGATGAGCCGGGCGACGGCGTGGATGCTGGTCGGGGCGCCCAGGACGTCCCACACGAACGAGATCGGGTAGATCCCGAGGTCGAGCAGCGCACCGCCGCCGAGCTCGAGAGCGTTCAGGCGGTGGGCGGGGTCGTCGGGGAGAAGCTGGGTGTGGTCGGCGCTGACGGCGCGGATCTCGCCCAGCGTGCCGTCAGCGATGATCTCGCGGATGCGCACCATGTGCGGCAGATACCGCGTCCACATGGCCTCCATCGCCAGCAGCCCACGTTCGGAGGCAAGGCGCTGCAGGTCTTCGGCCTCGCCCCGGTTGAGGGTGAAGGCCTTCTCGACCAGCACGTGCTTGCCGGCCTCGAGCGCGAGGCGGGCGTTCTCGTGGTGCAGGGGGTGCGGGGTGGAGACGTAGATGATGTCGACGTCGGGGTCGGCGACGAGGGCCTCGTACGAGGAGTGCGCGCGGGGGATGTCGAAGCGGGCGGCGAACGCGTCGGCCGACTCCTGCGAGCGCGAGCCGACGGCGACGAGATCGAGCCCTGCCGTGCGCAGATCGGATGCGAACGCGCCGGCGATGCCGCCGGTCGCGAGGATTCCCCAACGAAGACCAGTCATGGTCTCAGCGTAGAGGGTCGCACCGACAGCCGGATCGTCGCGAGGATGTGTCGGCGTATTGCGCTGCGTGTCGCCGCACTTCCGCGGTGATTGGCGGTCGCGCAGGGCGCTCGTACTTTCGGGGCATGACCGAACCCCTCATCATCGGCGCCATGGTGCGCACCCTCGGCGCCTACCCGTCAGGCTGGCGTCAACCCGGCGCGCACCGGGACCCCTCGTCGGATGCCGACATCCTCCGTCACATCGCGCGCGAGGGTGAGGACGCCGGGCTCGACTACCTGTTCTTCGGCGATTGGCTGGCCACCGGGCCCGACCTCGAGTTCCGCGACCCGTATCTTCTGGCCCGTATCGATCCCGTGAGCGCGGTGCTGTTCCTGGCAGGCGTCACGTCGCGCATCGGCCTCATCGCCACCGTGAACACGACCTACGCCGACCCGTATGCGACCGCTCGCTCACTCGCCTCGCTCGACGTGCTGACCCGCGGCCGCGCCGGCATCAACCTCGTCACCGGCGCCGAGCCGCGTGCCGCGGGCAACCACGGCCGAGACGCGCACGCCGACAACGAGACCCGATACGACCGCGCCGAGGAGTTCGTCGCAGCGCTGCGACGCCTGTGGGACTCGTGGAGTGACGACGCCTGGATCGCGGATGCCGAGCGCGGCGTGCTGATCGACCCGGACGGCCTCCGCGGCGCCGACCTGCACGGAGAGCATGTGCGGGTCTCCGGTCCGCTGAATGTGGCCAGGCCGCCGCAGGGGCAGATCCCCATCGTGCACGCGGGGACTTCTGCTCGGTCGCGCGCGCTCGCGGCCATCGAGGCCGACCTGGCCCTGATCGCCGCCCCGAACCTCTCGGATGCGATCGCCACCCGACGTGACCTGCGCGACATCGCGGCCGCTGCCGGGCGCTCGCCCGAGACGCTCGCGGTGATCGCCCCGGTGCTGCCCGTCGTCGCGGATTCGGATGCCGAGGCCCACCGCATCGTCGAGCGGCTGCTCGCCCTCGTGCCGCTCGCCGAAGGGCATCAGCCGTCGCGCACGGCCTTCCCGACGAACCGATCGGTCGGGGCGCTGGCCGATGCGCTCGGGGTGGCGCCGGACGACGGGCTGCGCACGGCCGGCTTCGACGACCGGGTGTCTGCCGACGATGCGCGGCGACTGGGCGACGCCGGCGCCGCGCTGATCGACCGGCTCGCCCGCATCGCGGGCGTGCGCGTCGCGGGGCAGGGCGGTTCACACGCGCTCACCTGGCGCCATCTGGTGGCGGCGCATGCCGTGCCCGCCGCTTTCGTGGTCGGCGATGCCGTCACGATCGCCGATCATTTCGAGACCTGGCGCGACGAGGGCGCGGCAGACGGCTTCAACGTGCTGTCGGCCTTCCAGCCCGCTCAGTTCGAGGCGTTCACGCGCCTCGCGGCCCCGGAGCTGCGTCGCCGCGGTCTCCTCGGGCGCGGCGACGACCGCGGGGCCAGCACTCTGCGCGACCGTCTCGGCGTCGGTCGGCGAGACCGAGCCTCGTCCGTGCTCGCGACCCGGTGACCCCCCGGGATCATTACGCCGGATTGCGCCCGGTGACCTGTCATGACGCCTCGTGACAGGTCACGTCCGTGCATGACGACTCCATTCGCGGCGGGGGTCGGAGAGTCCCTAGCGTGACCAACACCCGCCCACCACGAACCACAGCATCCCTTTCCAGGAGGACCGCATGACCCGCCGTCTCATCCGCGCAGCAGCAGTCGCGCTTCCGCTCGTCCTCGCCGCGAGCCTCGCGGCGTGCGCCTCGTCTCCGGCCCCTTCTGGCGCATCGGATGCCGACGGTGACCCGATCACCGGTGGCACGCTCACGTACCTCGAGCACCAGACCTTCACGAACCTGTATCCGCCGCAGGCGGGGTTCTATCCGAACGGCGGCGTGGTCAACAACATCACCGCGCGCCTCACGTGGCAGAACCCGGACTCGCTCGAGATCGAGCCGTGGATCGCGTCGGACTGGAATGTGAACGCCGACGCCACCGAGTACACGTTCAACCTGAAGCCGGATGTCACGTTCTCCGACGGCACCCCGGTGGATGCCGCAGCCGTGGCGAAGAACTTCGACACCTACGGTCTGGGCGATCCAGAGCGCGGACTCACCGTCTCGGAGGCGATCAACAACTACGCATCGAGCGAGGTCGTCGACGACGACACCGTCACGTTCCGCTTCTCGGCCCCGGCCCCGGGTTTCTTGCAGGCGACCTCCACCATCAACTCAGGACTCCTCTCCTCCGACACGCTCGACGGCACGATCGAGGACTTCGGCGCGGGCAACGCCGAGGCCATCGTCGGCGCGGGGCCCTTCACGGTCACCGACGAGAAGCTCGGCACCGAGTTCACTCTGACCGCTCGCGAGGACTACGCGTGGGCACCCGAGAGCGCCGAGAACCAGGGGCGGCCGTACGTCGACGCCGTGCATGTGCTCGTGACACCCGAGGACTCGGTGCGCATCGGCTCGCTCCTCGCCGGTCAAGCCGACTACGTGCGCTACGTGCAGGCCTTCGACGAGGACCGCGTCGAGAGCGCGGGCTTCACGCTCTACGCGCCGCAGACCCGCGGAGTGAACAACTCGATCTCGCTGCGCCCCGAGAACCCGCTGCTCGCAGACATCCGCGTCAGGCAGGCTCTCGTAGCCGCCGTCGACGCGCAGGAGGTCGTCGACACCCTGTTCACCGAGAACTACCCGGTCGCGACATCGGTGCTGTCGCAGGAGGCACTCGGCTACAAGGACGAGTCCGAGTACTACGCCTACGACCCCAAGAGGGCCGAGGAGCTGCTCGACGAGGCCGGATGGACGGAAGGATCCGACGGCATCCGCGAGAAGGACGGCGAGCGTCTGTCGATCACCGTCTACGAGGCCGCGCCGCAGCCGCTCTCGAAGCAGACGCTCGAACTCGTCGCCCAGCAGCTCGCCAAGGTCGGCGTGGAGCTCACGGTCAAGCCGGCGGATGCCGGTTCGTACGCTGAGGACACGCGTGACCCGCTCAAGACGGGGTTCTACCACTCGATGGTCGGACGCGCCGACTTCGATGTGATCAAGAGCCAGTACCACACGAAGAACCGCGACGTGCTGATCTCGAACGACGCCGAGCTCGACGCTCTGCTGGAGGCGGTCGCCTCGGAGCCCGACACCGAGAAGCGCGCCGAAGCCTCGCAGGCCGTGCAGGACTACGTCGCCGAGCAGGCATACGTCATCCCGCTGTTCGAGGAGCCGCAGGTCTACGGCACCGCGACCTACGTGCACGGTGTGGACTTCGAGTCGGTCGGTCGCCCCACCTTCTCGGGCGTCTGGCTCGCCGAGCACTGAGCCCGAGCGACACGGTGCATCGATGAACTTCGTCCTCCGACGGGCCGGGCAGGCCGCGATCGTCCTGATCGCGGCCTTCACGGCCACCTTCTTCCTGCTGCAGCTGCTGCCGGGCGACGCGATCCTGATCAAGTTCTCCGACCCCAGCCTCGGGCTGTCGCCGGAGCAGCTCGACGGGATCCGCGCCACGTACGGCACCGACCTGCCGTGGTGGCAGCAGTACCTGCACGCGGGGCTCGGGTTCCTCGGCGGCGACTTCGGCTTCTCGACGCAGTTCGGCACCCCGGTGCTGACGATGCTCGCCGAGGCACTGCCGTCGACCCTGCTGCTCGCGTCGCTCGGACTCGTGGTGGCGCTGCTGATCGCGGTGCTCATCGCAGGACTCTCGTCGCTCGCACCGTTCGCGTGGCTGCGCGACGGCATCCGCCAGGTGCCGGGTCTGTTCGTCGCCGTGCCGGTCTTCTGGCTCGGCATCCTGCTCATTCAGGTCTTCTCATTCGGCCTCGGCTGGGTGCCGGTCGTCGGCGCCGACCCGATCGCGGGGCTCATCCTGCCGGTGCTCACGCTCGCCGTGCCGATCTCGGCGCCGCTCGCACAGGTGCTGGTGCGGGCGATCGACCAGGTGCAGGCGCAGCCGTTCATCACCGTGGTGCGCGCCAAGGGCGCACCGCCGTCATGGGTCCTCACCCGTTCGGTGGCGCGCAACGCGGCGCTGCCGACGCTCACGATCGCCGGCGTGCTGTTCGGCGAGCTGGTCGGCGGCGCGGTCGTCACCGAGACCGTGTTCGGCCGCACCGGCATCGGCAGGCTCACCGAGCAGGCGGTGTCGAACCAGGACATCCCCGTGCTGCAGGGCGTCGTGCTGCTGTCGGCGCTCGGCTTCGTGCTGATCAGCTTCGCGGTCGACGTCGTCACCCCGCTGATCGATCCCCGCCAGCGCGCCCTCTCGAAGACAGGAGTCTCGGCATGACCGTCGCAGCCGTCGCCGCATCAGCCGACCCCGCCGTCGAGCCTTCGCAGCAGGATGCCGCGGCATCCGCCCCGAGCAGGCCGTCTCGGCGACTCGGGGCTCGACAGTGGGACCTGTACCTCGCGGTCGCCGTGATTGCTCTCGCAGTGCTCTGGGCGGTGATCCCCGCGGTGTTCGCTCCGGGTGACCCGCTCACCGGCACCCCAGCAGACAAGCTGCTGCCGCCGAGCGCGGCGCACTGGTTCGGCACCGACACCCTGGGGCGCGACCTGTTCGGCCGTGTCGTGCACGGCGCCGTGCACTCGCTCTCCGGCGCCCTCATCGCCGTCACGCTCGGCCTCGCGCTGGGTACGATCCTCGGTGCGATCGCCGGGGCCGTCGGCGGCGTCGTCGACGACATCCTGATGCGCGTGGTCGACGTGCTGCTGGCGATCCCCGGCCTGCTGCTGTCGCTGTCGGTCATCATCCTGCTCGGCTTCGGCACCGTGAACGCGGCGATCGCCGTCGGTCTCGGCAGCGTCGCGGCGTTCGCCCGTCTGATGCGGTCGGAGGTCGCGCGGGTGCGCCGCAGCGAATACGTCGAGGCGGCGTACGGCAGCGGCGGCACCTTCTTCACAGTGCTCCGCCGGCATGTGCTGCCCAACTCGCTCACCCCGATCGTGGCGCTCGCCGCACTGCAGTTCGGCACCGCGATCCTGGCGATCTCGACACTCGGGTTCCTCGGGTACGGTGCTCCGCCGCCCACCCCCGAATGGGGGCTGCTCATCGCAGAGGGACGCAACTACACCGCCACCGCCTGGTGGCTGACCGCCCTGCCCGGTCTCGTCGTGGTCGCGGTCGTGCTGAGCGCCAATCGCATCTCGCATCGCATCGGAAGGAGATCACGATGACCGTTCTCGCCGTCGACGACCTGAGAGTCTCGTACGCCACAAGAGAGGGCCGGCGCGAGGTCGTGCACGGCGTCTCGTTCGAGATCGCCGAGGGGGAGGCGCTCGCGCTGGTGGGGGAGTCGGGGTCTGGCAAGTCCACCACCGCGCATGCCCTGCTCGGCCTGCTGCCGGCCGGCGGCAGGGTCGACGGCGGTGCCGTGCGCCTCGGCGATCTCGACATCTCGGGCTGGACGGATCGCGCCCTGCGCAGCATCCGCGGTCCTGAGATCGGTCTCGTCCCGCAGGACCCGGTGACCTCGCTCGACCCCGTGCGCACGATCGGCGCGCAGGTCGAGGAGGTGCTGCGACTGCATGGCCATCGCGATCGTCGTTCGCGCCAGGCGCGCGTGATCGAGCTGCTCGAGCGGGTCGGCATCGACGACCCGGATCTGCGGGTGCGTCAGTACCCGCATGAGCTCTCGGGCGGCATGCGGCAGCGCGTGCTCATCGCATCCGCGATCGCCCTGCGGCCCCGCCTGCTGATCGCCGACGAGCCGACCAGCGCGCTGGACGCCACCGTGCAGCGTCGGGTGCTCGATCTGCTCGACGAGCTGCGCCGCGAGGAGGGCACGAGCATCCTGCTCGTCACCCACGACCTCGGAGTCGCCGCCGACCGCGCGCAGCGCCTGGTGGTGCTCAAAGACGGGCGGATCGTCGAGCAGGGCGCGAGCGCGAAGGTGCTCGCAGCCCCCGCAGACGGGTACACGAAGCAGCTGCTCGCCGACGCGCCGGCCTTCAGCACCGGCTTCCGCAGGCCCGAGGCGCCGCCCTTCCTGAGGGATGCCGCGGCGGTCGCAGCCGAGAACCCGTTCGCGATCACCGCGACCGGACTCGTCAAGGAGTTCACGGTCGCCAGGCGTGAGCGCTTCCGCGCGGTCGACGACGTGTCGTTCCGGGTGCGCCGGGGAACGACGCACGCCCTGGTCGGGGAGTCGGGTTCGGGCAAGACCACGACCGCACGCCTGATCACGCGCTTCCACCAGCCGGATGCCGGTGCGATCGAGATCGACGGCGAGGACGTGACCGGCCTGTCGGGGCAGCGCCTGCGCGCGCTGCGCCGCCGCATACAGCTCGTCTACCAGAACCCGTTCGCGTCGCTGGATCCGCGGCAGCAGATCGTCGACATCATCGCCGAGCCGCTGCAGAACTTCGGCGTCGGCTCGCGCGCCGAACGCACGGAGCGCGCGCTGGTGCTGCTCGACAGGGTGTCGCTGCCGAGCGACGTCGCCCGGCGCACGCCGCGTGAGCTCTCGGGCGGCCAGCGGCAGCGGGTGGCGATCGCCAGGGCGCTCGCCATCGACCCCGAGATCGTCGTGCTCGACGAGGCGGTCTCGGCCCTCGACGTCACGGTGCAGGCGCGCATCCTCGAACTGCTCACCTCACTCCAGTCGGAACTCGGCCTGACATACCTGTTCATCTCGCATGATCTCGCCGTCGTGCGCCGGATCAGCCACACGGTCTCGGTCATGCGCCGCGGCCGCATCGTCGAGGAGGGCAAGACCGAGGACCTCTTCCACGACCCGCAGCACGAGTACACCAGGGAGCTGCTCGCAGCCGTCCCCGGACGAACGGAGCAGCCCGCATGACCGCCCCCACGATCGCCTTCTTCACACGTCTGCTCGACGACGCGGCCCCTGCCGAGCGGTATGCGCTCGCCACCGAGCAGATCCAGCACGCCGAGCGTCACGGCGTCGGGCGCGCCTGGGTGGCGCAGCATCACTTCCGCGCGGCGGAGGGCGGGCTCCCTTCACCGCTCGTGTTCCTCGCGAACGTCGCCGCGCAGACGTCGCGCATCCGCCTGGGCACCGGGGTCGTCACCCTTCCGCTCGAGGATGCGGTGCGCGTCGCCGAGGACGCCGTCGTCGCCGATCTGCTCTCGGGTGGACGCATCGATCTGGGTCTGGGCAGCGGAGGGACGCCGTCGTCGTTCATTCCGTTCGGCGAGGACGTGCGCGACAAGGCGCCGACCTACGACCGCAAGCTCGGCCTGCTCCTCGACGCGCTCTCGGGGCGCGACATCGGCGCGGACAACACTCTCTATCCGGATGCCGGCACACTCGCCGACCGCATCTGGCAGGCCACGTTCTCGTCACCGGGTGGCCACCGCGCGGGCATCCACGGGCACGGACTCCTGCTGTCGCGCACCCAACCGAGATCTGCCGACGCCTTGCACGCTCCGCTCTCGGCGCTGCAGGATCCGGTGATCGACGCGTACCTCGATGCTCTGCCCGACGGTGTCGCTCCTCGCATCACCGCCTCGCGCACGGTGTTCGTGGCGGACGATCGCGCCGACGCCCTGCGTTTCGCGGAGGTCGGCCTGCGCCGCGCCGCCGAGGGCTTCCGTCGTCAGGGGCAGACGATCCCGGGCGACGACCTCGACGAGCTGATCGTCGCGCTCGACACCCACCTCGGCACCCCCGAGCAGGTCGCCGAGTCGCTCGCCTCCGACGCGACCCTGGCGAGGGCCACCGAGCTGGCGTTCCAGGTCCACTCGGTCGATGCGCCGCACGAGCACGTGCTTCGTTCGATCGAGTTGTTCGCAGAGCAGGTGGCCCCTGCTCTCGGCTACACCCGCACCGACACCATCAAGGAGAAGGCATGACCACCGACATCGTCGATCAGATCGCGGGGGTGACGCCCGAGCTCGATGCGCTGCGGCGCCGTCGCCCCGTCACCAGGGAGCAGCTGCAGGCGAGCTTCGACGCGCTGTTCACGCCCGTGTCTACCGCGCACGTGTCGCAGGCCGAGCGCGAGCTGATCGCGGCGTTCGCCACCCGCCTCGCCGGCGACGACGATGCCACTGGTGCGTTCTACGCCGACCTGGCGCTGACGGCAGATCCGCAGCGTGCAGCGATCGTGATCGCCGAGGCGACGGATGCCGCGGTCACGGGGCCGTTCGGCTCGTACAACGAGGCGGGGCTCCAGGCCGAGAACACCGACGGCGAGCGCTACGAGCCACCGGCGGAGGTCGCAGAGGTGCTCGGCGAGCGTCTCGCCGCCGCGCTCGTGCACACGCACCTGCTCGTGTTCCGTCCGCGGGAGTCCGGGGCAGCCGACATCCAGCGGCTGGTGGATGCGGGGTGGTCGGCCGACGGCATCGTGACGCTGTCGCAGCTGGTCTCGTTCCTCGCGTTCCAGCAGCGCGTGGTCACAGGACTGAGAGTTCTCTCCGCCGCCGGCATCGCCGCAGCATCCGACTCCGAGGAGGAGGCAGCATGACCGAGCTTCTGCACGACATCGCACCGCACCCCGAGGCATTCACCCGGGCCGAGGTCGGCTGGACGCCTCACCTCCCGCCGCTCGCCGAGGAGGAGCTGACCGAGCGCCACTACGACGGACTCGTCGACGCCTCGCGCGCGAAGAACGACTATTTCCGTCTGCTCGCACGCGACCCCGAGGTGCTCAAGGCGCGCACGCTCGTCGATAAAGACATCTTCTACAACGCCGCTGAAGGGCTGCCTCGCGCCGAACGCGAGCTCTCGGCGACGGCCGCGTCCCGCCGCAACGGTTGCGTATTCTGCGCCTCGGTGCACTCGCGCTTCGCGGCGCACCACAGCAAGCGCGTCGACGACGTCGATCGCCTGCTCGACGAGGGCGTGGATGCCGACCTCGGCGAGCGGTGGAACGCGGTGGTCGCCGCATCCGTCGCGCTGACCGACACCCCGAGCGCATTCGGCGCCGACGAGATCGCCCGTCTGCGCGCGGCCGGACTCGACGATCTCGAGATCGCCGACGTCATTCACGGGGCCGCGTTCTTCAACTGGGCGAACCGTCTGATGCTGTCGATCGGTCGCCCGGTCGCTCCCGCCTGAACCAGACAAGAACTCAGAACCAGCCCACCCCTGCCGTATCTCCGGCGGGGGTGGGCTGTTCGTCTTGGCGAGAGTATTGGCATACTCCTATCTGTCTCCATATGACGACGTATAGCTTGCTAACGTCGACGCATGACGACTCGGGAGCATGGCGGAACGTTCTACGACGTCGACACCGATGTACTCAGGGCGATGGCGTCGAAGGCACGTCGAACCGTCGGGGATCTGGGCTCGTCGGAGGTGACGAAGCCCGGTGATGCCGGACACGAGTGGGTGGTCGCGGCGGCGGCGGGTTTCAGCACCGCCTGGTCCGACGGGCTCTCTGCCCGCGTGACCGACACCGAAGACTTCGCTGACAGGTTGGGCACGACCGCTCGCGTCTTCGACGAGGGCACCGACGCGGCGAGATCCGAAGTCGACGCGATGATCTGGGACGACTGATGGAGCTGGGGCAGACCCAGTCGGCCATCGACCTCGTGCCCGGGTCTGTGTCCGACGTGCGGGCGACGGCGGAAGCGTGAAAGGCCCGCAGCGTCGAAGCGACCCGAGTACGCGATGATCTGTCGACGTTGGACGACGACGGCACGTGGAAGGGCGACGCCTACGACGCATACCTCGAACGGTTCGAGCGCCAGCTGCTGCACTGGAAGCGTGCCGGGGAGTGGCTCCGTGCGGGGGCGAGCGCATTGTTCACCTGGGCCGACGCATTGCAGTGGGCGCGGGACGAAGCCGACCGTGCGATCACCCTGTGGAACGAAGCGGAACAGCAGGGTGCCGCAGCGTTGATCGCCCACCGCGCTCACCTGCGCGAGCTACGCATCGGCCAGGGACTGCGGCATCCCGAAGCCGACGTGCCTTTTGTCGATCCTTCTGGTCCTGCACACGACGAGGCACGCGAGGTCTTGTTCAATGCCCGGGCGACGCTCGAGGTCTATGCGCGCGATTGCGCGATCCGGTTGGACGAGGCTGCGGATGCGGCCCGAATGCCGCTGACTGACGCGGAAGCCGCGACGCAGGCACAGCACGCGATGACCGAGGTGATCGTCAACCTCGCTGTCGTCCAGCCGTTCCAGGCGACGATGGACCTGCTCGCCGTCTCTGCCCAGACGCTGTGGGAGCACCCCGACATCATCCTCGAGCTGCTGGGAGGCGCGGCGATGGTCGTCGGCGGTGCTGCCGTGGCGGCCGGAGGAGGGGCGATTACCGTCACGGGCGTCGGTGCTCTCGCTGGCTCTCCGGCGCTTGTCGTCGCAGGGGTTGGGGCCGCAGGGGCGGGCGCGATGATGGTGGGCGATGCGGCAGGCCGCTGGTTCAACGAGAGTCACGCGGTTGGAGACCGCGTTCGCGGTCTCGACCGCGGTGATCGGCGCGACTATCGGGGAACGTTCGCGGAGGGCGAGAATCCGCCACCGTGGGTCGACAAAGAGAAGGTCGGGCTCGATCGACATGCCGAAGCGCGCGGAGTCGAGGTGATCCGTACCAAGGCCAGAGCCGACTACGAGGGCTCCCCGCAGAATGGACGCATATATGACGGACTCGTGAAGAACAACGATGGCCCCAACAC
The DNA here is from genome assembly GCF_031843745.1 of Microbacterium sp. WCS2018Hpa-9. Taxonomy (NCBI): domain Bacteria; kingdom Bacillati; phylum Actinomycetota; class Actinomycetes; order Micrococcales; family Microbacteriaceae; genus Microbacterium; species Microbacterium sp. WCS2018Hpa-9. The sequence goes on from NZ_JAVTIY010000006.1 coordinate 250,113, forward strand.
GTATACCGGAATCGAAGTAAAGTCTGGCGGAGCGATCGACCGGTACGGTCCACACAGCACGCAATGGCAGTTCGATGAAGCCGTCCGGACAGGGACACCTGCACATTCAAGACTCAATGGCGAAAACATCATCATCACTCGAGTGGAAACGGAGATAGTCCCGTGAACTTCCAACCCACCCATGGTCAAAAATCGTCGCTGGGTCTTTATGGTCTTGTCACCGACGGTTACCGCCCGATTCCGGACGAGTTGAGGTTCGTGCTTCGACAGCTTGATGGCAAGCGGAAGCGCACCTACGTCATTTGGCGAGCAACACACCCTGAAAAGGGTTACGTCACACCCGCTGATATGGGTGACGCCTTCATGCAGGCAGCCGGTTCTGCTGATCAGATGACCGTAGAGGTGCGCCTCCCCGCTGCCGATGGTGAGGGTCACCTGTACACCGTCGGCAGGCCGGATCCCGCAGACGGCACGACCACTCTCATCCCCATCAGCGACGACCGCGCGGTTCGAGTGTTCTCGAACGAGATCTTCACCGCCGACGAGGCCGCAGTGATCTTCTACACGTACTACCTGACGGACGCCGTCTCGCAGCCATACGTGCTTCGCGAGCTGGATCTCTCGAACGAACTCTCGGAGGAACGATGACTCTCTATGGACCCTTCGTCCAGGCTGCGAACGACGGCCGAATCGGCTGGTTGACGGACGAATCTCGACCGATCCCCGAGCAACTCCGACGCACGCTGGAGTGGTTGGACGCACGCAAGGACTACACATACGAGATCTGGCGTGGCGCTGACCCGACCGACATCGACGGCTTCCGCGACCCCGCGAACGATTCGTTCATTCAGGCCGCAGGGTCGCTGACGCGATGACCGTGGAGGTGCGGTTCCCCGGCCCCGACGGCGAAGGCCATCTGTACACAGTCGGCAGGCCCGAACCCGCAGACGGCACGACCACCCTCATCCCCATGAGCGACGACCGCGCGATTCGAGTGTTCTCGAACGAGATCTTCACCGCCGACGAGGCTGCGGCTATTTTTTACATGTTCTACCGCACCGAGGCTGTCTCGCAGCCCTACGTCCTGCGTGAGCTCGACCTCGCACAAGAACTCTCGGAGCTGCGGTGAAGGTCTCCGTTCGTCACGACGCCGTCGCGCATACGGTCGCCGAGCTCGCGCTCACCGTCACAGCGTTCGAACACGAACTCGACCTCCTCGATTCCGAGGTTGAACGGCTGAAATCCTCGTGGAACGGGGAATCGCAGCGATCCTATGATCGTGACCAGCGCGAGTGGTCCGCCGCGATCGCGAGTATGAAAGCGTTGCTGGCGGAAGCCACGCGCCGACTGATCACCGCGAACTCCATCTCCATGGCCACAGCCTCCACGGCCGCCCGCGTCTGGACCTGAGGCTCTACGGAATCAACACGATCTTGCCCGAAGCGGCACCGGACTCCATGAGCTCATGGGCCTGCGCCGCCTCGGCGAGCGGCAGCTCGGGGCCGAGCTCGATGGTGAAGTCTCCGGTCGCCAGCAACTCGACGGTCGCGCCCAGCGCCTCGGCTCGCCACGCGAGCTCCTGCTCGGTGAGCGGGGTGGGGGAGCCGCCCGAGAAGGCGCGGATGCCGAACGATGCGGCATCCGGTCCGCGCACGATCGTCGCGATGCGGTCGCGGTCGGCGACGAGCTCCAGCGACGCCTCGATGGCCTCGTCGGTGCCTGCGCAGTCGAGGGCGACGGTCACGCCGCCCGGTGCGGCCTCGCGCACGCGATCGAGCAGCCCGTCGCCGTAGGCGACCGGAACCGCGCCGAGCTCGCGCAGCTGATCGTGTCTGGCGGGGCTGGCTGTGGCGATCACAGTGGCGCCCCAGGCGATGGCGAACTGCACGGCTGCCTGGCCGACCGAGCCCGAGCCGCCGTGCACGAGCAGCACGTCGCCCTCCACGAGCCCGAGCGAGCGGAGCGCCTGGTAGGCGGTGCCGGCGGGGATGCCGATGCCGGCGCCCTCCGCGGCGGTCACCGCATCGGGCAGGGCGACGAGCTTCTCGACCGGCACGGCGAGCACGCTCGAGTAGGTGCCGACGGTGTCTCGGATCGCGACGCGGTCGCCCACGGCGAAGCCGTCGACGTCGTCGCCGAGCGACTCGATCACCCCGGCGCCGTCGAAGCCGACTGCGCGCGGCTCGGTGATCGGCGGCGAGGGCCGTTTCGCGCTGCGCAGCTTGGCATCGATCGGGTTGGCCCCTGCCGCCTCGATGCGCACCACGGCTTCGCCGTTGAGCGCGATCGGATCGGGGATCTCGATGAGGTGCAGCACATCAGGGGAACCGAACTCTGTGTAGACGATCGCGCGAGCCATGCCCTCAGGCTACCCCCGCGATGCCAGCACTTTCATGATGCGCTGCGGTGAGACGGGCTGGGCGGTGCCGAGCCGCTGGGCGAACACGCTCACGCGATACTCCTCGAGCAGCCAGCGGGTCTCGACGAGCGCAGCAGGTGCACCGGGTGCGAGCGGGATCGTCCCTCCGGCATCCTCGAACACCTTCGCCATGCGCTCGAACTCGCTCATGCGGGTGCGGTCCTTGCCCGGCTCGTTCGCCAGGGTCTTCAGCCGGTCGAGCATGCCGTCGAGGTAGCGGGGGAAGTACGCGAGGCGGTCGACGCCCGCCGCGGAGACGAACCCGGGGTGCAGCAGACCCGAGAGCTGGGTGCGGATGTCGTTGAGCGGCCCGAGCAGAGCGAGCGAGTTCTGCGACCTGATGCCGCGCTCGACGTCACGCGTCTTCGTGAGGATGCGGGCGACGAGCGAGACGCAGGCGAAGAGCTCGTCGACGAGCGATGCAGAGACGGCGTCGCGCACGCGCTCGAACTCGGCCTGGCTACGCACGATGCCCCCGGGAGCCGCCCGGTCGATCAGGTTCTGTACCACGGCGGCGCGGCAGTCCTCGATGAGTGCCGCTGCGGACTGATACGGCGACGCGGCGAGTGCGAGCTTCTCCTGGCTGGTGAGGTGCTGCTGCACATACGACGAGGGCGAGGGCACGCCGAGCAGCACGAGTCGCAGCACGCCGGCGCGAGTGGCCGCGCTCGCGGCATCCGCTGTCGATTCCACACGCACGGAGACGGTCTTGCCCTGGTCGACGACCGCGGGGTATCCGCGCACCACACCGCCGGCGACCCGGGTGTCGAGCACCTCGGGGAGCTCTCCGAAGGTCCAGGTCGTGAGACCGTCCTTCTCGATCGAGGTCGCGACGGCCGCGGGCTGCGGTCCTTTCGAGGGCCCCGGCTGTCGCGGCGGTGCCGCGATCGAGCGGGCGACACTGCTGCGGGCGCGGTCGGCGAGCTCTGCCTGCAGCGTGCTCAGATCGCGGTTCGATCCGACCACGCGCCCGCGCTCGTCGACGGCGCGGAAGTTCATGCGCAGGTGCGCCGGCACCCGGTCGTCCTCGAAGTCCCCCGCAGACACGAGCTGGTTGGCAAGAGGCTGGATGAGGCGCGCGAGCGCCTCCTTGAGCGTGCGGTTCGGGAGGCCGCCGTGCGACTCGGGCCCGTCTCCGGCCAGTTCGGCGCCGAACTTGTCGGCCCAGTCGGCCGCGGGAACCACGTGCCGCCTGATGGCCTTGGGCAGCGCACGGAGCAGACCCGTGACGAGCTCGGCGCGGAGGCCTGGTACCTGCCAGTCGAAGCCTCTGTCCTCGATCTGCGCGAGCAGGGGGAGCGGGATCACAACGCTCACGCCGTCGTCGGCGGCTCCAGGCTCGAACCGATAGGCGAGCCCGAGCACCTGATCGCCCTGGGTCCATCGCGTCGGGAACTCGCTCTGATCCGCCCGGCTTTCGTCGTCGAGCAGGTCGGCCTCGCGCATCACGAGGAGCTTCGGCGTGGCGGCCAGTGTCTCGCGCCACCACTTCTCGAACGAGCGCACGTCGAAGACGTCGGCCGGGATGCGCTCGTCGTAGAAACGGAAGACGGCCTCGTCGCCCGCGAGGATGTCGCGGCGGCGCTCGCGCTCCTCGAGCTTCTCGAGGCGCTTGCGCAGTTCGGCGTTGCTGCGCCAGAACGCGCTGACCCGCTTGTCGATGCGGGTCGGGTCCCATTCGCCTTCGACGAGCGCATGCCGCACGAACATCTCACGAGAGGCGGCGCGGTCGATGCGGGCGAACTGCACGCGGCGGCGGGGGATGATCTCGACCCCGAACAGCGTCACCTTCTCGTAGGCGACGGCGGCCCCCGCATCCTTCGACCAGTGCGGCTCGGTGACCTGGCGCTTCGCGAGGTCACCGGCGAGCGCCTCGGCCCAGGCCGGATCGATCGCGGCGACGGTGCGCGCGTAGGTGCGCGAGGTCTCGACGATCTCGGCGGCCATGACGGCCTGCGGAGCCTTCTTGCGGAGCGCCGAGCCGGGGAAGATCGAGAAGCGGATGCCGCGGGCGCCCCGGTACTCGGCTTGACGGCGCTTCGCATCCTTCGGAGGAGTCTTGCTCTGGCCCCGACTGGGCGTGTTGCGCTCGTCGAGGATGCCGATCTGCGAGAGCAGACCCGCGAGCAGGGCGCGGTGGATCGCCTCCGGATCCGCGCTGCCCGAGCGTCCTGAGTCCTTGTCCTTCACCAGCGACCGCAGCTGGCGGTGCACGTCGAACCATTCGCGCACCCGCACGTAGTTCAGATGCTCCGACCGGCAGAGCCGACGGAACGCGCTCGAGCCGAGTTCGCGCTGCTGCTCTCTGAGGTGGTTCCAGAGGTTCAGGATCGAGAGGAAGTCGCTCGTCGGGTCGGCGAACCGCGCGTGCATGCGGTCGGCCTCGTCGCGCACGCTCTGCGGCGCCTCCTGCGACGGCCGCTCGCGCACGTCCTGGATCGACATGCCGGCGACGATCGCGAGCACGTCGCGCGTGACGTCGGCCCCGCCGGGGCGGCCGGCCTCGATGAGCATGCGGGCGAAGCGGGGGTCGATCGGGATCCGCGAGATGTCGCGCCCGATGCGGGTGAGGCGAGGGGTGTCGCCGCTTCCGGTCACGGCGCCGAGCTCGGCGAGCAGATCGACCGCCGCCTTCACGCCGCGGGAGTCCGGAGGCGTCAGGAACGGGAAGGCCGTGATGTCGCCGAACCCGAGCGACAGCATCTGAAGGATGACCGAGGCGAGCGAGGTGCGCAGGATCTCGGGCTCGGTGAACTCCGCCCGGCTCTCGAAGTCCTCTTCGCTGTACAGCCGGATCGCGATGCCGTCGCTCGTGCGACCGGCGCGGCCGGAGCGCTGGTTCGCCGACGCCTGCGAGATCGCCTCGATCGGCAGCCGCTGCACCTTCGAGCGGTTGCTGTATCGCGAGATGCGGGCGGTGCCGGTGTCGATCACATAGCGGATGCCGGGAACAGTGAGGCTGGTCTCGGCGACGTTGGTGGCGAGCACGACGCGGCGGCGCACCCCGGCTACGCGGCTCTTCTCGAACACCCGGTGCTGTTCGGCGGCCGACAGCCGGCCGTACAGCGGCAGCACCTCGGTGGGGGAGCGATCCTTCGAGTATGCGCCGCGCACGGCATCCGCCGCGTCCCTGATCTCGGCCTCGCCCGGCAGGAACACGAGCACGTCGCCCGGTTCCTCGCGGTCGAGCTCGCGCAGGGCAGCGACGATCGCGGTCACCTCGTCAGACTCCTCGGTCTCCTCCGTCTGGGCCCGATAGCGGATCTCGACGGGGAAGGTGCGCCCTGAGACCTCGATGACCGGTGCCGGCGCGCCGTCGGGCGACGCGAAGTGCCGGGCGAAGCTCTCAGGGTCGATCGTCGCCGAGGTGATGATCACCTTGAGGTCGGGGCGCTCAGGAAGGATCCGCACGAGGTAGCCGAGCAGGAAGTCGACGTTGAGCGAGCGCTCGTGCGCCTCGTCGATGATGATCGTGTCGTAGCGCGTGAGCAGGCGGTCACGGTGGATCTCGTTGAGCAGGATGCCGTCGGTCATCAGAGCGACACGCGTCTCGTCCGACACCTTGTCGGTGAAGCGCACCTTGTAGCCGACGAGGGTGCCGAGCTCGACCTGCAGCTCTTCGGCGACGCGCTCGGCGATCGTGCGGGCCGCGAGTCGACGGGGCTGCGTGTGCGCGATGCGCTCGCGCCCGAGGTCGAGGCAGATCTTCGGCAGCTGAGTCGTCTTGCCTGAACCCGTGGCGCCGGCGACGATGACCACCTGGTTGTCGCGGATGGCGTCGGCGATCTCGCCCCGCGCAGCGCTGACCGGCAGCTCGGGAGGATAGAAGATCACGGGGGAAGGCATAGAACTCCCATCGTACGATTCATCCGTGAGCACTGTGTCGAAGCCCCTTCCCGCAACGCGGTGGTTCCGCGAGTTCGGACGGCCTCCGCGCATCCTCGGCCTCGATATCGCCCGAGGCCTCGCGATCCTCGGCATGGTCGGCGCGCACATCGGTGAGACCGAGGCATTCGATCCGTTCGACCTGTCGACCTGGACCGACCTGGTGCACGGACGCTCATCGATCCTGTTCGCCGTGCTCGCGGGCGTCTCGATCGCCCTGATGACCGGGCGCAGCGCGCTGCCCGACCCCGAGCGGATGCCGAGCATCCGCCTGCAGCTCGTCGGTCGCGGAGCGGTGATCTTCATGATCGGTCTGGCCCTCGAGATGCTGAACACGCCGATCGCGGTGATCCTCACCCTTTACGGCCTTCTCTACGTGGCCGTCATCCCGTTCCTCCGGTGGCAGCCCTGGAAGCTGCTGATCGCCGCCGGCATCCTGGCGCTCGCGGCCCCGGCCGTGCTCGCGCTGCTGGCCGCCCTCACGCTGAATCCGCACGGAGCGGGCATCGGCTTCGTGCTCTACGGCTCTTATCCGATCACGGCGTGGCTCGCCTTCGTCTTCGCGGGCATGGCTCTCGGGCGCCTCCGCGTCGAGAAGCTCGAGACCGCGGTGATCACGTTCGGCGTCGGCGTCGGGCTCATGGTCGTCGGCTACGGACTCGGCCTCGTCGGGGGCGTCGCTCGCATCACGTCCTCCTCGTCGCTGACGGGCGGAGAGGGCGCCTCGGGATGGAGCACCTACCCCGATGCGCTCGCTGCGGCGGACCCGGGAGGGGCCGTCGTCCGAGCGATCTTCGCCGTCGACCCGCACTCGGGCGGGACGGCCGAGATCTTGGGCTCCGGAGGCTTCGCGCTGTCGGTCATCGCGCTGTGCGTGCTGCTCAGCGGGCCGTTGCGCGCGGTGCTGCTTCCGCTGGGGGCGTTGGGGTCGATGCCGCTGTCGGCCTACAGCGTGCACGTCGTGTCGGTCGCGCTGATCGCAGGACCCGGTGGGTTCTTCTCGAGCAACGCGTTCTGGGCGGCGACGGCCATCGCGCTCCTTCTCGTCACGACGCTGTGGTCGATCCTGTTCGGGCGAGGGCCCCTCGAGCGACTCGTCGGGTGGGTTGCGACGAGGATGGCCGCGGTTCCCCCTGGGCCACCTGTCATCACAGGTCGTAGGGTGGGACCATGACGATTCCTGCACTCGAACTGAACGACGGCCATTCCATCCCGCAGCTCGGCTACGGGGTGTTCAAGGTTCCGGCCGATGAGACCGAGCGCGCCGTGAGCGAGGCGCTCGAGATCGGCTACCGCCACATCGACACTGCCGCCATCTACGGCAACGAAGAGGGCGTCGGCGCGGCCATCGCCGCCTCCGGCATCGCCCGCGACGAGCTGTTCATCACCACCAAGCTCTGGAACGACCGCCACCACGGCGAGGAGCCGCGTGCGGCGATCGGAGAGAGCCTCGACAAGCTCGGCCTCGATGCGGTCGACCTCTACCTCGTGCACTGGCCCACCCCGGCCAAGGACGACTACGTGCATGCGTTCGCCAAGCTCATCGAGCTGCGCGACGCCGGCCTCACGCGCAGCATCGGCGTCTCGAACTTCCTCGTGCCGCACCTCGAGCGCGTCGTGGCCGAGACCGGCGTGACCCCGGCGGTCAACCAGATCGAGCTTCACCCGGCCTACCAGCAGCGCGACGTGGTCGACTGGGCCACCGAGCACGGCATCCGCATCGAGTCGTGGGGCCCGCTCGGACAGGGCAAGTACGACCTGTTCGGCACGCCCGCGATCGCCGAGGCCGCAGCGGCGCACGGCGTCACCCCCGCTCAGGCGGTGCTGCGCTGGCACCTGCAGAAGGGCTTCATCGTCTTCCCGAAGTCGGTGCGGGCGGAGCGCCTGCGCGAGAACCTCGACGTGTTCGGATTCGAGTTGACGGATGCGGAGATCGCGGTGATCGACGCGCTCGACCCGCTCGACGGCTCCGGCCGCGTCGGCTCGCACCCCGACGACGTGAACTGATACACCCTGTGTCGACAGATGACGCCCCGTGTCGCTTTCCGCGACACGGGGCGTCGTCGTGAGTAGCGTCAACGGCATGACTGCTCCCTACCGCGTCGTCGCCGTCTCCGGTTCGCTGCACGAGCCCAGCAAGACCACGGCTCTCGTCCGTGCGATCGCCGGGGCGATCGCCGAGCGCGCAGAGGTCGAGATCGAGGTCATCGAGCTCACCGACATCGGTCCGTCGCTCGCGGGGGCGCTTCGTCGCGACCAGCTGCCGGCGAGTGTCGAGGAGAAGCTCGTGGCCATCGAGGCGTCCGACCTGCTGATCGTGGGCAGCCCCGTCTACCGGGCGTCCTTCACCGGCCTCTTCAAGCATCTGTTCGACTTCGTCGGCCAGTACGAGCTCGTCGGCAAGCCGGTGCTGCTCGCGGCGACCGGAGGTGGCGAGCGCCACGCGCTGATCATCGAGCACCAGCTGCGGCCGCTGTTCGCCTTCTTCCAGGCGCTGACGCTGCCGCTCGGCGTCTACGCCAGCGACACCGACTTCGACGGCTACGTGATCGGTTCTGACGTGCTCCGAGCGCGCATCGACCTCGCCGCCGATCGCGCGCTGCCGCTCGTCGGCTACGCCGCCTCCCGGCCGGCGGAGCTGCTCGTCTCCTGACCGCCTCGTCGGCGGCCGATCGGCGTAGCGTGGGCGTATGACGAACCGGCTCGCCGACACGCTCAGCCCCTACCTCCGCGCGCACGCGGAAAACCCCGTCGACTGGTATCCCTGGGGGCCGGAGGCGTTCGCCGAGGCGCAGCGCCGTGATGTGCCGCTGCTGATCTCGATCGGCTACTCGACGTGCCACTGGTGTCACGTGATGGCGAGGGAGTCGTTCGCCGACCCTGACACGGCCGCGCTGATCAACCGTGACTTCGTGGCGATCAAGGTCGACCGTGAGGAGCACCCTGACGTCGACGGCGCCTATATGGCCGCGGCGTCGGCGTTCACGCAGAACCTGGGGTGGCCGCTGACCGTGTTCACGACGCCGCGGGGTCGCACGTTCTACGCCGGCACCTACTGGCCACCCGAGGCGCGGCAGCCGATGCCTGCGTTCCGCGACGTCCTCGCCGCGGTGCACGAGGCCTGGACCCTGCGCCGGGTGCAGGCCGAGGAGTCGGCGGATGCCGTGACCGATGCGCTCGCGAGGGCGGGGGCGGCAGTGCCCTCCGATCTACCGGACGCCGCGGCGCTCGCCGGGGCGGCCGAGACGATCGCGGCGCGCGAGGACCGTCAGTTCGGCGGGTTCGGCGGTGCCCCGAAGTTCCCCGTCGCGACGACGCTGAGCCTGCTGCAGACACCGCTGGTGCGACGAGAGGCTCCGGATGCCGCGGCCTCCGCCTACCGTGCGCTCGCTGCGATGTCGGCATCGGCTCTGCACGACGCCGATGGCGGCTTCTTCCGCTACGCGACCCAGCGCGACTGGACCGTGCCGCACTACGAGCGGATGCTGACCGACAACGCGCAGCTGCTCGTCATCGCGCTCGACGCGGGGGATGAGACGACGGCGCGAGGCGTCGCCGACTTCCTCGTGGACACGCTGCGCCGCGAGGGCGGCGGGTTCGGCGCGGCCCAGGACTCGGAGTCGTGGATCGACGGCGAGCGCAACGAGGGCGGGTACTACCTTCGACCGGTGTCGGAGCGGGCTGGACTCGAGCCCCCGGCCGTCGACGGCAAGGTCATCACCGGCTGGAACGGCCTGGCGATCGCTGCGCTGGCACGCGCCGGGGCGAGGCTCGGCGAGCCCGCGTGGATCGCGAAGGCGCAGGATGCCGCGGCATACGTGCTGCGGGTCAACCGTGACAGGGCGGGCGCTCTGGTGCGCGCCTCTCTCGACGGCATCGCGTCGCAGGCCGTCGCGACCGCCTCCGACGTCGCGCTTCTCGCCGACGGGCTCTTCGCACTCGCTGTCGCGACCGGCGATCCGCGTTGGGCCGTCGAGGGCCGCGGCGTGCTCGATGTGGTTCTCGCTGGCATCGAGGGCGATCCGCTGCTCGCTGAGCACGGCATCGCGGCCGCGCCCGATCAGACCGATGGCGACCTGCCCTCGGATGCGGCCGCCGTCGCCGCCGCATCGCTCACCGCCTGGCGTCTCGGCGCAGGGGATCGTTATCGCGAAGCCGCGGCTGTGCGAGTTCGCGAGCACGCGGGATCGGCGATCGGCCAGCCGTTCGCGCACGGCAGCCTGCTGCGGGTCGCTGCAGGGCTCGTCGATGCCCCCAGGCAGGTCGTCGTCGTCACCGAGGCGCCGCAGGGTGCCCTCGCGTCTGCTGCTCGTCGGGCAGATGCCGATGTCGTCGCGATCGTCACCGCCGCGCAGGCGGTGGCATTCGCGGACGCCGGCTTCGAGCTGTTCGAGGGCAAGGGGAGTGCGGGCGAGCAGGCGTTCGACTGCCGCTCGTTCGTGTGCCGGCTCCCCGTGAGCGATCCCGCCGAGCTTCCCCTCGCGCGGTGAGCACTCAGCGAGCGTTGCGCGGGTGCTCCCGCGCGGTGCGCTCGTTGCCGCGGCGGTAGTTGCCGGTCAGCCGTGCCATCAGCAGTTGCGCATCGCCCTGATCCACTTGAGCGAGGAACTCGCTCGCCTTGACTCCGCGCAGCACCGCCGCTGTGACCCCGTGGTGACGGATCACGACGTCGTCGCCACGCACCGTGAACTCGAAACCTGAGGGGCTGCCCATGCTGCGATCGTAGACCGCCCGCCGCACGTGTAAGACTGTGCAGTCTGCTCGCCTGTTCCGCGATTCCACCCCGCCAGTTGCGCGCGTTGCGTACCGGATGCTGCACCGATTGCCCACCTCTCATCATCCGGTCTAGTGTTGCGCGACAGCAGGCGCCGCTCGGCCGCCACCGCATCTCAGCAAGGACGCTCAGACGATGACTCTCCCCACCCGTGCCGGACTCGACGCCGTGCCTGCCTACCGCCAGGGGCGCTCCGCCCCGGCCGGTGCCTCGAAGCTCTCCTCCAACGAGTCTCCGCACCCGCCGCTCCCGTCCGTCGTCGAGGCGGTCCAGCAGCGCCTCGCGACCGTCCACCGCTATCCCGACATGAGCGCCGCCGCTCTGCGCGAGCGCCTGGCGGAGCGCTACGGGGTCGAGCCGGCGGCCGTCACCGTGGGCGCCGGGTCCGTCGAACTCGCGTCCCAGTTGATCCACGCTGTCGCCGGTGAGGGCGACGAGGTCATCTTCGCCTGGCGGTCGTTCGAGGCCTACCCGTCGTTGGTGCGCATCGCCGGCGCGACTCCCGTCGCGGTGCCGCTGAACGCCGACCACGCGCACGACCTCGATGCCATGCTCGCCGCGATCACCCCGCGCACGCGGCTGATCTTCGTATGCAACCCGAACAACCCGACAGGCACTGTCGTCGGAGCGGAAGAGCTCGAGGCCTTCGTCGCGGCCGTGCCGCGCGATGTGCTGGTCGTGATCGACGAGGCCTACGTGCACTTCGACCGCACGGGGTCGTACGGAGCGGGCGTCGAGCTGTTCCACCGGCATCCGCACGTGGCCGTGCTGCACACGTTCTCGAAGGCGTACGGCCTCGCCGGTCTGCGCATCGGCTACGCACTCGCGCCCGTCGAGGTCGCCGAGAGCCAGCGCAAGGTCGCCGTGCCGTTCGGCGTGACCGATCTCGCGCAGACGGCCGCTCTCGCGTCGCTCGACGCCGAAGTCGAGCTCGCCTCACGCATCGACGAGGTCGTCGCTCAGCGGGATCGCCTGTGCACGCTGCTCACCGCCGCGGGGTGGCCCGCCGTGACCTCGCAGGCGAACTTCGTCTGGGTGCCCGCGGGTGACCGAACCGACGAACTCGAATCCCTGCTCCGAGAGGGCGGCGTGATCACCCGGGCGTTCCCGGGCGAGGGCCTCCGCATCTCGTCGGGTTCCGCCGAGGACATCGATAGGGTCGAGACCGTACTTCAGGAGGCACGCGCATGACCGAGGTTCCCCTCACCACGACCACGACCAAAGGGCTGCAGCCCGGGCTGACCCGTCGACAGATCTCGATGATGGGACTCGGCGGCGCGATCGGCGCCGGGCTCTTCGTCGGCTCAGGGCAGGCGATCAGCATCGCCGGCCCCGCCGTGCTGATCTCCTATCTCGTCGCCGGCGCCATCGTGGTGCTGATCATGGCGATGCTCGCCGAGATGGTCGCCGCCCGTCCGAGTTCGGGGGCCTTCAGCTCATACGCGCAGAAGGCGATGGGCCGCAGTGCCGGCAGCGCCGTGGGCTGGCTCTACTGGATCCAGCTCGTCGTGGTGATCGCGGCCGAGGCCACGGGCGCGGGCGGCATCGTCTCGGCGTGGATCCCGGGTATCCCGGCCTGGGTATGGGTGCTCGTCTTCGTCGTGGCGTTGACCGCGGTGAACCTCTTCGGGGTGCGCAACTACGGCACGTTCGAGTTCTGGTTCGCGGCGATCAAGGTCGCGGCGATCATCGTCTTCCTCGTCGTCGGCGTGTGCGCGATCCTGGGTTTCATCCCGGGGGTTCCGGCCACCGGCATCGGCAACCTGGTCGACAACGGCGGCTTCGCCCCGAACGGGCTCACCGGCATCGCCGCCGCTCTCCTCATCGTGGTCTTCGCGTTCGGCGGCACCGAGGTCGTCGCGATCGCGGCGGCGGAGTCCGACAACCCCTCGCGCAACATCCGCCGGATCGTGCGTGAGGTGCTCGTGCGCATCCTGATCTTCTACGTCGGCTCGATCTTCGTGATCGTGTCCGTGCTGCCGTGGAACGACCCGGCCGTCAAGGACGGACCCTTCTCTGCCGTGCTCGACACGCTGCGGGTGCCGGGCGTCGGGCTCGTGATGGACCTCATCGTCGTGATCGCGCTGCTCTCGGCGATGAACGCGAACATCTACGGGGCGTCGCGCATGGCCTACTCGCTCGGTGAGCGCGGGCTCGCACCCCTGGCCGCGACCCGCACGACGCTCAAGGGTGTGCCGGTCGTGGCCGTGCTCGCCTCGGTCTCGTTCGGCTTCATCACGGTCGGTCTGAACTGGGCCTTCCCCGATGTCGTGCTGCCGGCTCTCCTCAACGTGGTCGGGTCGACGCTGCTGATCATCTGGACGGCGACCGCGGTGTCGCAGATCATCCTGCGTCGCCGTGCCGATCGCGCAGGAGAGGAGATGCCGATGCGCATGTGGGGCTTCCCCTGGCTGTCGTGGCTGTGTCTGGCGCTGCTCGCCGGCGTTATCGCGCTGACGATGATCGACCCGGCCGCCCGCGTGCAGCTGCTTCTGACCATCGGGCTGACCGTCGTGCTGCTGGTCGTCGCCCGCCTCACACGCGGGGCCTCCCGCCCGGGTGTCTCCAGCGAGCGTGTGGGTGCGGTCGGGGACTGACGATGCGCATCGATCGTCTCGACGCCGAGCTCATCCGTTTGCTCACCGAGTCTCCGCAGCTGCCGATCCTGGAATGCGCGCGGCGGCTGGGAGTGGCGAGGGGCACCGCCACCAGCCGTCTCGCGCGCCTGCACGAGGGAGGGGTGATCGAGGCGATCGTGCCACGCGTCGACCCCGCCGGCTTCGGCTACGGTGTCGTGGCGTTCTGTCTGGTCGAGATCGATCAGAAGGTCGGCCACGACGATGTCGCCACCGCGCTCGCCGATGCGGTGCCCGAGATCGTCGACATGCACACCGTGACCGGAGCGAGCGACATGCAGCTGCGACTCGTCGCGCGCGATGCGACCCAGCTGCAGGAGGTGCTCGACCGGGTGGCTCTCGTGCCAGGGGTCTCGCGCACGGCGTCGTCGATCGCGATGCGCACGCACCTGTCGGGGCGCGTGCTGCCGCTGGTCGAGCACGTCGCCGGCGACGCCGGCTGACGGGTCAGATCCAGCCGGGCAGCCAGTTGTGCAGCAGCCAGAAGTCGTAGGGCACGCTCATGCCCGTCCACACCGGGTAGAAGAACGCGGAGACGAGTGCCACGATGGCGAGGAAGACCATCACCGTGCGCTCTCCTGACTGGCGGCGGTGCAGTGGGTCCTCCCGTCGCCCGGCGATCTGACGCAGAGCGACTGCGAGCGCGATCACGAGGAACGGCGCCATGGCGACCGTGTAGAACTGGAAGATCGTGCGCTCGGGGAACAGCAGCCAGGGCACGTAGGTCGCCGCGAGTCCGACCAGGGGGAACGTGAATGCCGGGCCGACCGGCTTGCGCTCGATCCATCCGCGCACGAGTCGGTACATCAGGTACAGGGCAGCGGCGACACTGGCATACCAGATGACCGGATTGGGGATCGTCGAGATCACCGCGATGCAGTGGTCTACGCCGCAGGGCCCGGGATCGCTGCCCACCCAGACCGCGGTGGGTCGCAGCAGCAACGGCCACTCCCAGGCAGGGCTCGCGTAGGGGTGCCCCTTGCTGAGACCGACGTGGAAGTTCAGGATCGCCTCGTGATAGTTCCACAGCGCGATCAGCGGATTCGGATCGCTCTGACGGGCGTAGCCGCCGGCCGTGACGAGCCACCCCGTCCAGCTCACGAGGTAGGTGGCGAGCGCCGGCAGCACCAGCAGGACGAAGGAGACCGGGCCCTGGCGGAATGCTGCCGCGGTGGGCCAGAGGACCACACCGGCGCGGCGTCTCGCCAGAGCATCTGCCACCACCACATACAGGCCGAAGGCGGCCAGCGCGTACAGCCCGGACCACTTCACGGCGCAGGCCGCGCCGAGCGCGACACCCGCGGCGATCAGCCAGGGGCGTCGCCAGAGCACGGGCCCCCACATCGGCTCGGGGGAGTCGGGGGCGGTGCGTTCGAGCAGAGGTATCGACCGGTCGCGGTCGATCAGGATGAACAGCGCGCCGAGCATCAGGAAGAACGTCAGCGGGCCGTCGAGCAGCGCGGTGCGGCTCATCACGATGCTGAGGCCGTCGATGGCGAGCAGAGAGCCGGCGACGGTCGCCACCACGATCGAGCCGGTCAGTCTGCGGGCGACCAGGTAGACCAGCAGCACGGTGGCGGCGCCGAGGAGAGCCGTTGCGATGCGCCAGCCCACCGTGTTGTCCGGGCCGCCGACGGCCATCCCCAGGGCGATCAGCCATTTGCCGAGGGGCGGATGCACGATGAACGCCCCTGCGTCCGACAGCGGCAGCTCCTGCAGCGTGATGAACGCCTCATTCGCATCTTTGCCCCAGGTGCCCTCGTATCCGAGAGTCCACAGCGACCAGGCGTCCTTGACGTAATAGGTCTCGTCGAAGGCGAGCTGGTGCGGGTGTCCGAGGTTGACCAGGCGCAACACCGCGGCGAAGGCGGTCACGACGAGCGGGGCGAACCAGCGCATCATGCGGCCCCAGTCGGGGTCCTGCAGCACACGGTCACGCAGCAGCTCGTAGCGCGTCAGTCGCTGCGCGGGCGGAGGCAGCAGGGGCAGGGGCGCGGTCACCGCACCAGCCTAGACACTCCGCCGATGGGTCCCGCCTAAGCTGGGCGGGTGATCATCCTCGCCGCAACGCCGATCGGAAACCTGGGGGATGTCTCGCGTCGCCTCGTCGAAGTGCTCGAGAACGCGGAGGTCATCGTCGCTGAGGACACCCGCACCACGCAGAAGCTGATGCAGGCTCTGCAGATCTCGAACCGTCCGCGGCTGATCGCGCTGCACGATCACAACGAGAAGCAGAAGGCGGCGGAGCTCGCGACCCTCGCCATCGAGACCGACGTCGTCGTGGTGAGCGACGCGGGGATGCCGGCCATCAGCGACCCCGGCTACGGTCTCGTCGCCGAAGCCGTCGCGCAGGGCGTGACGGTCACGGCCATCCCCGGACCCAGCGCGGTGCTGATGGCCCTCTCGATCTCCGGGCTGCCGACCGATCGCTTCACATTCGAGGGGTTCCTGCCGCGCAAACCGGGGGAGCGGCGGTCGACCCTGCGGGCGCTCGCCGCCGAGCCCCGCACCATGGTCTTCTTCGAGTCGCCCGCCCGGCTGGCATCCTCGCTCGCCGACATGGGTGGCGCGTTCGGTGACGATCGTCGCATCGCCGTGTGCCGCGAACTGACCAAGTTCTATGAAGAGGTGCGCCGGGGCACCTCCGCCGAGCTCGTCGAGTGGGCCACGGCGGGCGTCAAGGGTGAGATCGTCGTCGTCGTCGAGGGCGCGCCGCATCGCGAGGCGTCTGCGGAAGACGGGCTCGCGCAGGTGCAGCGACTCGTGGCATCCGGTGTGCGCCTGAAAGAGGCCTGCGCCGAGGTCGCCGCGGCCACGGGCCTGTCGTCGCGCGACCTGTATCAGGCAGCGCTCGCCGCCCGCAGCTGATGGTGCAGGGCACTGACGCCGCCATCGGCTCCGCCTATGACGCGAGGGCCGCGGAGTACGTCGAGCTGGCCGGTGCGATCGAGCAGATGGATGCCAGGGATGCGGCGGTCATCGCGGCCTGGCGTGACGCGACCCCGGGGCCGCTGCTGGATGCCGGCTGCGGACCCGGGCACTGGACCGAGTTCCTCGGCAAGGACGGGCGCGAGGTGCGGGGAATCGACCTGTCGGCGGAGTTCATCACGGCGGCGAAGAAACGGCATCCCGGTATCGCCTTCGAGGTCGGGACGTTCCGCGCTCTGCCGCTCTACAGCGGTTCCGTCGGCGGCATCCTCGCCTGGTACTCGCTGATCCACACCCCGCCGGCCGACCTGCCCGAGATCTTCATGGAGTTCGGTCGCGTGCTCGCCCCCGGCGGCAGCATCCTCATCGGATTCTTCGACGGCGAGCCGCGCGAGTCGTTCGCGCACGCCGTCGCTCCGGCATTCTTCTGGTCTGCCGACGCGCTCGCCGAGATGCTCGCGGATGCAGGCTTCGAGGTCGTGTCGACCGAGACCCGCGGCCGGGAGACCGGCGAGATCAGCGCCCGGCCCCACGGCTCCCTGGTGGCCCGCACACAGCCCGGTACCCTGGTGCACACGCGACCCGAGGAGGACCGAGCGTGACCAGGAAGGCGACCGTCTACGACGTCGCGGAGCGGGCAGGAGTGTCGATCGCGACGGTCTCACGCGTGCTGCGGCAGCCGGATGCGGTGCGTCCGGTCACCCGCGAGCGGGTGCTCGACTCGGTGGCAGCCCTCGGCTACGTGCCCAGCGGCAGCGCGCGGGGACTCGCCGAACGCCGCACCGGGGTGCTCGGTCTGTACTTCCCGGGTTTCGATGCCTCGGAGGATGCCCCCGTGTTCGATATGGTCGCCGATGATCAGGCCGAGGCGCCCCCGTTCACGGTCGAGCAGGCGTCTGCCGACACGGGTGCGCCGCATCCGACCATGCTCTTCCTCGACGAGGTGCTGCGCGGCGCCGAGCTGGAGGCGTGGAAGCAGGGGTTCGTGCTGATGATCGGTGTCGGACGGGGCGATCCGGCCCGGGAGACGGTGCGCGACATCGCCGGCCGGGTCGATGGCCTGATGGTGCTGGCGCAGAGCGTGCCGGACGAAGTGCTCGCGCGTCTCGCCCAGCGAATCCCCGTGGTCGTGCTCTCGGGTCCGGCGCGGGGCGACAGCTACGACCACGTGACCGTCAGCAACGCCGAGGCGATGTCGGAGCTCACGCGTCTGGTTCTTGCTCAGGCCGATCCGGGAGGCCTCGCTTTCCTCGCAGGCCCGGAGGACTCGCCCGACGGTGCGCAGCGCTGGGAGGGCTTCGCTGCCGCCATAGCCGAGGCGGGCATCGCGACGGATGATGTGATGGTGCTGCGCGGTGACTTCACGCGCGCATCAGGACACCGCGCCGCCGAGGAGCTGATCGCCCGCGGCGCACCGGCCGCGCTGGTCGCGGCGAACGACCAGATGGCGCTGGGGGCGATCGATGCTTTCCGCTCGGCCGGCATCCGGGTTCCCGACGACGTGCGGGTCACGGGGTTCGACGGCATCGAAGCGGCCGCGCTCTCACGGCCGACCCTGACCACGGTGCGCCAGCCGATGATCGACCTCGGCCGCGCCGCCGTGCAGCTTCTCGCCAGACGCCTCGAGCAGCCGGATGCCGAGCCGATGACGGTGCGCCTGCCGCTGCAGATCCTCGTCCGCGAGAGCTCGCAGCGCCCGGAATAGTCGCCGATCTGGCACCGCTCCCATCCCTGTGACCGAGCGGAGAAGTCGCTGCTGTGGCCGCGTTCAAGGGGTTGCGCTCGCAAAATGTATGCGCTTACAATCACTCATGCGGCTTTGGCCGCGGGGCGCCCCGACCCCCGGGACCCCCTTCATGACACAGACGACATGAGGTGGCAGTGTGGCGAAGACGCACATGCTCCGGCGCTGGCGGAGAGCCGCGATCGTGGGACTGGCGGCAGCAGCCGTCGTGCTCAGCGGTTGCAGCATCCAGATCAGTTCGCAGCCCGATCCATCGATCGGCGACGACACGATGCTCATCAATGCGGACAAGGGGAACCCGTTCTTCACGCGGAACTTCAACCCGTATCTCACCAACACGCGCACCGCGTCGAGGTGGATCTATGAGCCTCTGATCCTGGTGAACCCGCTCGACGGAACCCAGAACGCGTGGCTTGCGAGCGAGTGGTCGCAGCCCGACGCCCGCACGGTCGTGATGACGATCCGCGACGACGTCGAGTGGAGCGACGGTGAGAAGCTGACGCCCGATGACGTGGCATTCACCTTCCAGCTGCTCAAGGACAATCCGTCGCTCGACATCAAAGGCGCGTGGCAGCACCTCGAGACCGTCGAGGTCGACGGCGACGACGTGATCATGCACCTGCAGACCGATGATGCCCCGTCACTGCCGATCCTCGGTCAGACCATGATCGTGCCCGAGCACCTCTGGGCCGACGTGAAGGACCCCGGCACCTACCGCAACGAGAACCCGGTCGGAACAGGCCCGTTCGTGCTCGGCAACTACAACGACCAGCAGTACTCGGTCGACAGGAACCCCGACTACTGGCAGGCCGACAAGATCGAGATCGAGCACATCATCCTGCCGTCCACGAACTCGCAGCTCGACACCGTCACCCGCGGGTACGACTGGGCCTATTCGTTCATCTCCGATGTCGAGGGCACCTGGGGTGCGGCCAGCGAGCACAACGCCTGGTGGTTCCCGCCGGGCGGCGTTATCTCCCTGATGCCGAACCTCGAGGTCGCACCGTTCGACGACGTGAACGTGCGCCGGGGGATCGCGCTCTCGCTCGACCGCGAGGAGATCGCCGAGACCGCATCCGAGGGCTACATGGAGCCCGCGGGGCAGACCGGGCTCACCCTCCCGAACCAGGAGGAGTTCCTCGACCCGAGCATCCCCGATCAGGGCATGATCACGCAGGACACGGATGCCGCACTCGCCGCCTTCGCCGAGGCGGGGTACACCCTCGACGGCGATCGGCTGGTCGGCGCCGACGGAGAGCAGCTCGAGTTCGCGCTGACCACGGCCAACGGCTTCTCGGACTGGACCCGCGCGGCGCAGACCGTGCAGAGTCAGCTCGCGAAGGTCGGCGTCAAGGTGACGCTCAAGCTCCCGCAGCCGGCCGGATACCAGAGCGCCATCAGCAACGGCGATTTCGAGATGGCCATCGGCGGCATGGGCAACGGCGACGTCTACCAGGCGTTCAACAACCTGCTCTCGAGCGAGTTCTACGTGCCGTCAGGGTCCGGCGAACCCACCGCCAACAACTTCGAGCGGTACCGCTCGGACGAAGCCGACGCGCTGCTCAAGGAGTACCGCGAGACGGTCGATCCCGCCCGTCAGACCGAGATCGTGCAGGAGCTGCAGGGCATCGTCTACGAAGAGATGCCGGTCATCGGCCTCTACTACGGCGGCATCTGGGGCCTGTTCAACGACTCCAAGTTCACCGGCTGGCCCACAGAGGACGACCCGTACATGATTCCGCAGAACTACGACTCGGCACCGCTGGGCATCTTCACCCGGCTCGAGCGCGTCAAGGAGGATGACCGATGAAGTACGTCCTCCAGAAGGTCGGACTGTTCGTCCTCACACTGTGGGCGGCCATCACCCTGAACTTCTTCCTGCCGCGGCTGATGCCGGGTTCGCCCGCCGACGCCGCCATCGCCAAGCTCTCGCAGAACGGCCCGGTGTCCGATGCGACGCGGGCCGCGATCGAGGCCCAGCTCGGGGTGCCGACGGGGTCGATCTGGGAGCAGTATGTGACCTACCTCGGTCAGGTCGCCCGACTCGACTTCGGGGTCTCGTACACGTTCTACCCCCAGACGGTGTCGAGCATGGTCTCGACCGCCCTGCCCTACACGATCGGCCTGGTCGGCATCGTCACGATCCTCGCGTTCGTGATCGGCACGCTGATCGGCACCGCCGCCGCCTGGCGCCGGGGCACCTGGCTCGACAGCCTGCCGACGCTGACCGGATCGTTCCTCAGCACCTTCCCGTACTTCTGGACGGCACTGCTGCTGCTGTTCTTCTTCGGCTACGTGCTGCACTGGTTCCCGACGACGGGCGCCTACTCGGCGACCACGACACCGGCGTTCAGCTGGGAGTTCATCGTTGACCTCGCGCAGCATGCGGTGCTGCCGGCAGTGACGATCCTGCTGACCTCCCTCGGCGGCTGGATCATCGGCATGCGCAACGCGATGATCAACACGCTGGGTGAGGACTACGTGACCTTCGCCGAGGCGAACGGACTGCACGGACGCACCATCGCAGTGCGTTACGCCGCGCGCAACGCGATCCTGCCGAACCTCACCGGCTTCGGGCTCACGCTCGGCGGTGTGGTCGGCGGATCCATCCTCGTGGAGCAGGTGTTCGGATACCCGGGCATCGGATATCTGCTCTTCAACGCCGTGATCGGGCAGGACTACCCGCTCATGCAGGCGCTCTTCCTGATGATCACCGTCAGCGTGCTCATCGCCAACTTCCTCGTCGACATCCTGTACGGCGTGCTGGATCCAAGGACCCGCCGATGACCTCCACCATGAATGTCAAGGTTCCCTCCGACCGGATCGCGGCTCCCAGCCCGTGGCGTTCGTTCGCCCGGATGGTGGGCACCCTCTGGTCCAACGGCAAGGCCCGACTGGGCCTCATCATCCTCGGCCTGTTCGTGCTGGTCGCGGTGTTCGCTCCGCTGCTCGCTCCGTACGGACCGAAGGACAACTCGTTCGAGCGCAACGCCGACGCCTCGGCCGCGCACTGGCTCGGCACGACCGCCGCGGGTGAAGACGTCCTGAGCCAGCTGATCTACGGTTCGCAGATCAGTCTGCTGGTCGGCATGGCCGCCGGCATCCTCTCCACGATCGTCGCCGTGCTGATCGGTCTCAGCTGGGGCTACATGCGCGGCTTCCTGGGCGAGGTGGTCGGCTTCATCGTCAACCTCTTCCTCGTGATCCCCGGGCTTCCGCTCATGATCGTGATCGCCGCGTATCTGCAGAACGGCGGCATCCTGATGATCATCGCGGTGATCGTCATCACCGGGTGGGCCTGGGGTGCGCGCGTGCTGCGCAGCCAGACGCAGTCGCTGCGGGGCAACGACTTCGTCACCTCGGCGCAGTTCTCCGGCGACAGCCGGGCGCGCATCGTGTTCCGCGAGATCCTGCCGAACATGACCTCGATCATCGCCGGCACGCTCTTCGGGGCGGCGACCGCGGCGATCCTCGCCGAAGCCGGACTCGAGTTCCTCGGTCTCGGCGACTCCAGCATCGTCAGCTGGGGAACGATGCTCTACTGGGCGCAGAACTCCAACTCCCTGCTCACCGGGCAGTGGCTGCTGCTGTTCGCCCCCGGTCTCTGCATCGCCCTGCTCGCTCTGAGCCTGACACTGATCAACTTCGGCGTGGACGGAATCTCCAATCCGCGCCTGCGAGAGGGGAAGGGCCGATGAGCGCTATGGAAGCGAACACTCCCGCCACGAACGACGTCCTGCTCGACGTCCAGGGTCTGTCCGTCGAATACGCCTCGCCGGGCACCACGCCGGTCACCGCCGTCGAGAACGTCTCGTTCACGCTGCGACGCGGCGAGTTCGTCGGCCTCGTCGGCGAGTCGGGTTCGGGCAAGTCGACGCTCGGCTTCGCGCTGACACGTCTGCAGAAGCCGCCGGCGCGCATCAGCGGCGGGCGCATCCTGTTCGACGGACGCGACATCCGCGAGCTCGACGCCGAAGAGCTGCGGCGCCAGCGCCAGGGCGGATTCGCGATGGTGCTGCAGTCGGGCATGAACGCGCTGAACCCGGTGCGCACGATCGGCAACCATTTCCGCGACATCTTCGCCGCTCACGGGCACGTCGCCCGCGAGAGCCGGGATGCCAGGGCGCGCGAGCTGGTCGGCAAGGTCGGACTCGACCCCCTCGTGCTCTCCCGGTATCCGGGGGAGCTGTCGGGAGGAATGCGCCAGCGCGCTTCGATCGCGCTCGCCCTCTCGCTCGAGCCGCAGCTCATGGTCTTCGACGAGCCGACCACGGCTCTCGACGTGCTGGTGCAGCACGCGGTCATGGATACGATCCGCGATCTGCAGCGTTCCGAGCACTTCACCGCGATCCTCATCAGCCACGACCTCGGCATCGTGCTCGAGGCCACCGATCGCGTGATGGTCATGCACGAGGGCCGGATCGTCGAAGACGCACCGAGCCTCGACATCCTGCATCGTCCTCAGGACGAGTACACGCGGATGCTGCTGAGCCACTATGCCGATCCCCGGGCCGAGTCGATCTCGATCCCCGGGTTCGTCGACCTCGGCACCCGGCGCCGTGAGGGCCACTCTCGCACCGACCTCACCGAGACCCTGCCCACGGTGTCGCAGCGAGACACCCGCAGGGCGGATGCCGCGATCGTGGTCGAGGGCGTGTCGAAGCGCTACCCGGCACCTCGTCGTGGGGAGAAGCCCGTGACGGCGGTCGATGACGTCTCGTTCCGTCTTGAGCCGGGTGAGGCGCTCGCCCTCGTCGGCGCCTCGGGCTCGGGCAAGTCGACGATCGCGAAGCTCATCACCGGCGTAGAGAAGCAGACCGAGGGCACCGTGCGCTTCGGCGATGTCGACGTCGCGACGCTGGGCCGCAAGGGACTCCGCGATCTGCGCAAGGACGTGCAGATGGTGTTCCAAGACCCCTATGCCGCGCTGAACCCGCTGCACACGGTCGAGTACGCGCTCAGCCGGCCGATCCGCAACTACACTCCGCTGCGTGGCCAGGAGGCGAGAGCGCGCGTGCTCGAGCTCCTCGAGACCGTGGGGCTGACGCCGGTCGAGCAGTTCGCGGCGAAGCTGCCGCACCAGCTCTCGGGCGGTCAGCGTCAGCGTGTGGTCATCGCCCGGGCACTGGCCAGCGATCCGCAGGTGCTGATCGCCGACGAGCCCGTGTCGATGCTCGACGTGTCGCTGCGTGCCGGCGTGCTCGCGCTGCTCGAAGACCTGCGCGAACGGTGGGGCATCAGCATGCTCTACATCACGCACGACCTGCTCAGCGCCCGACTCGTGACCGAGAACATCCTCGTGCTCAACAGCGGTCGCGTCGTCGAACGCGGCGAGACATCTCAGGTCCTTCAGCATCCGGAGGACCCGTACACGGTCCAGCTGCTGGATGCCGTGCCGAACCCGGCCCGGGCCGAACGCTGACCGAAGACCATCGCAAGACGAAAGGAGCACTCGTGCTCACATTCCCTGACGGCTTTCTCTGGGGCGCTGCGACCGCAGCCCATCAGGTGGAGGGGAACAACACGACCAGCAACTGGTGGGCCATGGAGCATGCTCCCGGCTCGTCGATGGTCGAGCCCTCGGGCGACGCCGCCGACCACTTCCACCGGTACCCGGAGGACATGCGCCTGCTGGCGGATGCCGGTCTGAACTCGTACCGGTTCTCGATGGAGTGGGCTCGCATCGAACCCGAGCGCGGGTTCGTCTCGCGGGCGATGCTCGACCACTACCGTCGAATGATCGACACTGCCCGTGAGAACGGGCTCGACCCCACGGTGACGCTGATGCACTTCACGGTGCCGCAGTGGTTCCAGAAGGACGGCTTCTGGCGCGCCGACGACGCTGTCGACCTGTTCTCGCGCTACGTCGAGACGGTGCTCCCGATCCTCGAGGGCGTGAAATACGTCTGCACGATCAACGAGCCGAACATCGCGGCCATGCTCGCCGGGGGAGAGGATGCGGCGAACCTCGTCGCCTTCGGGCTGCCGAACCCCGACCTCGCGGTCGCCGACACGCTGCTCGACGCGCACCACCGTGCGTCCGAGATCCTGCACTCCGTCTCGGGCGTGCAGGCCGGCTGGACGATCGCCACGCAGGCCTTCCACTCCACCGGAGAACCCGGCGCAGACGAGATGCTCGCCGAGTACGGCGACCCCCGCGACCACTGGTACCTCGACCAGTCGGCCGGCGACGACTTCGTCGGCGTGCAGGCCTACACGCGCACGTTCATCGGTCCTGAGGGCCCCCGCCCCGTCGCGGACGACGTCGAGACCACGCTCACCGGCTGGGAGTTCTTCCCCGAGGCGCTCGAGATGGGTGTGCGCAGCGCCTGGGAGCGCAGCGGCGGCGTGCCGGTGCTCGTGACCGAGAACGGCATCGCGACCGGAGACGACACCCGACGCATCGCCTACACACAGGGCGCGCTCGAGGGACTGCACCGGGCGATCTCCGACGGCATCGAGGTGAAGGCGTACCAGCACTGGAGCGCTCTCGACAACTACGAGTGGGCCAGCGGATTCCGCCCGACCTTCGGTCTGATCGGCTTCGACCACGAGACGTTCGAGCGCTTCCCGAAGCCGTCGCTCGCCTGGCTCGGCGAGGTCGCACGCCGCAACGGCCTCTGATTCGAACGGCCCCGGGGCCACGCCCCGGGGCTACGCTCGGATCATGACCCACGCGGTCCGTGCGAAGCGCGGTGACAGGCTCCGATCGGCGGCCGCCGGGCTGAGCGCGGCGATCGTCGCGGTCGGCCTGGCGGAGCTGGTGGCCGCGATCGTCGAACCCAGTGCGAGCCCGTTCGCGGTGATCGGCAGCGGGCTCATCGACCTCGCGCCCAGCTGGGCGAAAGACACAGCGATCGCGCTGTTCGGCACCGGCGACAAGGTCGCGCTCCTCACCGGGATCGCCATCGTGCTGGCAGGAGTGGCGGCGCTCGCCGGCATCCTGGAGTCCCGCCGGGCGGGAGTAGGCTCGACGATCCTCGCTGCTCTCGGCGTGCTCGCTCTGGTGGCCGCGATGATCCGTCCTGGTGCGGGGCCGTTCGCATGGCTCCCCGGCCTCGTCGCGGGAGTGACGGCGGTCGTCGCGCTGCGGCTGCTGATGCGCAGGGTGCATCCGGTGCCGTATCTCCGCGCCGAGCACGAAGAACGTCGGCAGTTCCTGTTGTGGACCGTCGGTGTCGCGGCCACCGGCATCGTGGCACTCGCCATCGGCAATGCGGCACGCGGCGTGACCCGGTCGATCGAGGCGGTACGCGGTGCGCTGCGCCTGCCGAAGGCGGCCAGCCCCGCACCGGCGGTCGCGGCCGGCGCCGAACTCGACATCCCCGGGCTCGCGGCGGTCGTCACCCCGAATACGCAGTTCTACCGCATCGACACCGCTCTGATCGTGCCGCGGATCGACCCGGCCGATTGGTCGATCCGCATCCATGGGATGGTCGACCGAGAGATCGTGGTCACGTGGGACGAACTGCTCGCCCTGCCGATGCAGGAGTCGCATGTGACGCTCGCGTGCGTGTCGAACGAGGTGGGTGGAGACCTGATCGGCAACGCCCTGTGGCTCGGGCATCCGGTCCGCGAGCTCCTCGCGCGGGCGGGCGTCGACCCGGACGCCGACATGGTGCTGTCGACCTCGTCCGACGGATTCACGGCCTCGACACCGCTCGAGGCTCTCACCGACGACCGCGACGCCCTGCTCGCGGTCGGCATGAACGGCGATCCGCTGCCCATCGAGCACGGTTTCCCGGTGCGCATGGTGGTGCCGGGGCTCTACGGCTATGTCTCGGCGACCAAGTGGGTGACCGATCTCGAGGTCACGCGGTTCGACCGAGCTACCGCCTACTGGACCGATCGCGGATGGTCGGAACGTGGACCGATCAAGCTGCAGTCGCGCATCGACGTGCCCCGTCGCGGGACTCGGATCGAGGCGGGTGGGGCCGTCATCGCCGGCATGGCCTGGCAGCAGCATGTGGGCGTCGAGGGTGTCGAGGTGCGGATCGACGACGGCGCATGGCGTCGGGCCGAGCTCGCCACCGCGATCTCCGACGACACCTGGGTGCAGTGGCGTCTCGACTGGTCGGCCGAGAGCGGAGCGCACACGATCGAGTGCCGGGCGATCGGCGCCGACGGCGAGACGCAGACCTCGGATCCGGCCGACGTCGTGCCCGACGGCGCTCAGGGGTGGCATCGCATCGAGGTCTCGGTCGCCTGAGCGTAACGACCCCCTGCATCCCACCTAGAATTGTCCCCATGCCCGCAGGCGAATCGTTCTACATCACCACGCCCATCTACTACCCCTCCGATGTGCCTCACATCGGTCACGGGTACACCTCGGTGGCGGTCGACGCGCTCGCGCGCTGGCACCGTCAGGGCGGCGATGACACGTGGATGCTCACGGGCACCGACGAGCACGGCCAGAAGATGCTTCGCGCGGCGGCGGCGAACAACGTCACCCCGCAGGAGTGGGTCGACAAGCTCGTCACCGAGGCGTGGTTCCCGCTTCTCGAGACCCTCGACGTGGCGAACGACGACTTCATCCGCACGACGCAGGAGCGCCACGAGACCAACGTGCAGACGTTCTTCCAGCGTCTGTACGACCGCGGCTACATCTACGCGGGCGAGTACGAGGCTCTGTACTGCGTCGGCTGCGAGGAGTTCAAGCCCGAGTCCGAGATCGTCGACGGCACCGGGCCCTTCGAAGGCCTCAAGGTCTGCGCGATCCACTCGAAGCCCCTCGAGCTGCTGCAGGAGAAGAACTACTTCTTCAAGCTCAGCGAGTTCCAGGACCGCCTGCTCGAGCTCTACAAGACCCAGCCCGACTTCGTGCGCCCCGATTCGGCCCGCAACGAGGTCGTCTCATTCGTCAGCCAGGGTCTCAAGGACCTCTCGATCTCGCGGTCGACCTTCGACTGGGGCATCCCGCTGCCGTGGGACGAGTCGCACGTCATCTACGTGTGGGTCGACGCACTGCTCAACTACGCCACCGCCGTCGGCTACGGCTCCGACCAGGAGACGTTCGACCGTCGCTGGCCCGCCTATCACGTCGTCGGAAAAGACATCCTGCGCTTCCACGCGGTGATCTGGCCCGCGCTGCTGATGGCCGCCGGTCTCGACGTGCCCAGGGGCGTGTTCGCGCACGGCTGGCTGCTGGTCGGCGGCGAGAAGATGTCGAAGTCGAAGCTCACCGGCATCGCGCCGACCGAGATCACCGACGTCTTCGGATCCGACGCCTACCGCTACTACTTCCTCTCGGCGATCGCGTTCGGCCAGGACGGCTCGTTCTCGTGGGAAGACCTGTCGGCCCGCTACCAGGCCGAGCTCGCCAACGGCTTCGGCAACCTCGCCTCGCGCACCACGGCGATGATCGAGAAGTACTTCGAGGGCGTCGTGCCGCCCCCCGCCGAATACACCGAGAAGGATCTCGAGATCCAGAAGATCGTCGCGGATGCCGCCTCGAACGCGGATGCCGCGATCGAGCAGTTCCGCATCGACGAGGCCATCTCGTCGATCTGGACGATCGTCGATGCGCTCAACGGCTACATCACCGCGAACGAGCCGTGGGCCCTGGCCAAGCAGTCGAACAGCGGAGACGAGGCCCAGCGCGGCCGACTGGGCACCGTGCTCTACACGTGTGCCGAGGGCCTTCGTGCGCTTGCCGTGCTGCTCTCGCCGGTGATGCCGCAGTCGACGGAGAAGCTCTGGGTCGCCCTCGGCGCCGCCGAGACCCTCGGGCGTCTGCAGGACCAGCCGATCCGCGAGGCCGGAGCCTGGGGCGTGCTGCGCCCCGGAACCAGCGTCAACGGCCTCACCCCGCTGTTCCCGCGGGTGGAGTCCGCCGCCTGAGCATGACCTACGTGCAGCAGCGAGACGGCGATGGACGCAAGAATCTGCGATACCCGGCGGCACCAGAGCCGCTGGCCGTGCCCGTCTACGACAACCACGCGCACCTCGAGATCCTCGACGGCGATGAGCCTCTGTCGCTGACCGAGCAGCTCGACCGCGCCCAGGCTGTCGGCATCGCCGGTGTGGTGCAGGCATCGGGTGACATCGAGTCTTCTCGGTGGGCGGTCGAGGCGGCCGAGTCCGACTCCCGCGTGCTCGCTGCGGTCGCGATCCACCCGAACGACGCTCCTGCGTACGCCGAAGAGGGCCGCCTCGATGAGGCGATCGCCGTCATCGACGAGCTCGCCGGCCACCCGCGCACACGCGCGATCGGTGAGACGGGGCTCGACTTCTTCCGGACCGAGCCCGGGCGCCGAGCGCCGCAGTTCGAGTCGTTCGAGGCGCACATCGCCCTCGCCAAGAAGCACGGCATCGCGATGCAGATCCACGACCGCGACGCGCATGACGCCGTGCTCGAGACGCTGACCCGCGTGGGTGCTCCCGACAGGACCGTGTTCCACTGCTTCTCGGGTGACGACGCGATGGCCCGGATCTGCGCGGATGCCGGATATCACCTGTCCTTCGCGGGCAACGTCACGTTCAAGAACGCACAGAACCTGCGCGACGCGCTGAAGGTGACACCGCTCGATCGCATCCTGGTCGAGACCGATGCGCCGTTCCTCACTCCGACGCCGCTGCGCGGCCGCCCGAACGCCCCGTATCTCGTGCCGATCACGGTGCGCTTCATGGCCGCCGAGCTCGGCATCGAGGTCGACGAGCTGTCTGCCCAGCTCGCCGCGAACACCCTGCGGGTCTACGGCTCGTTCACCGACTGATCCACCGGCGCGGCGCTGACGATCTGCGAGATCGGCTTCCACACGAACAGCAGTGTGAGCGCAGCGCCGACGAACGCGAACCACCATGGAGCGGTGAGACCCCAGAACTGCGCGATCACGCCGCCCAGTGCCTGCCCGATCACCATGCCGCCGAACACGCCGACCATGTTGACCGAGGCGACCCGGCCCTGCAGCTCGGGCGGTACGAGGCGCTGACGCACGGTGGTCGAGATCGTGCCCCAGATGAACGCGTAGGCGCCGAAGACGAACATGATCACGAGCGCGACCCACCCGGTGCTGGTGAGTGCGAAGGCGAGGTGCATCAGCACTTCGAGAGACAGCACGACGCGCATGAGCGTGGCGAAGGACACTCGGCGTTCGAGCCACCCGAAGCACAGCGTGGCGAGGATGCCACCGGCGGCGGATGCCGTGGTCAGCGCCCCATAGCCGACGGCGCCCATGTTCAGGTGCTCGGTGGCGTAGAGCACGAGCACGCCCCAGGGGGCCGCCCAGGTCACGTTGAAGACAAGGATGATGAGCACCAGCATCCGCACCGGCGGGTTCTGCCAGAGCCACCGCAGACCCTCGGCGATGTCGGTGTGCACGTGCGTCTTCTCGGCGTCGCCCGTCGCCCGGGGCGGCACCGGCGTGCGGGCCATGCGCGAGATCAGCACGACCGCGAGGAGCACGCAGAGGATCTCGAGCAGGAAGGGCCACGCGGTGCCCGCCGCGAAGAGGAAAGCTCCCAGCGGGGGACCGGCGAACTGGTTGGCCACGAGGTACCCGGCCTGCAGGCGCGCGTTGCCGATGCCGAGGTCTGCCGGCTTCACGAGCATCGGCAGCAGCGTGCTGCCCGCGGTGTCGACGAACACCTCTGCCGTGCCGTAGAGGAAGGCCACGGCGAGCACGATCCAGATGTTCGCCGTGCCTGTGAGTAGGAAGGCGCAGAGGCCCGCGAGCACCACGGCCCGCGCCGCGTTGGCGAACATCACCAGGCGTCGGCGGTCGAACCGGTCGGCGATGGCTCCCGCGTGCAGACCGAACAGCAGCCACGGAAGGAACTGCATGATCGCACCGGCGGCGACGAGGATCGGCGATGACGTCATCGAGGCGATGAGCAGGGGAGCGGCCGCCAGTGCGACGCCGTCTCCGACGTTGCTCGTCCACGATGATGCGAGCAGCCAGCGGAAATCCCTGCCCATCCGACGTGGCGCGATCAGTTCACCGAGGGAGGGCACCACAGAAGACTACTGGCCGGTTCGGACACTGGCGGAGGTGGGGGACAATGGAGCAATGACAGTCACCCTGCTCGGCGCCACCGAGATCCGCCGGCTCGCCGCCGAGCTCGACGTCACCCCGACCAAGAAGCTCGGACAGAACTTCGTCGTCGACGCGAATACCGTGCGCAAGATCGTGCACGCCGCCCGCGTGCAGCCAGGGGAGCGGGTCGTCGAGGTGGGGCCCGGGCTCGGTTCGCTCACCCTCGCGATCCTCGAGACCGGGGCATCCGTCACCGCCGTCGAGATCGACCACCGACTCGCAGCCCGACTCGCTCAGACGGTGGTCGAGCACGGCGTTCCGGCCGAGAGGCTCACGGTCGTCGATGCCGACGCCCTGCGCATCACCGAGCTGCCCGGCGAGCCCACCGTGCTGGTCGCGAATCTTCCCTACAACGTCTCCGTCCCCGTGCTGCTGCACTTCCTCGAGAACTTCGCGTACCTCAAGCGCGGTGTCGTGATGGTGCAGGCCGAGGTCGCCGAGCGCATCGCGGCCAAGCCGGGGTCGAAGATCTACGGCACCCCGAGCGTCAAGGCGGCCTGGTACGGCGAATGGAAGCTCTCGGGCACCGTGTCCCGTCAGGTCTTCTGGCCGGTGCCCAACGTCGACAGCCTCCTCGTCGGCTTCGACCGGTCGGAGGGCGAGCGCGGCACGGAGGACGAACGCCGACTCACCTTCAAGATCGTGGATGCCGCCTTCAACCAGCGCCGCAAGATGCTGCGTCAGGCGTTGTCCGAGCTCTTCGGCAGCTCGGCCGCGGCATCCGAGATCCTGATCGCAGCAGGAGTCGCGCCGACCGCTCGCGGCGAGGATCTCACGGTCGACGACTATCACCGTATTGCGCGGCACGTCGCCCAGATCGAAGACACCGCCATCACCGGCTAACCTGGCACGGTGACCGAGTCTCCCCGCTTTCGTCCCAACGTCCCTGAGCTCCACCGGCCGTACGCTGCCGACGAGAGCCGCTATCAGCAGTTCGAGTATCGCCAGGTCGGCTCCTCGGGGCTCTACCTGCCGCCGATCTCGCTGGGTCTGTGGTGGAACTTCGGCGACAACATCCCGCTCGACAACCAGCGCGCACTGCTGCGTCACGCGTTCGACCGGGGCATCACCCACTTCGACCTCGCGAACAACTACGGACCCCCCTACGGCTCCGCCGAGAAGAACTTCGGTCGCATCTTCGGCGAGGACTTCCGCCCCTATCGCGACGAGCTGATCATCTCGTCGAAGGCGGGCTGGGACATGTGGCCGGGGCCGTACGGCGACCTCGGCAGCCGCAAGTACATCCTCGCGAGTGCGGAGCAGTCGCTGACGCGGATGGGCCTCGACCACGTCGACATCTTCTACTCGCACCGCGCAGACCCGGTGACCCCGGTCGCCGAGACCATCGGCGCTCTCGACACGCTCGTGCGTCACGGCAAGGCGCTCTACGTGGGCATCTCGTCGTACAGCGCCGAGCGCACGGCCGAGGCCGTCGCCGTCGCCACCGAGCTCGGCACCCCGCTCGTCATCCACCAGCCCGCCTATTCGATCCTCAACCGCTGGGTCGAAGACGGGCTCACCGAGAAGCTCGAGCAGTCCGGCGTCGGCGCGATCGCCTTCACGCCGCTGGCGCAGGGGCTGCTCACCGACAAGTACCTCGGTGACGGCACCGCAGCCCGGGCCCAGAAGCGCGGGTCGCTGCCCGATGCTCCGCTGTCGGATGCCGCGCTGCAGACGCTCCGATCGCTCAACGCCATCGCCGAGGGGCGGGGGCAGTCGCTGGCTCAGATGGCGATCCAGTGGACGCTGCGCAACCCGGTGGTCGCCTCCGCACTGGTCGGGGCGTCGCGCCCCGAGCAGCTCGACGAGAACATCGCCGCCGTCAACGGCCCGGCTTTCACGGTCGACGAGCTCAGCCGCATCGACGAGGCGGCCGGGGCCATCGACGTCGACCTGTGGGCGTCGTCCACGGAGCTGTGACGGGACCACCGAGATGAGCTTCGCCGCCCCCGTCGACTCCGTGCATGTGCGCGCGCCAGGAAAGATCAATGTCTACCTCGGCGTGGGCGGCCGTCACGACGACGGGTATCACGCGCTGGCGACCGTGTTCCAGGCGGTGTCGCTCTATGAGGACGTGATCGCCCGGCACGCCGACGACTTCTCGATCACGGTGTCGGGCGTCGACGATCCAGACACGGTGCCGCTCGACGATCGCAACCTCGCGATGCGGGCGGCCAAGCTGCTCGCGACCGCAGCCGAGTACGACGGCGGGGTGGCGCTCGAGATCCGCAAGAGCGTGCCGGTCGCCGGGGGCATGGGAGGCGGATCGGCGGATGCCGCTGCCGCACTCGTGGCCTGCGATGCGCTGTGGGGAACCGGATTCTCGACGGCGCGCCTGCACGAGCTCGCGGCACGGCTCGGCGCCGATGTGCCGTTCGCGCTGCACGGTGGAACAGCCGTCGGCACCGGGCGAGGCGATCAGTTGAACCCGGCATTGGCGAGAGGACGCTTCGACTGGGTGCTCGTCCCGAGCGACGAGGGGCTGTCGACGCCGGTCGTATATGCGCGGCTCGATGCCCTGCGTGACGCCGAGGGTGCGCTCGCCGACGATCCACCCCTGTCGCTCGAGGTTCCGGCACCCGTGCTGCAGGCGCTGCGCTCGGGGGATCCGGACCTGCTCTCCGAGAGCATCTACAACGACCTTCAGGAGGCTGCTCTGCATGAGCGGCCGGAGCTCGAGACCACGATCCTGCGCGGCATCCATGCCGGTGCGCTGCAGGGGATCGTGTCAGGTTCAGGGCCCACCATCGCACTCCTCTGCGCGAGCCCTGAAGGGGCGCAGGAAGTCCAGTCGCTGCTGCGCGAGCACGGGCTCGAGTCGCTGCACGTGCACGGCCCGGTGCCGGGCGCCCGCATCCTCGCCTGACGCGCTCCGCCCGCATCCTCGCGTCGGTGACGTGCGCTCTGCGCGCCTGGCATACATAATGAAGTGACGATGTGACCGTGCACATACAAGGAGGTCTGTGATGTCGACTGCCTCCGAGCGTGCCCGGATGCCGAGCATCCGCGACGTCGCTCGACTCGCGGGGGTGTCGCACCAGACCGTCTCGAGGGTGCTGAACGATCACGCGAGCATCCGCCCCGAGACCAAGGCCAAGGTGCTCGACGCCATCGCGGTGCTCGACTACCGCCCCAATCTCGCAGCGCGGGCGCTGGTGACCAGCAAGTCCAACATGCTGGGCATCCTCGCGGCGACCGTCGGGGAGTTCGGGCCCACGTCCTCGATCGTCGGCATCGAGGATGCCGCGCGCGAGGAGGGGTACTCGGTCTCGACACTCAACCTCTCGGCCACGACGCCAGAGGCGATCGGCAATGCCCTGCGCCAGCTGGCGCGAGAGCAGGTCGACGGCATCGTGGTCCTGGCCCCGCAGGTGCGGGCGTTCCATGTGCTCAAGGGCATGGCGGTCGAGATGCCGTTCGTCTCGCTGCAGACCGCATCGGGCTCCGACGGGGTGACCCTGTCGGCCGACCAGGTCGCCGGTGCCCGCACCGCCACCGAGCACCTGATCGGGCTCGGCCACAGCGACATCATCCACATCGCAGGGCCACAGGACTGGATCGAGGCCGAGTCGCGCATGCGCGGATACCTGGACGCGCTGCGCGAAGCCGACCTTCCCACCTTCCCGCCGATCCGCGGCGACTGGACCGCGGACTTCGGCTACTTCGCGGGGCAGGAGCTGTCGCGCCGCCGTGATTTCACGGCTGTCTTCGTCGCGAACGACCAGATGGCGATCGGGCTGATGCACGGCTTCCGGGATGCCGGCGTCCGCGTGCCCGAAGATGTCAGCGTCGTCGGCTTCGACGACATCCCCGTCGCCGCCCACGTCGCGCCGACTCTGAGCACCGTGCACCAGGACTTCCCCGAGCTCGGGCGCCGGGCGGTGCGGATCCTGCTCGCGCAGATCCGTGGTGAGCAGGTGCCCGAGTTCGGGCCGCTGCAGACCACCCTGCGCACGAGGGAATCGTCCGCACCTCGATAGAGCCACAATTTGGCTCGTGGTCTTGACAGCGTCTCGGCGAGCGTAGACTATGTAATCCAATGTGAACGGTCACATCGAAGGTGACCGCCCGTCGCGAGGAAGATCTTGTGAGCACCACAGCAACGTTGCCGGTCGTGTCAGGCCCCATCCTGGAGATGCGCAGCATCACCAAGGAGTTCCCGGGTGTCAAGGCGCTGTCCGACGTGTCCATCACCGTCCGCGCAGGCGAGATCCATGCGATCTGCGGGGAGAACGGTGCCGGGAAGTCGACCCTGATGAAGGTCCTCTCCGGCGTGTACCCCTACGGCACGTACGAGGGGGACATCCTGCTCTACGGCGAGGAGCAGCGCTACCGCGACATCGCGGCGAGCGAGCAGGCCGGAATCGCGATCATCCACCAGGAACTCGCGCTGATCCCTGAGCTCTCGATCACCGAGAACATCTTCCTCGGCAACGAGATCCGCCGCTTCGGCAAGATCGACTGGCGCGCACAGCGCCAGCGCACGGTCGAGCTGCTGGCTCGCGTCGGTCTGCGCGAAGACCCCGATGTGGCGATCAAGACGCTCGGTGTCGGCAAGCAGCAGCTGATCGAGATCGCCAAGGCCCTCAACAAGGACGTCAAGCTCCTCATCCTCGATGAGCCCACCGCCGCCCTGAACGAGAACGACTCGCAGCACCTGCTCGACCTGATCCTGGGCCTCAAGGCCAAGGGCATCGCATCGATCATGATCAGCCACAAGCTCAACGAGATCGAGCAGATCGCCGATGAGATCACGATCATCCGCGACGGCCGCACGGTCGAGACGCTCGACATCTCGCGCGGCGAGATCAACGAAGACCGGATCATCCGCGGGATGGTCGGACGCTCGCTCGAGAGCCGCTACCCCGACCGCACACCCGAGATCGGCGAGGTCTTCTTCGAGGTCAAGGACTGGTGGGTTCAGCACCCGACCGTCTCCGAGCGCATGGTCGTCAAGGGATCGAACCTCAACGTCCGCCGCGGCGAGGTCGTCGGCATCGCCGGGCTGATGGGCGCGGGCCGCACCGAGTTCATGATGAGCATCTTCGGCCGCTCCTACGGCAACTTCCAGGGCGGACAGATCATCAAGGACGGCCGGGAGATCTCGATTCCCGATGTCTCGTCCGCCATCAAGCACGGACTCGCCTACGTGAGCGAGGACCGCAAGGTGCTCGGCCTCAACCTGCTCGACACCATCAAGCGGTCGGTCGTGGCGGCCAAGCTGTCGAAGATCTCGAAGCGCGGCGTCGTCGACGAGCGCGAGGAGTACTCGGTCGCCGAGCGCTACCGCAAGGCGCTGCGCATCAAGACGCCGAGCGTCGAAGAGGGCGTCGGCAAGCTCTCGGGAGGAAACCAGCAGAAGGTCGTGCTGGCGCGGTGGATGTTCACCGACCCCGACCTGCTGATCCTCGACGAGCCCACACGCGGCATCGACGTGGGGGCGAAGTACGAGATCTACGCGATCATCAACGAGCTCGCCTCGCAGGGCAAGGGCGTCATCGTCATCTCGAGCGAGCTTCCCGAGCTGCTCGGCATCTCCGACCGCATCTACACAGTCTTCGAAGGTCGGGTCACCGACTGCATCCCGGCCGACCAGGCGACACCCGAGGCCCTCATGCGCAGCATGACCTCCGCGACTCAGAAAGCATCAGCATGACCACCGACCTCACGACAACGAAGCGCGGCTTCCACTTCGGCGACATCCGCAAGATGTTCGGAAGCAACGGCACCTCGTCGCTGCGCCAGTTCGGCATCCTGGGCAGCCTCATCGTCATCATCCTCCTCTTCGAGGCGCTGACGCTGCTGCGCAACGGACCGAACGGCGCGACGCTGACGTCGGGCAACCTGATCAACGTCATCAACCAGTACTCGTTCATCCTGATCCTCGCGATCGGCATGGTGATGGTCATCATCATGGGGCACATCGACCTGTCGGTCGGCTCGGTGGCGGCCTTCACCGGCATCATCGTCGCGAAGTCGATGGCCGACTGGAACCTCCCTTGGCCGGCGGCGATCCTCCTCGGCCTCGGTGTGGGTGCCCTCGTGGGTGCCTGGCAGGGATTCTGGGTGGCGTACGTCGGGGTGCCCGCGTTCATCGTGACGCTCGCCGGCATGCTCTTCTTCCGCGGTGCGCAGCAGTGGATCGGTGACGCTCAGACGATTCCGGTGCCCAAGGGCTTCCAGGTGATCGGCACCGGCTATCTGCCCGAGGTCGGGCTTCCGCTCGACTTCAACGTGCCGACGATGCTCCTCGCCCTGGTCGCCGTGGCGTGGCTGGTCTTCTGGGAGATCCGCACCCGTCGCCAGCAGCACAAGATGGGCTCCGACAGCGCGCCTCTGTGGGTCAGTGTGGTCAAGGTCGTGCTGCTCTCGGTCGTCGTGCTCGCCGCGGCGTGGATGTTCGCGACCGGTCGCCCCGGCACGAGCTTCCCGGTTCCCGGTCTGATCCTGCTCGCCCTCGTCATCATCTACTCGTTCATCACGCGGAACACCGTGTTCGGCCGTCACATCTACGCCGTGGGTGGCAACCGTCAGGCTGCACGTCTCTCGGGTGTGAAGGACCGCTGGGTCGACTTCTTCGTCATGATGAACATGTCGATGATGGCCGCTCTCGCCGGAATGATCTTCGTCGCCCGTTCGCAGGCGTCCGGACCGAACGACGGTACCGGCTGGGAGCTCGACGCCATCGCATCCGTGTTCATCGGTGGCGCCGCCGTCGCCGGTGGCATCGGCACCGTGATCGGGTCGATCATCGGTGGCCTGGTCATGGCCTTCCTCAACAACGGT
The DNA here is from genome assembly GCF_031843745.1 of Microbacterium sp. WCS2018Hpa-9. Lineage (NCBI taxonomy): Bacteria > Bacillati > Actinomycetota > Actinomycetes > Micrococcales > Microbacteriaceae > Microbacterium > Microbacterium sp. WCS2018Hpa-9. The sequence continues at coordinate 287,320 of NZ_JAVTIY010000006.1, forward strand.
CTCGCTCTGCTCGGCCAGGGTGCCGACGTCGTCTCGATGATCAAGGGCCTCGTGCTCCTGCTCGCCGTCGGCATCGACGTCTGGAACAAGCAGCAGGGCCGCCCGTCGCTCATCGGTTTCATGATGCGTCGCTCGAGCCGTCAGGTAGATCCGGCGACCGAGACGTTCGAACCCAACAGGACTTACCAAGCCCCTCCCGTCGACAAGACAAGGGCCGAGTAAGCGGAATCTCCGCGCAGTGCTCGCACGCAGAATCCGTCACATCACACAGAAAGAGATCACATGAAGAAGATCATCGTCACAGCGACAGCGCTCGTCGCGACGGCTGCCTTCGCACTCACGGGCTGCTCCGGTGAGCGCGGCGGCGGAACCGACACGGGATCCGGCGAAGAGGCCGAAGCAGGCTTCGCCGCCGATTCTCCGATCGGTGTCGCGCTTCCCGACAAGACCAGTGAGAACTGGGTCCTCGCGGGCCAGCTCTTCACGGACGGCCTCGAAGAGGCCGGCTTCAAGGCCGACGTGCAGTACGCCCCGGCGAGCAACACGGTCGCCGAGCAGCAGAACCAGATCCAGGCCATGGTCACCAACGGTGCCAAGGTCATCATCATCGGCGCGAAGGACGGCAAGCAGCTGGCCACGCAGGTGCAGGCGGCGAAGGATGCCGGCGCCTACGTGATCGCGTACGACCGTCTCATCGAGAACACCGAGGCTGTCGACTACTACGTCGCGTTCGACAACTTCAAGGTCGGCCAGCTGCAGGGCCAGGCTCTGCTCGACGGCCTCGCCGAGCGTGCGGGTCACGAGGCTCCGTACAACATCGAGCTCTTCTCGGGTTCGCCTGACGACGCCAACTCGAAGGTGTTCTTCGACGGCGCGATGGACGTGCTCCAGCCGGAGATCGACAACGGCAACCTCGTCGTCGTGTCGGGTCAGACCGAGATCGCCCAGACGGCGACCGAGGGCTGGCTGCCGGAGAACGCGCAGAACCGCATGGACACGCTGCTGACCTCGTCGTACAGCGGTGACACCGTGGTCGACGGCGTGCTGTCGCCGAACGACACCCTTGCTCGCGCCATCATCACCTCGGTGCAGCAGGCCGGCAAGCCGGTTCCGGTCGTCACGGGTCAGGACTCCGAGGTCGAGTCGGTGAAGTCGATCATGGAGGGCATCCAGTACTCCACGATCAACAAGGACACCGCACTGCTCGTCGAGCAGTCGATCAAGATGGTCGGCCAGCTGCAGGCGGGCGAGACCGTCGATGTCAACGACGAAGAGTCGTACGACAACGGCGCGAAGATCGTTCCGGCATACCTGCTCGACCCGATCATCGTCACGAAGGAGAACGCCGCTGAGGCGTACGCCAACGTGCCGAGCCTCCTCGAGATCGTGAAGTCGTACCAGTAAGCGATTCCGCTCGAACAACGACGAGCCGTCCGGACCTTCGGGTCCGGGCGGCTCTTTGCCATGTCGGGTCGACTTTTCACACCTCGCGCGGACGAGCCGCTGGCGGGAAGCGGACGTCCTGTCGGAGGACGTCCGCACACGGTGCGCTAGCCCCAGAGGGGGTCGTCGGGATCGGGAGAGTCTGTGCCGTCGGCATCTGTCATGATGCGCGCTTCAGCGATCCACGACGTCAGGGGGCCATCGCGGAGGAGATGAGGTCGCGGTGTGTCGAGCGAAGCGGAGGCGGTCACCTTGTCCAGCGGTTCATCACTCGCGAAAATGACGACGTTGCCGAGTGGCCCTTCCGCATCTTCCGGCTCTGCGTCAAGCACGACAGCGACGTGATCGAAGACGGTGCTCAGGGTCGCGGCCTGTCGTCGTGAGTATTCGAACGGATGCCCGTCGAGCAGGTTCACGGCGACCACGCCCGCTGCCGCGGAGCGCGCGGCGACCCGGCGATAGAACTCCTGGCTGGCCACACGATGCCGGATGACGGCGGCATCCCAGAGATCGACGACGGTGAAGCACGCCTCGACCCAATCGGTGTCGATTGCGGTGCGATAACTCGCTGCGTCGTCGAGTCCGGGGGACGGAGATGACTGCACCGGCGACGTCTTCTCATTCGGAAAAGCGGCGTCCGCGACCGTCCGAGCGTCACCGAAGATGACTCGTATGTCAGACCCGGGGGGCAATGGCAGCGCGTCGATGACGGCGGCGTAGAGCGCGGGTTCGAACTCCACCACCAGCTGAGGTGATCCGGCGCGCGTCGCCTGGACGTAGCGTGCCAGCGTGAGTGCTCCGGCACCCAGATGCACGGTGAACAGCGGCGCATCCGGCTCGGCGGCGGCATCCATTGCGCGGGCGATGTGTTGGGTGTAGCTGTACTCGAGGGCGGTGGGTTCGGTGATCGAGACGACGGACTGCGCAATTCCATCCACGCTGAGCTCGAAGCGACCGGGTCGCCTTCTCGACTGCACCAGCTTTGCCTTGCGGTTGGCTAGTGAGAGCGAGAACACCCGGCGACTCCATGGCACCTGTCTAGTTTAGGCCGGAGGGGATCGGTCGGCGGCTGCCTCTCGAGGAGCAGAGCGCCATGGGCGTATTCGCTCTCGAACGGCGAGGAACGCCTAGCTTCACCCGACTACCCAGGGAGGCGTTCGCCAATGTGCCGAGCCTTCTCGAGATCGTCCAGTTGTACGAGTGAGCGACCAGCGATCTGACAGATCAGGGCCGCTCGCTCCTTCGGGGCCGGAGCTCTTTCTTGTCGGCGTGCTGCTGTGGTGCGATCTTCAGCAGCCGGGGGCGGTGGGTTCTTCGAGACAGGTGTGTGCGACAAGGGCGGTGTGCGCCTCGAGGATGCGGATATCCTCGGGTGGGCCGTCGGTCGTGATCTGCCCTGCCACGGGAATCCAGCCGCCACCCAGATCGATCTCGGCCGTGTAGCGGATGTCGAGGTCCGCCAGATAGACGCCCGGCTTGCGGTACACGTGACTGGTGGCTGTCGGGGTGAACTGCGCCTGGCCGAGTGACTCCCACGTCTGCCCTGGTGCGGTCAGCGTCGCCGAGTCGCCGTCGCCGTAGGTGTAGTCGTATCCGGCCGGGACGAACCGCACGCGCAGTGGCACGCCGAACAGCTCTCCGTCTTCGATCTGCGGTGTCGCCGCAGCGGTGAAGTTGGTCGGAATCCCGGCGATCCCTACGTTTCCGGGTTCGGCGGCGGCGAGAACGGATGCCGGGGCAAATCGCGCGAGGTCGGAGATGGTGATCGTCGGAGTGCCCGGTGCCGACGGAGCAGCCGCCGGGGATGCGGGCTGGTTCGCGCGGCGCGCGCACCGTGTGGTGCCTGAGTCGTTCATGCATGCCGCGAGGTCGATCGCCTCATCGCTCGGACCCGACGGCGTGCTGGGTCCGGAGGGGCCGCCAGGGCCTCCGTTGCTCTGACGCGAGCTGGTGCCGGGGTCGGTGCTCGGCTGCTGTTGCGTGCCGGAGATCATAAGAGACGAGCCGTCTGTTGAGCCGCAGAGCCCGCCCGCAGCCCACTGCCCGTTGCAATCGGAGGTAGCCATCGGAAGGTTGTGAGGCACGATGAGCATCGAGATAGCTAGAAGACTCGTCGCGAGCTTGCGAGCTAGCATTCTTCTCCGTCGACCAGATTCGAGTTGGAAATCAACAACTCGCGGCGGGGGCCGACGAACACAACCTCAAGAGGTAACCGAGTCGGGCGATCCGAAGGAGTCACGTCGGCTCCTTCGCCATCGATCACGCGCGTCTGGCTCACATCAAGGCAGACGAACGCGGTGACCGTGGCTACGGCAGCGTCAAGGTTTGCAGAGTCGCCGTTGAAGCTATCAACGATTCCCTCGCCGTTGAATCGCAACTGTTGCTCTTCGAAGTAACGGCCCGCCTCCAGATGGCTTTCGAGTGCAAGGCCAGAGAGGTACTGCCCGGGATCTGCTGAGCCGCCGACGATCCGTTCTTCGTTCAGCGCATCGTTGTACGCCCGGTACACCTCTTCCGCTGCGGCGAAGGCCTCCGCTTCGCTGGCAAAGGCAGGCGTCGGCGTGGGAACCGGAGAGGGCTCCGGTGCGCACCCGAGCAGCTGGCCGAGTGTGATCGCGACGATCACGACCGCCGCACCAGTTCTGCGCGCCGTCATCACTGTCTCATCCCGGGAGCAGCTGTCGATGTCGGTCGGGCCGGGAGCGTTGACGAGGGTCGCGAGCGAGAAGGGGTCACCGCGCCACCGTAATGAAGCCAGCGGGTGTCGCGGGGGAGTTATCCACACCCTCAGAGCCTTCGTCAGAACGGCGCGCGTGCAGCATCCTCTGCCACGGTAAAGGTCACCGTGTTCGGTGCAGGGGGAGTGTCGACGTAGGTTCGGCCGGTGGGACTCGTCCACTCCACGACCCCGCCGGGTTTCTGCTCGACGTGCCAGGGGGAGTGGTGTTTCAGAACGTGATGTCGGCGGCAGAAGGACGCGAGGTTCGTGTCGCAGGTCGCGCCACCTGTCGACGCCGCGTGATTGTGGTCGAGATCGCATTTGCGCGCCACGATCCCGCAGGTGGGGAAGCGACATCGTTGATCGCGCGCCCGCAGGTGCCGGCGCAGGTGACGGCTCGGTCGATATCGATCGACGGCGAGCACTCGACCGCTGATCGGATGCGTCAGCACCCTGTCCCACCCCTTCGTCTGGCCCGCCACGGTGCGTGCGGTGTTGACATCGATCGGGGTCCGACCATCGAGCTCGGCGGACGGTGCCGAATCGGCATCAGGCGCCGCACCAGCGTCGGCATCCATCAGCGTCGTCACCGGCACGGTGATCTCGATCCGGGCACTGATGGCTCCGAGCAGTCCGTCTTCGCTGTCGTGACCCGTCGGCTGCCCGCTGAGCACGAGATCGGCGAGCAGATCGGCACGGATCTCATCGACCGTCCGATCATCCGGCTCGAACTCGCTGCCATCGCGAGCCGCCTGTCGCTTCGCGCGAAGGTTCTCGTTGCGGAGCGCATGCGCCATCTGCGACAGACGGTCGAACATGCCGTGGACGAGCGCGGCAGGCGCGTGCGTGTGCAGCGCCGCCATCCCGTCTTCGCCATCCGTCACCCATACGCGTCGCTGAGACCTCGCTCGCCGGTGCCTCTCCGACACGGTCGTCGGAGCGAATCGCTCGGCCACGCGCCGCGCCAGTGCGCGCAGACGGTTGGGCGACTCCGCCTCGGCGATCGGAAGGATGACCGCGGAGTACTTCTCACGATCGCTGGGCGACTCGATACCCGACCCCGCGTCGACGATCACCCGAGAATGAGCCGGGCTGATCCGCCCAGCCCCCTGCGCCGCCCACACGGCCGGAAACTGGTCGACCAGCAGCTCTGCGGCCGCCATCCGCCGCTCGATCGTGCGATCGCTGACGCGCTGCACGGCACCGATTTCGGCAGCCACGGTGCGAAGAGAGTGGTCACCTCGATCAGGGTGATCGCCCTGCTTGGCGATGTCGACCGCCAGCCGTCCGGCGATGGCCAGCAACCCGTCGCGCGCGGCGCTCATGCTGCTCAGCGTCGCCTCCGCGACCTGCAGCGCGTCGACGAGATCGGCGAGTGTCGCCATCTGCGCATCCGTCGCGTCGAGCAGTGCTGTCATGTCCTCAAGTAGATCAGGAGCCACCGACATTCGAAGATAAATACGAGACATTCCGTCTGGGACATGATTACGAAAAGATAACGAACGGTGCCACACTGGCGGGATGCTCCTCCACGCGATCGACACCGGAACAGGCCCCGGCACTGTGCTTCTGCTCCACGGGATGATGGGGTCATCCGACAGCTGGTGGCGCGTGATACCACCGCTCGCAGCCAATGGCCACCGCGTGATCGCTCTCGATCTGCCCGGTCACGGCCTGTCGCAACGTGACCCGCACCTGACGATCGAGCAGGCGGCGGGCTCAGTGGTCGAGACGGTCCAGCATCTCGACGCGGGGCGCCCGCTCGCAGCCATCGGCCATTCCTACGGCGCGACGGTCCTCGCCGCGGCCGCCGAGATGCTGCAGCCCGACCTGGCTGTCTATGTCGATGCGACGCTCTCTCTGACCGGGGGTCACGACCGCGCGGCACTCAGGGCGCAGTACGAGCGCGACCGCGGAGCGCGCTTGTCTCCGCAAGATCTACTCGCATCCCGCCCCTTCTACTCCGCGCAGGATGCCGAGGTGGAGGCTCGTGCCGCCGCGCTCTTCGATCCGGCGACGACCGCATCCATCTCGTGCGATACGGATCACTCCTGGCTCCCCGGAGCCGATTCGATCGTCGTGCGTGCAGACCCGAGCGCGTGGGTCAGCGACGACGACGCCCGCAGATTCGCGGCGAACGGCGCCGATGTCCGCAGCATCCCCGGGGCCGCGCACACCGTCTGGTTCAGCCATTTCGACGAGTTCACCGCATCCCTCCCCGAACTCTTCGGTCCACCGGCGCCGCGCACGCTGTCGTAGCCTCGGACCATGACGACCGCGACCCCACCCTCGAGCGCGGTCCTCGTGGAGTTCGGAGTCTCCGCCGAGCACCACGAGCAGCTCCACACCCTCCCCGGTGGACGCGGTCTGACCTGGCGTGCGGCCGATACAGTCCTGCGCCCCTCGGCCGGAGACGGCGAGACGCTGTGGAAGGCGGACGTCCTCGCGCATCTGCCGCACACCTGGGCATTCCGCACGCCGCGCCCGATCCCGTCGGCATCCGGAGCGTGGACGATCGACGGGTGGGAGGCCTGGCAATGGCTGCCCGGTCACGCGGATGAGACCCGCGTGACTGATGTGCTCACCGCCGGCGCCGCATTCCATCGAGCTGTCGCCGACCTCGACCGTCCGGACTTCCTCGACCTCGCACACGACCCCTGGGCGCGGTCGGACAGGATCGCCTGGGAAGAAGAGGAACTCCTGCCGGGCACCACGCTTCAGCGCCTCGCGGGTGCTTTCCGCCCCGTCACCGCTCCGGCTCAGGTCATCCACGGCGATCTTCTCGGCAACGTGATGTTCGAACCGTGTCAGCCGCCGGCGATCATCGACTGGGCGCCGTACTGGCGTCCGGTCGGGTTCGCGGACGCCATCGTGCTGGCCGACGCCGCGTGCTGGCATGGCCTCGCACCGGCGGAGATGCTGAGGCTCGCAGGTGAGAGAGCAGACGGCCGCCAGCACATCATCCGCGCCCTCGTGTTCCGCATCGCGACCTTCGAGCTCTTGGGTGTGTGGGATGCCGAGATGGAGTCGCGCCACGCTGCCGCTGTCGCCGCGGCGCTCAGCTGACCGAGCCACCCAGCGTGCCCGACTACCCTGGGGAGTGATATGGCACATCTTCTCGGGGCAGAAGCCCTTCATCTCGAATATCCGACGAGGGTCGTCTTCGACTCCGTGACCCTCGGCATCGAAGAAGGTGACCGCATCGGCATCGTCGGCCGCAACGGCGACGGCAAGTCCAGTCTTCTGGGCATGCTGGCCGGCCTCAAGGAGCCGAGCTCTGGTCGCGTGACAGTGCGTGGCGGCACGACGATCGGCGTTCTCGATCAGGCCGACACCCTCAGCGATGACCTGACCATCAGCGCCGCGGTCGTCGGCGACACCCCCGAGTACGAGTGGGCCGGCGACTCTCGCATCCGCGACGTGATCGAGGGACTGCTGAAGGATCTGCCGTGGGATGCCGAGATCGGCTCTCTCAGCGGTGGTCAGCGCCGTCGCGTCTCGCTCGCCAAGCTGCTCACGGGCGACTGGGATGTCATCGCGCTCGATGAGCCCACCAACCATCTCGACGTCGAAGCCATCACCTGGCTGGCTGGGCATCTCAAGAAGCGGTGGAGCCCGAACTCCGGAGCGCTCATGGTCGTGACCCACGACCGATGGTTCCTCGACGAGGTCTGCACCGAGACCTGGGAGGTGCACGACCGCATCGTCGAGCCCTTCGAGGGCGGCTATGCGGCCTACATCCTGCAGCGCGTCGAACGCGACCGGATGTCGGCCGCCACCGAGGCCAAGCGCCAGAACCTCGCCAAGAAGGAGCTCGCCTGGCTTCGCCGAGGCGCTCCTGCTCGCACGGCGAAGCCGAAGTTCCGCATCGACGCGGCCAACGAGCTCATCGCCGACGTGCCGGAGATCCGCGACAAGATCTCGCTGCAGTCGCTCGCCGTATCGCGCCTGGGCAAGGACGTCGTCGACCTCCTCGATGTGGGCGTCACCTATCCGACCGCCGACGGCGGCACACGAGAGGTGCTGCGTGACGTCGAATGGCGCATCGCACCGGGGGAGCGCACCGGCATCCTCGGCGTCAACGGCGCCGGCAAATCGACGCTGCTCGGTCTCATCGCCGGCACCGTCGAGCCGACGGTGGGCCGCGTGAAGCGCGGCTCGACCGTGAAGGTCAAGACGCTCACCCAGCGCCTCGACGAACTCGAGGATGTACGGCGCGAGCCGGTGCGTGTCGTGATCTCGCGGCTGCGCACCTCGTACACGATGGGCTCAGGCTCGAAGGCCCAGGAGCTCACGCCTGGGCAGCTGCTCGAACGGCTCGGCTTCGACTCCGCCCAGCTCTCCACCCCCGTGAAGGATCTGTCTGGCGGCCAGCAGCGCCGGCTGCAGCTTCTGCTCGTGCTCCTCGACCAGCCCAACGTGCTGATCCTCGACGAGCCGACGAACGATCTCGACACCGATATGCTCGCGGCCATCGAGGACCTCCTCGACTCGTGGTCGGGAACCCTGCTCGTGGTCAGCCACGACCGGTACTTCCTCGAGCGCGTGACAGACCAGCAGTTCGCGATCCTCGACGGCCACCTGCGACACCTGCCCGGAGGCGTCGACGAATACCTGCGGCTGCGCCAGCTGCAGACCTCGGCGCCGGGCAAGTCGCAGACGGCCGTCAACACCGAGAAGAAGGCCTCCAGTCTCGACGGCGCCGCCTTGCGCTCGGCGCAGAAGGAGGTCTCGTCGCTCGAGCGCCGCATCCAGAAGCTCACCCAGCAGGTCGACAAGGCGAAGACCGCTCTGGCCGAGCACGACCAGGCGGACTTCGCGGGCCTCGGCGACAAGATGAAGGCGATCAGCGATCAGCAGGCCGAGATCGAGCAGCTCGAACTCCGGTGGTTCGAGCTGACGGAAGAGCTCGACTGACTCGGGGTCTCGCCATTCGGCCCTAGCGGGAATACGGTGGCAGTGCGATGCGCTGTGCTCTGGGCGGGGTTCGATGCCATCCGGGATCGCACAGCTTGATCCTGCGGTACCCGGGAGGTTCAGATGGAAGGACTCGAGGTCACCGTCCTGATCGGACTCACGATCCTCGTGGGCACGTTGCTGGCGCCGCGTGTGCGGCTCGCGCTGCCGCTCGTGCTCGTCATCCTGGGTCTGCTGCTCGGCTTCGTGCCGCAGCTGCGCGAGATCCAGCTGCCGCCCGAGACCGTGCTGCTGCTGTTCCTCCCGGTGATGCTGTTCTGGGAGAGCCTGACCACCTCGCTGCGGTCGATCCGCCGCGACTTCCGCTACATCCTGCCGATGAGCACGCTGCTCGTCGTGGCATCCGCCTTCGCCGTCGCCGGCATCGGACTGCTGTTCGGGATGCCGTGGGAGACCGCCCTCATCCTCGGCGCGGCCGTCGCCCCACCGGACGCCACAGCGGTCGCCGCCCTCGGACGCCTGCTGCCGACGCGCATGTTCATGAAGCTCAAGGCGGAGAGCCTGACCAACGACGGCACCGCCCTGGTGCTCTACGCGATCGCCATCTCGCTGGCTCTCGGCGGCAACGTGACGCCGCTGTCGGTGACCATGTCGGTGCTCACCTCGTATGTCGGAGGCATCGCCGCCGGTGTCGTGGTCGCAGCGCTCGCGTACCTGCTGCTGCGCCGCACCTCGTCGACGATCGTCATCAACGTCACGCTTCTGCTGATCCCGTTCTCGGCGTTCCTGCTGGCCGAGATCGTGCACGCCTCGGGCGTCCTCGCCGTCGTGGTCGCCGGTCTGATCGTCGCCTACGTGTCGCCTCGGGTGACGACCGCCTCGTCGCGACGTCAGGTCGCGGCGGCCTGGCCCTTTGGGGCCTTCCTGCTCAACGGTGCGCTCTTCGTCCTCATCGGTCTCGAGGTGCAGTTCGTCGCGCACGAGATCTCGGCGGCGGCGATCGGCCGCCTGGTGCTGATCACGCTGGCCGTGTGGATGACGCTGCTGATCGTGCGCTATCTCTTCCAGGTGATGAACGCCCTGTTCCAGCGACGCAACCCCGCGCGCCCGTCGCGCGGTGCGCGGGCGCGTTCGATGGCGGTGTCGACCGTCGCAGGCATGCGAGGTGCGGTCTCGCTCGCGATCGCGCTGTCGGTGCCGGCCGCCAGTGCGACCGAAGGCGAGATCGCGGGGCGTGACGAGATCGTCTTCGTCACAGCCGGGGTGATCCTGCTGAGCCTGCTCGTGCAGGGGCCGCTCCTGCCGGCGATCGTCCGCTGGGCCCGCTTCCCCGTCGACCATGCGGAAGACGAGGAGTACGAGCTCGCCGAGCGCACGATCTCGGGTGCGGCACTCGCCGCCCTCGACGACCTGGCGCTCGAGCACGGCGTCGGGCAGGAGATCCGCGACAAGGTGCGTGCCGAGGGCTATCAGATGCTCGAGTTCTCGAACGCGCGCGCCCTGGCCCGAGAGCAGGCCATCGTCGACGCCGAGGCGCAGGCGCTCGACGTGATGCTCGGTGAGCCCGATCCGCTCGGCGGCGGCTCGATGTCCGAGGAAGCGGAAGGCGACGGAGCGGATGCTGCACAGACGGCGGTGCGGATGCCGGATGCGTCGCGCATCGTCGATGACGAAGACGGCTCAGACGGCGAGGTCAGGACCCTGCAGATGCTCGCGACGTCGGTCGACGTCGACGTCATGCAGCGCTCGCCGCTGCTGCGCCACGAGGAGCACACGCGTCTCAAGCTCGCCCTCCTCGACCGCAAGCGCGAGGTGCTGCTCGGGCTGCGCAGAGACGGCACGGTCGACGACCTCGTCGTGCGTCGCATCTCGGCACGACTCGACCTCGAACAGGTGCGGCTGCAGGGCATCGAGGACTACGACTGACAGCTGTGACGCTCTGTGACGCTCGATTGTCGCGCACCGCGTCGCCCTGCCTAACGTATTCGAGTCCCCCAAGAGAGGAACCCGAACACTCATGTCCATCACAGCATCCCGTCGGACCACATCCGTCATCGCCGCGCTCGCCGCGGTCCCGCTCTTCGTCGCGCTCGCAGGCTGCGCGACGGCATCTTCCGACGCCGGCTCCGGCGACGGCGGGAACGAGACCGTCAAGGTCGGCGTCGTCGGCAAGGGAGACGCCCAGTGGGCTCCTTTCGTCGAGGCAGCCGCTGAAGAGGGCATCACGGTCGAGCTCGTCGACTTCGGCTCGTACGAGCAGCCGAACCCCGCACTCACCGAGGGTGAGATCGACCTCAACCAGTTCCAGCACATCGTGTACCTCGCCGAGTACAACAGCGCCTCGGGCTCAGACCTGACCCCGGTCGGCTCGACCGCGATCTACCCGCTGGGCCTGTACTCGCAGAAGTACGACGATGTCGACGACATCCCCAAGGGTGAGACCGTCGCCGTTCCGGATGACGCGTCGAACCAGGCTCGTGCGCTGCTCGTGCTGCAGTCGGCCGGACTCATCGAGCTCAAGAGCGGCGGCACGATCTTCTCGGATCTCGCCGACGTCGACACCGAGAAGTCCAAGGTCGAGGTCACCGCGCTCGAGGCCGCGCTGATCCCCACCTCGCTGCCCGACGTGGCCGCGGCGATCATCAACAACGACTTCGTGGAAGACGCCGGACTCACCTTCGACGACGCCATCGCGCAGGACGACCCCGAGGACCCGAACGCGCTGCCGTACGTGAACATCTTCGCGGCTCGCGCCGAGGATGCCGACAACGAGACGTACCTCAAGCTCGTCGAGATCTTCCAGACGAACGAGGACGTGCAGGCGGGTCTGCTCGAGTCGTCGGGTGACACCGCCGTGCCGCTCCAGACCCCGGTCGAAGACCTGGTCGCCTCGCTCGAGAAGGTCCAGGAAGACACCGAGGCCAACAAGTAAGACGACCGGGGTGAACGACACCCCCGTCCGATGAGGGAGAATCGGGTGGCGCTTCGTGCGTCACCCGATTCTTCGTTCCCGAAGCAGACCGGAGCACCACATGCCGATCGTCACCCTGACGAATGTCTCGAAGACCTATCCATCCCGCGCCCGTGACGAGTCCGAGGTCGTGGCCGTCGACGACGTGACCCTCTCGATCGAGAAGGGCGATGTCTTCGGCATCATCGGATACTCCGGCGCCGGCAAGTCGACGCTCGTGCGATTGATCAACGCTCTCGAGCCTGCGACGAGCGGCACCATCACGGTCGACGACGTCGACATCACGGCGCTCAAGGAGAGCGAGCTGCGCAAGGTTCGCGGCGGCATCGGCATGATCTTCCAGCAGTTCAACCTGTTCGCCTCGCGCAGTGTCAAGGCGAACATCGCCTACCCCCTCAAGCTCGCGGGCTGGTCGAAGCCCGACATCGAGAAGCGGGTCACCGAGCTGCTGAGCTTCGTCGGCCTCGCAGACAAGGCGAAGGCGTATCCCGAGCAGCTCTCCGGGGGTCAGAAGCAGCGCGTCGGCATCGCCCGTGCTCTCGCCACCGGCCCCGCGATCCTCCTCGCCGACGAGGCGACCAGCGCCCTCGACCCGCAGACCACGCACGAGGTGCTCGATCTGCTCAAGCGGGTCAACCAGGAGCAGGGCGTCACGATCGTCGTGATCACGCACGAGATGGACGTCATCCAGACCATCGCGACCAAGGTCGCGGTCATGGAGAAGGGGCGCGTCATCGAGCAGGGCGACGTGTTCGACGTCTTCTCCGCTCCGCAGAACCCGGCATCGCAGCGATTCGTCGGCACGGTCGTGAAGGGCGTGCCCTCTCCGTCGGAGCGCGCCGTGCTGCGCGACCGGCACCAGGGGCGCCTCGTCACGTTCTCGTTCCGCGACGGCGACTCGTCGCAGGCGCAGGTGTTTCTCGACCTCGCCGGAGCCGGACTCGACTTCGAGCTCGTGTACGGCGGCATCAACGCCATCCGCGGGCGCGCCTTCGGCCATCTGACGCTCGCGATCCGCGGTGACGACGCGGTGATCGACCGCACGCTCGCCGACATCGCACAACGCGTCGAAGTGACCGAGATCGCCGGACAGGAGGCACGCTGATGGATCGTCTGAACGAACTGTGGCCCGAATTCTGGGAGGCCGCGCTCGAGACCCTGTACATGACGTCGTTCGCACTCGTGCTCGGTGGCATCCTCGGTCTCGCGATCGGCGTCATCCTTTATGTCACCCGCCCCGGCGGGCTCGCTCAGAACCGCGCGGTGGCTGTCGTCGCCAACCTCGCGGTGAACTTCTTCCGGCCGATCCCGTTCGTGATCTTCATGGCCGTCGCCCAGCCGTTCGCACGCGCAGTCGTCGGCACCGGAATCGGAACCACTGCGGGCGCGTTCATCATCGGTCTGGCCGCGGCCTTCGCGATCGGCCGCATCGTCGAGCAGCACCTGGTGTCGGTCTCGCCCGGCGTGATCGAGGCGGCGCGCGCGATGGGCGCCGGACCATGGCGCATCCTCTTCACGGTGGCGATCCCCGAGTCTCTCGGCCCGCTCATCCTCGGCTACACGTTCATCGTCGTGGCCCTCATCGACATGACGGCGATGGCCGGACTCATCGGCGGCGGCGGCCTCGGCGCTTTCGCGCAGATCTACGGTTTCCGCCAGTTCGAACCGCTCGTCATGTGGGCGGCGATCGTGCTGATCGTGGTGTTCGTGCACCTCGTGCAGATGCTCGGCACGCGGCTCGCGCGCAAGATCATGCGCCGCTGACCGGAGCCTCCTGCAGTGTGCGCGTCGTGGTGAAGACCCGCGGCGCGCCGCTCAGCGGATCCACGAAGTGCAGCTCGCGGGCGAGCAGCTGCATCGGCCGGTCGAAGTCGTCGGGCCTCTCGCCGCGGAGCTCGGGGTAGAACGGGTCGTTCAGGATGCCGAGCCCCAGCGCCGCGAGGTGCACGCGCAGCTGATGCATCTTGCCGCTGTGCGGGCGCAGCAGCGTGTGCACGACGCGCTCGTCGGAGTCGATCATCTCGATCTGCGTCTCGGCGTTCGGCTCCCGCTCGTCGTCGACCTGGACCTTCAGCTCGTTGCGGAGCTTCACGATGTGGTTGCGGTATACGAGAGGGAATCGCGACGCATCCCAGTCGGCCGGTCGCGCCGACACCGCCTCGTAGACCTTCTGCACCTCGCGGTTCTCGAAGAGCAGCTGATACGGCCCTCTGGTGCCCGGTCGCGCCGAGAACATCAGCACCCCGGCTGTCGCCCTGTCGAGGCGGTGAATCGGCGCGAGCTCGTCGTTGCCGAGCAGATTGCGCAGCCGGATCAGGGCGGAGTTCTGCAGGAACTTGCCGCCGGGGATGGTCGGCAGGAAGTGCGGCTTGTCGATGACCACCAGGTCGTCGTCCTGATGCAGGATCTCGATCTCGACGGGCAGGCGCGTCTCGACGGGAGGATCGCGGTAGTACCAGATGAACTCGTGGGCGCCCAGGGGAGTGTCGCGGCCCAGCGGGCTTCCGTCATGGGCGACGATCTCGCCCCGGTCGAAGCGCGAGAGCAGCCCCTCGGGGTCGAGGTGGAAGAAGCGCTCGATCATGTAGGCGCCGACGGTCGGCCATTCGCCGCGCAGCGGCACATGCAGTCGCGTCGCGCCCACGCCGTCGCGCACCGGAAGAGGGGAGAGCATGGCCATCGAGTCAGATCCTCACGCGTCGAAGCTGAGGCTCAGTTTGCGCAGCAGCGCAGCCAGGCGATCGCGGTCGCCACGCGACAACGCCCGGAGCAGGTCGTCCTCGACGTCGACCAGACGTGTGATCGCGGCATCCACCCTGATGCGGCCGTCGTCGGTCAGCGTCACGAGCACGCTGCGGCCGTCGGCCGGGTCGTCCTCGCGCCGGACGAAGCGGCGCCCGACGAGGCGATCGATGCGATTGGTCATGGTGCCGCTCGAGACCAGGGTCTGCTGCAGCAGCTGCTTGGGGGAGAGCTGGAAGGGCGCCCCGGCGCGGCGCAGCGCCGACAGCACGTCCCACTCCCAGGCCTCCAGATCGCTCCGGCGGAACACATCTTTGCGGGCTCGGTCGAGCAGCCGCGTCAAGCGGTCCATCCGCGACAGCACCTCGAGGGGTGAGAAGTCGAGGTCGGGCCGCTGGGTGTTCCAGGCGCCGACGATCCGGTCGACTTCATCCGCCTCAGTCATCCGTCCATTATCGCGTGCGAGGCGCCGGAGGCCCGACCTCCTCGAGCTCGATCGTCATGAACGTGCTGTGCGGGTCGGCCGTATAGGCGCCGAACGGCGCGCACTCCCGGAATCCCGCGCGAGCATAGAGTGCGTGCGCCGGTCGGAAGAAGGCGGCACTCCCGGTCTCGAGCGACACCCGGCGCACCCCGCGATCACGCGCATCGGCCAGCAGGGCCTCCACCATGAGCGATCCCAGCCCCCGGCCACGGCGCGTGGGGTCGGTGCGCATCGATTTCAGCTCCTCATGGTCATCGTCGTCCGTCATCGCGGCCAGCGCCCCGGTGGCCACGAGGACGTCGCCGTCGCGCGCAGCGAACAGGCGCACTCCGGGAACGAGGAGCCCGGTGAGGGGCAGAGCGTGCTGGCTCTCGACCGGCGCGGTGCCCGCCATATCGGCGTGGTGGGCCAGGAGGAACTCGGCGAGGTCGGGTGTGGCCGCCATCACCCTGTCGATCATGATGCTCATCACCGCAGGATCCCAGAGTCGTGTTTCGCGCCGATGTCGGCGTGGCAGAATGAGCGGGCGGCTTCCTCACGGAGCCCGCGGTCCGCCGTGGTGTAATGGCAGCACGACAGCCTTTGGAGCTGTTAGGTCTAGGTTCGAGTCCTGGCGGCGGAGCATGACTGGGAACAATCTCGCGATCATCATCCTCGCCGCAGGTCAAGGAACCCGCATGCGCTCGCGCCTGCCGAAGGTGCTGCATGCGATCGGCGGGCGCCCGTTGGTCGGGCACGTCCTGACGACGGCCGGCCGCCTCGAGGCCGACCACGTCGAGGTCGTCGTGCGGCACGAGCGCGAACAGGTGGTCGCGGCCCTCGCCGAGGACTACCCGGATGCCGTGTTCATCGACCAGGACGAGGTTCCCGGCACCGGTCGCGCGGTGCAGGTCGCGGTCGACGCGCTGCCCGCGGACTTCGACGGAGACGTGCTCGTGCTCTCTGGCGACTGCCCGCTCGCGGACGCAGACACGCTGCGCTCGTTCCTCGACGCGCACCGCGCCGCCGAGGCGGAGGCGACCCTGATGACCGCCGTGGTCGAGGATCCGACCGGCTACGGCCGCGTCATCCGCGATGCAGACGGCGGTGTCGACCGCGTGGTCGAGCAGAAGGACGCCACGGCAGACGAAGCCTCCGTCAGCGAGATCAACGCGGGCATGTACGTCTTCCGCGTCGGCACTCTGCGCAAGTACCTGCCGTCCGTCGGCGTCGACAACGCACAGGGCGAGATGTACCTGACTGACGTCCCTGGGCTCCTCCGCCGCGACGGCAGCCGTGTGGCGGCATCCGTCGTCTCCGACGTCACCGTCACCTACGGCGTCAACGACCGCGCGCAGCTCGCCGAAGTCGGTCGTCTGCTCAACCGCCGGATCGTGCGGCGTTGGCAGCTCGAGGGCGTCACCGTGATCGACCCGGCGACGACCTGGATCGACGACGATGCCACGCTGGCACCCGACGTGACGATCCTCCCGAACACGCACATCCTGCGGGCCACGTCGATCGCCGAAGGGGCGATCATCGGACCCGACACGACGCTCGTCGACTGCGAGGTGGGTGAGGATGCGATCGTCCGCCGAACCGACGCGACTCTCGCGGTGATCGGTGCCGAGGCGACGGTCGGCCCCTTCTCGTTCCTGCGCCCCGGCACCGTCCTCGGAGCCCGGGGCAAGATCGGCGCCTACGTCGAGACGAAGAACGCCGAGATCGGCGAAGGCAGCAAGGTTCCGCACCTGTCGTACGTCGGAGACGCGACCATCGGTCGAGGCGTCAACCTCGGCGCCAGCACGATCACGGCGAACTACGACGACGTGAACAAGCATCGGACGATCGTCGAGGACGAGGTGCACACCGGCTCGCACACGACTCTCGTCGCGCCCGTTAGGCTGGGAGCCGGCGCCAAGACAGGTGCTGGCGCTGTCGTCCGCAAGGATGTGCCCGCCGGCTCCCTTGCCATGAGCGTCGCCCCTCAGCGCAACATCGAGGGTTGGGTCGAGAAGAACAGGGCAGGCACGGGCGCGGCAGACGCCGCAGCCCGAACCCGAGTGGCGGAGTAGGCAGAACGATGGCGCGCAAGAAGAAGACGGTCGATCTGGACAGGGACAACGGCATCGCTCCGGGTCTCGTAGCCAAGACCAAGAAGCGACTCGTGGTCGCCGGTGGTCGATCGCACCCCGCGCTGACCGCAGCGGTGGCCGAATCCCTCGGCACAGAGGTCGTGCCCACCGAGCACCGCACCTTCGCATCGGGCGAGATCTACGCCCGGTTCGAGGTGTCGATCCGAGGCTGCGACCTGTTCCTGATCCAGACCTTCGGCGAGCCGGTCAACGAGTGGCTCATGGAGACGCTCATCATGATCGATGCCGCGAAGCGCGCCTCGGCCAAGCGCATCACCGTCGTCGCCCCGTACTATCCGTACTCGCGTCAGGACAAGAAGGGCCGCGGCCGCGAGCCGATCAGCGCCCGCCTCGTCGCAGACCTGCTGAAGACGGCCGGTGCCGACCGCGTCATGAGCGTCGACCTGCACGCCGCCCAGATCCAGGGGTTCTTCGACGGTCCCGTCGACCACCTCTTCGCCAAGCCCGTGCTGATGGACTACTTCAAGAGCACGTTGAGCGCCGAGGATCGCAAGATCCTCACCGTCGTCTCGCCCGACATGGGACGCGTCCGCGTCGCAGACACCTGGTCGGACAGCCTCGGGGCGCCTCTCGCCATCATCCACAAGCGTCGCGACCCGAAGGTCGCCAACCAGGTCTCCGTGCACGAGATCGTCGGCGCCGTCGAGGGGCGCACCTGCCTCCTCGTCGACGACATGATCGACACCGGCGGCACGATCGTGAAGGCGGCGCAGGCGCTGAAGGCGAGCGGCGCGCACCGCGTGATCGTCGCCGCGACACACGCGATCTTCAGCGACCCGGCATCCGAGCGTCTGCAGGACGAGTCGATCGATGAGGTCGTCATCACCGACACCATCCCGCTCACCGAGTCGCGCCAGTGGGACAAGCTCACGATCCTCCCGATCGCTCCGCTGCTCGCACGTGCGATCCACGAGGTCTTCGAAGACGGCTCGGTCACGAGCATGTTCGGCGGCGACGCTTAGGCGACCCGAATATCGGACACAGCCCGCGCATAGATGCTGTCCCTACGGTCGAATCAACACACCGATCAAGGCCGGGAGGACCATCATGATCCGCACGACTGTACCGACTTCTGTTCGCAAGGGCGCAGCCCTGGCCGGGGTCGCAGGACTCCTCGTCCTCGCGGGATGCTCCGGCACGGCTGACGCCGAAGACCAGTCCACCGACACCGGGACCGACACGAGCACCGAATCGACCGATTCGGGCGCGGCCACCAGCGGTGACTACACCGACGGCACCTACACTGCCGACGGTTCGTACCAGACCCCCGAGACGGTCGAGACGATCAGTGTGACCCTCACCGTCGCCGACGGCCTGGTCACGGATGTCGAGGTGACCGGCGACCCGCAGGCTCGCGAGAGCGAGCAGTATCAGGGCGAGTTCATCGGCGGCATCGCGGATGAGGTCGTGGGCAAGTCGCTCGACGAGATCGAGGTCAGTCGCGTGGCGGGCTCGTCGCTCACCAGCGGCGGATTCAACGAGGCCGTCGAGTCGATCAAGGAGCAGGCCGCCGCCTGAGGCGCCTGATCACGGCATGACGATCTGGCGTTTCGACGCGATCGGCACACGGTGGGAGATCGAGACGTCGCACGAGCTCGGCGCGGACGACCGCGAACGCGTCGGCGCCGAGATCGAGCGCTTCGACCGGGAGTGGTCGCGGTTCCGTGAGGACTCATCGGTCATCCGTGTCGGCCGAGACGGCGGCTCGATCTCGTCTCCCGATGCGGGAGCGATGCTCGATGCCTACCGCGACCTGGCGAGGGCGACGTCGGGTGCAGTGAACCCGCTCGTCGCCGAGAGCCTGGATGCCCTCGGCTACGACGCGTCGTACTCGCTCGTCGCGAGCACCCCGGTCGCCGCCCCGGGTGACTGGACCGATCGGGTGCGCTGGACAGCAGGGGAGGCCACGGCATCCGCTCCCGCTCTGCTCGACGTCGGGGCTCTCGGCAAAGGGCGTCTGGTCGACCTCGTGGCCGGGGTGCTGGCCGATGTGCCCGGCGACCTCGTGGTCGATGCCGGGGGCGACATGAGGGTCCGCGGAGAGGTGGTGCGGGTCGGCCTCGAGCATCCCTACGATCCGACGAAGGCGATCGGCGTGATCGAATTGCAGGATGCCGCGCTGTGCGCGTCGGCGGTCAATCGCCGGGCGTGGGGTGACGGGCTGCACCACGTGCTCGACGCCCGCACCGGGGTGCCGGTCCGCACCTGGGCCGCCACGTGGGCGATCGCCCCTGACGCGATGCGAGCGGATGCCGTCGCGACCGCCCTGTTCTTCGACGGCGGCCCCGAGCTCGCCGCATCGTGGGGCGTCGAGTGGGTGCGCATGACGACCGACGGACGCGCGGAGCGTTCGCCCGGCTGCCCCGCCCAGCTGTTCACCACGCGCCGATGAGGCATCGAAGTAGGGAAGAGTAGACCTGTGATCACCTCCATCACCGCGCTGCGGCAGCGGGTCCTCGCGTTGCTCGGCGGCATCTCCATGTACCGCCTGGTGCTGTTCGCGCTGCTGACGCTGGCGCTCATCGCCGTGGTGCTGTCGGCTCTCGGCGTGATCGTCTCGCCGACGCCGCTCGAGATCCTCGCGTCCTTCGTCGTGCTGGCGGTGGTCATCTCACTGGTGGATGCCGCGGCCCAGCGCATCCTGCGTCTGCCCTGGCGCATCGAGTCGTCGCTGGTGACCGCCCTGATCCTGCTCTTCGTTCTCCGCCCCGGCATCGAGCCGACCGCCCTGCTCGGGCTCGCCATCGCCGGAGCCGTTGCGAGCCTGTCGAAGTACCTGATCGCGTGGCGGGGGCGGCACATCCTCAACCCTGCGGCCTTCGGCGCGGCCGTCGTGTCGATCCTCGGATCTTTCGGGGCCTTCGAATGGCTCGGAACCTCGTCGTCGTGGTGGGTCGGCACCCCGTCGCTCTTCGTGCCCGTTCTGATCCTCGGACTCGCCGTCCTCTGGCGCACCGAGAAGGTGCGCATCGTCGTCGTCTTCCTCATCGTGGCGTTCGCGGTCTCGATGCTGCGACAGGCCGTGCAGGCGCAGGAGTTCGACATGGCCTTCGATCCCGGCGCAGCCCTCTCGTTCGCTGTCCTGCAGTCCCCATTCCTGTTCCTCGGAGCGTTCATGCTCTCCGAGCCTCTGACTCTGCCGCCGCGCCGGTGGCAGCAGTTCTCGGTGGCCGTCCTCGTCGGAGCGCTCGCCGGTTGGCCGATCGCCATCGGTGGCCTCTTCACCCTCGGACAGGAGCGGGCGCTGCTCATCGGCAACCTGCTCGCGTTCGCCTTCGCCTTGCGAGGGTCGGTGCGCCTGGTGCTCGAGAAGCGGGAGTTCATCACCCCGACGGCTCAGGAGCTGACGTTCCGTGCGAAGGGAAAGCTGAAGTTCCTGCCGGGGCAGTACCTCGAGCTGGACGTGCCGCACGCCCGCCCGGATGCCCGCGGAACCCGCCGCGAGTTCAGCATCGTCTCGGCACCGGCAGATCTTCCGACACTCCGCATCGCCTACAAGGACGGCGATCAGAAGCATCCGTCGAGCTACAAGCGCGCACTCGCCGTGGCCGAGCCGGGGTCAGCGCTCGCCGTGACCGGAACGTGGGGTGACTTCCTCCTCCCGCGTTCGGAGAGCCCTGTCCTGATGGTGGCCGCCGGGATCGGCGTCACACCGTTCGTGTCGCAGCTGCGGCAGCTCCAGCTGACGGAGCAGCAGCGTGACGTCGTGCTCGTCTACGTGGCATCCGACAGCTCGGAGCTGGCATTCCGCGACGAGCTGGCCGCGACCGGCGCGCGCGTCATCGTCTTCACGCGTGACGAGCCTGCCTACCTTCCTGCGCACTGGACCTGGGCGCAGGGCGCGCGCCTCGACGCGGCGGGCCTCGAGCGTTACGTTCCCGACATCGGTGAGCGGCACTCGTACATCTCCGGTCCTCCGCGGCTCATCGCCGACCTCGCACCCGCGCTGCAGAAGGCCCGCTCTCTCACGACAGACGCCTTCGCCGGGTACTGAGCCGGCCTCCGCTCGGCGTGCGTCTACCCCGAGGCATGTCCTGCGGGGCCAAGAACGCACCCGAATTGCCCGTTCCCGGTGTTCTTTTGACCCCGCAGCCTTCGGGCGGGACGTCAGTCGGCGGATGCGGCGGATGCGGTGGCAGGGCTCAGCGGGAGTCGCACCGTGAACGTCGTGTCACCGGGTTGGCTGGCGACGGTCAGGTGGCCGCCGTGGCCCTCGACGATCGCCTTCGCGATCGCCAATCCGAGGCCGGTGCCGCCGGTCTGGCGAGCGCGTGAGCTGTCGCCACGCGCGAACCGGGCGAAGAGCTCATCGCGCACGCCGGGGTCGATGCCAGGGCCGTCGTCGTGCACCCGCAGCACGGCCTCATCGCCCTCGCGACTCACGCGCAGAGTGATCGAGGTGCCCGCGGGCGTGTGCGTCCGGGCATTGGCGAGGAGGTTCGCGACGACCTGATGCATCCGCCCTGCGTCGCCGACGATGACGATCGGCTCGTCCGGCGCCTCGATGTTCCAGTGGTGGTCGGCTGCGGTCGGGCGCGCATCGGAGAGTCCCTCCAGCGCGAGCTGCGTGAGGTCGACGGTGCCGTAGACCAGCTCTCGTCCCTCGTCGAGACGGGCGAGCAGCAGCAGATCCTCGACGAGGCGCGTCATGCGCAGCGACTGGGCCTGGATCCGCTCGAGCGACGTCGTGGTGCTCTCGACGGCCGCCTCTCCGCCCTGCTGCTTCAGCGCGCGCAGCGAGAGCTCGGAGTAGCCGCGGATCGACGACAGCGGAGTGCGCAGCTCATGGCTCGCGTCGGCGACGAACCGTCGCATCCGCTCTTCATTCTTCTGTCTCGACGCGAGAGAGGCGTTCACGTGGTCGAGAAGTTTGTTCAGAGACGAGCCGACCAGGCCGGTTTCGGTTCGCGGATCGGCCTCAGACGCAGGAACGCGCTCGGTGATCTGCACCTCGCCGCGGTCGAGCGGCTGGTTCGCGACCCGCGTCGCGGTCGCTGCGACTGCACGCAGTGGCCGTAGACCGACCCTGATGGTGATGGCCGTGGTCAGCGCGAGCAGGATCAAGCCACCGATCGTCGCGAGGGCGATCACGGTGAGCAGCGTCGTCAGCTGATTCTGGATCTCGGTGCGGGGGAGTCCGGTCACGACGTTCACACCGTTGGCCGCCTTCTGAGCGACCACCATGTACGAGCCGAAGTCCTCCAGGGTGACAGTGGCGCTGGGCTGCCCGCCGAGTGCGGCATCGATCCGTTCGAGATCGCCCTCGGTCAGCGACTGGGGAACGCCGCCCCACTCATCCTTGGTGTCGGGAAATAGGACGCCGCTGGTGCCACCCTCCGTGCTGGACGCCGCAAGCAGGAGTCCGGGCACGCGGGCGTTGTTGACTTCGAGGATCTTGTCCATGTTCGCGTACTGGGCCGGCACCTGGCCGACCCACCGGGTCACCTGGATCGAATAGCTGTGCAGGCGATCGGAGAGTTGCTTCTCGAGCGTCCCACCGAGCAGAGCGCTGGTGATCACCGCGACGATCACGAGGATGAGCGAGACGAACCCGATCACGGCTGTCATCAGCCGCGTCTGCAGGCTCATCGGCCGTCTTGCCATCCTCGTGCTGCTCACTGGGGCGCCTTGATCATGTAGCCGACACCTCGCACCGTGTGCAGCAGCGGGGTGCGCCCTGCGTCGATCTTCTTGCGCAGGTACGAGATGTACAGCTCGACGACCGACGACTTGCCGCCGAAGTCGTAGCTCCACACCCGGTCGAGGATCTGGGCCTTCGACAGCACTCGCCGCTCGTTGCGCATCAGGTAGCGGAGCAGCTCGAACTCGGTCGCGGTCAGCTCGATCTCGGTGCCGTCACGGACGACCTCGTGGCTGTCCTCGTTGAGGGTGAGGTCGGCGACGCGGAGGATCGACTGGCCGTCGTCGGCGGTCGCGTGCCCGGTGCGACGGATGATCGCTCGCAGTCGCGCGATGACCTCTTCAAGGCTGAACGGCTTCGTGACGTAGTCGTCGCCGCCTGCGGTGAGGCCGGCGACCCGGTCGCCCACGGCATCCTTCGCGGTGAGGAAGAGCACGGGCACGAGGCTGCCGGACTCGCGAAGGCGCCGCAACACGGCCATGCCGTCGAGGTCGGGCATCATGATGTCGAGCACGAGGGCGTCGGGTTCGAACTCGCGAGCGACCTGCAGCGCCTCGAGGCCGGACGACGCGGTGCGCACCTCCCAGCCCTCCATCCGCAGAGCCATCGCGAGCAGATCGGTGAGCATCTGCTCGTCGTCGACGGCGAGGATGCGCAGGGGGGAGCCGTCGGGGCGGCGCAGTTCGGGGAGATCGGAGCTCATGAGTACATTCTGCGGAAGAACCTATGGGGTTTCTATGGAGCGCGCTATGCGTGTGCTGTGAGAACTGCCACCCATAGCCTCCTCATCACTCTTCCCTCGATCTCGCAAAACTCCGCTCCCTAGCGTCATCATCGGCCCGCGAACGGCGCGGCGGAAGGAGACACATGTACGGGACATATCTGCGGCGCGAGTTGGCTGGCCGCAAGAAACAGACGATGATCGTCGCGATCGGGCTCGCCATCGCGATCGCCCTGGTCATCATCGTCAACGCCCTCACCGCAGGAGTGCGCGATGCGCAGGCCCAGGCTCTGGAGTCGGTCTACGGCGTCGGCACCGATCTCACGGTCACCGGTGCCGCGGCTGAGCCGGGGGAGGGCGGTGGTCAGCGCTTCGACTTCGGATCGGAGGACGGTGCCACCGAAGGCGACACGACCACGCTGAGCCAGTCGACCCTGATGACGGACTTCATGCGCGGAACACTCGAGGCCTCGGTGCTCGACACCGTCACCTCGACCGAGGGCGTGACCGCAGCAGCCGCAGCGCTCAGTCTCACCAACTCGACCTTCTCGGGCGAACTGCCCAGCGGCGGCTTCGGCGAGCAGGATGGAACCACGACCGAAGGCACCGCGCCCGCCGAGGGCCAGGCGCCGCCGCAGGGCGGAGCAGACGGTGCCGGCGGCGGCTCGTTCGGAGTCGAGTCGTTCACGGTGCTCGGCATCGATCCAGCCGTCACGTCGGTGGGTCCGCTCGCCTCGGTCGAGGTCAGCGACGGCCGTGCCCTCGACAGCGATGACGCCGGCGCGCTCGTCGCCCTCGTCGACGCGACCTACGCCACGACGAACGAGATCGCCGTCGGCGCCACGATCGACGTCGCAGGCTCCGACGTCGAGGTCGTCGGCATCGTCGCATCCACCTCCGATTCCGCAGACACCGCGGCCAACGTCTACCTGCCGCTCGACACAGCCCAGGAGCTCTCCGGCGCCGGCGACGTCATCTCCACGGTCTACGTGCAGGCCGAGTCGGCAGCGTCCATCGACGCCGTGCAGACGGTACTCGCCGACGAGCTTCCTGACGCCACGATCACGTCGCAGTCCGAACTCGCATCGACCGTCTCAGGGTCTCTGTCGAGCGCGACCTCGCTGATCACCAACCTCGGCACCTGGCTGTCGATCATCGTGCTCGCGGTCGCCGTGCTGCTCTCGGTGCTGCTGACGCTGTCTGGCGTCTCTCGACGCACCCGCGAGTTCGGCACCCTCAAGGCGATCGGCTGGTCGAACGGCCGCGTCGTTCGTCAGGTCGCCGGCGAGTCGATGGTGCAGGGACTCATCGGCGGCGCAGTCGGGCTCGTGCTCGGCATCGCAGGCATCGTCGTCATCAACCTCGTGAAGCCGACGGTCGCCGCGGCGGCCGCGGGCGGAACCGAAGCGGGCCCCGGTGGCATGACAGGAGGTCCGGCCGGCGGCGGCGACATGTTCCAGACCCAGCAGGCGGCCGACATCGTGCTGCAGGCGCCGTTCACGCCGTGGGTGCTCGTCGCCGCGGTCGGCCTGGCCGTGCTCGGCGGGCTCGTGGCCGGAGCGTTCGGCGGCTGGCGAGCCGCGCGACTCAGCCCCGCCGAGGCACTGCGCTCCGTCGCCTGACCTTCACCAGACATCACAGACAGGGAGAGACCATCATGACCATCGCAGACATCGCCCCCACGGCGAACGGGACGGATGCCACGGCACCGATCTACCGCGCACAGAACGTCACTCGCATCTATCAGCAGAAGGGGCGAACGGTGAAGGCGCTGGCCGGCGTCGATCTCACCATCGACCCCGGCGAGTTCGTCACGATCCAGGGCCCGACCGGCGGAGGCAAGTCGACACTGCTGCAGCTGCTGGGAGCGCTCGACAAGCCGTCGTCGGGATCCCTGAAGCTCGGCGACATCGAGCTCGCCTCGGCATCCGCTCGTGAACTCACCCGCATCCGGGCCGAGGAGATCGGCTTCGTCTTCCAGGGGTTCAATCTCATCCCGACCCTCACGGCCGCAGAGAATGTGAACATGGCGCTCGAGTCGACCACGCTCAGTCGAGCCGAGCGGGCGACCCGCGTGGCTCAGGCACTCGCTCACGTCGGCCTCGACGACCGCGGTGATCATCTGCCGACCGAGCTCTCGGGCGGTCAGCAGCAGCGCGTGGCGATCGCCAGGGCGATCGTGAAGAGACCTCGGGTGCTGCTGGCCGACGAGCCGACAGGCAACCTCGACGAGAGCATGCGAGACGAGATCCTCACGCTGCTCGAGGGGCTGTGCGCCGAGGGGCTCACCATGGTCGTCGTCACCCACGACTCCGCGGTCGCTCGCCGCGCGACCAGGCGGCTACGGCTCGCGAAGGGGACGGTGCAGGACATCACCAGGTGAGACATGACGAAGGCCCCGGCGACACTCGCCGGGGCCTTCGTCATGTCTCAGACAGCGCTCAGTGCGTGTCTTCGGCTTCGATCTCGGTGCGGTCGCCCGACCACTGCGTGTGGAACGTGCCCGGCTTGTCGATGCGCTTGTAGGTGTGCGCACCGAAGAAGTCGCGCTGTCCCTGCACGAGTGCGGCCGGGAGGCGATCGGCGCGGATGCCGTCGTAGTACGACAGCGACGACGAGAACGCCGGAGCGGGGATGCCGGCCTGCGCGGCCGTCACGACGACGCGGCGCCACGAGGCCTGGCCACGGGTCAGCGCCTCGGCGAAGTACGGGGCCGTCATCAGCACGGGAAGGTCGGGGGTCTCGGAGTAGGCGTCGGCGATGCGGTTGAGGAACTGCGCACGGATGATGCAGCCGCCGCGCCAGATCTTGCTGATCGCACCGAGGTCGATGTTCCAGCCGTATTCGGCTGCGCCGGCACGGATCTCGTCGAAGCCCTGCGAGTACGCGACGATCTTCGACGCGTAGAGCGCGAGACGGACGTCCTCGATGAACGCGGCCTCGTCGGTGACGACGAACTCGTCATCGGGGCCGGGGAGAGCGCCGGCGACCTCGCGCTGCTCGGGGTGCGACGACAGCGACCGGGCGAAGGTGGCCTCGGCGATGCCCGACACCGGAACGCCGAGCGAGAGGGCGGTCTGCACGGTCCAGGCGCCGGTGCCCTTGGCGCCGGCCTGGTCGAGGATGACGTCGACGAGCGGCTTGCCGGTCTCGGCATCCACCTGGCGCAGCACCTCTGCGGTGATCTCGATCAGGTACGACTCGAGCTCGCCCTTGTTCCACTCGGAGAAGATCTCGGCGATCTCGGCGGGGGACTTGCCCGTGCCGCGACGGATGAGGTCGTAGGCCTCGGCGATCAGCTGCATGTCGGCGTACTCGATGCCGTTGTGCACCATCTTGACGAAGTGTCCTGCGCCGTCGTGGCCGACGTGCGTCACGCATGCCTCGCCCTCGGCGATCGCGGCGATGGACTTGAGGATCGGGCCGAGGGTGATCCAGGACTCGTCCGAGCCGCCGGGCATGATCGACGGGCCCGTGAGCGCGCCCTCTTCGCCGCCCGAGATGCCGGCGCCGACGAAGTTGATGCCCGTTTCGCGGACGGCCTTCTCGCGGCGGATCGTGTCGGGGAAGTACGCGTTGCCGCCGTCGACGATGATGTCGCCCGGCTCGAAGACCTCGACGAGCGAGTCGATCACGGCGTCGGTCGGGCCGCCGGCCTTGACCATGATGATCGCGGTGCGTGGCTTCTGCAGCGAGTCGGCGAACTCCTGGTAAGTCTTGGCCGGGATGAAGCCTGCCTCAGGGTGCTCGGAGACGAGCGTCTCGGTCTTCTCGTAGCTGCGGTTGAAGATCGCCACCGTGTTGCCCTCGCGGCTGGCGAGGTTGCGGGCGAGGTTCGAACCCATGACGGCGAGTCCGACGACTCCGATGTTCGCTGATGCTTCGGGCACAGATGGCTCCTAGATCGAGAAGAAGGGGATGCTCCCAGATTATCGCGGCGTCCGGGGTGGTGCTCCCGTGTGACGGGTGGTGTCGGACGCGAGGGGGTCAGTCCTTGCGGTAACCGGAGCGCCCGAGAGAGAACAGGGCCGCGAAGGTGAAGCCTGCGGCGCACACGGTCATCGCGCCGATGAGCCAGGCGATCGCGTGGGAGAAGAAGACGCCGTCGAGCATGAGGGAACTCCGTGTTCTGCAGAGAGGGGATCGGTGTTCTCAGCCTATCGGCTCATCCGGTACCATGAGAGGAGTACCTCGGCGAGGGATGCTTCTGCGCGTGCGCTGGCATCCGTTATCGACGCGGCGAAGCAAGCCGGTGGCTTTCCTCACGTGTCTGCGTTCGAGAACAATTCCAAGACCACCGCGTAGCTGTCGCTGCGTGCCCCGAAGGAGAACCCCATGTCTGAAGACACCAAGGTCAAGGCCGAGCTCCGCGAGAGCTTCGGCAAGGGCTTCGCCCGTCGTCTGCGCGCCGCAGGCAAGATCCCCGCCGTCATCTACGGCCACGGCACCGACCCCGTGCACGTCGCACTGCCCGGCCACCAGGTCTCGCTCATCATCCGCCGCGCGAACGCGCTGCTCGAGCTCGACATCGACGGCAAGGACCAGCTCGCCCTCGTCAAGGACGTCCAGCGCGACCCGGTACACCAGATCATCGAGCACATCGACCTGCTCGTCGTCCGCAAGGGCGAGAAGGTCACGATCGACGTTCCCGTCATCGTCACCGGCGAGCCGGCCCCCGGCACGATCGTCAACCAGGACGCGAACACGATCTCGATCGAGGCCGAAGCCACGCACCTGCCGCAGAACGTCGAGGTCTCGGTCGAGGGTCTCGAAGAGGGCGCGCACATCACCGCCGCCGACGTCAAGCTCCCCAAGGGCTCGACGCTGCTGACCGACCCCGAGGTGCTCGTCGTCGCGATCGCGATCCCGGCTGAGGAGTCGCTCGGTGAGGACGAGGCCGGAGCCGATGAGGCTTCCGCCGAGGAGGCTCCCGCCGCGGAGTGATCTCCGCAGGCGCAGCGCACAGCTGACTGCATCACAGAGGGGGCGCGAGCAGATCGCGCCCCCTCTGTCGTATTCTGACCCGGGCACCGCGAAGGGCCCGCATGCGAGAGGACGACCACATGGCATCCACCTGGCTCGTGGTGGGGCTCGGCAACCCCGGCCCGCGATATGAGGCCACGCGCCACAACATCGGCCAGATGGTCGTAGACGAGCTCGCCTCGCGCCGCGGCGAGAGCTTTCGCGAGCACAAGGGCGGGGCGCGTGTCGTCGAGACCTGGTTGCGCCCAGGCGGTGACAAGATCGTGCTCGCCAAGCCGAACACGTTCATGAACGTCTCCGGCACTCCGGTGGCCGCACTCGCTCGCTTCTACTCGGTGCCGCCGGAGCAGGTCATCGTGGTCCACGACGAACTCGACATCCCCTTCGACACCGTCAAGCTCAAGATCGGCGGAGGCCACGGCGGACACAACGGAGTGCGCGACATCGCCCGCGCCCTCACCACCCCGGAGTTCCCGCGGGTGCGCGTCGGCATCGGCCGCCCGGTGGGGCGACAGGACCCGGCCGACTGGGTGCTCTCGCCATTCGGCAAGGACGAGCGCGCGAACCTGCCGATCCTCGTGTCAGACGGCGCGGACGCGGTCGAGCTGCTCGTCGAGGAGGGCTTGCTCGCCGCACAGCAGAAGCACCACGCTCCGCGCTGACCTCGGCGAGGTGTCGCCGTCGCGCGGCGCCGTTACGGCACAAGGCCGGCCGCGGTGCCGGTCGACAGGGTCACCAGCAGCACGCCCCAGAAGATGATCGGGCCGAGCACCGCGACCACGAGCGCCGTGATTCCCGCGCCGCGCGCCTGCTTCTTGCGAATCGCGATGATGCCGATGACGATGGCGGCGATGCCGAGGATGGTCCCCGTCCAGAACGAGATCTCCGCCCACAGCACCTGATCCCTCGCGGGCGCGAGGATCGACAGGAAGTCGGGATCGGTCGTGTCGAGACCACCCGGAAGACGACGGCCGATCTCGAACCCTGCGACACCGGCGACGATCGGCGTGACGACAGCGGCCACGATCGCCAGGATCAGCGCCAGGATGCCCAGCAGCCCGGACTTCTTCTCTCCGGTGACCGGCGCCTGGTACGAGCCCGCGGGTGCCGCGTATCCGCCGACCGGAACCTGGTAGGCGCCGGGAGGGGCCGCCTGGTAGGTGGGCGCACCGGGCTGCTGACCCGCGAGATGCGGGTATACAGGGGCTCCCGTCGGCGCCGGGTACGCGGGTGCGGGCTGACCTGCCGAGAACGTCTGGCTCGGGGCGGCAGGAGGGGGGAAGGGCGGCTCGCTGTGCCCGGCGGGAGCCGCGGGAGGCGCTCCCTGGTACGTGGGAGGTGCACCCTGGTATGCGGGAGGAGCGCCCTGGTACGCGGGCGGTGCCGGGGGCGTCGAGTAAGCGGGCGGCGCGGGCGGTGACGACGCGGGCGAGGTGAGCTGCGGCGGCTCGTCGTCCGGCCGAGGCACGGGAGGCACAGGGGGGACGGCACCGGACGGGGGCTGCTGCGGATCAGTCACGCCCCCATCCTATGGCTGTCGAGGTCAGACGCGACGAAGCAGTCCGACCCGGTCGTAGACCGCTCCGAGAGTGGCGTCGGCGACGGCATCGGCCCGCGCGGCGTTCTGCGCGAGGATCCGATCGAGCTCGGCCGGGTCGTCGAGAAGCTCGAGTGCACGGGCACGCACGGGTTCGAACTCGTTCACGACGACTTCGGCGAGCCCCTTCTTGAAGTCACCGTAGCCGCGGCCCGCGTACTCGTCCTCGATCGCGTGAACCTGTCGTCCCGAGAGAGCTGCGTAGATGGTCAGCAGGTTGGAGACGCCGGGCTTGCTCTCGCGATCGAAGCGGACCGAGCCTTCGTTGTCGGTCACCGCGCGCATGATCTTCTTCGCCGACTTCGCCGGGTCGTCGAGCATCCACAGCACGCCCGCGTCGCTCTCTGCCGACTTCGACATCTTCGACGTCGGGTTCTGCAGGTCGTAGATACGCGCCGTGTCCTTCTGGATCACCGGACGCGGCACGACGAACGTCTCTCCGAACCGCGAGTTGAAGCGCTCGGCGAGGTCACGCGTCAGCTCGACGTGCTGCTTCTGGTCGTCGCCGACCGGCACGACATCGGTCTGGTAGAGCAGGATGTCGGCGGCCATCAGCACCGGGTAGGTGAACAGACCCACGCTCGTGGCATCGGCGCCGTACCGCGCCGACTTGTCCTTGAACTGGGTCATGCGGCCGGCTTCGCCGAAACCGGTGATCGTCGACAGGATCCAGGCGAGCTCCGCGTGCGCGCGAACGTGCGACTGCACGTACAGCGTCGACAGCGAGGGCTCGATGCCCGCGGCGATGTACTGGGCGGCGGTGCGACGGGTCTTCTCACGCAGCTCGGCGGGGTCCTGCGCGACCGTCAGCGCGTGCAGGTCGACCACGGAGAAATACGCGTCGTACGAGTTCTGGAGGTCCCGCCACTGCAGGAGCGCTCCGATGTAGTTGCCGATCTGCAAAGAGTCGGCGGAGGGCTGCATTCCTGAGTAGAGGCGAGGTTTCGTCACGGTATCAATCCTATGGGGGCGCTGGTCCCACCTGCTCCCGCGCGACGGACTCACCGTATGACCACTGGCGGGGGGAATCACGACGGCAGGCAGCGACCGCCTGTCGCGCATCATCGGGTTCGTGCTCACCGTGGTCTTCGGCGTGCCGTTCGTGTTCCTCGCATGGTCGGCGCTCAGCAGCCGCTTCGGGTGGGCTGCGGGCGACCCGCACGGATACGGCATGATCTTCGGAACGTTCCTCGCTCTCGTCACGGGGATCCTGCTCGCGCTCGTGATTCCGCTCGTCTTCCGGCGGGTGCTCCGACCGACGGCGTACCTGTGGAGCATGCTCGGCTACCTCGCAGTGGCCACGGGGCTTATCGTCGCCCTCGTCACCGCCTGAGTTTCATCGCGCACCGATGCCGCAGCGTGCGGCGGGCGCGATCAGTACGTGTAGTCGACGACGACCGGAGCGTGGTCGCTCCAGCGCTGGTCGTATGCGGCCGCACGGGCGACGTGATAGGCCGTGACCCGCTCGGCGAGAGCAGGAGTCGCGAGGTGATAGTCGATGCGCCACCCCGAATCGTTGTCGAACGCCTGGCCGCGCATCGACCACCAGGTGTACGGCCCCTCGACCTCACCGTGGAACACGCGCCCGACGTCGATCCAGCCGAGACCGGTGCCGGTCGAGCCGTCTGCGCCCTCGATGGTCTCGCCGGCCGCTCCGAGGAAT
Source organism: Microbacterium sp. WCS2018Hpa-9 (assembly GCF_031843745.1). NCBI lineage: Bacteria > Bacillati > Actinomycetota > Actinomycetes > Micrococcales > Microbacteriaceae > Microbacterium > Microbacterium sp. WCS2018Hpa-9. The sequence goes on from NZ_JAVTIY010000006.1 coordinate 319,336, forward strand.
CGGTCGAAGTACGCGCGCTCGCGGGGGAGGAAACCGGCCTTCTTGCGGTTGCCGCGCCAGTTCTTGATGTCGAGTTCGCGATGGCCGACATTCAGATCGCCGGTCACGAGGGCGAGCGCTCCGTCGCCTTCACCGAGCTCGGTCAGGCGAGTTCCGAACGCATCGAGGAACTTCCATTTCTCGTCCTGCTTCGGAGTCTCGGCCTCGCCGCTGTGCACATAGGCGCTGACGACGGTGAGCGGCCGGTCGCCGATCAGGAAATCGGCTTCGATCCAACGCCCCTTCGAGTCGAAGTCGTCGGCGCCGAAGTCGGTGCGCGAGGCGAGGGCGGGGATGCGACTGGCGATGGCGACGCCGGCGCGACCCTTGGCCGTCGCCTCGTCGTGCACGAAGGTCCACCCGGGGAGCGCGGCCTCGAGGTGCTCGTCCTGCCCGCGGACCTCTTGCAGCGTGAGGATGTCCACATCGGCCGCATCGAGCCAGGCGCTCATGCCGTTGCGAGCCGCCGCTCGGATCCCGTTGACATTGACCGTGGCGATTCGCAGATGAGGCATGTTCCCAGCCTAACGAGCGTCTCCGACATCGCGCGTCCGCTGCAGGTCGGCCAGCAGCCGCTGAGCGAAGGCTGAGCTGGCATCGACGGGCGGGGGAGCGGAGGCCTCCAGCTCGGCGAGCTCGCGCTCCGCCGCTTGCACGGCTCTGGTTGCGGCCCAGACGCGATACCACGGGGCGGTCTCGCGCGCCTCACGCGCTTCGCGCACGCGAATCCGGGCTGCCGCCAGCAGCGTCTGGTGCTCGGCCGCCCGCCGCTCCGCCTCCGACTGAGCCAGCAGCGGCAGGTCGCGGTCCTTCGCAGCGACGGCGATCCACGAGGAGGCGACCAGCATCACCACTCCGTTCACCCGGAACCAGAGCAACAGACCGATGAAGATCGCGAACGTGGCGAGCAGGGGATTGGAGGGCGTGTAGCTGAGGAGGAATCCCGCGCCGTACTGCAGCACGGTCATCGCTGCCCCGCCGAGCAGCGCGCCGGGCCAGATCGTGCGCCACTGCAGCGTCGTGCCGGTGAGGAAGCGCACCATCGCCGCCAGGGCGGAAGACATCAGGACGAAGGAGACGATGACCGTGCCGATGCGGATGCCGAGATTCAGTCCGTCTGACCCCGAGTCCCACCCCAGGAGGCTGAGGAGCCAGGACAATACGGCGGCGCTCGCGGAGCTGAGGAGCGAGCCGACGACGAGCGCCGCGCCGAAGATGAGCGCGGCCAGCAGATCGCGAGCCTTGAGCAGCACGTAGCTGCGGGTGTCTGGCGGAAGACCGAAGATGTCCCTGGTCGCGCGCCGCGAGAAGGTCACCCATCCGATCGCGGTCCAGATCACCGTGCCCAGGGCGATCAGGCCGGTGATGCTCAGCACCCCTGCCGTGTTCGCGGCGATCTCCTGCACCTGAGCGGGCGTGAAGACTCCGCCCTGATCGAGGATCAGATTCGGCACGTAGCTGTTGATGATGTCGATCAGGCCTTCGACCGCCTCTGTGCTGCCGCCGAGCCAGAGTCCGGTGATGGCGAAGGCGAGGTACACCGCCGCGAAGATCGCGAAGAGCGCCTGATAGCTCACGCCAGCGGCGAGGAGGAACCCATTGTGCTGCAGGAAATGACGCCACACGCGCACGGGGAAAAGACTGAGCGTGCGCTGGGTCAGCGCGGTCGCACGCTCGACCGCCGCATCGAGACGGCGGGGCTCGGCGGCGGCATCGGGATCAGACACGTCCTCACCCTATCCAAGCGACGAGAACGGGCGGGCACCCTGAGGTGCCCGCCCGTTCTCGGATCTGCGTCGTCGTCAGGGACGACCGCGCAGCACTGCCTGCTTGACCTCGGCGATGGCCTTGGTGACCTCGATGCCACGCGGGCATGCCTCGGAGCAGTTGAAGGTCGTGCGGCAGCGCCAGACGCCTTCCTTGTCGTTGAGGATGTCGAGACGGACGGCAGCGTTGTCATCGCGGGAGTCGAAGATGAAGCGGTGCGCGTTCACGATCGCCGCCGGCCCGAAGTACTGTCCGTCGGTCCAGAAGACCGGGCACGACGAGGTGCACGCGGCGCAGAGGATGCACTTGGTGGTGTCGTCGAAGATCTCGCGATCCGCGATCGTCTGCACGCGCTCCTTGCCCTTCTCCGGCACGGAGTTCGCGACGAGGAACGGCTGCACCTCGCGGTACGACGCGAAGAACGGCTCCATGTCGACGACGAGGTCCTTCTCGAGCGGCAGGCCCTTGATCGCCTCGACATAGATCGGCTTCGAGATGTCGAGGTCCTTGATCAGCGTCTTGCACGCCAGGCGGTTGCGGCCGTTGATGCGCATCGCATCAGAGCCGCAGATGCCGTGGGCGCACGAGCGGCGGAACGTGAGCGACCCGTCGACCTCCCACTTGATCTTGTGCAGGGCGTCGAGGACGCGGTCGGTCGAGTACAGCTCCACGTCGTAGTCGACCCAGTGCGGCTCGGAGTCGATCTCGGGGTCGAATCGACGGATGTTGAACGTGACGATGAACGACTGGATACCCGTCTCCTGCGTCGTGTCTGCGGGAGCTTCAGCGATGGCGTTCGACATGCTCAGTACTTCCTCTCCATCGGCGGGTAGTTCAACTCGCCCTGCTCGTTCTTCGTGAACACGACCGGCTTCCAGTCGAGCTTGATGTGATCGCTCGGAGTGGAGGAGTGCGGATCGCCCGTCAGGTAGGCCATCGTGTGCTGCATGTACTTCTCGTCGTTGCGGGTGGGGAAGTCGTCGCGCATGTGGCCGCCACGGCTCTCCTCGCGGTTCTGCGCGGCGTAGACGACGACCTCGGCGATGTCGAGCAGGAAGCCCAGCTCGACGGCCTCGAGCAGGTCGGTGTTGAACCTCTTGCCCTTGTCGTCGACGTGCACGTTCATGTACCGGTCGCGCAGTTCCTTGATGACACCCAGCACGTGCTCCAGCGACTCGTGCGTGCGGAAGACCTGCGCGCCCTTGTCCATCTCGTCCTGCAGAGCCTTGCGGAGCACGGCGATGCGCTCGGTGCCCTGGTTGTTGCGCAGGCCCTCGAGCATGCCGGAGACGAATGCGGCGGGGTTCTCGGGCAGCGGCACGAACTCGGCGGTCTTGACGTACTCCACCGCGTTGCGCCCTGCGCGCTTGCCGAACACGTTGATGTCGAGCAACGAGTTGGTGCCGAGACGGTTGGCTCCGTGCACCGAGACGCAGGCGCACTCACCGGCGGCGTAGAGACCCGGCACGACGGTGGTGTTGTCGGCGAGAACCTCTGCGTCGTTGTTCGTGGGGATGCCGCCCATCGCATAATGGGCCGTCGGCATCACAGGCACGGGCTCGACGACCGGGTCGACGCCCAGGTACGTGCGGGCGAACTCGGTGATGTCGGGCAGCTTGGTCTCGAGAACCTCGGCACCCAGGTGCGTGCAGTCCAGCAGGACGTAGTCCTTGTGGGGACCTGCGCCGCGGCCTTCGGCCACCTCCTGCACCATGCAGCGGGCGACGATGTCGCGAGGCGCGAGGTCCTTGATGGTCGGGGCGTAGCGCTCCATGAAGCGCTCACCCGAGGCGTTGCGCAGGATGGCTCCCTCGCCGCGGGCGCCCTCGGTGAGGAGGATGCCGAGTCCGGCGAGGCCGGTCGGGTGGAACTGGAAGAACTCGAGATCCTCGAGGGGGAGGCCCTTGCGCCAGACGATGCCGACACCGTCACCCGTCAGGGTGTGCGCGTTCGAGGTCGTCTTGAAGATCTTGCCGAAGCCGCCGGTCGCGAAGATCACGGCCTTGGCCTGGAACACGTGCAGCTCACCGGTCGAGAGGTCGTACGCGACGACGCCCGAGACCTGGGTCTTACCGTCGGCATCCTTCACCGTGAGCAGGTCGAGCACATAGAACTCGTTGAAGAAGTTGATGCCGAGCTTGACGCAGTTCTGGAAGAGCGTCTGCAGGATCATGTGGCCCGTGCGGTCGGCGGCGTAGCATGCGCGGCGCACCGGGGTCTTGCCGTGCTCGGCGGTGTGGCCGCCGAATCGACGCTGGTCGATCTTGCCCTCGGGCGTGCGGTTGAAGGGGAGACCCATGTTCTCGAGGTCGATGACCGCGTCGATCGCCTCCTTCGCGAGGATCTCCGCAGCATCCTGGTCGACCAGGTAGTCGCCGCCCTTGACGGTGTCGAAGGTGTGCCACTCCCAGCTGTCTTCCTCGACGTTCGCGAGCGCAGCCGCCATGCCGCCCTGCGCCGCGCCGGTGTGCGAACGCGTCGGGTAGAGCTTGGAGATGACCGCGGTCTTCGCGCCGGAGCCTGCCTCGATGGCCGCTCGCATGCCGGCGCCGCCGGCGCCCACGATGACGATGTCGAACTGGTGGTAGTGCACGCCGTCGCGCACGACGGAATCCTGGGTCTCGGTAGTCACTTCTCGTATGCCTTCTCTTCTACTTGACCAGCGTCTGGCACTGTTCCCACAGTGTGCTCGACTCGGTCACGCCGAGGCACGGGTCGAACGTGAAGACGACCAGGGTGCCGAGGATGATGAGCAGCGCTGCAGCCAGGCCGAGGGCCCAGATCAGCGCCTTGCGAGCGGTGTTGTTCGTCACGTAGTCGTTGACGATCGTGCGCATGCCGTTGGCGCCGTGGATCAGCGCGAGCCAGAGCATGATGACGTCCCACCACTGCCAGAACGGCGTGGCGAACTTTCCGGCGATGAACGCGAAGTCCAGGGCGTGGATGCCCTCGCCGACCATCAGGTTGATGAACAGGTGGCCGAAGATGAGCACGACGAGCACGACGCCCGAGGCGCGCATGAAGAGCCAGCCCCATTTCTCGAGGTTGAATCCGCGCTGACGGCGGACAGGGGCTGCGACGGTCTGAGCGGTCATCAGTGTCCTCCTCCGAAGCCGGCGAACGCGAGCATCAGATGACGGGGCACGAAGCCCGCCATGATGATTCCCCACACCAGCAGCACGCCCCAGAACAGCTGACGCTGGTACTTCGCGCCCTTCGACCAGAAGTCGACGGCGATGATGCGGAGGCCGTTCATCGCGTGGAACACGATTCCCGCCACCAGCACGACCTCGCCGAGCGCCATGATCGGGTTCTTGTAGGTGCCGATGACGGCGTTGTACGCCTCGGGGGAGACCCTGATGAGTGCAGTGTCGAGCACATGCACCAACAGGAAGAAGAAGATGGCGACTCCGGTGATGCGATGAAGCACCCACGACCACATGCCTTCGCGACCCCGGTAGAGGGTGCCGCGTGGCGTCTTGGAAGTGGTTTCCGAAATCGACGGTGTCAAGCGAGCGCTTGTGGACACGGTCGTCCTCCCTGGATCGAAGTGACTCGGTCGCGTGCAGTGCGTCTTCCAAGCGTGAGCCTGCTGTCATCAGGCACGGCCGATCGGACACCATCCTATTCCCGTGAGGCGACCGCGGGCGACGAAGGGGAGCCTAAGTGTCTCGATGTCGAGACTTTCCGTGGCGTTACCCTTGCAGGGTGAGCCAACCCATCGAGAACTTCTACGCCGTGATCCCCGCTGGCGGAATCGGCAGCCGACTCTGGCCTCTCTCCCGCGCGGACGCGCCGAAGTTCCTGCACGATCTCACCGGCTCAGGGCACTCTCTGCTGCGCGACACGTGGGACAGGCTGGAGCCGTTGGCCGGGGCCGATCGCATCGCCGTGGTCACCGGCAGGGCGCACCGCGCGGCGGTGGAGGCGGAGCTGCCCGGAATACCGGATCTGAATGTGTTCCTGGAGTCGGAGCCGCGCGAGTCCGCGGCGGCGATCGGGCTGGCGGCGGCGATCCTCCATCGCAGAGACCCCGATGTGATCATCGGCTCGTTCAGCGCCGACCACGTCATCCGCAGCACGCGTGTGTTCGAGTTCGCCGTCCGCGACGCCGTCGAGGTCGCGCGGGAGGGATACATCTGCACGATCGGCATCTCTCCGACCGAGCCCGCGATCGGCTTCGGCTACATCAAGAGGGGAGCGGAGCTCGTCGTCGAGGGGGCGCGCGAGGCCGCCCTGGTCGAGAGCTTCGTCGAGAAGCCTGACCTCGAGACCGCCAAGGCCTACTTCGCCGACCGCGGCTATCTCTGGAACGCGGGCATGTTCATCGCCAAGGCGAGCGTGCTGCTCGATGAGCTCGCCGCGAACGAGCCGGCACTGCACGCCGGGCTGCTCGAGCTCGCCGAGGCGTGGGACGACCGCGAGCGACGCGGCCCGGCCGTGGATCGGATCTGGCCGGGGCTCAAGAAGATCGCGATCGACTACGCGGTGGCCGAGCCTGCTGCGCGACGCGGACGCCTCGCAGTCGTGCCCGGTCACTTCGACTGGGACGACGTGGGGGACTTCGCCTCGCTCACCAAGCTCATCAACAACGGTCGGAAGAACGACCTCGCCGTGCTCGGGCCGAAAGCACGCGTGCTGTCGGATGCCGCCAGCGGCATCCTGGTCAGTCAGACCTCCCGCGTGATCAGCCTGATCGGCGTGAAGGACATCGTGGTGGTCGACACCCCGGACGCCCTGCTCGTCACCACCGTCGAGCATGCGCAGCGAGTGAAGGGCGTCGTCGAGTCCCTGAAGCTGACCGGGCGGAGCGACGTGCTCTGATGAGCACGCGCCGCCGCTCATCGGCTGTCTTGGTTTCAGCTTTGTAACCATTCGCCAGCGCCTCGCCCTCGCGCATGCACAAAAGTCGAAACACTGGGTAACTTTGAGCGATCCGCGAGGGCCGCGGCACCGTTCAGGAGGCATGAGTTGACCATCTCCACCACCAAGAAGCTGCTCGGCGCGACCATCGCCGCTGGCGTCGTCTTCGCACTCGCCGGCTGCGGCCAGGCTCCTACCGAATCGGGCGGCACCGGCGGCGGCGAGGCTGACTCCGACTTCATCCCCTGCCTCGTCTCGGACGCGGGCGGCTGGAACGACAAGTCGTTCAACCAGTCGGCCAAGGAGGGCATGGACCGCGCAGCGGAGACTCTCGGCGTCAAGCCGATCGAGTTCGAGTCCGCCAACGACAACGATTACGCGCCGAACCTCGAGACCGCTGTCTCGGAGGGCTGCTCGCTCATCGTCGCAGTCGGCTTCAAGCTCTCGGCCGCGACCGTCGAGTCCGCTCTCGCCAACCCCGAGATCGACTACGCGATCATCGACGACTACGCCGACAACGACTTCGACGGCACCACCGATGCTCCCAACATCAAGCCCCTCGTCTTCGACACGGCTCAGGCCGCCTACCTCGGTGGCTACGCCGCCGCAGGCTGGTCTGCCGCATCGGGCGTGAACAAGGTCGGCACCTTCGGCGGAATGCAGATTCCGTCGGTCGCCGTGTTCATGGACGGCTTCCAGCTCGGCGTCGAGAAGTACAACGAGGACAAGTCGGGCGCCGTCGAGGTCTTCGGCTGGGACGCAGCCACGCAGAAGGGCTCCTTCACCGGCGGCTTCGACGCGAACGACACCGCGAAGCAGACCGCCCAGGGCGTGCTCGACCAGGGCGTCGACGTGATTCTCCCGGTCGGTGGACCGATCTACCAGAGCGCTGCGGCGGCCATCGCCGACAGCGGCAAGGACACGCTGCTGGTCGGCGTCGACAGTGACCTCGCTGTGGCCGACGAGAGCGTGGCCGACGTCACCCTCTTCTCGATCATGAAGGCCATCGACGTGGCCGTCGAGGACGCGACCGTCGCCGCATCCGAGGGCGACTTCGACCCGGCTCCCTACATCGGCACGCTCGAGAACGAGGGCGTCAAGCTCTCGGGCTTCGGTGCCTTCGAGGGCGACCTGCCCGACGGGCTGCTCGACGAGATCACGGCTCTGCAGGAGCAGATCATCTCGGGTGACATCACGGTGGAGTCGGAGAACTCCCCGTAAGCAGTTCACATCCATGGCGGGGCGAGTGGTGCAAGCGGCCACTCGCCCCGCGCCGTGGACGGACGATGACGACTGTTCGCGGCGCATCCGGGCGATCCCCGTGCGATGCGCCGAAGATTCTTCGGACTCTTCTGGATGACACTTCTGGATAAGGTGCAGATATGAAGCTCGAACTTCGCGGTATCACCAAGCGGTTCGGAACCCTGGTGGCCAACGACCACATCGACCTGGTCGTCGAGCCGGGGCAGATCCATGCGCTGCTCGGCGAGAACGGTGCAGGCAAGTCCACTCTGATGAACGTCCTCTACGGGCTGTATCAGGCCGACGAGGGCGAGATCCTCCTGGACGACGTCGTCCAGCGGTTCCGCGGCCCCGGCGACGCGATGAACGCCGGCATCGGAATGGTGCATCAGCACTTCATGCTCGTCCCCGTATTCACGGTGGCGGAGAACGTCATGCTCGGCCACGAGCAGACCAAGGGACTGGGCACCCTCGACATCACGAAGGCGCGTGAGCACGTCCGCTCCGTCGCCGCCCGCTTCGGCTTCGACATCGACCCCGACGCCATCGTCGGCGACCTTCCCGTCGGCGTGCAGCAGCGGGTCGAGATCATCAAGGCGCTCTCGCGCGATGCCAGGGTCCTGGTCTTCGATGAGCCCACGGCCGTGCTCACTCCGCAGGAGACCGACGAGCTGATGGGCATCATGCGTCAGCTCCGAGACGAGGGCACCGCGATCGTCTTCATCACTCACAAGCTGCGTGAGGTGCGCGAGGTCGCGGACACCATCACGATCGTCCGCCTCGGCCGCATCGTCGGCGAGGCATCGCCCACGGCGACCAACGCCGAGCTGGCCTCGCTGATGGTCGGACGCGCGGTCGAGCTCACAGTGCACAAGGATCCGCCGCGACTCGGTGAGGGCGGCCTCGAGGTCAAGGGACTGCGCGTGCTCACCTCCGCGGGAGCGATCGTCGTCGACGGCATCGACTTCTCCGTGCGCCCCGGCGAAGTCCTCGCCGTGGCCGGGGTGCAGGGCAACGGTCAGACCGAGCTGGTCGAGGCCATCGTCGGCCTCGCGGCCAGGGTCGAAGGATCGATCACGCTCGGGGGCACCGAACTGGTCGGCAAGAGCGTGCGAGCGATCCTCGACGCCGGTGTCGGCTTCGTGCCGGAGGACCGCACCGAAGACGGGCTCGTCGCAGGCTTCTCCGTCGCGGAGAACCTGATCCTCGACCGCACGGGCGATGACGAATTCAGCCGGGGCGGGACCATCCGCCGATCCGCGCTCGAGGACTTCGCCCGCGCACGGATCAGCGAATACGACATCCGCACACAGGGACCGCACACGCCGGCAGGAACCCTCTCAGGAGGAAACCAGCAGAAGGTCGTGATCGCCCGCGAGATGAGCCGCGAGCTCAAGCTGCTCGTCGCCGCGCAGCCGACCCGTGGAGTCGACGTCGGCTCGATCGAGTTCATCCACAAGCGGATCATCGAGACGAGAGACGCGGGCATCCCCGTCGTCGTGGTCTCGACCGAGCTCGACGAGGTGGCGGCTCTCGCCGACCGCATCGCGGTCATGTACAGAGGCACGATCGTCGGGATCGTTCCCGGCGACACCCCGCGCGAGACGCTGGGACTGATGATGGCGGGCGCCGCCGAGGGAGAGGTGGCCGCATGAGCGGTACGACGCCACAGGGGAGCAGCTCGGCCGGGCAGGGATCCGCCGACCAGCTTTCGGTGAACACGACCACGACGATGCGCGATTCAGGCGCCGTTCCGCCGCCCCCGCGCGGCAACGTGATCCTGAAGGAGATGCTCCGCGGCAGCGCCGTCACGACGATCCTCGCGATCTTCCTCGCCCTGGTCGTCGGCGGCATCCTGATCGCCTTCACGAACGAGGACGTGCTGGAGGCATCGGGCTACTTCTTCCAGCGTCCGAGCGACACCATCGCCGCGATCTGGAACGCGGTCTACAACGGCTACGAGGCGCTCTTCCGCGGAGCGATCTTCAACGCACGCGGCGCGGACTTCGCCGCGCAGATCCGCCCGTTGACCAACACGCTGGGGTTCGCTGCGCCCCTGATCGCCGCCGGTCTCGGCGTCGCCCTCGCCTTCCGCGTCGGCCTGTTCAACATCGGTGCACGCGGGCAGATGCTCATCGGTGTCGCCGTCGCCGGGCTCCTCACGTTCCAGCTCGAGCTGCCGTTCTGGCTGCACATCCCGGTCACCCTGATCGCCGGCATCGCGGGCGGCGCACTGTGGGGTGCGATCGCCGGTCTGCTCAAGGCACGCACGGGCGCCCACGAGGTCATCCTCACGATCATGCTCAACTACGTGGCGTACTACCTGCTGCTGTGGATGATCCGCACCCCCGGGCTGCTGCAGAAGCCGGGCACGAACCAGGCGCTCGGCTACGCCACCCCGGAGAGCGCGCAGTTCCCCGAGCTCCTCGGGCCGCAGTTCCCGCTGCTCGACCTGGGGTTCGTGATCGTCATCATCGCGACCCTGTTCGTCTGGTGGCTGATCGAGCGCTCGTCGCTCGGAATGCGGATGCGCGCCGTGGGTGAGAACCCGCACGCCGCCCGCGCGGCCGGCATCAGCGTGCAGCGCGTCTACGTCTACGCCATGCTCCTCGCCGGCGCTCTCGCCGGTCTGGCGGGAATGAACCAGGTGCAGGGTGCGGTCACCACGGGCATCACCGAGACGATCGACGCCGGCATCGGCTTCGACGCGATCACCGTCGCCCTGCTCGGCCGCAGCCGCGCATGGGGCACCTTCGCCGCTGGCATCCTGTTCGGCGCGCTCAAGGCCGGATCGTTCTCGATGCAGGCGCAGGACATCCCCGTCGACATCGTGCTCGTCGTGCAGTCGCTCGTCGTGCTCTTCATCGCCGCACCGCCGCTGCTGCGCACGGTGTTCTTCCTGCCGAAGTCCGACCTCGAGAAGGCCGCCAAGGCGAGAGCCAAGGCCGCGAAGAAGGCGGTGACCGCATGACCTCCCTCGTCCAGAGCGAAGCCGCCGACGGAACCGTGCAGCTCGCCACAGTGCGCGAGCGGCACCTGAAGGCTCCGATCGTCCTCGCCGCAGCCACCGTGCTGCTGGCGCTCCTGTTCCTGCTCGTGCCGCGCACCGGCACCAGCAGCTTCCGGCTCAACGACCCGACGTCCCCCATCGCTCTGCCGGATGTGGCGCTGCCGACGGGGCCGACCAGTTGGGTCGTCATCGTGATCCTGGCGCTGCTGTCGGTGCTGGCGTTCCTGCGGGCGTGGTCGTATCGCAAGCCCTCGATCTGGCTGGTGATCGCTTTCAGCGTGATCGCCGTCTTCGGGTTCCTCGTGTGGGCGGGCGCCGGGGGCCTCGTTCCCGTCAGCAGCCTGCTGTTCGGCGCCGTCTCGCTCTCCGTTCCCCTCGTGTTCGGTGCCCTCGGAGGCGTCATCGGCGAGCGGGCAGGCGTGGTCAACGTCGCCATCGAAGGACAGCTGCTCCTCGGAGCGTTCTCGGCCGCGCTGCTCTCGAGCATCACGGGCAGCCCCTTCATCGGACTGCTCGGTGCCATGCTCGGCGGTGTGCTCGTGGCCGCAGTGCTGGCCGCGTTCGCGATCAAGTACCTCGTCGAGCAGGTCATCGTCGGTGTGGTGCTCAACGTGCTCGTCAGCGGTCTCACCGGCTTCCTCTACGGCGCGCTGCTCGCACCGAACGAGGGCGAGCTCAACACTCCGGTGCGCTTCAGCCGCATCGAGATCCCGCTGCTCAGCGACATCCCGATCATCGGACCGGTGCTGTTCAACCAGACGTTCATCGTCTACCTCATGTTCATCACCGTGGCCATCGTCGCCTGGGGGCTGTACCGCACGAAGTGGGGGCTGCGGGTCCGCGCCGTCGGCGAGCACCCGCAGGCCGCAGACACGGTCGGCATCAAGGTCAACGCGACGCGCTTCTGGAACGTGCTGCTCGCAGGTGCGATCGCCGGCATCGGCGGCGCGTACTTCACGCTGGTCTCGGTGCCGCAGTTCGGCAAGGACATGACGGCGGGTCTCGGCTTCATCGCCCTCGCCGCCGTGATCTTCGGACGATGGGATCCGATCCGCGCGACGCTCGCCGCCCTGCTCTTCGGCTTCGCGACGAACCTGCAGAACCTGCTGTCGATCCTCAAGACACCGATTCCCGGCGAGTTCATGCTGATGCTCCCGTATGTCGTGACGCTGCTCGCGGTCGCCGGTTTCGCCGGTCAGATCCGCGGGCCGGCGGCCAGCGGCAAGCCGTACATAAAGTCCTAGGAGAGACATGACTGACATCGACTGGGACGAGCTTCGCCAGGTCGCGACCGACGCCATGACCAAGGCCTACGCGCCGTATTCGCGATACCGGGTCGGAGCCGCCGCCCTCGTCGGCGACGGTCGCATCGTCGCCGGCTGCAACGTCGAGAACGCGTCGTACGGGGTGACCCTGTGCGCCGAGTGCGCACTGGTGGGCGACCTGCACATGTCGGGTGGCGGCCAGCTCGTCGCCTTCGTGTGCGTGAACAACGACGGTCAGACGATCATGCCGTGCGGCCGCTGCCGCCAGCTGCTCTATGAACATGCGATGCCCGGGATGCTGCTGGAGACCGTCTCCGGCATCCGGACCATCGATGAAGTACTGCCGGATGCGTTCGGCCCCCGAGACCTGGAGGACGCCCGATGAGCGTTGAGCCCTTCGACGCCGTCGATGTGATCCGTGCCAAGCGTGACGGAGGTGCCGTGCCCGAGAAGGCGCTGCGCTGGATGGTCGACGCCTACACGCGCGGCTACGTGTCGGACGCGCAGATGGCCTCGTTCGCGATGGCCGTCTTCCAGCGCGGCATGGAGCGCGATGAGATCCGCGTGCTCACCGACGCGATGATCGCGTCGGGGGAGCGGATGAGCTTCGCGACCCTCGGCAAGAAGACCGTCGACAAGCACTCCACCGGAGGGGTGGGCGACAAGATCACCCTGCCGCTCGCACCGCTGGTCGCCGCGTTCGGCGTCGCGGTGCCGCAGCTCTCCGGCCGAGGACTCGGCCACACCGGCGGCACGCTCGACAAGCTCGAGTCGATCCCCGGCTGGCGCGCCGCGCTCAGCAATGAAGAGATCTTCGCGCAGATGCAGGGCGATGTGGGCGCGGTCATCTGCGCCGCAGGCTCCGGCCTCGCTCCTGCCGACAAGAAGCTCTACGCGCTGCGTGACGTCACCGGCACTGTCGAGGCGATCCCGCTGATCGCGTCGAGCATCATGTCGAAGAAGATCGCCGAAGGCACGGACGCGCTGGTGCTCGACGTGAAGTTCGGCTCGGGTGCGTTCATGCAGGACATCGATCGGGCCCGCGAACTCGCGCGCACGATGGTGGCCCTCGGCACCGACTCCGGCGTCGCCACGACCGCACTGCTCACGGACATGAACGTGCCCCTCGGCCGCGCGATCGGCAACGCCAACGAGGTCCGCGAGTCCGTCGAGGTGCTGGCAGGCGGGGGCCCCGCCGATGTCCGTGAACTGACGATCGCCCTGGCGCGCGAGATGCTCGCACTCGCCGGGCAGCCCGATGCCGATGTCGAGGCCGCTCTCGACGACGGACGCGCGATGGACGGCTGGAAGGCCATGATCCGTGCGCAGGACGGCGACCCGGACGCACCGCTGCCGACGGCACGCGAGACGCACGTGATCACCGCTCCCGCCGACGGCGTGGTGTCTCAGATGGACGCGCTGCCGTTCGGCATCGCGGCGTGGCGTCTCGGTGCAGGACGCGCGCGCGCCGAGGACCCGGTGATCTTCGAAGCCGGCATCGATCTGCACGCCAAGCCCGGCGACCGCGTCGTGGCCGGCCAGCCCCTGTTCACTCTCTCCGCCGCCGATGAGGCCCGGTTCCCCCGTGCCCTCGAGGCGCTCGAGGGCGCATGGGCGATCGGCGACGAGGCTCCGGCCGCCGGTCCGATCGTGCGCGAGCGCATCACAGCCTGATCCGCAGACCGCTAGCCTGAACACAGCGAATCCGCGACCGAGAGGAATCCCCATGTCGATCGACGCGAACGGCGATGTCACCATCCAGGGGGCGTCTCTGCGAGGCCTGCCCAAGGTGTCGCTGCACGACCACCTCGACGGCGCGGTGCGCCCGTCGACCATCATCGAGCTGGCGGATGCGATCGGCGTCGATGTGCCGGAGTCGAACCCGGCCGCTCTCGGCAAGTGGATCGCGAAGAAGAGCGACTCGGGTTCTCTGGTCGAGTACCTCAAGACCTTCGATCTGACGACGGCCGTCATGCAGACGACGGAGGGGCTGACCCGCGTCGCGCGCGAGTTCGTGCAGGACCTCGCGCATGACGGAGTGATCTACGGCGAGGTCCGCTGGGCACCCGAACAGCACCTCACCCGCGGTCTCTCGCTCGAGCAGGCCGTCGAGGCCGTGCAGCAGGGCATCGAGGAGGGCGAGGACGCCGCTGACCGCGACGGCCACAGCATCCGCGTCGGCCAGCTGATCACCGCGATGCGTCACACCGACCGCTCTCGCGAGATCGCAGAGCTCGCGGTCGGGTTCCGCGGGCGCGGGGCAGTCGGCTTCGACATCGCCGGCCCGGAGGAGGGATTCCCCGCCTCGAACCATCGCGCCGCGTTCGACTACCTGGCGGACAACTTCTTCCCCGTCACGGTGCACGCAGGAGAGGCTGCGGGCCCTGCATCGATCCGATCGGCGCTCATCGACGGGCGAGCGCTGCGACTCGGCCACGGCGTGCGCATCGCCGAGGACCTGCACGTGATCACCCAGGAGGGCGACGAGGTGCAGGTGCAGTTCGGCGACCTCGCCCGCTGGGTGCGCGACCGGGAGATCCCCCTCGAGCTCTCGCCCTCGTCGAATCTGCAGACCGGCGCGATCGCGGCGTGGGGCGACACCCTCGCCGATCACCCCTTCGACCTGCTCTACCAGCTCGGCTTCGCCGTCACGGTGAACGTCGACAACCGCACGATGAGCGCGACCTCTCTCACCCGTGAGCTGTCGCTCCTCGTCGAGACGTTCGAGTACGACCTCGACGATCTCGAGACCTTCCAGTTCAACGCCGCGGCCGGAGCCTTCCTGCCCGTCGAGGAGCGCGAGGAGCTCGTGGAGATGATCGCCGACGGATTCGACATTTAGATCATGGCTTCCGGGGGGAAGCGACGCCGCATCGGCGTCGCACTGATCATCAGCGCCGTCGTCGTGCTCGGGGCAGGCGCGGCAGCGGCATACGCCTGGTCGACGCGGGCGCCGGAGGAGAGCGTCCCGCGCGCCGGCTCCGCCGTCATCGAGCGTCCGCTGACACCCGCTCAGCAGCTCCTCGCGGATGCCGACGACCCGCTGGCGTGCGCGGTGAGCTTCGTCGGCGAGGGAGCCCCGCCCGAGCCCATGCTGCAGCGGCAGGACGCGCTCTATGCGGCCCTTCCGATCCCGACGCAGGATGGGCGGGTGTTCGCGGGGTGGTACACGACCGAGGCGGATGCCGCCGCATACACCGTCGCCGCGCGGGTGAACGGCGCCGACCCCGTCGCCTGCGTCGATCAGCAGACCGAGCTGTTCGCCGGGTGGACGACCCCTGAGGCGAACGCCGCTGCCGATGTGCAGGTGCCGATCCTGATGTACCACCAGTTCACGGCGAACCCCGACGGCGAGTCGGGGTGGCTGCGCGGCAACTACGCGTACATCGGCGACTTCGACGCGCAGATGACGCACATCGCGACGACCGGGTTCTATCTTCCGACCTGGGACGAGCTCAGCGCGTTCATCGACGGACGCCTCTCGCTGCCTGCTCGCTCGGTGATCATCACCGACGATGACGCCGACCAGACCTGGTTCGACCTGGCGGTTCCGGTGATCGAGAGGAACAAGCTCCTCTCGACGTCGTTCATGATCACGGCCTACCGGCAGGACCCGCCGCCGTCTATCTACGTCCTGCGCCGCTCGCACACCCACGACATGCACCAGGCCGGAGAGAACGGCAAGGGCCGGATGACGAACTGGACGGCTGACGAGATCGCGGCCGACCTGAACGCCTCAGGGGACGTGCTCGGAGTGCGCGAGGTGATCGCGTATCCGTTCGGACACTACAACGACACCGCCAAGCAGGGCGTCGCACAGGCCGGCTTCGAGATGGCACGGACCATCGAACCGGGGTTCGTCGAGATCGGGACGGACAAGCTCGCGCTGCCTGTCGTGCGCATCGACTACGGAATGGGCCTGGACTCGCTGATCAAGCGGATCGGCTGATCGGGCGGTCCAACCGGGCAAGATGGAGCCATGACTGCATCCGTCTTCATCGCGGGGCCCGCCTCCTGGAACTCGATCGTCGTGCTCGACCGCCTGCCGGAGCCCGTGCCCCACATGCAGTTCGCCGAGGACTCCTGGGAGACGATCGGCGGCACGAGCGCGGGCAAGGCGCTCAGCCTCACGGCGCTCGGGCGACAGACGCTGCTGTATGCGCTGACCGCTGAGGACGAGCCGGGGGAACGTGTGCGAAGTGCCCTCGACAGGGCAGGGGTGCGCACTCTGTGGGGCGAGGGCGACGCCACTGAGCGTCACCTGAATCTCATGACCCGTCGCGGCGGGCGCGTGTCGCTCTACCTCGCCTCGCCCGCGGCGACGGGCGGCGCCGACGACGATGCCCTGGTCGCGGCGATGCGTGAGGCCGATGCGATCGTGCTCGACCTCGCGGCGGAACCTCTGCGGCTTCTGCCCGCGGCCAGTGCCACCGGGCGCCCCATCTGGGTCGACGTGCACGACTACGACGGCGAGGCGGACTTCCACCGGCCGTTCCTCGATGCCGCCGACGCCGTGTTCTGCAACGCCGACCGCCTCGCCGATCCGATCGCCTTCCTGCGTTCGCGCATCTCGGCGGGAGCGTCGCTCGCGGTGTGCACACTCGGCGCCGAGGGTGCTGTGGCGATCGATGCCGACGGCGTGGAGCACCGCGTGGCGGCGGTGCCGGTCGACGTCGTCGATACGAACGGCGCCGGCGATGCCTTCCTCGCCGGTGTGCTCGACGCCCGACTCTCCGGAGTTGACGTTCCGGCGGCGCTCAGCGCGGGCGCACGGACGGCGGCCGGGGTGCTCGGCAGCCGGCACCTGCATCCGCTGCTCGATCCCGTCATCGACTGAGGCGGAGTCCGGCTGAGACTGAGAGCGGGAAGCGGATCAGCCCCGAGGGAGCTCAGCCATGAACGGATTCAGGATCTCGGCGACCTCGGCATGCATCTCGGCGTCCGTGAGCGTCGGCGTCCCGTCGCCGGCCTGTGGGCCGTAGTCGCCGAACGATGCGTGGGATGCGCCCTCGATCTCGACCATCTCGGCGTCGGCCGGGAGCTGGTCTCGAGCCGCGTCGATCTTCTCGGGCGTCGAGAGTCCGTCTTCGCTGCCCGAGATGCTCAGCACGGCGAGGTCGGTGCCGGAGACATCGTTCGAGCAGTACGACCCGAACAGCACGAGCCCCTCGGCATCAGCGGCGAGCTGACATGCGCGCACGCCGCCCAGCGAGTGGCCTCCGACCGCCCACTCGTCGATGTCGGGAGCCGCCGATGTGAAGGAATCCAGGCCGCGCAGGTCGAAGAACGCCAGGTTCAGCCAGGGCCGCGTGATCACCACCGTCACGCCCTCCTCAGCGAGGCTCTGCAGGATCGCGGCGTACGCCCACGGTTCCACCTTCGCGCCCGGGATGAACACGAGACCCGTCTCGGACTCGCCGTCTGCGGGCGTGAGGACGATTCCCTGATCGGTGTCTTCGACGTCGATCGCCGGGTTCTCTCGGACGCTCGCCAGCGGTGCCTTCTCGGCGGGCATCACCCCGATCTGGCTCCAGGCGACGATTCCGCCGATTCCGAGCACGAGGACGGCGACGAGTCCCCAGACGATCACCTTCAGGACCCGACGGCCACGCTTCTTCTGCACGGGATCAAGGCTAGAGCCTGTGCATGTGAACTGCCCCGAGGATCAGGACCGCAGCCCTGTCGGGTCTTCCAGCCCGTGCTTCTCGCGACGGACGGCGCCGCGGTAGGCGTCCTTGTTGACGTAGTAGGCCATGCGGTCGAGCCCGAGGTAGCGATAACCACCGGTGAGATCGGGCCACGGCTCCGAGGTCACCCGGTCTCGGAACCGCTCCGCGGTGGCCGGAGCGTGCTCGACGGCGTCGAGATAGGTCGCCAGCAGGTCGGCCTGCTCGTAGCGTCCCTGCCATCCGATGCCGGATGCCTCGATCATGCCCATCACGTAGAGGCCGTTGAACGAGGCGGGGAAGATGTTCAGGAACAGCCGAGGGGCCGCGCCGCGCCAGTGCAGGTGCGCACGGTCGACGAACGGATAGTCGAGCGTGTAGCCGGTCGCGAGCAGTACGAGGTCGTACTCGTCGGCCGTGCCGTCGCGGAACCGCACGGTCGACCCGTCGAACCGGTCGACGTCCGGACGGATGCGCAGGTCACCCTGGCCGAGATGGTTGAGGATCATGGTGTTGACGATCGGATGCGACTCGTAGATGCGGTAGTCGGGCTTCGGGAAGCCGAAGCGCACCGGATCGCCGGTGAACGCCCGCAGCACGCGACTGTCGACGGCCTGCTTGATGCGCGCGGGCAGCGGACGACCCTGATTGAGGGTGTCGCTCGGTCGACCGAAGAGATACCGCGGGACGAAGTAGTAGCCGCGACGCACGCTCATGTCGACGGATGCGGCGTGGTGCACGGCATCCACCGCGATGTCGCAGCCCGAGTTGCCCGCGCCGATCAGGAGCACGCGCCTGCCGGCGAGCTGATCGGGGGACCTGTACGCGCTCGTGTGCATGAGGTCGCCGGTGAACGTGCCTGCGAACACAGGGATGTTCGGCTCGGCCAGGGTGCCGTTCGCGAGCACGACGCCGGCATACCACCTGGTCTGCTCGCCCTCGGGGCCGTCGCTGGTGAGGTCCCAGCCGCCGCCCTGCGGCTCGAGGCGGGTGACCCTCGTCTCGAACCGGAAGTGGTCGGCGAGACCGAAGTGGTCGGCGTAGTCGCGGAAGTACTGCCGCAGCACGCGATGACCCGGGTAGTCGACCGTCGATCGCAGGGGGAACTCGGTGAACTCGGTCGTGGTGCGTGACGAGATCAGATGCGCGGACTCGTACATCGTGCTGCGCGGGTTGTCGATGTCCCAGAGCCCGCCGACCCCTGCAGACGCCTCGTACCCGTCGATGCCGATCCCGCGCCTCGTGAGAGCGCGGGCGGCAGCGAGACCTGACGGCCCCGCGCCGATGACGGCGTATCTGTTCATGCTGCTCCCGCACCTCGCTGTGCGCGCACCTGCGCCCTCCGCCGATCGTATCGGCAGAGGGCGCGGGTGATGCGTGCAGGGGCGCTCAGGAGGCGTTCAGAGCCGTCTGACGTGAGACCACGGCATCGCGAACCGCGGGGAACAGCGGGTGCTCGGGGTCCAGCCCCGTCGTGCGCGAGGTGAAGGCGAGCGCGTCCTCGGTGCGCAGGGCCTCCTGCATCTCGACCGCCTGCTCGTCGTCGGGCTCCTCGAACTCCAGCGCGGCGGTGACGGCGCCGACCAGCGCGATGGTGGAGAGCCCTCGCTCGGCGGCCATCGCCGCGGGCCCGATGAACCGCTCGTGCCGCGAGATCTTGCGCAGCGGCTGTCGCCCGACCCGCTGCACGGTGTCGACGAGCGCCGGATTGCGGAAGCGCTCGAGGATCGTCGCGCGGTACCGGGCGAGCTCGGCGGGGTCGAGACCGTGCTCGGCGACGAGGACCGCCGAGGTCTCTTCGAGCGTGGCCGATACGCGAGCGGCGATCTCGGGATCCGCCAGCGCATCCGAGATGCGCTCGATGCCGGCACGAGCGCCGAAGTACGCCGTCGCCGCGTGCCCGGTGTTCACGGTGAAGAGCTTGCGCTCGATGTACGGCGCGAGGTTCTCGACGAAGTGCGCTCCGGGGATCTTCGGCAGCGCGCCGCCGAAGGCCTCCGACTCGATCGCCCACTCGAAGTACGGCTCGACCGTGACGTCCACTCCGCCGTCCGCGGGCTGCCCCGGCACGATGCGATCGACTGCGGTGTTCGCGAACACCGCGCGTGAGAGCAACTCTTCGGCATCCACTCCCGCCGCCTTCTCGATCTCGGCTCGAAGGGTGTCGGTCGCGCCGATCGCGTTCTCGCACGCCATGACCTGCAGCGGGGCGGCGCCGGCCGAGCGGCGGGCGAGCCCTGCCACGATCGTCGGAGCCACGAAACGCAGCACCGTCGGCCCGACGGCCGTCGTGACGACATCGGCGGTCGCGACCTCGTCGGCGACGGCATCAGGATCGGTCTTGCTGTTCACGGCGCGGAAGCCCGAGACCACGTGGTCGGTGCCGCCGGGGCCCGCCTCGTGCACGGTGTACGAGTCGACAGCGTTGATCGCATCGACCAGAGTGTCGGCGACGTCGGAGAACACGACCTCATAGCCGCCTTCGTGCAGCAGCAGTCCGACGAAGCCGCGACCGATGTTGCCCGCGCCGAAGTGGACGGCCTTCATCAGTCGTTCACCGCCGAGAGCAGGGCGTAGAGCTCTTCTGGCGTCTGCGCGGCGTTGAGCTTCGCGACGTCGTCGTCGTCCGAGAACAGGATCGCGATCTGCGAGAGGATCTCGAGGTGCTCGTCGCCGCGCCCGGCGATGCCGATCACGAAGGTCGCGGGCTCACCGGCCCAGTCGACTCCGCCGTCGTAGCGCACGACCGAGAGCGCCGATGCGAGGATCGCATCCTTGGTGTCGTTCGTGCCGTGCGGAATCGCCAGACCGTTGCCCATGTAGGTCGAGACGGTCTCTTCGCGCTGACGCATCGCGTCGACGTAGGCGGGGGTCACGGCGCCGACGGACACGAGGATGTCGGTCGCCTCCTGCAGCGCCTCCTGCTGCGTGCTGGAGCCTGCGTGGATGCGGACCTGATCGAGGGTGAGAACGCTCATGGTGATTCCTTCTTTCTGAGAATGTGGAGGCGGGGCGGATGCCGTGGCATCCGCC